>NZ_AWXZ01000029.1 GCF_000496075.1 Lutibaculum baratangense AMV1
AAGGCAGGCTCACGCCTGCCCTCTTTTTCTTTCAGCCGTTCAACTCTCGGAACAGCACCTGCCGTTCACCGTTGCTTCACCATGGTCGCGAACACTGTTGCCGGCCCGTAACAGGCGGGGGTCGACCGAATGATCGACTTGCACGATTCCCGTGCATCCGCCGCAGTTGCGACACAGTCTCAAGGCTCTGTTTGCCTTGTTGTTGATCAAGCACTGGCGCACGAGTAATCACAATGACCACGCAACAAGCAGCCCACCACGAGTTCAGCCGCCCCCAGCCCAGCGGCATCGGCAACCGGGCCGTCGCCGCGGCGTCCCTCTGCTGCAAGGAAACGACGCGCGTAGAGCGCTCCGCCCAGGAGCGTGCCGACCGTCTGCCCTACGAGGACACCGCCTGCTGCACCGACTGACGGGGAGCCTTCCGGAGGCTCTGGACGGCTGAAGTCACGGCCGCCGACGCAAGTCTCGCCCGCCGGAACGGGGGAGGCGAGCTGTCGAGATCCGGAACGTCTATACGTGCTGGCCGCCGTTGATCGAGATCTCGGCGCCGTTGACGTAGGACCCCCAGTCCGAGCAGAGGACGTAGATGATCTTCGCCACCTCCTCCGACGTCCCGAGGCGGCGGAGGGGGATCTGCTCGACGATCTTCTCGGTCCCGGGCGACAGGATCGACGTGTTGATCTCGCCCGGCGCTATCGCGTTCACGCGAACGCCGAGCGGCCCGAAATCGTGCGCCATCTCCCGCGTGAGCGCCGCGAGCGCCGCCTTGGAGGTGGCGTAGGCGGCTCCGGCGAAGGGATGGACCCGGCTGCCGGCGATCGACGTCACGTTCACGACGGCGCCCTTGGCTGCCGTCAGCTCGTCGACGAGGCCGCGGGCGAGCATGATCGACGAGAAGAAGTTGATCTGGAACACCGCCTGCCAGTCGCGGATGTCGGTGCTCATGGTGCCGAGGCGCGCGCCACCTTCTCCCTTCGGCGAGATCGCCGCGTTGTTGACGAGGGCATCGAGCCTCGAATTCTGCTCCTTCAGGCGCTCCTTCATCTCGAGGATCGCCTCTTCGGTCTTGGCGACGTCGGCGAGGTCCACCTGGATGTGATCCTCGGGCCCCGCGTCCCACGGGCAGTTCTCCGGGAAGGGGTGGCGGGAGCACGTGATCACGCGCCAGCCGGCGCTCGAGAAGCGCTTCACCGTCGCATGCCCGATGCCCCGGCTCGCGCCCGTCAGGATCATCGTCTTGCGGACTTCGTTCGTCTGCGCCATCGGGCGGCCTTCCTTGGGATGCTCAGGGGTAGAGGCGGACGGTCCGCCATCCGCCCTCGGGTGTGTCTCGGCGGTAGACGAGCCGCTCGTGAAGGCGGAACGGCTTGTCGCGCCAGAATTCGATCTCTACGGGCCTGATGCGGAATCCGGACCAGTGGCGAGGCCTCGCGATCTCGCCGATGCCGAAGGAGGCGGTGTAGCGGGCGACGGATTTCTCGAGCGCATGGGCATCCTCGAGAGGACGCGACTGGCGTGACGCCCACGCGCCGATCCGGCTTCCCCGCGGCCGCGAGGCGAAATATGTGTCGGCGTCCTCGTCGGAGACGACCTCCACGGGCCCGCGGACACGCACCTGCCGCCTGAGGCTCTTCCAGTGGAAGCACATGGCCGCCTTGCGTGCAGCGAGGATCTCGCGGCCCTTCGCGCTCTCGAAGTTCGTGTAGAAGACGAAACCCCGGTCGTCGACGCCCTTGAGCAGCACCATGCGCACGTTGGGCAGGCCGTCCTCGTCGACCGTCGCCACGGCGACGGCGTTCGGGTCGTTCGGCTCGCTCCGGCTCGCCTCCTCGAGCCACGCCTGGAACTGCCGGAAGGGCGCCTCGGCCTCTTCCATGCCGGCCTCGACCGTCGCCTGCGCCCCGTCCGTGATATCTTCCATAGTCTCGCCCGATCCGCTACGCATGGCTCATATATCCATCCTGGGCGCCGATGGCGAGGGAGAGCGTGGCGCCGCGCTTGCGGAGCGGCCGTGCGCTAACCACATGGATTGGGAATAATCTCCTACACGGCGAGCGGCATCACACGCTGGAGAGGTGTGTAGACGCCTCGCCGAAACAAGATCGGTATAGGACACGATGGCACGCGACCCATACGAGGTTCTGGGCGTCCAGAAGGCGGCGTCGGAGGCGGAGATCAAGAAGGCCTATCGTCGTCTGGCGAAGCAGTATCACCCAGACACGAACAAGGACGACAAGCGCGCCCAGGAACGCTTCACGGAGGCGACCAACGCGTACGATCTCCTGAACGACAAGACGAAGCGCGCGCAGTACGACCGCGGCGAGATCGATGCCGACGGCAATCCCGCCTTTGCCGGCGCGGCCGGGTTCGAGGGCTTCTCCCGGGGCGCGGGGACGCGCGGGGCCCGGTGGAGCTATCGCGGCGGCGGCACCGCGGAAGATATCAACGCCGAGGACATCCTGAACGACATTTTCGGCGGGCTCGGCGGCGGCGGCTTCGCCTCCGGCGCCCGCACGCGGACGCGCGCTGCGCGCGGCGAGGACGTGCAGCTTTCCCTGCAGATCGACGCGATCGAGGCCGCGCGGGGCACCTCGAAACGGGTGCGCCTGCCGGTCGGGAAGGAAGGCGACGTCAAGATCCCGGCAGGCCTTCAGAACGGGCAGCAGATCAGGCTCCGGGGCCAGGGGAAGCCGAGCCCCTATGGCGGCCAGCCGGGCGACGCGATCGTCAACGTGACCGTGGTGCCGCACCATCTGTTCAAGGTGGAGGGCGACGACGTTCGCCTCGACCTGCCGGTGACGCTTTACGAGGCGGTCCTGGGCGGCAGGGTGCGGTGCCCCACGCTCGATGCGCAGATCGAACTGACCGTGCCTCCGGGGTCGAGCGGCGGCCGGGTGCTGCGCCTCAAGGGCCGCGGCCTGCCGAAGGCCAAGGGCGGGCACGGCGACCTCCTCGTGTCGCTGCGCATCGTCCTGCCGGCCGATCGGGATCCCGAGCTCGAGGCGCTGATGAAGAAGTGGCAGGCCGAAAGACCATACGACGCCCGTCCCAAGCTTGGCAGCTGATGCTAAGCTCGGCAGAACATGCCGTAACGGCAGTCGTTCCAACGGCCGTCGTCTTCTTGCGACCCGGTCTCCGGCTGTGCGATAGGACCATTCCTCGCTCAGGGATTTAATCGCAACGGGACGAACGCCATGGCCGACGTGCAGGGACTTCTCGCAGGCAAGCGGGGGCTGATCCTCGGCGTCGCGAACAATCGCTCGATCGCCTGGGGCATCGCCAAGGCCGCCGCGGATGCCGGCGCGGAGCTCGCCCTCACCTACCAGGGCGATGCCCTGCGCAAGCGGGTGGAGCCGTTGGCGCAGCAGCTCGGCGGCCAGGTCGTCGGCCATTGCGACGTGACGGATCCCTCCACGCTCGACGCCGTCTTCGCCGAGGTGGAGAGGCTCTGGGGCAGGCTGGACTTCGTCGTCCACGCCATCGCCTTTTCGGACAAGAGCGAGCTCGACGGACGCTATCTCGACACGTCGGAAGCGAACTTCAACAAGACGATGAACGTCTCGTGCTACTCGTTGACGGCCGTCGCGCAGCGGGCCGAGAAGCTCATGTCGGACGGCGGCTCGATCCTGACGCTGACCTATTACGGCGCCGAGAAGGTCATGCCGCACTACAACGTCATGGGCGTCGCGAAGGCGGCGCTCGAGGCGAGCGTGCGCTACCTCGCCGTCGATCTCGGCCGGCAGAACATCCGCGTCAACGCGATTTCCGCTGGACCGATCAAGACGCTCGCCGCCTCCGGCATCGGCGATTTCCGCTACATCCTGAAGTGGAACGAGTACAACTCGCCGCTGAAGCGGGTCGTCACGATCGACGAGGTGGGCCAGTCGGCGCTCTACCTCCTGTCCGACATGGGCCGCGCGGTCACCGGAGAGGTCCACCACGTGGATTCGGGCTATCATGTCGTCGGCATGAAGGCCGTGGACGCGCCCGACATCAGCGTGGTCATCAACGAAGAGAAGGGCTGATGTCGGCGACCCGGTCACTACGCCTCGCCTCGCGCCCGACCGGCCGCGTGCGTCCGGAGAACTTCGAGATCCGCGAGGAGCCCCTGCCCGAACCGGGCGACGGCGAGTTCCGCGTGAAGCTGGAGTACGTGTCGCTCGACCCCGCCATGCGGGGCTGGCTGTCGGCCGCCCGCTCCTACGTGCCGCCGGTCGAGATCGGCGAGGTCATGCGCGCCTTCTCCTGCGGGACCGTCGAGGCGTCGAACAACCCGGACTTTCCTGTCGGCCAGGCGGTGGCGGGCCGCTTCGGCGTGCGGCACCACGCGATCTCCGACGGAACCGGGGTCTTGAAGGTCGACACGAACCTCGCGCCGCTGCCGCGCTGGGTCGGCGGGCTCGGCATGCCGGGCTGGACGGCCTATTTCGGCCTCCTCGAGGTCGGTCGGCCGAAGGAGGGCGAGACGGTTGTCGTCTCCGCCGCCTCGGGCGCGGTCGGCTCGCTCGTCGGACAGATCGCAAAGCTGAAAGGGTGCCGCGTCGTCGGCATCGCGGGCGGACCGCGCAAGTGCGCCTACGTGACGGACGAACTGGGCTTCGATGCCTGCGTCGACTACAAGACAGGCTCTCTCGCGGACGATCTGCGGACCGCCTGCCCCGACGGCATCGACGTCTACTTCGAGAATGTCGGCGGCGAGATCCTCGACATCGTGCTCGACCAGATGAACGATTTCGGGCGCATCCCCTTCTGCGGGATGATCTCCGCGATGAACGCGACGGAGCCCCAGCCGGGCCCGTACAACTTCCGCAAGATCCTGACGAGCCGGCTGACCGTGCGGGGCTTCATCGTGTTCGACTTCGCGGATCGCATCCCCGAGGCTCTCGACGCGCTCGGCCGCTGGCACGGCGAAGGAAGGCTGAAGATGCGCGAGGACATCAGGGAGGGCGGTCTCGAGGCCTTCGCGGACACGCTGAACGAACTCTATTCCGGCGGAAACAACGGCAAGCTCGTCCTCGCGCTCTGAGCGCGGCCGGTGCCGATTGCAGGCGTCTCCGGCTTCCCTCATATGAAGGTCGAGGCGAGGAGGCCCGTACGGCATGATTCCCCACTCCATCCGCATGATCCTGATCCGCCACGGCCAGACCGACTGGAACGCCGAGGGCCGGCTGCAGGGCCGCCAGAACGTGCCGTTGAACGGGGTCGGCCGGGAGCAGGCGCGCTGCAACGGCCTCGCCCTGAAGGCGCTCGCGGACAGGGAAGGTCTTCGTCTCGAGCGCTTCGACTGGGTCTCGAGCCCTCTCGGGCGGACCCGCGAGACGATGGAGATCGTGCGCGGCGTCCTGGGTATGGACCCGAGCGCGTACCGGACCGACGAGCAGCTGATCGAGATCTCCTTCGGCGACTGGGAGGGCTCGACCCTCCCGGAGGTCGAGAGCCGCGACCGCGTCGCCCACGCCGCCCGCCAGACCGACAAGTGGGCCTACGTGCCGCCCGGCGGCGAAAGCTACGAGATGCTGAGCGAGCGCGTCCGGGCGTGGCTGAGGTCGCGCGAGCACGACACGATCTGCGTCTGCCACGGCGGCATCATCCGGGCGGTGCGAGGCCTCGTGCTCGGCGTGCCGGTCGACGAGGTGCCGGTCTTCCCGGTGCCGCAGGATCATTTCGCCGTCATCGAGGGCGGCCGCGAGACCTGGCATGCCGGCGTGCCCGCCACCGCTATTTGACGGGGTTGGCGGGCCGCTCTAGAAGGCAGTTTCAAAGCCCCTTCGCCCGCGCGGCGCCACGAACCGCACCCCATGTCCCACAACAGCTTCGGCCACCTCTTCCGCGTCACCACCTGGGGCGAGAGCCACGGACCGGCCATCGGCTGCGTGGTCGACGGATGCCCGCCCGGCATCCCCCTCACCGAGGCCGAGATCCAGGTCGACCTCGACCGCCGGAAGCCCGGCCAGTCGCGCTTCACCACGCAGCGCCGCGAGGCCGACGAGGTGAAGATCCTGTCGGGCGTCTACGAGAAGGACGGCCGGCAGGTGACGACCGGCACGCCGATCTCGCTGATGATCTGGAACACGGATCAGCGGTCGAAGGACTATTCGGAGATCGAGAACACGTTCCGGCCGGGGCACGCGGACTTCACCTACGAGATGAAGTACGGCCTGCGCGATCCGCGCGGCGGCGGCCGCTCCTCGGCACGCGAGACCGCGATGCGCGTCGCCGCGGGCGCGGTGGCGAAGAAGATCGTGCCGAACATGAAGGTCAGGGCGGCGCTCGTGCAGATGGGCGCCCGCGCCGTCGATCGCAGCCGCTGGGACTGGGAAGAGATCGGCCGCAACCCGTTCTTCAGCCCCGATGCGAAGACGGCGGAGCTGTGGGCCGACGACCTCGATCGGATCCGCAAGTCGGGGTCCTCGATCGGCGCGGTGGTCGAAGTCGTCGCGGAAGGCGTGCCGGCGGGTCTCGGCGCTCCGATCTACGGCAAGCTCGACCAGGACCTCGCCTCGGCCGTCATGTCGATCAACGCCGTGAAGGGCGTCGAGATCGGAGCAGGCTTCCAGGCGGCCTCGCTGACGGGTGAAGAGAACGCCGACGAGATGGAGATCGGAAACGACGGCAAGATCCGCTTCAGGGCGAACAATGCCGGCGGCATCCTCGGCGGCATCTCGACGGGCCAGGACATCGTGGCGCGTTTCGCCGTGAAGCCGACATCGTCCATCCTCACGCCGCGCGCGAGCGTCACGCGATCCGGCGAGAACACGCAGGTCGTCACGAAGGGCCGCCACGACCCGTGCGTCGGCATTCGCGCCGTGCCCGTCGGCGAGGCGATGCTCGCCATCGTGCTCGCCGATCACTACCTGCGTCACCGCGGCCAGACCGGCACGCCGTGACGGCAGACACAAGAGAAAGACGTCCGATGACTGAAGAGATGCGCCGCGTCGCCGAGGTGATCCGCGCCTTCGAGCGGGGCGAGATGGTGATCGTCACCGACGACGACGATCGCGAGAACGAGGG
This sequence comes from Lutibaculum baratangense AMV1, assembly GCF_000496075.1. Lineage (GTDB taxonomy): Bacteria > Pseudomonadota > Alphaproteobacteria > Rhizobiales > Tepidamorphaceae > Lutibaculum > Lutibaculum baratangense. The sequence goes on from NZ_AWXZ01000029.1 coordinate 7,012, forward strand.
CGACCTGATCGTGGCGGCGAGCCATGCCACGAGCGAGAAGATGGCCTTCATCATCCGCCACACCTCGGGCATCGTCTGCGCGCCGATGACGCGGGAGGAGGCGAAGCGGCTGAACCTGCAGCCGATGGTCGCCGACAACGACGCCCCGCATTCGACCGCCTTCACCGTCTCCGTCGACTACCGTCACGGCACGACGACGGGCATTTCCGCGGAGGAGCGCGTCGCGACGGTGCGGGCGCTCGCCAATCCCAACAGCGGCGCCGGCGACTTCGTGCGGCCCGGCCACGTCTTCCCGCTGATCGCACGGGAAGGCGGCGTGCTCATGCGGTCCGGCCATACCGAGGCCGCCGTCGACCTCTGCCGCCTCGCCGGGCTCCCGCCTGTCGGCGTGATCGGCGAGCTCGTCAACGACGACGGCACGGTGAAGCGCGGCGCGGAGGTCAGGGCGTTCGGCGAGGCGCACGGGCTGCAGACGGTCTCGGTCGCCGACCTCATCGCCTACCGGCAGAGACAGGAGCGGCTGGTCGAGCGCGTGGCCGAGGCCCAGGTGGAGACCTTCGCGGGAGCTGCCCGCGCCATCACCTACTCCACGCAGTGGGATCCGGTGCAGCATCTGGCGCTCGTCTTCGGCGACATCCGCGACGGCGAGAGCGTACCCGTCCGGCTGCACCGCGAGACGGTGCTCGACGACGTGTTCGGGCGGCAACGCCGCATCGAGGCGGCGGCGGAGTGGATCGCCCGCGAGGGCCGGGGCATCATCGTCTATCTCCGCGAGGGAGCGGCGGGCGTGGCGCCGGAGAACCCGGGCCGGCCGCGGGAGGGGATCGTCGAAGAGCATGGATCCGCGCAGGCACGGGTCGGCTCGTGGCGCGAGATCGGTGTCGGCGCGCAGATCCTCCGCGACCTCGGCGTCTCCACGATCCGCCTCCTGACGACGCAGACGAGGCACTATGTCGGCCTCGCGGGCTTCGGCATCGAGATCGTATCGACCGAGCTGATCGACGGCTGAGCCCTCCGGAGGGCTCAGCCGCGGGCGGCGCGGGTGATCAGTCTGCGGGAGGCTGCAGCCGGGGCCGGCGCGTGGCCGGCCTGGTGCGTCGCAGGAACACCCTCAACGGCCGGGCGAGCCGAGGTTCGACGCGCGCCACCAGGTCGTTCAGCCCGCGATACTCGCGGCGAAGGCGGCGCAAGATGCTCCGCGCGGTCCTGCTCGTCATCACGAGCAGCGCCGCACCGAACGCGATGAGCGGAGCGCCGAGCGGGATCGGCGTCGGCAAGACGATGGCGCCGAAGATCAGCGAGAGGATGCCGAGCGACTTCAGGAACAGGTGCGGGAACATCGTGTGCGCTCTGAGCTCGACCTAGACCGGCTTTCTATAGGCGGCGAGCTTCGAGACGAAGACCGGCTCCTGGAGAAGCGGCTCGAGGCCCTCCGCGCCGAAGATCTCGTCGAGGTCCTCGCGGGTGTAGCTCTCGAAGTAGGGCTCGTGGTAGCCGACGGGGAAGAGCGCGAGAAGCCCGTCATAATCGTCGGAATCGCCCACCTGAAGGCTGTCCATGAAGACGAGAATGCCCCCGGGCTTCAGAATCCGGGCGAATTCCCGCGCCGCCTCGCGCCTGATCTTCGGCGGCAGCTCGTGGAAGAGGTAGACGGTCGTGACGATGTCGACGCTCGCGTCGGCGAACGGCAGGTTCTCGGCCATTCCCACCGAGAATCGCGTGCGGCCGAGATTGCCGACGTGGCGCCGCGCCTCCTCGACATAGGCCTGGCTCAGATCGATGCCGGTGAGGCGCAGGCCGGGGAAGGCCTCGCGCACCTGCCGCAGGAAGCGGCCCGTGCCGCAGGCGACGTCGACGAGCGTCACCTTCCGCCTGTCGTGCTCCTTCAGGTACTGCGCGATCGGCACGAGGCACTGCCGCCGCATGACGTTCGCCGTGCCGTTGAACAGGACCTCGACCTGCGTGTCGTAGAGCCTCGCTGAATCGGGGCTCAGATAGCCGCCGGACTGGTAGTGGAAGTTCTGCAGGTAGTATCGCGGCAGCCGGCCTTGCCACTCCTCCGTGAACACCTCCTGCCCGTTCTTCGCGGTGCGTCGGCGAAAGACGTTCGGGACGTCCCGGAAGAAGGCACCACTGCGGCTCAGAAGCTCCGCCGGCCCACCCTCGTAGTCGCGAGGCGCAGGATAGATGCCGGCTTCGATGTTAACGGCGTCGCGCTGGAAAAGGGCGACGAGATCGCGCCAGATGCGCGCCCGGTCGGGGGTGGAGACCTTCGACCGCTCGACGCGCGCCTCGGGGTACAAGCGCTCGGCCATTCGGCGGAGCCGGCCCAGAGCGTATGAATGCGCGGTATACCAGACGACCCTGCCCGCCTGCTGAACGCCATAACCAGCTCTGAAACCAAGACGTTCGACGGGTCCGGCCATCATTTTCTCTCCGCACTCATCCGCGTTCGAGCGCTGCGACGCACTCAATATGGGAAGAGAACACGAACTGGTCCACAGGACGCACGAAACGGATCTGGAAGCCACCCTCGGACAGGATTTTGAGGTCGCGCGCCAGCGTCGCGGGATTGCATGAAACGGCGACGACGCGGCGTACGGAGGAGCGCGCCAGTTCCTCCGCCTGCGCCTTTGCGCCGGCGCGGGGAGGATCGAACACGACCGCGTCGAACCCTTTCAACTCCGGCGCCGTCAGCGGCAGCCGATCGAGATCCCGTCGCAGCGTCGCGAGCGGCTTCGTCCCCTGCCCTGCCCGCGCGGCCTTCTCGAGCGCGTCGAGCGCGGCCTGGCTTGCCTCGACGGCCGTCACGCGGGCTTTGCGGCCTAGACGCAGCGCGAAGGTGCCGATGCCGCAGTAAAGGTCGGCCACCTTCTTCGCCTTGCCCACGCCATCGAGCACCAGTTGCGCCATGGCCGCCTCCGAAGCGGCCGATGCCTGCAGGAACGCCCCGGGCGGGGGCGTGACGCGAATGCCGTCGAAGGAAATGACCGGCTCGTCCCGCAGGATCAGTGTCTCGCCGTCGAGCGAGAGGCGGGCGAGGCGCAATGCCGCCGCGCCCGCTGCCAGCTCCGAGATCTGACGGGGGCTCGGCGTCACGCCCTGCTCCACCGCCACGTCGAGACCGGTCTGGGTGTCGAGCACGGTGATGCGGGTATCACCTTTCGGGGAGACGAGCGGCGGCAGCCATCCCCGCATCGGAGCGATCATCGCTTCGAGATCCGGAACGAGGATCGGGCACTCCTCGACATCGACGAGCGTGTGGCTCATGCGCTCCGAATAGCCGAGGACAGCGCCGCCCTTCACGCGGCGGGCCGAGAAGACCACGCGCCGCCGGCTCGCATGCGGGACGGCGATGACGGGGTCGACCTCCGCCTCCAGGCCGCGCTGCCTCAGCGCGTGGATGACGAGGCCGCGCTTGAAGGCGAGGTAGGGCTCCTGCGCGAGGTGCTGGAGCTGGCAGCCGCCGCAGGTGCCGAAGTGGCGGCAGACGGGTGCGATACGCTCAGCCGCAGGTCGGACGACACGGAGAAGCTCGGGTCGCTCGCCACCTCGATCGATCTCGACCTGTTCGCCGGGCAGGGTGAAAGGTACGAACAGCTCGCCTTCCGCAGTGGCGGCGATGCCGTCGCCACGGTGGCCGAGCCGGTCGATATCGAGGATCTCAGGCACGCCGCGCTCCGATCAGGTATTCTGTGTTGCCGCTGCCGCCCTTCACGGGCGACACGATCGCGCCGAGCCGTTGCCAGCCGAGGCTCTCGAGCCAACGCGCCATTTCCTCCGGCAGGCGTGACGCCGCCGCCTCGTCCTTGACGACGCCGGCCTTGTCGAGAGCGTCGCGACCGAGCTCGAACTGCGGCTTGACGAGCGCCACGAGGACGGCTCCGGGGGCGGCGAGAGCGAGCGCCGGCGGCAGGGCGAGGCGCAGCGAGATGAAGCTCAGGTCGGCGACGATCAGGCGGGGTGCCTCGGGGACCTCGGTGCGGGAGAGAGTGCGGGCGTTGACGCCTTCGTGCGAGACGACGCGCGGTTCGCGCCGCAGCGACTCGGCGAGCTGATCGTGGCCGACATCGAGCGCGAAGACCCGCCTTGCGCCCCGCTCGAGCAGCACCTGCGTGAAGCCGCCGGTCGAGGCGCCGAGGTCGAGGCAGATTGCGCCTGCCGGATCCAACGCGAACGCTTCGAGCGCCGCGGCGAGCTTCAGCGCGGCTCGCGACACGTACCTGCCGGCGGGATCTTCCACCTCGATGCGCTGGCCGTCGCGCACGGGAGCGGCAGGCTTCACCACGGCGCGTCCGTCGACGCAGACGCAGCCGCGCTTGATCGTGTCACGCGCCCGCGCGCGGCTCGGCGACAGCCCCCGCGCGACGAGCGCCTCATCGAGACGCATGGTTTCGCCGTCCTCCGGGCGCTCGCCCGATCAGGCGAGCTGGGTCCGCTCCTCGGCGTGGTCGCGCCCGAGCGCCGACATGACGCGCGACACGATGCCGTCCGCATCGAGACCGGCGGTCTTGTACATCGCCTTCGGCGCGTCCTGGTCGAGGAAGGTGTCCGGCAACGTCATGGTGCGCACCTTCAGGCCCTCGTCGAGGGCGCCGTCCGCGGCCAGGAACTCGAGGACGTGCGCGCCGAAGCCGCCGACCGAGCCCTCCTCGATCGTCACCAGAACCTCGTGGTTGTGGGCCAGTCGACGGATGAGATCCGTGTCGATGGGCTTGGCGAAGCGCGCGTCCGCCACCGTCGTCGAAAGGCCGTAGGCCGCGAGTTCGTCGGCGGCTTTCAGGCATTCCTGAAGCCTCGCGCCGAGCGACAGGATCGCGACCTTCGAGCCTTCGCGGACGATCCGTCCCTTGCCGATCTGTAGCGGCGTTCCGCGCTCGGGAAGCTCGACGCCGACTCCCTCGCCGCGGGGATAGCGGAAGGCGGACGGGCGGTCGTCGATCGCCGCGGCCGTCGCCACCATGTGCATGAGCTCGGCCTCGTCGGCGGCCGCCATCACGACGAAGTTCGGCAGGCAGGAGAGATAGGCGATGTCGTAGGCGCCCGCATGGGTCGGCCCGTCCGCCCCCACGAGGCCCGCCCGGTCGATCGCGAAGCGCACCGGCAGCGACTGGATCGCGACGTCGTGCACCACCTGGTCGTAGGCGCGCTGCAGGAAGGTCGAGTAGATCGCGCAGAACGGCTTGTAGCCTTCCGTGGCGAGGCCCGCCGCGAAGGTGACGCCGTGCTGCTCGGCGATGCCGACGTCGAAGGTGCGGTCAGGAAACCTCTCTCCGAATATGTCGAGCCCCGTGCCGCCCGGCATGGCGGCGGTGACCGCCACGATCTTGTCGTCGGCCTCGGCCTCGGCGATCAGCCCCTTCGCGAACACCTTCGTGTAGCTCGGCGCGTTCGACGGCGACTTCGCCTGCTCGCCGGTGATGACGTCGAATTTCGACACGCCGTGATACTTGTCGGCCGACTCCTCGGCCGGTTCGTAGCCCTTGCCCTTCTGGGTGACGACGTGGACGAGGATGGGCCCTTCCGGCGCGTCGCGGACATTGCGGAGCACCGGCAGGAGATGCTCGAAATTATGCCCGTCGATCGGGCCCACATAGTAGAAGCCGAGCTCCTCGAAGAGCGTGCCGCCGGTCACGAAGCCGCGCGTGTGCTCGACCCAGCGGGTGATCGTGCGGTCGACGGACTTCGGGAGGTGCGAGGTGAGCTGCTTGCCCGTCCGGCGCACGTTCATGTAGGTGCGCCCCGAGATCAGCCGCGCGAGATACGCGCTCATGCCGCCGACCGGCGGCGCGATCGACATGTCGTTGTCGTTCAGGATGACGATGAGCCGCTTGCCCATGCCCCCGGCATTGTTCATCGCCTCGTAGGCCATGCCGGCCGACATTGCGCCGTCACCGATCACGGCCACGACGTTGTTGTCGCCATGCGAGAGATCGCGCGCCACCGCCATTCCCAGCCCTGCGGAAATCGACGTCGAGGAGTGGGCGGCACCGAACGGGTCGTACTCGCTTTCCGCCCGCTTCGTGAAGCCGGAGAGCCCACCGCCCTGCCGCAGCGTGCGGATGCGGTCGCGCCGGGCAGTGAGGATCTTGTGGGGATAGGCCTGGTGGCCGACGTCCCAGATCAGCCTGTCGGCCGGCGTGTCGAAGACGTGGTGTATAGCAACCGTCAGCTCCACGACCCCGAGGCCGGCGCCGAGATGGCCTCCGGTGACGGACACCGCCTCGATCGTCTCCTGCCGGAGCTCCTTCGCGAGCTGGGGGAGATCGTCGTCCGGCAGACGACGCAGATCTTCCGGGCTGCGGATCGTGTCGAGGAGCGGCTTTGGAGAATTCACGGGGCGAACCTAGCGGACTTTCGGACATCGGGACGAGTACTGTCCCTGGGATATGGGGTGCAAGCTCGCGCTAGCGAGGGTACCCGGCTCAAACTTCGTGCGCCGTGCGCTCCAGCCGCGCCCATGCCGCGGCCCGTCGGTCCGGCAGAAGCGCCGCGAAGGCCTCCTCCCCGAAACGGGCGCGCAGGGCGAGCGGCACGGGACCGAGCGTCAACATGTGGTAGTCGAAGTGGCAGGGCTTCTCGGCCGCTGCCAGGTAGAGGAAGTGCAGCTTGAAGAAGCGCCCCGACAGAGCCTTGTAGGTCGAGGGCTTGAGGATCGACCGGAGCTGGATCGACACGACCGTCGGGTTCGTCCGCTCGCCGTCCGGAACTCGGACACCGCTCGAGGCGACGGGGTCGCACCGATGGACGCTCATCACGTCCTTGCGGGCCTGATATTCGAGCCAGGTCAGCCGGTCGCTGGTCGACAGCCGAAGAAGCGCCTCGCGGAACCAGTCCGCTTCGGGCAGGTAGCTGACGAGCGGCATGACGCTGCCGAGCGTCAGCAACGACAGGCGCGGGCCGATGCGACCGAGCTTCGGCTCGAGGCGCATCGCACGGTCCACGGCGTCGGCAGCGAGGAAGGCGCCGGAGCTGTGGCCGACCACGAGGATCTCGTCGACGCCGTCCTCGAGAGATACTTGGGCAATGCGTTGGGCAAGCCGGTCGAGCCGCTCCTCCCAGTCGGGCCGCCGTCCGGCTGCATATTCCGCCGCCTCCGCGAAATCCACGGCAAGGTACCCGACATAGAGCGGCCGCGACAGGCGCCGAAAAAGCTGATTGCAAGTCAGAGCGGAGACCGTCAGGACCGCGAGACCCACGACGTGCCAGGGGAAGCCGAGGCTCGCCAGCCCGACACCGGCCGCTCCCCCAGCCGCCAGCGCCACGGCCACGAACAAGATGGCCATCGCGAACGGATAGAGGACGAACGCTCCGAACTGCCACCTCGCCTCGAAGAAGCGTCGCATCGCCCCGCTGGAGAGGTAGAGCCAGAAGGTGCGCACCGCGCGGGAGACCTGACGGCGAACCGGGGCCCGAAGATCCTCGCGGACGAGATCTTCCCAGGGACAGAATTCGTAGGTCGTCTCGACCTGCCATTCCTCAGTCCGAGCCGACGCCTGCCAAAGATAGGTGCCCCAGAGCCGGGAACGCGACACCCGGCCGAGCTTGGCCTCGACGCCGTACACGGTCCGCAGGCTCTCGCAACCCTCGCGGTACATGCGGCGATATTGGCGGACGCCTCGGCCATCGTAGCCCGGCACATAGAAGACGTGCCGTCGGCGGAGCGGAAAGCTCGCCCGCCGCGCCGGTGGAACGGTGGGCCGCCGCAGCGCCGGGTGCTCGATGATCTCAGCCGACATCGAGGGGCTCCACCCCTGTCGGGCGACCCTCCGCGTCGGCGGCGATCTTCTCGACGCGCATCTCGGCCTGCCTGAGGAGCCTGTCGCAGTGCTTCTTCAGCGCGTCGCCCCGCGTGTAGATGGCGATCGACTCTTCGAGCGCCACGTTTCCCTTCTCCAGCCGGCCGACGATCTTCTCCAGTTCGGCCAATGCCTCCTCGAAGCTCATCGCGGCAACGTCGTCGGGAATGGGGTCGGCCCGGTCGGTCACGACACTCTCCTTCAAGCGCTCACTCTCCGTCACTCTCGGCCCTCGGCAAGACGCGGACCGCGGCCGATCCCGCCCTGCGCCCTCACCGCGTCATCAGGGTACGCACGTGCGCCGCAGTCGAAAGGGCGAGGCCCATGAGGTCGTATCCCCCTTCGAGGACGGACACAACACGGCCTCCACAGGACCTGTCGGCAACCTCCATGAGCTTCCGCGTCCCCCAGGCGAAATCTTCCTCGACGAAGTTGAGACTGGCCAGGGGATCGCGCCGATGGGCGTCGAACCCGGCCGAAATGATGAGGAGTTCGGGGGAAAACTCATCGAGCGCCGGCAGGACGATACCCTCCATCGCCTCGCGGAACTCGCGGCCGCCGGAGCCCGGCGCCAGCGGCGCGTTGACGATGTTGCCGGCCGCCCCCGTCTCGCGGGCGGCGCCGGTTCCGGGATAGAGCGGCATCTGGTGCGTCGAGGCGTAGAACAGGTCCTCGTGGTTCCAGAAGATGTCCTGCGTGCCGTTGCCGTGGTGGACGTCGAAATCCATGACGGCGACCCTCTTCAGGCCGTGCGCCTTCTGGGCGTGGATCGCCGCGATGGCCGCCTGGTTGAAGATACAGAAGCCCATCGCCCGCCGCCGCTCGGCGTGGTGGCCCGGCGGCCGCGTGCAGCAGAAGGCGTTGCTCACATTGCCGGCCACGACCTCGTCGACCGCGAGCATCGCCGCCCCCACTCCGCGCATCACCGCCTCGAGGCTGCCCGAGGACATCACGGTGTCTGCGTCGACCCCGACGAGGTCCTCTCCCTCGCCGGGCGCCGCCGCCTCGATCGCCCTGACATAATCCTCCGGATGCGCGAGAAGCGCGGCATCGATCGGCGCCAGTGGCGCGACCTCGCGCAGGAGGGACTGGAACTCCTCGGCCTCGAGCGCCCGATCGATGGCGCGCATGCGGTCTGGTCGCTCCGGATGGCCCTCGGGAACCAGGTGGCCGAGGCTCGCGGGATGGCTGATGAGAAGGGTGGGCAAGCTTTCCCCCGTGTTGGCGCCGTCTCTTCTTGAAAGGAGGGCTCTACTTCGCTGCCTTGAGCGGCGCGGGTGGCACGCTGTCGGCTGGCACGAAGAAATCCTGAACCAGATCCTGCGCCGGGTCGACCCGGTACCTGTCGAGATCGTGCACGCCATTCTCGACGAGGAAGCTGTCGTCGATCAGGAAGTGCCCCGTGAACTCGCGCGCGAGCTTCAGGAAGACGAGGTGAGCGGCGTCAGCCACGATCTCCGGTGTGCGGCTGGCGCGGACCATCGCGTCGCCCCCGAGCAGGTTCTTCACCGCCGCGGTGGCGATCGTCGTGCGCGGCCAGAGCGCGTTGACGGCAATGCCCTTGGGCCGGAGCTCCTCGGCCATGCCGAGGACGCACATCGACATGCCGTATTTCGCCATCGTGTAGGCGACATGCGGCGCGAACCATCGTGCGCTCATGTCGAGCGGCGGCGACATCATGAGAATATGCGGGTTCCGCGCCTTCTCGAGATGCGGCAGGCAGGTCTTGGACACGAGGAATGTGCCGCGCGTGTTGACCTGGTGCATGAGGTCGAAGCGCTTCATCTCGGTGTCGGCCGTGCCGGTCAGCGAGATGGCGCTCGCATTGTTCACGCAGATGTCGATGCCGCCGAAGCGCTCCACCGTCTTCGCGACCGCCGCCTGCACGTCCTCCTCGTTGCGGATGTCGCAGACGAGGGGCAACGCCCTTCCGCCGGCCTTCTCGATCTCCTCGGCCGCGGTGTGGATCGTGCCTTCTAGCTTGGGATGCGGGGTGTCGGTCTTCGCGGCGATGGCGACGTTGGCGCCGTCTCGGGCGGCGCGGAGCGCGATCGCCAGCCCGATGCCGCGGCTCGCGCCGGTGATGAACAGGGTCTTGCCCTGAAGCGTGCTCATGGAATGTCCTTCCGGTCGAGATGGATCATGCGAGCGCGGCGTCTGCCGCGAGCGTCGCTTCCGCTCCCCCCGTCACGATCTGGGCGAGGGCACCCGCCTCGGGGGCGATCGCCTCGGCGAAGAAGCGCGTCAGCTCGATCTGCGCCCGCGCGCCCTCCGCGCCGGCTTCGGCCGCGGCCAGCGCGCCGCGGGCGAGCCCCGCGCCCCCGGCGGCAATGCCGAAGAGCCTGAGATACGGCGTGGCCGAGGCGAGCACCTGCGCCGGATCGAGCGATGCGTGCTCAGTTATCCAGAGAGTGGCCCGCTCCAGCGCGTCGATCGCCGCCGCCAGCCGTTCCCCTGCCTCGCCCAGGCCCGGCAGGTCGGACGTCCCGAGCCGGGCCACGGTCTCCCGCATCTCCGCGATGTAGCTCCGCACCGCCTCGCCGTCGGACTGGCCGAGCTTGCGGGTGACCAAGTCGATCGCCTGGATCCCGTTCGTCCCTTCGTAGATCGGGGCGATGCGCGCGTCGCGCAGGTGCTGCGCCGCGCCGGTTTCCTCGATGAAGCCCATGCCGCCATGCACCTGCACGCCGAGCGAAGCGACCTCCACCCCCACATCGGTCGAGAAGGCCTTCGCCACGGGCGTCAGGAGGTTCGCCCTCTCCTGCGCCACCCTGCGCTCCTCGTCGTCGCTTCCGTGGCGGGCGATGTCGAGCGCGTGGGCCGTCTCGTAGCAGATGATGCGGGCGGCCCCCGTGAGCGCCTTCATGGTCAGTAGGTTCCGGCGCACGTCGGGATGCAGGATGATCGGCGACGGCTCGCCTCCGGCTGCGCCGGGTGCCTTCCCCTGCCGTCGCTCGCGGGCATAGGCGAGCGCCTGCTGATACGCCCGCTCCGCGATCGCCACCCCCTGCAGCCCGACTGCGAGGCGCGCGTTGTTCATCATGGTGAACATGCAGTTCAGGCCGCGGTTCTCCTCCCCGACGAGATATCCGACCGCGCCCTCGCCCTCGCCGTAGGACATCGTGCAGGTCGGGCTGCCGTGGATGCCGAGCTTGTGCTCGACGCCCGTGCAGCGGAGATCGTTGCGGATCGAGAACCGGCCCTCGCCGTCCGGGAGGTATTTCGGCACGAGAAAGAGCGAGATGCCGCGCGTTCCCTCGGGCGCATCGGGCAGCCGGGCGAGAACGAGATGGACGATGTTGTCCGTGAGGTCGTGCTCGCCGTAGGTGATGTAGATCTTCTGGCCGCGGATCAGGTAGGTGCCGTCGTCGCGCCGCTCCGCCTTCGTCCTGAGAAGCGCGAGATCGGAGCCCGCCTGCGGCTCCGTCAGGTTCATCGTGCCGGCCCACTCGCCCGAGACGAGGCGCGGCAGGTAGGTCTTGTTCAGGTGCGGGCTGCCGTGCGTGGCGAGCGCCTCGATCGCGCCGACCGTGAGGACGGGCCCTATGCCGAAGGCCATCGAGGCCTGGTTCCACATCTCGGTGGTGGCCGCGAAGAGCATCAGCGGCAGCCCCTGCCCGCCATGCTCGGGCGAGGCGCTGAGGCCCATCCATCCGCCGTCGACCCAGCCTTGATAGGCCTCCTTCCAGCCGGGCGGCGTCCGGACCACCCCGTTCTCGAACGGCGTGCCGTGCTGGTCGCCGATCCGGTTCAGAGGCGCGATCTCCTCCGAGGCGAAGCGGCCGGCTTCCTCGAGCACGGCCTCGACGAGATCGTCGGACAGATCCGGAAAAAGACCCCTGGAGATCATCTTGTCGAGCCCCGCACCGTGGCGCAGGGCGTGGGAGATCTCCTGGACGGGCACTCGGAAGGACATCGGCTACTCCTCGGTGGGGCCGCTACGCACGAGGGACTGGCAAGGGGGCGCCAGGTCGTCTAAGCGGTCCTCATTTCCTGACCCTGTTTCGTGCGCGTCATGCGACGCGCCTCCTGATATGTCGTGGGCGAAGACAAGCGGTTTCATGGCTGGGCGGCAAGTGCAGATTGCGGACGTGACGGACGAGGCGGCCCAGGACGCAGCCCTTCGCGCTCTCGCCGCGGGCCGCCTCGTCGTGGTTCCCACGGAGACCGTCTATGGGCTGGCGGCCGACGCGACGCGCGACGATGCCGTGCTGAAGATCTACGAGGCGAAGGACCGGCCGCGCTTCAACCCGCTGATCGCCCATTGCTCAGACCTCGCGATGGCCGAACGTTTCGGGGTGTTCGACGACCGCGCGCGCAGGCTCGCCCGGGCCTTCTGGCCAGGCCCGCTCACGCTCGTCGTTCCACGGCGGCCGGGCTGTGGCATCAGCGAGCTCGTGACGGCCGGACACTCGACGATCGCGCTCCGCATCCCGGGCCTTGATCCGGTGCGCCGTCTCATTGCGCGACTGGACCGCCCGCTGGCCGCACCGAGCGCCAACCGCTCCGGCCGCATCAGCCCCACCACGGCGGAGGCGGCCGCGTCGGAGGTCGGCGACCGGGTGGCTCTCGTGCTCGACGGCGGGCCATGTGGAGTGGGTGTCGAATCGACGATCGTTGCCTGCCTTGACGATTCGGCAGTCCTGCTGCGGCCGGGCGGGGTGCCGAGGGGGGCGATTGAAGAGGCGCTCGGCGAAAACCTGAGGCGGCCGGAACAGGTGACCGACGACGAGAGCCCGCGGGCGCCGGGAATGCTGAGCTCGCACTACGCGCCACGCGCCAAAGTGCGTCTCCATGCCGCAGGCCCCGCCGAGGGCGAGGCGTATCTCGCCTTCGGGCAGACCCCGGCGGGAGCGCGGCCAGGCTTCACCCGCAATCTGTCGGCGAGTGGCGACCTGAGGGAAGCGGCGATCAATCTCTTCGCGCATTTGCGCGCGCTCGACGCGACGGGGGCGCCGACGATCGCCGTCGCCCCAGTTCCCGACCAGGGGCTCGGCGAGGCGATCAACGACCGCCTCCGGAGAGCCGCCGCACCGCGCTGAGCCCGCCCGGTAGCCCTGCGGCCATCCCGGCGGCGTGCCTGCCCCACGTTGCGGCGGATCCGCCGGCTTCGCGCCGAGGCGAGTCGACTCCGATCTTTCGGGCTCATAACTTGGCCCGCGGTCACCGAACCTCCCAAGGCCAGAGCGAGAGGCCGATGTCACCCGAGCTGATCGACCGTTTCGCCGCCATCGTCGGCCCGGCCAACGCGCTGCGCGACCCTGCCGACCAGGAGCGCTATCTCGTGGAATGGCGGGGTCTGTGGCACGGAGAGACGCCGGTCGTCCTGCGCCCGGGCTCGACTGCGGAGGTGGCTCGCATCCTGGAGCTCGCGCACGAGACCGGCACGAGGATCGTGCCCCAGGGCGGCAACACGGGTCTCGTCGGCGGTCAGGTCCCGGCCGGCGACGAGGTGCTCGTGTCGCTCGGCCGGATGAAGCGCATCCGGTCCGTGGATCCTGCCGGCGACACGATCATCGTCGATGCGGGCGCGACCCTGTCCGAGGTTCAGCAGGCCGCCGAGGATGTGGACCGGCTCTTCCCCCTGAGCCTGGCCTCCGAGGGAAGCTGCCAGATCGGCGGCAACCTCGCCACGAACGCCGGCGGCACGGCCGTCCTCGCCTACGGGACGATGCGGGACCTCGTGCTCGGGCTCGAGGTCGTGCTGGCAGACGGACGAATCTGGAACGGCCTGAGGACGCTGCGCAAGGACAACACGGGCTACGACCTTCGCCACCTCTTCGTCGGCTCGGAGGGCACGCTCGGCATCGTCACCGGCGCTGCGCTCAAGCTCTTTCCGAAGCCCCGCAGCCGCGTCACGGCGATGGCCGCGACGCCCTCGCCGGCAGATGCGCTGAGGCTCTTCTCCGTGCTCAGGGGAACGGCCGGAGGCACGCTGACGACATTCGAGATCCTGCCGCGGATCGGCCTCGACTTCGTGCTTCGCCACGCGGCCGGCACGCGCGACCCTTTCGGGGCCCCGCATGACTGGTACCTCCTGATCGAGGTCTCGTCGGGGGTCGAAGAGGCGACCGCCCGGGACGCGCTCGAGGCGGACCTGGCAGGCGCGTTCGAGGAGGGCCTCCTGCTCGATGCCGTCGTCGCGCGCTCGGGGAACCAGGCGAGCGCTTTCTGGCGGCTGCGCGAGATGCTCTCCGAGGTGCAGAGCCACGAAGGCGGGTCGATCAAGCACGACGTCTCCGTCCCCGTGGCGAAGGTGCCGGAGTTCCTGGCGCGTGCGGGGGAGGCCGTGATCGAACTCCTTCCCGAGGCGCGCCTCGTTCCCTTCGGCCACCTCGGCGACGGCAACATCCACTTCAACGTCTCCCAGCCGCCGGGCATGGACAAGGCGCGCTTCCTGTCGATGTGGGACGAGATGAACGAGCGGGTGCACGGCGTCGCGGCGGCACTGGGCGGCTCGATCTCGGCCGAACACGGGATCGGGCAGCTGAAGCGCCGACTCTTGCCGAGGGTGAAGGACCCTGTCGAATACGAGTTGATGCTGGCGATCAAGCGCACGCTCGACCCGCAGGGCCTGCTCAACCCCGGCAAGGTCCTCGAACTGAAGGAATAGCGGAGACGGCGAGCATCCCGGGCGGACGCCTCGCCACTCGAAGCAGAATCTGCCGGTTCACTTCACCTTAAAGCTTCAACGCCATAAATTTTGCGGCGGTGAATTTGAATGGTCGGGGGCCCATGCAGAGCCATCAAGGGATCTGGTCCCTGCTGGGGCTGCCGATCGGCGACCCGGAACTGGCGCAGGCGCAGCTCGCCGCGTTCAGCCGGCAGGTTCCCCTCCTCTATTTCGTCCTCGTCGTCAACACGCTTGCGGTCGCCTACACGCATCACGGGTTGGCCCCGGCCTTCCTGACCGTGGTTCTGCCCGCCATATGGTGCGTCATCTGCACAATACGCGTCGCGTTCTGGTACAGCCTGCGCCACCGCGCGGTGGATCACGCGACCGCGGTGCGGAACCTTCAGACCGCGATCGTGCTTGTGCTCGTCTTCAGCTCCGCCTGTGCGCTCTGGTCGGCGGCGCTATTCGCATACGGTACCACCGCAACGCGCAGCCACATCGTCCTCGGGGTCGCTTTGACGGTGATTGGATGCTGCGTTTGCCTCGTCCACCTGAAGTCCGCCTCCATCTTGATGACGGGTCTCGTCTTCTCGCCCTTTCTCCTGATGCTCGCCCTGTCCGGAGACGCCGTTTTCCCGGCGATGGCGGCCAACATCGCTCTTGTGTCGATCGGGACGTCGCTCGTCATGGTGACGCACCAGAACGACTTCCGCGACCTCATCGCCTCGCGCAAGGCGATCGTCGAGAAGAGCCTCGAGACCCTGCGGTTGAGCGATGAGAACGCGCGCCTGGCCTCCGTGGACCCGCTGACGGAGCTGCCGAACCGGCGGCGCTTCTTCGCGGAGTTGTCGCACGCGATCGACGAGACCCCCCGGCCGTCGGGCGGACTCGCGGTCGGCCTCCTCGACCTCGACGGGTTCCGGTCGATCAACAGCGCGCTCGGCCATGCGGCCGGCGACGTGGTGCTCAAGGACGTCGCGCGCCGCCTCTCGGCCGTCTGTGAGGGACGCGCCTTTCCCGCCCGCCTCGGGGGCGACGAGTTCGCCTTCCTCGTCCGGCGGCCGGGCGACGATGAGACCCTCAGAGCATTCGGCCGAGAGGTCGCGGAAGCCCTGCGCGGGTCCGCTCGCACGACGGTGACGGCCTCCGGCCTCTCCGCTTCTATCGGGCTTGCACGGGTTCCTGAGGCGGGGGCGACACCTCACGAACTGTTCGAGCGGGCGGACTACGCCATGAGCTTCGCCAAGCGCCAGTCACGCGGCTCGATCGTCGTCTTCAGCGAGGAGCACGAGGAGGAGATCCGCACCACGTCGATGACGGAGCAGGCGCTGCGCGACGCCGACCTCGACACCGAACTTCGCCTGATGTTCCAGCCGATCGTCTCCCCTCGCGGCAGCATCGTCGCGTTCGAAGCACTCGCCCGCTGGTCCAGCCCGTCGCTGGGCGAGGTTCTCCCCTCGGTCTTCATCCCCGTGGCGGAACGGTCGACCCTCATCAATCGCCTGACGCTCGCGGTGCTTCGCAAGGGGCTCGCGGCAGCTGCCACCTGGCCGGAGGACATCGGGCTGTCGATCAACCTGTCGGCCCGGGACATCGTGCTGGCAGACGCGGTGGACCAGATCTGCGGGATCATCGCCCGCAGCGGGGTGGCGCCTGCGCGCATCGGCATCGAGATCACGGAGACGGCTGCCATGCAGGAGTTCGCCATCGCTCTCGAGCATCTGTGGCGGTTCCGCGAGCTCGGCCTGAGCATCTCCCTCGACGATTTCGGCACCGGCCATTCGAGCCTCGGATACGTCCACCGCCTGCCGCTCGACCGGATCAAGGTCGACCGGAGTTTCGTCTCGTCGATCGAGACCGACAATAGCGGCCTCAGCATCGTCAGGACGGTGATCGAGCTCAGCCGCAATCTCGGACTCGACTGCGTGATCGAGGGCATCGAGACGCAGGCGCAGCGCGACATCGTCACGGGGCTCGGAGACGTCTTGATGCAGGGCTATCTGTTCGGCCGGCCGATGAGCGAGGAGGAGGTGGCCGCGCTTCTGTCGCGGCACGCCTCGCGCCGACGCGCCGCCTGCCCCAGCACATCCTCCTGACGGTCAGAAGAGATCCATCTGCCTCGGGCCGGGCTCGCTGCCGGATCCGTCGGGGGTCGCCGCCGGCAACGCGTCTTCCGCCACCGGCTCCTGGATCGCGGCATCATCGTTCGCCACGGCATTCACCCTCGTCGAAATCGGCTCGGCGACGAAGAACTCGTTCGGCGCCGGCCTGAGCAGGTCGCGGACGTGATCGGTACGGTCCGCATCCTGGGCAAGCCACCGATCCCAGTCCTCGGGCTGCAGGACCACCGGCATCCGGTCGTGCAACGGGCGCAGTGTGTCGTTCGCCGTCGTCGTGAGGATCGCGGCGGTGTCGATCTCGCCGCCCTCAGGTTCGATCCACGTCTCCCAGACGCCCGCGAAGGCGAAGGGCCCGCGATCCGCCCGGTGGATGAAATGGGGCACCTTCGGTCCCTTGCCGACCTTGCGCCACTCGTAGAAGCCGTCGGCCGGAATGAGGCAACGGCGGCGACGGAAGGCGTTGCGGAAGGCCGCTTTCTCCGCCACGCTCTCGGCGCGGGCGTTGCAGAGCGTCGGGAATCCGCCCGGCTTCTCGAGCCAGGACGGCAGAAGCCCCCAGCGCATCAGGATGAAGCTGCGGCCCTGGTGGTCGAGCCGCACCACCGGTATCGGCTGCGTCGGGGCGATGTTGTAGCGCGGCGGGAAGTTCGGCTGCTCGCGGAAGGCGAAGAAGCGGCGCACCGCTTCGGGCGGCAGGGTCAGGCTGTAGCGTCCACACATGGCTCGCTTTGTAGCAGGAATGAGCGAAGCTGGGAGAGAGGCTTGAACGAACGTCACGACGACAGGCGGTTCCCTCCCCGGCCGATTCTCGGTGCTTCGGTGGCCGTCTTCCGCGAAGACCAGGTGCTGCTGGCGCAGCGGGACAACCCTCCTCTCAGGAACCTCTGGAGCCTGCCGGGCGGCATCGTCGAGATCGGCGAGACGGTGGCACAGGCAGCGCTGCGGGAGTTGGCGGAGGAAACCGGCATCTCGGCGAAGGTCGTCGGCACGGCCGGTTATGTCGACATCATCGCGCGAAACGGCGAAGGCATGGTCGAGCGGCACTACGTGGTGTTGGCGCTCGCCGCGCTGTACGTCTCCGGCGAGCCTCACGCCGGAGAGGCCACGAAGGCCGTGAGATGGGTGCATCCGCAGCAGCTCGGCGAACTGCCGATGACGGAGGGTGCTGCCGACATCATCCGCGAGGCGGCGGCCATCGTCGGCACGGGAGAAGCGCTTACGTCGCAGGAGCAATCGAGGTAGAGAAGGCCTCATGAGCCGTCTCCGACATCTTCTCGCCATCCTGGTTCTGCTCGCCGCGTCCCTGCCGGCCGCAGCCAACCCAGCCGATGCTCCGCCCTACGAGAAGGACCTGCATCGCCTGGCCGAGATCCTCGGCGCGGTGCACTACCTCCGCGAGCTCTGCGAGGCGGACGAGGGGCAGACCTGGCGCTCGCTGATGCAGCAGCTGATCGACGCGGAAAATCCCTCTCCCGAGCGACGCGCGAGGCTCGTCAACAGCTTCAATCGCGGATATCACGGCTTTCAGCAGAGCTATCGGCGCTGCACCGAGACGGCCGTCCACGTGATCGGCAGCTACATGGACGAAGGCTCGGAGATCGCGCAGCGCATCGCCTCGCGCTACGGCCGTTGATCACCAGAACAGCACGCCACCCAGCACGACGATTCCGAGGACAGCCAGGATCGAGCCGGAGACGACGTTGATGCGGTGCAGCGCGTCGTCGGAGAACTTCTCGCGGAGCCTGGTCACGATGGTCGCGATGCCGAGCCACCAGAGAAGCGCGCCTCCCACGACTGAAGCGACCAGAAGCACCCGGGCCGGACGGCTCATGTCGTGCATCAGTTGTTCGCCGGCGAGGCCCGAGAAGAAGGCCGCGAAGGCGAGCAGCGCTCCGGGATTGGTGACCGTGACGGCGAAGCAGGCGGCCGCGCCGCGGAGCCACGGCGGCCGGCTACCCGGCTCGATCTCGCGCCGGATGTGCGGATGCGAGCGGATCACGAAGATTCCGAAGGCGATCAGAACGAGCCCTCCGACAAGGCGCACGGGTTCGTCGTAGCGACGGATATAATCTTCGGCGACCTCGAACCCCGAGGCCGCGACCGTCGCCAGTATACCGTCTCCCACCGCGGCGCCGATGCCGGCGACGAAGGCCGGCCAGAAGCCGTAGCGGATTGCCCGCTCCATGCAGATGAGGTTGGCGGGACCGACGGGCGCTGAGACGAGGAGACCGATCACGATGCCGATCGGCAGGACCAGGAGTTCGGACATCAACCGTGGGACGCGGGTGGAGCTCCGCCCATCTCTTAGGCGGCGCCGGGTCGGGCCACAACAGGTGAGCTTCCGCAGAAGCGAAAATTTCCGGCTCTTTCCGGGCGTTTCAACCTCGCTGAAGGGCCTCGAGGAACTCGATGGGGCGCCCGCCACCCCGGGCGACGAGTTCGCCCTCCCACATCACGCGCTGGCCCCGCACGAACGTGCCGACCGGCCATCCCGTGACGGCGCGGCCGTCATGCGGCGTCCAGCCGCAGCGCGAGGCGATCCAGGCATTCGTGATCGTCTCCTTCCGCTTCAGGTCGACCACCGTGAAATCCGCGTCGTAGCCCGCGGAGATCCGTCCCTTGCGTGCGATGCCGTAGACACGCGCGGGACCGGCGCTCGTCAGATCGACGAACCGCTCGATGGTCAGGCGCCCGGCGCTCACCGCATCGAGGAGGAGAGGAACGAGGGTCTGAACGCCGATCATGCCCGACGGAGAGGACGGATAGGGCTTTGCCTTCTCCTCGAGCGCATGGGGCGCGTGGTCGGATCCGATCGTGTCGATCACGCCGCTCGCGACACCCGCCCAGATGGCGTCCCGGTGGCGGGCGGCGCGCACCGGCGGATTCATCTGCAGCTTCGTGCCGAGCTCCGCATAGTCGTCGGAGCTGAAGACGAGGTGGTGCGGCGTGGCTTCCGCGGTCGCTATGTCCTTGTGGTCGGCGAGATAGGCGACCTCCTCGGCCGTCGAGACGTGGAGAATGTGGATCCGGCGGCCGAACCTGCGGGCGAGGGCGATCAGCCGCTCCGTCGCCATCAGCGCGGCGGTTTCGTCGCGCCAGATCGCGTGGCTCGACGGATCGCCGGCAACCTTCAGCCTCTCCCGCTCGCGCAGCCGCGGCTCGTCCTCGGCGTGGAAGGAGGCACGCCGACGGATGCTGCGCATCACCTCGGCGATCCCCTCGTCGTCCTCGATCAGCAGCGTTCCGGTGGAAGAGCCGATGAACACCTTCACGCCCGCGCAGCCGGGCAGCATTTCGAGCTCCCCGAGATCGGAGGCGTTCTCGGTCGTCGCACCGACATAGAAGGCATGGTCGCAGTGCATGCGGCCGGAGGCGCGGGCGAGCTTGTCCTGTAGCGAGGCCGCGTCGACCGTCATCGGCGACGTGTTCGGCATCTCGAAAACGCCCGTCACTCCGCCCATCACTGCGGCGAGCGATCCTGTCTCGAGGTTCTCCTTGTGCTCGGCGCCTGGCTCGCGGAAATGCACATGGCTGTCGATGACACCCGGAAGGATATGAAGGCCGGTGCAGTCGATCGTCTCCGCCGCGTCCCCTCTCACATCGCCGATCTCTGCGATGCGGCCGCCGCGCACCGCGACATCCCGTGGGCCGACACCGTCCTGATTGACGACGGTGCCATTCCTGAGGACGAGGTCGTAACTCGGCATATGCTTGCCTCCGCTGTCTTCGCTTGTCTCGCTTCGATCGCGGGCATAGGTAGCACGAAACGCCGAAGCGATCGGGACAGGGGTTGAACGGCAATGGCTCAGGCAAGATCAGCGCGGCTCGACGACCGGGCCGTGGTCGAGATCAAGGGTGAGGGTGCGGCGGGCTTCCTGGCGGGACTCGCGACGGTGGAACTCTCGCATCTCGCCGACGAAGCTCCGCGGCACGGCGCGCTCCTCACACCTCAGGGCAAGATCCTGTTCGAGTTCGGCATCCATCCTTCGCAGGGCGGGATCCTTCTGGACGTGGCGAAGGAGCTGCGCGACGAGCTCGTGAAGCGGCTGATGTTCTACCGCCTTCGGCTGAAGCTCGATATCGGGCCGCGCGAGGATCTCGCGCCGTTCGCCGTGTGGGGCGGCGACCTGGAAGCGAACGACCTGCCGACCGATTCCCGCCTCGCTGCGCTGGGACGCCGAGGAGTCAGGAAGGCGGCGAAATCGCCCGAGGAGGTCGCACCGGGCAGCGCACCCGCCACGACCGCCGAGTGGCACGTCCACCGCATCGCGCATGGCGTCGCCGAGTGCTGCCGCGACTACCAGCCGAACGAGGTCTTCCCGCACGAGGCCAATCTCGACGGTCTCCACTCGGTCGATTTCGACAAGGGCTGCTACGTCGGACAGGAAGTCGTCTCGCGGATGCACCACCGCGGCACGGCGAAGAAGCGCTTTCTCATCGTGGAAGGCCGCGGCCACCTGCCGCCGGCAGGCACCGAGATCCGTGACGGCGAAACACTGGTCGGCACGATGGGATCGTCCGCCGGACCCGAGGGACTTGCCCTCGTCCGCCTCGACCGCGCGGCGGAGGCCGCCGCGGCCGGCCGGACGCTCGAGGCCGCCGGCGAGCTTCTCCTGCCGCGCCTACCCGATTGGGCTCCGTTCACGCTCGCCGCGCCACCCTCGGAGGCGCGGGCTTGAGCCGAGCGGGCGAACAGGCGCGCGTCTGGCAGCGCATGCTGTCAGGCAGGCGGCTCGACCTCATGGACCCCTCCCCGCTCGACGTCGAGATCGAGGACGTGGCGCACGGGCTCGCGCGCGTGGCCCGCTGGAACGGCCAGACGATCGGTGTCCACGCCTATTCGGTCGCGCAGCATTCGCTGCTGGTCGAGGAGCTCGTCTGGCGGATCGCGCCGAAGACGGAAACCCGCTGGCGCCTCGCGGCGCTCCTGCACGACGCGCCGGAATATGTGATCGGCGACATCATCAGCCCTTTCAAAGCCGTCCTGGGCGACAGCTACAAGGCGGTGGAGCACCGGATCCTCGCCGCGGTTCACCTCAGGTTCGGTCTGCCGGCAAGGCTGCCGGAGCGGGTGACGAACCTCATCAAGCGTGCGGACCAGGCAGCCGCCTATCTCGAGGCGACGCAGCTCGCCGGCTTCTCCCGCGAGGAGGCCCATCGGCTCTTTCGCAAGCCCGCGCGCACCGGCGGCCATGACATCGAGTCGGAATTTCAGCTCGTGCCGGTGCCGACGGGCCAGGCGGAGGCGCGTTATCTCGAGCGGTTCGACGGCCTCTGCGCTGCCTCTGAGACGAGCGCCCGCCCCTGCCCTATCTCTTAGGCCGACATCTCCGCTCCGAGGGACCGACATGCCCGAGATACACGTCTGTTCGCTGGCCCGCCTGCCGCAGGTCACCACCGCCTGCGGGGCGAGCCACGTGGTGACGCTCATCAACGCCGAGACGCCCGTGCCGCGACCGGAGAGCGTGGTGGAGGGCAACCACCTGTTCCTGGGCATGAACGACATCGTGAGCGCGCTCGAAGGTCAGGTGATGCCGGGAGAGGCGCATGTCCGCGACCTCGTCGAATTCGCCCGCCGCTGGGACCGGGAGCGGCCCTGCGTCGTCCATTGCTGGGCGGGCATCAGCCGCTCGACGGCAGCGGCCTTCATCATGGCCTGCGCGATCAGGCCGGATTTCGACGAGGCGGAGCTTGCCCGCGACATCAGGTTCAACTCGCCCACAGCCACGCCCAATCGGCGACTGGTGGAGCTCGGCGACCAGACACTGGGGCGGAACGGAAGGATGGTCGCGGCCGTCGAGGCGATCGGCCGCGGCGCCTTCGCGCACGAGGGTATCCCCTTCTCGATACCCGTTGGCAGGCGCGGCTAGGCCCCTTCGCCGATATCCACCACGACGCGGCCGCGAAGCCTGTTGTCGAGGATGTCGTGGCAAGCCTGGACGACGTCGTCGAACGGGATATGTGTCGAGAGGGCGTCGAGCTTGGCCGGGTCGAGATCCTGCACGAGCCTCGCATAGGCTTCCACGCGGTCGGCCTTCGGCGCCCGGACGGAATCGATGCCGACGAGCGTGACGCCGCGGAGAATGAACGGCGCGACGGTCGACGGCACGTCCATGCCGCCGGCGAGGCCGCAGGCGGCGACGGTGCCTCTGTAATGCGTCATCGCCAGAAGGTTCGCGAGTGTCGATGAGCCGACCGTGTCGATCGCGCCGGCCCAGCGCTCCTTGGCCAGCGGCTTCGGCTTCGCCTCGAGCTCGGCCCGATCGATGATCTCCGCGGCGCCGAGGCTCTTCAGCCAATCGGCCTCCGAGGCCCTGCCGGTCGAGGCGACGACGTGGTAGCCGAGCTTCGACAGGATCGCGACGGCCACCGAGCCCACTCCGCCCGTGGCGCCCGTGACGACCACGGGCCCCGCTTCCGGCGTCACCCCGTGCCGCTCGAGCGCCAGGATGCACAGCATCGCCGTGTAGCCCGCCGTGCCTATGGCCATGGCATGAGCGGCGTCGAGCCCGTCCGGCAGCTTCACGAGCCAGTCGCCGGACACCCGCGCCTTGCCGGCATAACCGCCGTAGTGGGTTTCGCCGACGCCCCAGCCGTTGAGCACGACCCGGTCTCCCGGGGAGAAGTCCGGATGCTCGGAGGTCTCTACCCTGCCCGCGAAGTCGATGCCGGGGATCATCGGCCAGCGCCGGACGACGGGCGACCTCCCGGTCACGGCAAGCCCGTCCTTGTAGTTGACGGTCGAGTGGGCGACTTCGACCACCACGTCTCCCTCCATCAGGTCGTCGAGCCCCAGCTCGACGCGCTCGACCTTCTGGCCCTTCTCCCCTTCCTTGGAAACGAGAATTGCGGGGAAACGGTCAGCCATGTTCGATTCTCCCTGCTTGTCGGAACGGTCTGGGCGACACCCTGTCCGTTTTCCGCCTCGCAGGGAAGCGCGCGACTTCCGCGAATGTTCTGCGAGGTACGGAAGGAGCTCGGAACTCTCCGGACCCCGAGCGGCTTCCGTGGCGATGACACATGAACGCGAGCCTCTCGACTGCATCGTGATCGGCGGCGGCCCGGCGGGGCTGACCGGCGCGATCTACCTCGCGCGCTTCCGGCGCAGCTTCGTCGTGTTCGATTCCGGCGCGAGCCGTGCCTCGATCATCCCCCGCACACACAACCACCCCGGCTATCCCGAGGGCATTTCCGGGGGCGAGCTGCTCGAAAGGCTCCGCGCCCAGGCGACGCGCTACGGGGCGCCACTGCTCAATGAGGAGGTGACCGCACTGGATCGTCTTTCCGACGGGGGCTTCGAAGCCCGCACGGCCGGAGGGCGCAGCGTTCGCGCGCGCACGGTGCTCTATGCCGCGGGCGCCATGGACGTCGAGGCGCAGGTGCCGGATCTGGCCGGCGCGATCGCGTCGGGACGCATCCGCTACTGCCCGATCTGCGACGGGTTCGAGGCTTGCGAACGCCGGATCGCCGTCATGGGCACGGGAACCAGCGCGATCGGGGAGGCGATCTTCCTGCGCACCTATAGCGAGGACGTGACGGTTCTCAGCCATCGTGTTGCGCTCGACGCGGGCGCAGAGGAGATGGAGCGGATCCTCGATCATCATCTGGGATGGGAAGAGGCACCGGTGATCGGCTTCGCCTGGGACGACCGCGGGATCGAGGCGATCACGCCAGGCGGGCGCCGCCGCTTCGACACGCTCTACGTCGCGCTCGGCCTGAAGGTGCGGTCGCAGCTCGCGATTTCGCTCGGAGCCGAGGCGGGCCAGAACGGCTCGTTGCTGATCGACGACCATGCCCGCACCGGCATACCCGGCCTCTACGCCGCAGGCGACGTGGCAGACGGCCTCGACCAGATCAGCATCGGCATGGGCGAAGCCGCGAAGGCCGCGACCGACATCCACAACCGGCTGCGCGAACGCTGAAGCTGCCGCCTCCGGCTACTCCGCCGGAGCAAGCCGGGCGACAGGAGCTTCACGGATCGGATAGTGCACGATCGCCGCGAAGGCGCCCATCGCGATGGCGAGCCACCAGAACAGGTCGTAGGAGCCGAGCCGGGCGTAGGCGTAGCCGCCGAGCCAGACGCCGATGAACGAACCGAGCTGGTGGCTGAGGAAGACGATCCCGAAGAGCGTCCCCATGTAGCGCGGGCCGAACATCACCGCGACGAGGCCCGATGTCGGAGGCACCGTCGACAGCCACAGAAGCCCGATGACGGCGGAGAAGGTGAGGACGCTGGCGGGGCTCGCCGGCATCATGATGAAGGCCGCGATGGCGAGCGAGCGCAGCCCGTAGATCCAGCACAGGATCGACCTCTTGGGCATCCGCCCACCGAGGATCCCGGCGGAATATGCGCCTACGACGTTGAACAGACCGATCACGGCCAGCGACCACGCTCCGAGATAGGCGGGCATGCCGATGTCGTTGAGGTAGGCGGGCATATGGACGGTAATGAAGGCGACCTGAAACCCGCACACGAAGAACCCGGACACGAGAAGCAGGTAGGAGCGGTGCCCGAAGGCCTCCGAGATCGCCTGCCCGAAGGTCTGGCCCGCCACGGCCTGACCGCGCGCCGGCGCGCGAAGTCCTATCGCCAGAAAGGGGATCGCCAGCGCGATGACCGCGAAGAGATAGAGCGCGTTCTGCCAGCCGAAGCTCCCGATGAAGGCCTGGCCCAGCGGCGCGAAGACGAACTGGCCAAGGGAACCGGAAGCCATCCCGATGCCGAACGCCCAGGAGCGGCTTTCGGCCGGCAGAAGCTTGCCGAAAGCGGCGATCACGAGGGCGAAGGCGGAGCCCGCGATGCCGAGCCCGATCAGCACGCCCGACGCCAGATGGAGCACGAAGGGCGAGCCGGCCGAGGCGGTCAGCGCGAGGCCCGCGGCGTAGAGAAACGCGCCGAGCACCATCACCCGAGCCTCGCCGTATCGATCGGCGATCGCCCCGAAGAGCGGCTGACCGAGCCCCCAGACGAGGTTCTGGATGGCCAGCGAGAGCGCGAACACCTCGCGGCTCCAGCCATGTTCGTTCGACAGCGGCGTGAGGAACAGGCCCATCGCAGAACGGGGGCCGAAGGCGATCATCGAGATCGTGCATCCGCAGAGCACGATGACGAGCGGCGTCCGCCAGCCCGGTGAGGCTGTCCCTGCCACGCTCATGACGGCTTCTCCTCCTGATCAGGAACGGCCGGATCGTAGCGCCATGATCGCTCGCGCACCAACGAACTTCTTTGATGGCCTAGATCAACGGCGCTGATCGAATGGGGCGGTATCAGCAGCCATCCGAATACGATCTGCAAGCGATCAGGAAGCCTTCACGCGCTCCACCGCGCCCGCCTCGTCGATCTCGTGAGCCCTCTGGAAGGCAGGCCTCGCAACAAGGCGCTCCTCGTAGGCCGTGAACACCGGCTTCTTGTCGAGCATGCCGAAGGCGAGGCCGAAATGGACGCCGGAACCGATCATGATGTCCGCGGCGGAGAACCGTTCCCCCAGCACCCACGGCCCCTGGGCCAGCGCCCGTTCCAGGGCGGCCACGACGCGGTCGTAGTTGCCCCAGCCGGACATGGTCGGCTTCACCTCCCACCCGCTCACCTTCTCCATGAAGGCCGGTTCGATGCAGCTGCCCGCGAAGAACAGCCATTCGAGGTAGCGTCCGCGCGAGGGCTCGTCGATGCGCGGCGCGAGGCCGCTCTCGGGGTAACGGTCGGCGACATAGGCGCAGATCGCGCCCTGTTCGGCGACCACGGTCTCCCCGTCGACGAGCGCCGGAACCTTCCCCATCGGGTTGATCGAGAGGTAGGTCTCCTTGCGCTGCTCGCCGGCGTGGATATCGACGAGCACCCGCTCGTACGGCAGCCCGGCCTCCTCCATGAGCCAGAGGATCGAGAAGGAGCGGGTATGCGGACACCAGTAGAGCTTCATCTGATCCTCCTGCCGGCGCTCCGCTCGAGCAGAGCGATTGAACATTGGAGACACAGTCGCGTTTGCGTATCCACATGTTTCGCGCGCATGGCGGAGGCCTGCCGCCTTTTCCACGCTAGGAGACCGGATGACCACGCCGAAGACCCTGCTCGAGCTCGCCGGTGCGACACCGGCACCCGCCGCCCTTTCCGAAAGCGCCGTCGTGGTGATCGACGCGCAGCGCGAGTATGAGGAAGGGCCCATCGCGCTTCCCGCCGTGCATGCGGCGATCGCCGAGATCAGCGCGCTCGTGGCGCGGGCGAGGCGGCAAGGCCGGCCGGTCCTCCACGTCGTCCATCGCGGCAAGGCGGGCGGGCTCTTCGACCCGGAGGCTGGCGGGCGCATCATCGAGGCACTGAAGCCTCATGATGGCGAACGGGTCATCGAGAAGACGCTGCCCAACGCCTTCGCCGGAACGGAGCTACACGAGGCGGTCAAGGCGCTGGGGGTTCAGAAGCTCGTCGTCTGCGGCTTCATGACACACATGTGCGTGAGCTCCACGGTGCGGGCGGCACTCGACCTCGGCCTCTCCTCCACCGTTGTCGCCAACGCCACGGCGACCCGTGACCTGCCCTCGCAGGTCGGTGGAGAGAACATCGGGTGGGAGGCCCTGCAGCTCGCGAGCCTCGCAGCCCTCGCCGACCGCTTCGCGACGGTCGTGGCGGCCGAAGGCGAGGTGCCGAACTGAGGCTGAACTCTGTTCAGCGCTGCCCGGGCTTCAGGGCGTAGAAGATGTGCGTTCCGATCCGCTCGAGCTTGTTTAGGTAGCGGCTCCAGCGCGGATTGACGTATGTCGCGTGGTAGTGCGTCGCCCCCCCGATCTCCGGCACCTCCGAATATCCGAGGAGCTGGCTGTCGGCGATCGTCATCGCGAGCGTCCACGAACTCTCGTCGCGAACCCTGTCGGGCGTGCCGTCGCAGGCAAAGGAGAACTGGCAGCGGTTGCGCATGTGCTGGTTCTGGTACACGACGCCGCAGACGGAGTCGGGGTAGCGCTCGTCCTTGACGCGGTTCAGCACGACCTGCGCGACGGCTTCCTGGCCCCGTGGCGTCTCGCCACGCGCCTCGAAGTAGATCGCGGTGGCGAGGCACTGCCGGTCTGCGAGGTATTCCCGCGTCTCGCGCTTGCGGCGGATGGCGGCCTCCATCGGCGTCTCCAGATACTGGCGGCCGATGAGGAAGTTGTCGGTGCCGAGCGAGGCCACCTGGATCGGCCGCCCGATCTCGAACGAACCGGGCGGAAGAAATGACTGCCTGCCGGCGCTCGGCTTCGAATCCAGCAGGAGGCGCGGCGCCCGCCGGATGAGGCCGTTCTCCAGATCGAGGCTCGGCCGGGTGGCCGCGCGGCTCATCAGAAGATCGCCCTTCCGCGCCGCGGTCGACTGCGGGAATTCGCGCACATCCCGCTGGAGCGAGCCGGTGATGACCGGATCCACCCTCTCCGGCTGCATGATGACGACCTCGTTGCCCGGCTCGCGGCCGAGACGGATGCCGGCGGGGCGCTTCTCGAGGAGCTCCGTCGGCACGAGGGGCAAGGCCGGGGTCGCGCGTGCCGTGCTGCCATAGGGGTCGGCGATGAGGGCCGCCTTCCACCGCGCGGACGACGCGAGCGCCGCCCGGTCCATCAGCGCGGTCGCGTCCTGGAACGCCACCGGCATGGTGAGAAGGAAAAACAGCGCCGCACCAAGTCCGTAGGGTGCCAACGCCCGGGCCGCAGATCGGCCACCTGCCTGCCTCCGTCGAAGCATACGCACACTTACTCCACCGCCCGACACGACCGGTCGCAAGCCGACGCCGATTCATCGCATCGGCCGTGTTTCCATGATCGGCAGGGGGCCAGGAGTGCGCCCCGCCTCGTGGTCTCAATGTGGCGGAAAATTCTTTATGGCCGCTTAACTATGATCCGAAGTCGAGCGGAACCTGTGGCGCCGCTGCGTCACAGACGTAGCCGAGGAAGGCCGCCGCCCGTTGCTCCGATGCCGGAGAAGAACGGCAAGAAGAAGGTCAAGAAGAAGGGAGGGCCCGAGGAGCCCTCCCTCACGTGACGTCCGCCGTTGAACGGAAGTCTTGCTAGCGGTCGGTCTCGACCTTGACGCCCAGAGCCGCCTGAGCCGCCGCGAGGCGCGCGATCGGCACCCGGTAGGGCGAGCACGAAACGTAGTCGAGGCCGACCTCCTCGCAGAAAGCGATGGAGGAGGGATCGCCGCCATGCTCGCCGCAGATGCCGAGCTTGATGTCGGGACGCGCCTTGCGGCCGCGCTCGGTCGCGATCTTCATGAGCTCTCCGACGCCCTCCGGATCGATCGACACGAACGGATCGAACGGCAGGATGCCCTTGGCGACATAGGTCGGCAGGAAGCGCCCGGCGTCGTCGCGGCTGATTCCGAAGGCGGTCTGCGTCAGATCGTTCGTGCCGTACGAGAAGAACTCGGCCGTCTCGGCGATCTCCTCCGCCCGCAGCACCGCGCGCGGCAGCTCGATCATCGTGCCGACCTGGTACTTCAGCGTCACACCCTTCTCCTTCTCGACCGCCTCGCCGATCGCCACGATGTCGGCCTTCAGGATGTCGAGCTCGGCCTTGGAGACGATGAGCGGCACCATGATCTCCGCCGTCACCGGATTGCCCGTCTTCCTGCCGGCCTCGGCGGCGGCCTCGAAGATCGCGCGCGCCTGCATCTCGTAGATCTCGGGATAGGTGATCGCCAGTCGGCAGCCGCGATGACCGAGCATGGGATTGAGCTCCGTGAGCTCGATCACCTTCTCGTGAAGCTTCTTGGGATCGGCACCTATGCCCTTGGCGACCGCGGCGATGTCGTCCTCGCCATGAGGCAGGAACTCGTGCAGCGGCGGATCGAGCAGGCGGATGGTCACGGGCAGTCCGGCCATGATCTCGAAGAGTTCCTCGAAGTCCTGCCGCTGCATCGGCAGGAGCTTCTCGAGCGCCTTCCGGCGGCCGGTCTCGTCGTCGGCGAGGATCATCTCGCGCACGGCGACGATGCGGTCGCCCTCGAAGAACATGTGCTCGGTGCGCGACAGGCCGATCCCCTCGGCGCCGAATTCCCGCGCGGCACGTGCGTCGAGAGGCGTCTCGGCGTTCGTGCGGATCTTCATGCGGCGGAAGCCGTCGGCCCATTCCATGAGCGTGGCGAACTCGTCGAAGAGCTCGGGCTTCAGCATCGGCACCTCGCCGACGAGGACCTCGCCGGTGGCCCCGTCGACGGTGATCATGTCGCCCTTGTTCAGCGTCTTGCCGCCGGCGGAAAGCGTGCCCGCCTTGTAATCGATGC
This sequence comes from Lutibaculum baratangense AMV1, assembly GCF_000496075.1. Classification (GTDB taxonomy): domain Bacteria; phylum Pseudomonadota; class Alphaproteobacteria; order Rhizobiales; family Tepidamorphaceae; genus Lutibaculum; species Lutibaculum baratangense. Next base: position 36,790 of record NZ_AWXZ01000029.1, read on the forward strand.
GAAGGCTGCCGGCGCCCGCCACGCAGGGCTTGCCCATGCCGCGCGCGACGACGGCGGCGTGGCTGGTCATGCCACCGCGCGAGGTGAGGATGCCCTCGGCCGCGTGCATGCCGTGAATGTCCTCCGGGCTCGTCTCGATGCGCACCAGGATGACGCGACGCCCCTCGTGACGGGCCTCCTCGGCCTCGTCGGCGTCGAACACGATCTCGCCTTGCGCGGCGCCCGGCGAGGCCGGCAGGCCCTTCGCGACGACGTCGCGCGTGGCCTTGGGATCGATCGTGGGATGGAGGAGCTGGTCGAGTGCCAGCGGATCGATGCGCTTCACCGCCTCCTCGCGGCTGATGACGCCTTCGTTCGCGAGTTCGACGGCGATCTTCAGCGCCGCGCGCGCGGTCCGCTTGCCGTTACGCGTCTGGAGCATCCACAGCTTGCCCTCCTCGATCGTGAACTCGAGGTCCTGCATGTCGCGGTAGTGCGCCTCGAGCTTGTCGCAAATGCCGATGAACTCTCCGTAGAGATCGGGCATCAGCGCCTCGAGCGAGGGCTTGTCGGACTTCGCTTCGATACGCGCCGCCTCGGAGATGTTCTGGGGCGTGCGGATGCCGGCCACCACGTCCTCGCCCTGCGCGTTCACGAGGAATTCCCCGTAGAGCGCCTTCTCACCGGTCGAGGGGTTGCGGGTGAAGGCGACGCCCGTCGCCGAACTGTCGCCCCGGTTTCCGAACACCATGGCCTGCACGTTGACGGCCGTGCCCCAGCTCTCGGGGATGTTGTTCAGACGCCGGTAGGTCTTGGCGCGCTGGTTGCGCCACGACCCGAACACCGCGGTGATGGCGCCCCAGAGCTGCTTCTCCGGCTCCTGGGGGAAGGGCTCGCCGAGCTGCTCCTGAATCCGTTCCTTGAACTTCTCGATCAGGACCTGCCAGTCCTCGGCCGTGATCTCGGGATCGGTCTCGTAGCCCTTCTCGTCCTTGTAGAGCTCGAGGATCTCCTCGAACTCGTGATGCTCGACGCCGAGAACGACGTCGGAATACATCTGGATGAAGCGGCGGTAGGAATCGTAAGCGAAGCGGCGGTCGCCCGTCGCCTCGGCGATGGCTTCGACGGTCCTGTCGTTGAGGCCGAGGTTCAGCACCGTGTCCATCATCCCCGGCATCGAGGTGCGGGCCCCGGAGCGGACGGAGACGAGAAGGGGGTCTTTTGGATCGCCGAAGCGCTTGCCGGCGATGCTGGCCATCTTGGCGAAAGCCGCCTCGACCTGCTCGTTGAGATCTGCGGGATAGCTCTCGCCGTTCTCGTAATAGTAGGTGCAGACGTCGGTGGTGATCGTGAAGCCCGGCGGCACCGGCAGGCCCAGGCTCGCCATCTCCGCCAGGTTCGCGCCCTTGCCGCCGAGGAGATTGCGCATGTCCTGGCGGCCTTCGGCCTCGCCGTCACCGAACGTGTACACCCACTTCGTCATCAGTCATTCCCCGTTGGTCGCGCCGCAAGAGTCCCGCGCGGGCCATGCAATCGCGCAAATTGCCGAAGACTTCAATCTCCGTGCGCCCGGCAGCGTCCTGTTCTGCAGCGGCGGCAGCCGCCGGGCGACCGCTCCGTGGGGCGGGCCTTGCCTCAGGCGGTCAGTCCCACGAGCCCGATGACGATGAGATAGATCGCGACGATGAAGCTCAGGAGCCTCGGCATGATCAGGATCAGAATGCCGGCGATCAGCGCCACGAGCGGCTGAACGGTCGTGAAATCGAAGGTCATTATCGGGATACCTCTGCTCCGGATGGAACCGCGGCGCAAGGACTGGAGCGCGCGCGGCGCCGCGGCGGCACTAAAACCCGCCAGAGGAAGAGCGGTTCCGCGCCGCCATGCTATGTTGCGGCATGCGCGACGACATCTCGATCAGGCGCCTTGCGCTCGAGGACGTGCCACACCTCAGGGAGCTGAACGCTCTCTTCGCGACCGTCTTCGACGACCGGGCGACCTATTCCGGCCGGCCTCCCGACGACCCCTACCTCCGGCGGCTTCTCGCGATGGACCACGTCGTGGTCCTTGTGGCCGTGACGGAGGGCCGTCTCGTCGGCGGCCTCGTCGCCTACGCGCTCGACAAGTTCGAGCAGGCGCGCCGGGAGTACTATGTCTACGACCTCGCCGTCGACGCAGGCTTCCGCCGCAGGGGCTGCGCGACGGCGCTCCTGAACGAGCTCCGCAGGATCGCCGCCGACGCCGGCGGCTGGGTCGTCTTCGTGCAGGCCGACCACGGCGACGAGCCCGCGATCGCCCTCTACGAGAGCCTCGGGACCCGGGAGGAGGTGCTGCATTTCGACCTGCCCGTCTCCGCCCGCGACGGAAAGGCGGACGAAGCGGGCTGAGGCGCCCCTGCGCTGCCCCGTCTGCGCGAGAGGGGCACGGTCAGCCCTCGATCCTGGAGAAGTCGGCGACCCGGTCCATCGTCGCGCGGATCTGCGATAGGAGCCGCAGGCGGTTCTCGCGCAGCGCGGCGTCGTCGGCGTTCACCGTGACGTGGTCGAAGAATGCGTCGACCGGCGCGCGGAGCTGCGACAGCGCCGTCATCGCGGCCGCGAAGTCCTCGGCTTCAAGCGCGGCGTCGACCTCCGCGGTGACCGCCGAAAGCCGCTCGTAGAGAGTCGCCTCGGCCAGCTCCACGAGCTTCTCGCGGCTCGCCTCGCCCGCATGCGAGCGATCGTCCTTCTTCTCCTCGATGCGCAATATGTTCGCCGCGCGGCGATAGGCGGCGAGCAGGTTCGCGCCGTCCTCGGTGTCGAGGAACGCGCCCAGCGCCTCGACCCGGCGGAGGATCATCAGGAGGTCGTCCTGAGGTTCCGGCGTCCCTGTCGCGCCTGCGGCGCTCCCCGCCTCTCGGCCAAGCGCGAACACGGCGTCGACGAGGTCGTGCCGCGCCCCCTGCTCGCGCAGCTGCACCTTCAGGCGGTCGGCGAAGAAGGCGACGAGATCCGCCGCCGCCGCAGCCACACGCGCCGGATCGACCTGGTGGTGGCGGTAGATCTCGTCCGAAATCTCCTCCTCGGTCTTCCCCGAGAGATCGAGGCCGAGCGTCGCGACGGCCTGGTCGATCGCCTGGTTCAGGGCAGCCGTGGAGTGCACCTGCCGCTCCTGGCGCTCGACCTGCTCGCGAAGGATAGGCAGGAGGCGGACCCGCAGCCCGTTTTCCAGGACGATCCGGATGATGCCGAGCGCGGCGCGGCGGAGGGCGTACGGGTCCTTCGAACCCGTCGGCTTCTCGTCGATAGCCCAGAAGCCCGAGAGCATGTCCAGCTTGTCGGCGAGCGAGACGGCGATGGAGACCGGCTCCGTCGGCACGGCATCTCCCTGTCCCACCGGCTTGTAGTGGTCGCGGCAGGCATTGGCGACGTCGGCCTCACGTCCCTCGGCGAAGGCGTAGTAGCGGCCCATCACGCCCTGCAGCTCCGGAAACTCCCCGACCATCTCGGTCACGAGGTCGGCCTTGGCAAGGCGGGCGGCAAGAAACGCACGGTCGCCGCTGGCCCCGAGCCCGGCCGCAAGCTCGCGCGAGAGCTGGGCGATGCGGGCGACGCGGTCTCCTTGCGTGCCGAGCTTCTCGTGGAAGACGATGCTCCGAAGCTTCTTCGCGTGGTCGGCGAGGGTCGTCGCCTTGTCCTGCTCCCAAAAGAAGCGTGCATCCGACAGCCGCGCCGCGATCACCCGCTGGTTGCCCTCTGTGATCTTCCGGCCGCCGTCCTCCGCCTCGAGGTTCGCCACCAGCACGAAGCGGTTCGACAGGCTGCCCGTGGCAGGGTCATTGACGACGAAGCACTTCTGGTTCGCCCGTATCGTCAGGCGGATGACCTCCGGCGGGATCTCGAGGAAATCGCGGTCGAACTCGCCCATCAGCACGATCGGCCATTCGACGAGCCCCGCGACCTCGTCGAGCAGAGCTTCGTCCTCGACAAGGTCGAGCCCCTGCGCGAAGGCGAGGTTCTTCGCGTCGGCGCGGATCATCTCCTTCCGGCGCGCGGGATCGAGCACGACCTTCGCGTCGAAGAGCTTCTTCTCGTAGTCCTCGAAGCGCTTCACCTCGATCTCGCCCGGCGCCATGAAGCGATGGCCGCGCGTCGTGCGGCCCGACCCGATGCCGTCGACCTCGAACGGCACGACGTCCGTGTCCTCGGTCTCGGGCCCGAACACGCAGAGGATCGAGTGCAGCGGCCGCACCCAGCGCAACGATCCCGTGCCCCAGCGCATCGACTTCGGCCAGGGGAACCTGCGGATGACGTCCGGCACCAGCTCGGCGATCACCTCTTCCGCCGTCCGGCCGGGCTTCTCGATGACCGCGACGTAGAACTCGCCCTTCTTCGGATCGCTCTCGATGCGCGCCTCGTCGATCGAGGCGAGCCCCGCGCCGCGCAGGAAGCCTTCGATCGCCTTCTCGGGCGACCCCACCCGCGGGCCTTTGCGCTCCTCGCGCAAGTCGGGCCCCTTGGCGGGGATGCCCACGACGTTGAGCGCGAGCCGCCGCGGCGTCGCGAAGGCCTTCGCGCCCTCGTAGACGAGTCCCGCCTCGACGAGCCCGTCGGTCACGAGTTTCCTGAGGTCTTCCGCAGCGCGCGCCTGCATCCGCGCTGGGATCTCCTCGGAGAAGAGTTCGAGCAGGAGATCAGGCATCGTCCGATCCTGCGGCCCCGTCGTCGGTCTTCGTCGCCTTCGCGCCACCCCGATCGCCCGCCACGGCAGCGACCTTTTCGACGCAGGCGTCGAGATCGGCCGTCACCTCGTCGGTGGAGAAGCGCAGGATCCGGTAACCCCTCGCCTCGAGAAACGCCGTGCGCCGCCGCTCGGGCCGGCCGGCGGCCGCGCGATCGGTCTCGCCGACACCGATCTCGACGATCAGCTTCGGGCCGAGCGCGACGAGGTCTACCATGTAGGAGCCGATCTGCACGTGATTGCGCACCTGCGCGGCCGGCATCCGCTCGGCAAGCGCCCGGCGCAGCCGCCGAGCGGCCTCGCTCTCGCCGGCGGCGATCGGACGGGGCGGAGCGCCGCGCGAGGGCGCCGTGGTCTTGGGACGCTGCATCAGATCGCTCCCCCCGCTTCGGTGGCACGCCATGCTTCGCCGCAGGACTTGGCCAATTCTCGCACTCTCAGGATGTAGCTCTGCCGCTCGGTCGGCGAGATCACGCCGCGCGCGTCGAGCAGGTTGAAGACGTGGCTCGCCTTGATGCACTGGTCGTAGGCCGGCTGCGCCATCAGGTGCCGCTCGCGCGGCTCCCCTGCCCAGCCCTCCTCGACATATCTCCGGCACGCGGACTCCGCCATCCGGAACTGCTCGAAGAGCATCTCGGTGTCGGCGTGCTCGAAATTGTGCGTCGAGTATTCCTTCTCGGCCTGCAGGAACACGTCGCCGTAGGTGACCTTCTCGTCGCCCTCGCGCCCGTTGAAGTTCAGGTCGTAGACGTTGTCGACGCCCTGCACGTACATCGCGAGGCGCTCGAGCCCATAGGTCAGCTCGCCCGAGACCGGGTGGCAGTCGAAGCCCGCGACCTGCTGGAAGTAGGTGAACTGCGAGACCTCCATCCCGTCGCACCAGACCTCCCAGCCGAGGCCCCAGGCGCCGAGCGTGGGGCTCTCCCAGTCGTCCTCGACGAAGCGGATGTCGTGGTTCTTCTCGTCGATGCCGATCTCGCGCAAGGACCCGAGATAGAGGTCCTGCAGGTCCGGCGGCGACGGCTTCAAGAGCACCTGGAACTGGTAATAGTGCTGCAGCCGGTTCGGGTTCTCGCCGTAGCGGCCGTCCTTGGGCCGGCGCGAAGGTTGCACGTAGGCCGCCTTCCAGGGCTTCGGTCCCAGCGAGCGCAGCGTCGTCGCCGGATGGAACGTGCCCGCGCCGACCTCCATGTCGTAGGGCTGCAGCACGACGCAGCCGCGGGCGGCCCAGTAGCGCTGTAACGTGAGGAGAAGCCCCTGGAACGAGCGCAAGGGGCTCAGGAAATCCTGATCGGACATCTGGACCTACGGGCTTTCGAGCTGTCGCGGCGCGTGAGCCGGTTCGGCGCCGCTGGATGCCGCGGACGTGTAGCCACGGCCCCTCCCCGGGTCAAGACGAAGGGCGGTCGTCCGGCAGGCGATAGACGCCGGTCGCGGGATCGCGCTCGAGGCGCTGCGCCGGCAGGCGCCCGATTCCCTCCTCGGCCTCGACCCGGTCGAGAACCCTGCGCACGCGCTGCTGCTCGCGCCGGAGGAGACGAAGCGCCGTCAGCCCTGCCCCCAGTAGCGCCGTTCCGACGAGAAAAGGATGCGGCATGCGGGAGACCTCCTTCAGATCCCGTAACGCGACCACATGGCTCTTGTTTCGAGGGTGGCGACGAGATCCTCCGCGAAGCTCGGATCAGCGGTCAGCCCGCCGTCGCGGAACGGGCCCATGCGGCGGGAGAGGAATCCGCGCTGCGTCGAGACCGGCACGATCCGGATGTCCTCACCGTATCGGTCCTGCATCGTCTGGCGCAGGTCTCCCAGCGTGTCGACGAGCCCGAGGTCGTGCGCCCTGTGGCCGGACCAGAACTCGCCCGTGAAGAGATCCTCGTCCGGCACCGTCAGCTTGCCGGCCCGGCGCTCGCGCACGAGGTCGACGAACATCTGCTGGATGTCCGCCTGGATCGCGCGCAGCCGCTCGACATCCTCATCCTTCGTCGGCTGGAAGGGGTCGAGCATGACCTTGCGCGGGCCGCTCGTGTAGACCCGGCGCTCGATGCCGACACGCTCGATCAGCTTGTCGAAGCCGAAGCCGGCCGCCACGACGCCGATCGAGCCGACGATCGAGCTCGAATCCGCGATGATCTCATCGCCGGCCAGCGCCACGAGATAGCCTCCCGACGCGCCGACATCCTCGATGAAGACGTGCACCTTTTTCTTGTGCCGTTCGGCCAGGGTGCGGATACGCGAGTAGATGAGACGGCTCTGCACGGGCGAGCCGCCCGGCGAGTTGATGCGGATCGCGACGGCGACGCCTCGCTTGTACCGGAAAGCCCTCTCGAGCGCGCCGGAGACGGCCGCCAGCGTGACCCCCGGCCGCAGCGGCGAAGCGACGCCGATCGGGCCGCTGAGCGTGACGGTCGGCACGACCGGCTTTCCGAGCCCGAGCCTCCCGAACAAGGCGGACATGATCCCCACTATTCCGGTCTCCCGCAGGATGCCCCCACAACCCTCTCCCTATCGCGCGCTTTCCTGCCGAGGGCAAGGCGCGCGCCATCGCGCAGGACACGGTCGAGCTCGTCGCTGAATCCGTCGCCATCCCGGCCGTGAAGAGCTAGCCCCGGCAGGAGCGATAGCGGTGCCCTCGCGCCGCGGCGGCCCTGCACGATGATGCGCCGCGCGCTTCGCCCAGGCCGCGGGTGGAGCGGCAGGAGGTGGAGATCGCCGAAGCGATGACCGAAAGCGTGCAGCACGCCCTCGAGCGCCTCCGCCTCGTGGACCAGCGTCAATGTGCCACGCCCCCGGACGGCGCCGGCGGAGAAGCGGATCCACGCCCCGAGCGCCTCGACGGGCAGCAGGTGGGCGGCCTCCCGCTCCGGCGAGCTCCGGTGGCGGCGGGGATCGCGGAACGGCGGATTGGCGATCGCATGCTCCGCGACCGCATTCGAGGCTTCAGCTCCCGCCTCGCCGATACGCAGGCAGCGGACCGCCGCGCGGTCGCCGAACCCGTTGCGCCGGAGGTTTTCCTCCGCGAGCTCCGCCATGGCCGGATCCGCCTCGACCAGGATCGCTTTCGCCCCGGGAACGCGCGCGAGGAGGCAGAGGCTCGCGACCCCCGCTCCGGCGCCGAGATCGAGCACCGTCTCGCCCTCGCATGCCGGGCAGGCGGCGGCGATCAGCACCGCCTCGAGGCCGGAGCGGTGGCCCCGCCGCGGCTGCAGGGCCCGCACCCGGCCGCCGAGGAAGGCGTCGTCGGTCAGCTCAGGAGGCTCACCCGAGCTCATCGGCCAGTTCCGCGTCGATCATGAGCCGGCGCGCCTGGTCGTATCGGTCGTCGGGCACGAGAACGCGGCGCGGCAACACGCCGAGGGAGCCTTCCAGGACGCTCATGTTCTGGTCGAGCACAACCGCGCCGATGCCGGCATCCCGCAGAAGGCTCTCCACGAAGCTGATCAGGACGAAGTCGTTCGTGCGCAGGAGCTCTTTCATGCGGGACCTTCTTGCGAGCGCCAATCGGGCCGGGCCGGGCCCGCCACCATCGCACGCCCGCGCATCCTCCCCAAGGCTTGCTCCATACTCCCTCTCTGCTACTTTCCGCGACAGCCTCACCGGAGAGTTCGCGAGCCTTGCAGACAGCCGCAGAAGCCCAGACACAGTTCGCCCGCACAGACAGCATCGAGCCGCTGGTCGGCCTCGTGGCCGGCGACATGAAGGCCGTGAACGAGCTGATCATCGAGCGGACCGGCTCCGACGTCACGCTCATCCCCGAGGTCGCGGCGCATCTGATCGATTCCGGCGGCAAGCGGCTCAGACCGATGCTGACCCTCGCCTGTGCGCAGATGTTCGGCTATCGCGGCGACGGTCACGTCAAGCTCGCGGCGAGCGTCGAGTTCATGCACACCGCGACCCTTCTGCACGACGACGTGGTCGACGAGAGCGAGCTGCGCCGCGGCAAGGCTGCGGCCCGCATGGTGTGGGGCAACGAGGCGAGCGTCCTGGTCGGCGACTTCCTGCTCGGTCAGGCCTTCCGCATGATGGTCGAGGTTGCCTCGCTGCCGGCGCTCGAGGTCCTGTCGCGTGCTGCCGCCGTGATCGCCGAGGGCGAGGTGATGCAGCTCAAGACGGCGCACGAGCTCGAAACGAGCGAAGCGCGTTACATGGCCGTGATCGAAGCCAAGACGGCCGCCCTCTTCGCCTCGGCGGCCGAGGTCGGGGCGATCGTCGCGGGCAAGGGTGAGGCAGAGCGCGAAGCGCTTCGGACCTACGGGCACGAATTGGGCCTCGCCTTCCAGCTGATCGACGACGCGCTCGACTACTCGGGCGTCCAGGCGGAGCTCGGAAAGCGCGTCGGCGACGATTTCCGCGACGGGAAGATCACGTTGCCCGTGCTGATCGCCTACTGGAAGGGCGACGACGACGAGAAATCGTTCTGGCGGACCGCCATGCGCGAAGGCAACCAGACCGACCGGGATCTCTCCCGGGCGATCGACCTGATGGCTCGGCACGGAGCGCTCGAGGAGACGGTGGCCCGCGCGAACGCGCATGGCGCGACCGCGCAGGAGGCTCTCATGAGGCTGCCGGAGACGCCGCATCGCGAAGCTCTGCTCGACGTCGTCGGCTTCTGCGTCAACCGGCGATTCTGACGATCGTCGGAGCGACGGTGCGCGTCGCGGTCGCCAAGATCCACCACTTCGGCCGCACGGAGCGCAGCTCGGCCGCCGCGCGCTCGGCTGTGTCCAAGTCGGCGAAGACACCGAAGCAGGTGGCGCCGGAGCCGCTCATGCGGGCGAAGCCGCAGCCCGGCAGCTGCCGCAGAGCCGCCAGCACCTCGCCTACCACCGGCTCCGTCGCGATCGCCGGCGCCTCGAGATCGTTGTGCGCCCGGGCCAGCCACGCCACCACGTCCGGGATGTCGCGCAGGCCCTCGCTTGGCGGCAGCGGACCCCTCGAACGAAGGTCCAGGGCGCGGAAGACCCTGCCGGTCGGAACCGGGACGAGGGGGTTCGCGAGGAGAAGCGGCAGCGACGGGAAGCCCGGCAGGGGCTCGATCACCTCGCCGATGCCGCGGGCGCGGAGCGGCACTCCCGCCAGGCACATCGGCACGTCGGCACCGAGGGCAAGAGCTGCGGCGTGAAGCCGCGCCCTATCCGGCGAACGATCGCTCAGATCCGCCAGCAGGCGCAGAGCGGCGGCCGCATCGGCCGAGCCGCCGCCGATTCCGGCAGCGACGGGAAGGTTCTTCTCGAGCTCGATGCGGACCGGCAACCCGCCCAGCAGCCGCGCCGCCTTCAGAACGAGATTCTCCGAGACGTCCTCGTCGCGAAGGGAGGCGGCGAACGGCCCTTCAACGACGAGCCCCAGATCCACCGCGGGCTCCGTCTCGAGCCGATCGGCCACGCCGGTGAAAACCGCCACCGTGTCGAGCAGGTGATACCCGTCGTCGCGGCGGCCCGTCACGTGCAGCGCGAGGTTCACCTTCGCCGGGGCCTCGAGCGACAGCCGCCGGGCCGCTGCCTCGCCGTGCCTCACTCGGTGTCGCGCGCGACCGCCGCGGGGCTTTCCTCCTCGTCGGTCAGGCCCTCGACGAGCTTCTTGCGGATCTTCTCCTCGAGACCGGGCTCGTCGGACATGTCGAGATCGAGGGCGTGGCTCCACTGGAACTTCGCCTCGAGCCTGCGGCCGATCCGCCAGTAGGCGTCGCCCAAGTGATCGTTGATGACGGCCTCCTGCGGCATCAGCTCGACCGCCCGCTCGAGGTGCTCGACCGCCTCGTCGTACTCGCCGAGCCTGTAATAGGCCCAGCCCAGGCTGTCGACGATATAGCCGTCGTTCGGCCGCGCCTCGACGGCCTCCGTGATCATCTCGAGCCCCTCCTGGAGGTTGATGCCCTGATCGATCCAGGAATAGCCGAGATAGTTCAGCACGAGAGGGTGGCCGGGCTGAAGCTCGAGCGCCCTCTTCAGATCGGTCTCGGCCTCGTCCCACCTCTTCGTGCGCTCGTTGGCGATGCCGCGGAAGTAGTAGAGCGTCCAGTTCTCCTCGCCCCGCGCCTCGGTCTCGTCGATCGCGCGCGTGTAGGTCTCGCGGGCCTCGTCGAACATCTCGCGGGCGCGCTGGATGTTCCCGAGGGCGACGACGGCGTCGAGAGCCTCCGGATTGCGGGCGACCACGGCCTCGAGAACCTGCTGCGCCTCCTCCGGCTTCTCGGCCGCGTTCAGCACGAGGGCGCGGTGCACCTGTGCCGTGTCGTAGAGCGGGGACTTCTCGCCGACGCCCTCATAGGCGGCCGCGGCAGCGTTATAGTCCTTCAGCCGCTCGTAGAAGTCGGCGAGCGTGAAGCGCGCGAGCGCGTTGCCGGGCTCGAGATAGAGCGCGAGCTGGACGTAGGAGGCCGCATACTCCTCGGCGCTGTCGCTGCCCAGGGCGGAGCCGAGCCCGTAGAGGAGCTCCGCGAGGCCGCCGGCGACCGACGTCACGAGCGGCTCTGGCACCTCGCCGCTCTCGAGAAGCCGCCGCAACTCGATCGTGAGCGGGTGATTTGGCACGCGCTCCACGAACTCGTCGGCGATCGCCCGCGCCTCGTCGCTCCTGCCGGCCAGCATCAGGCGGCGCACCTGCGCCTGCACCACGCGCAGCGCGCCGGGGTCGGAGGCATACGCCTCGGCGAAGGCCGCGTCGGCCAGGTCGTCGCGCCCTGCGAGCTCGGCGATCAGACCGCGATGGTGCGGCTTGAAGACCTTGTACCAGTCCGGCCCCTGCAGCCCCTCGATCGTCGCGAGCGCCTCGTCGACCTGGCCCTGGCCATACTGGATCCATGCCTGAAGGATGCGGATCGTGAGCTCGGCGAGCGGTCCCTGGCCAGGCTTCTCGGCGAGGTCCGCCGCGGTATCGAGCCTGTCGCGCTTCACCGCCTCGGCCGCGAGCGTCAGGCGCGCGAGGAGATGGCTCTCGTCCTGTTCCGCGACGCGCGCGGCGAGGTCGGCGGCCGCCTCTACATCGCCTGCGACCACCGACAGGGTGAAGGCGCGGTCGAGCAGCGCGAGATTGTTCGGGTCCGCGGCGAGAGCGCTGCGGTAGAACTCCGCGGCCGCCGGCGCGTCACCCTGGCTCCCCGCGAGCCGGCCCGCGAGATAGCTGCCGGAGAAGCTGCCCGACTCCGGGCCGAGCGTGCTGAACGCCTTCGGCCCGAACTGGAAGTCGGCCTTGCCCTCGGCGTGCAGGGGCACCGAGCCAGCAATCATGGCGGGACCGAGCAGCATGGCGGACGCCACGGCGGCGACCACGGCAAAGCGTCCTGTCAGGACGCTGGCGATCTTCGGCAAAGCGCGAACTCCTCGACTGGCCGCGAAAGGGCGGGCGCCCTCCCCTCCGCCGTCACATATTCGGATAGTTGGGACCGCCGGAGCCCTCCGGCACGGTCCAGACGATGTTCTGGTTGGGGTCCTTGATGTCGCACGTCTTGCAGTGGACGCAGTTCTGCGCGTTGATCTGGAACCGCGGCTCCGCGCCGTCCTCCTCGATCCATTCGTAGACCCCCGCGGGACAATAGCGCTCCGAAGGGCCGGCGTACACGTCGTGCTCGCTCCGCTTCTGCAGCGCCATGTCCTTGACCTTGAGGTGGATCGGCTGATCCTCCTCGTGATTCGTGTTCGACAGGAACACCGAAGAAAGGCGATCGAATGTCACGACCCCGTCGGGCTTCGGATAATCGATCGGCCGGCATTGCGCCGCGGGCTTCAGGCTCTCGTGGTCGGCCTTCCCGTGCTTCAGCGTACCGAAGGGCGAGAAGCCCATCGTGTTGGCCCACATGTCGAGGCCGCCGAGCCCCATGCCGACGAGGCCATAGCGCGACCAGAGCGGCTTCACGTTGCGCACGCGCCTGAGGTCCCGGCCCACCTCGGAGTCGCGCCAGGCGGCGTCATAGCTCCCGAGCTCGTCGTTCGTTCGGCCGGCCCCGAGCGCCTCCACCGCGTGCTCGGCGGCGAGCATGCCGGACAGCATCGCGTTGTGGGAACCCTTGATCCGCGGCACGTTGACGAAGCCAGCGGCGCAGCCGAGCAGCGCGCCGCCGGGAAAGGAGAGCTTCGGCACGGACTGCCAGCCTCCCTCGCTGATCGCGCGCCCGCCGTAGGACAGCCGCTTGCCGCCCTCGAAGGTCTCGCGGATCGCCGGGTGCGTCTTGAAGCGCTGGAACTCGTGGAACGGCGAGAGGTACGGATTCTCGTAGTTCAGGTGGACGACGAAACCCACTGCCACGAGGTTCTCCTCGAAGTGGTAGAGGAACGAGCCGCCGCCCGTTTTGCGGTCGAGCGGCCAGCCGAACGAATGCTGCACGAGGCCCGGCCGGTGCTTGGCCGGATCGACCTCCCAGAGCTCCTTCACGCCGAGACCGTATTTCGAGACGTCGCAGTCCTTGTTCAGCGCGTACTTGTCTATAACCTGGCGCGATAGCGAGCCGCGCACCCCTTCCGCGAAGAAGGTGTACTTGCCGAGCAGCGCCATGCCGCGGGTGTAGCCGTCCTTCGGCTCCCCGTCGCGCCCGACTCCCATGTCGCCCGTGGCGACGCCGATCACCTCGCCCTTATCGCCGTAGAGCACCTCCGCCGCCGCGAAGCCCGGATAGATCTCGACGCCCAACGCCTCGGCCTTCTCGGCGAGCCAGCGGCAGACATTCCCGAGCGAGACGATGTAGTTGCCGTGATTCGACATCAGCGGAGGCATCAGCGCATTCGGCAGCCTCAGCGATCCTGCGGGACCGAGGAACAGGAACTGGTCGTCGGTCACCTGCGTCTTGAGCGGCGTCTCCTCCTGGCGCCACTCCGGCAGGAGGCGGTCGATCGCGACGGGATCGACGACCGCGCCCGACAGGATGTGGGCGCCGACCTCCGAACCCTTCTCGAGCACGACGACCGAGAGCTCCTCCGAGAGCTGCTTGAGCCGGATCGCCGCGGCGAGGCCCGCCGGGCCGGCGCCGACGATCACGACGTCGAATTCCATCGATTCGCGTTCGGGAAGCTCGCTCGCGCCGTCAGCCATCGTTACTCCTGCCACGATTGTCTCTCCGCGTCGGGGCGCCGGCGGAGGCGGCGCATTTCGATCGGCGGCACTATGGCTTATATCGGAAGGAGAGGACAATCCGAGGTCAACGAGTTGCCATGAGCGAGGCTCAGAGCCTCACCCGCGAGGAGGCATACGCGCTTCTCGCCTGGTACCGGGAGGCAGGCGTCGACGAGGCGGTCGAGGCTGCGCCGCGCGACAGGCTTGCGCCACCGCCCGCGCCTTCGACCGCGCTCGAGGCCGCAGGCATCGGACCGTCGGACGCCCCGCAGGCGAGCGACCCGCTGCTTCTCGCGCGCGAGCAGGCGCGGCTCGCCACCACGCTGGAGGAGCTTCGCAACATCCTCGCGGGCTTCGAGGGCTGCCCGCTGAAATACACGGCGAAGAACATGTGCTTCGCCGACGGCAACGCTGAGGCCCGCATCATGTTCGTCGGCGAGGCGCCGGGCGCCGAGGAGGATCTGCAGGGCAAGCCCTTCGTCGGACGCGCCGGCCGGCTCCTCGACCGCATGCTCGCCTCGATAGGGCTCGACCGGACGAGCGCCTACATCGCGAACATCGTCTATTGGCGGCCGCCGGGAAACCGCACGCCGACGCCGCAGGAGATCCAGGTCTGCAAGCCGTTCATCGAGCGGCAGATCGAGCTGAAGGCGCCGGAGATCCTCGTCTTCCTCGGCGGCGCCTCGGCGAAGGAGATGATGCAGCGCTCCGACGGGATCCTGAAGATGCGAGGCCGGTGGATGGAGTACAGGGCGGGTGATCGCGCGATCCCCGCGATCGCGACGCTCCATCCGGCCTACCTCCTGAGGCAGCCGGCGCAGAAGCGGCTCGCGTGGCGGGATTTGCTCTCGATCAGGAAGGCGCTGGAGGGAACGCGATAGCGCCTTACCTTTAGTTCAATTCGCGCAGTGCTTGCCTGTAACAGCAAGATGCAAATACTCTTGGCCGGATGCAGATCGTCGCAAAGCGGACCCTCAAGCTGTTTTGGGAACGACACCATCGGGCAGAGGGCCCGCTGCGGGCATGGCATTCTGTCGTGGAGAGAGCGGAATGGTCATCCCCCCGAGACATCAAGGACTTGTTCGGAACGACCGTCGATTTCGTCGCCGACAACCGGGTCGTTTTCGACATTGGTGGCAACAAGTATAGACTGGTTGTTCACGTGTCTTACGAGTTCAAGCGCGTTTTGATCAAGTTCATCGGGACCCACCGCGACTACGATCGCATCGACGCAGCGAGGATAAGATGAGCGACGTCATCGTTCGCCCGATCAGAAACGAGGCGGATTACGAGTGGGCACTGGAGGAGATCTCTCGGTATTTCGAGGAGGAACCGAGCCGAGGCACTCCCGAGGCTGATCGCTTCGACGTTCTTGCTGACCTCATCGCCTCCTATGAAGCTGCACACTGGCCCATTGAACCGGCCGATCCGGTCGACGCCATCCGCCACCGCATGGAGACAAGCGGCTTCAGTCATGCCGACCTCGCTCGCCTGCTCGGCTCGCGCGTACGCGCATCAGAGTTGCTCAAGAGGCGTGGGCGACTGAGCCTGCAAGCCGCCTCAAAGTTGCATGAGGAGTGGGGTATTCCGGCGGACGCTCTACTCAGGGGCTTCAGCGGCAACAAGGGACGCTACGCCGGGCCGCGGGGATTGGCGCCAAACCGCCCGAGACCGTCCCCTCGGGCAAAAGCCCAGTCAAAGCGCCTGATCGGATAGCCGCCAAAGAGAGCTTTTCTCATCGCTCGGTCAGAGCGAGCCTTGCGCCGAGGCCCACGAAGGCGGCCGCGAAGCTGCGGCGCATCCAGGCGAGGCCCCCCGGCCGCGAGACGACGTGGTCGCGCACGGCGGCAGCGCACAGGCCGTAGACGACGAAGACCGCGAAGGTCATCGCCATGAAGACCGCGGAGAGTTCGACCATTCGGGCGAGCGGGGCCGTCTCGCCGGGGCTGACGAACTGAGGCAGGAAGGCGAGGAAGAAGATCGACAGCTTCGGGTTCAGTATGTTGACGAGGACGGCCGTTGCCGCCACACGGGCAGCCGATCTCGGTGACTGGCTGCCGTCGACCTTCAGGGCTCCGGATTGCTTCAGCGTCTGCCACGCCATGTAGAGAAGGTAGGCGACGCCAAGATACTTGAAGAGCGTGAAGAGAACGGCACTCGTGTGCAGGAGCGCCGCCAGCCCGAGGATCGCGGCCGCGAGGTGCGGCACGATGCCGAGCGTGCAGCCGAACGCGGCAACGATGCTCGTGCGCGCCCCGCCGGCGAGGCCAGCCGCCAGCGTGTAGAGCACGCCCGTGCCTGGCGAGGCGACGATGACGAGCGATGTCAGCAGGAACTCGATGCTCATGGGCGGGACCTCCTGTCGCGTCGACCGCGACGCCATATGCGAGGATGTTGCCGTGCCGAGGGTTCGGCAAGACCAACCAGAGAGACACGAGGCGAGCCCATGCCCCACGCCACCGGCGACCGCCCCTTCATCCCCGTCCGCATCGCCGTGATGACGGTCTCCGACACGCGCACCATGGAGGACGACAAGTCCGGCAACACGCTCGCCGGCCGGATCGAGAAGGCCGGCCACCACCTCGCCGCGCGGGCGATCGTGAAGGACGAGGTCGAAGAGATCCGCGCGCAGGTGACCGCTTGGGCTCAGAGCCCGGAGGTCGACGTCATCATCACCACGGGCGGCACCGGCTTCACCGGCCGCGACGTGACGCCCGAGGCGATCGAGCCGCTGTTCGAGAAGGTGATGGACGGCTTCTCGGTGATCTTCCACCGCCTCTCCTACGAGAAGATCGGGACCTCGACGATCCAGAGCCGGGCGACGGGCGGCGTCATCCACCAGACCTACGTCTTCGTGCTGCCGGGCTCGCCGGGCGCCTGCAAGGATGCGTGGGACGGCATCCTCGAGGCGCAGCTCGACTACCGCCACATGCCGTGCAACTTCGTCGAGATCATGCCGCGGCTGGGAGAGCACCTGCAGCGGACGAAGGGATGAACTCTGGCTCGATTCACCGCCCCGCCCGCTCAGCCAGAGAGACGGACGCGCCCATGAGGAAGACCGCGTTCAGCGCGTGCAACGCCTGCACCGTGCCCAGGCCGGTCGCCTCTCCGAGTTCCAGCCAGAGGATCTGCGTCACATAGAGGGCGAGGAGCGTGGCGGCCCCGCGCCTCATCGGGCGCAATTCCGCAAGAAGGAACGCCAGCGCCACGCTTGCTGCGACCGGCACCGCGACCAGGCCACCGAGCGCGCGGTGGAGATCGAAGGCGGCCGCATCTGCGAAGATCGCGAGGCCGATCAGGAAGAACTGGCCCGTGATCATGATCGGGACGGCGGTCGCCGCGGTTCGGAAGGCGAGGCGCGACCCGGTGGCGCGCGGGCGAGCGATGGCTCCGGACATCACCGCCCCTCCGCCAGGCGCACCGTACGGGCCGTCGCGCGGCCTGCCGGCGGAAGGCAGCCGAGAGCCTCCAGCGTCTCCCGCACGGCACGGTCGAGCGGCGTGTGCGGCTCGGCGCCCAGGAAGTCGATCAGCCTGTCGTTGCGCAACCTGATCGGCTGCCGCCAGAGGTAGCGCATCTCGACGAGCTCGCGGAACAGCGGCACGACCGGCGACAGGAGCCGCATCACCGGCCAGGGCATCGGATAAGCCCTGAGCGTGGGATTCCCGGTGGCGCGGCGGATCGCCTCCACCATGCGGTTGCCGTCCTCGTCCCAGTGGCCGTTCATGTGGAAGGTCGCGAAGTCGTCGAGCTCGTTCTCCCGCTCGGCGAGCGCCGCCATCGTCTCCGCCACGTCGGGCAGGTACGCCCACTGGTGGCCGACACCCATCGTGCCCGGGCAGGTGATCGAGGTCACCGGCTTGCCAGGCTTCACGAGCCCTTGCGAGAACCAGTTGTTCCCGGCTCTCGGACCGAAGAAGTCGCCGGCCCGCAGGATCAGAGCACGGGCTCCTTCCCCAGCGGACACCTCGAGCCGCCGCTCCATCTCTTCACGGATCTTCCCCTTCCGCGTCACCGGGTTCTGCGGCGAAGCCTCGTCGATTTCCGGGAAGGCATCGGGCCCGTAGTTGTAGACGGTGCCGGGCAGGAGGATACGGGCCCCTTCCGACTTCGCCGCCGCGATCGTGTTGTCGAGCATCGGCAGGACGAGCCTCTGCCAGTCCCGGTAGCCAGGCGGGTTCACGGCGTGAACGATGAGCGCAGCCCCGTTGGCGGCCCGCGCGACGTCGGACGCGTTCATCGCGTCGCCCGCCACCCATTCGAAGTTCCGGCACGCTGCGAGCATCCGGCCTTGGCGGGCCATTGCCCTGACATGCCAGCCGCGTGCCTTCAGGCGCCGCGCGACCGTGCCACCTATGCCGCCCGTCGCACCGAGCACGAGGGCCGTTCGTTCCTGTCTCACCGGATCTCTCCATCATTGCCGTGGAGCGAAACTTGATCGCCGGCCAGCCTGAACGGAATTGTGGAATCTCGTGCATCCGCTATACAGAATCGCATGGCACGAACGGAGCCGGACTGGACCCTCTATCGGGCCTTCCTCGCAGTGATCGAGGAGGGATCCCTGTCGGGCGCGGCACGGCGGCTCGGCGTGGCGCAACCGACGGTCGGCCGCCATGTCGCGGCGCTCGAGGAGGCTCTGGCGGTGCAGCTCTTCCTGCGCTCGCAGAACGGGCTCGAACCGACGGAAGCCGCGCGCGAGCTCGTCCCCTATCTCAGGACGATGGCCGCGACGGAGGCGGCCCTGCGGCGGACGGCGTCCGGCTCGAGCGGCGCTCTGAGCGGCACGGTGCGCATCAGCGCGAGCGAGGTGATCGGCATCAAGGTGGTGCCCGAGATCCTGCGAGGCCTTAGGCGGCGGCACCCCGACCTCGTCGTCGAGCTCGCGATCTCGAACACGCTGCAAGACCTGCTGCACCGAGAGGCGGACATCGCCGTGCGAATGGTCGAGCCGACGCAGGGCGCGCTCGTCGTACGGCGGGCGGGCGCCGTCGCGCTCGGCCTGCATGCACGGCCGGACTACCTCGATCGACGGGGACGCCCATCATCGCTGCAGGACCTCGCCCGGCACGACGTCATCGGCTTCGACAAGGTGACACCGTGGATACGCAAACTCGTCGGGAGCGTGCCTCAGTTCGATACGAGCCGCTTCGCCTTGAAGACGGACAGTGATCTCGCACAGTTCGAGGCGATCGCGGCTGGGTTCGGGATCGGGGTGTGCCAGGTGCAGCTCGGGCGGCGCGCGGGTCTCGTTCGCCTGCTCGAACGGGAGTTCGACCTGAAGCTCCCGACCTTTGTCGTGATGCACGAGAACCTGCGCTCGACCCCGCGGTGCCGCGCGGTGTTCGACGAACTGGTGGTGGGACTCCTCGACTATCTTCGCGAGGAGAAAGACGCCGCCGCTTCGGGCGCCGAAGCCTCGCCGGCGCCCTACTCCGCCGCCGAGGGCGAGTAGGCGGGCTCCCCCTCGTCGCCGTTGTCCGCGAGCTCCCGCGCCTCGTGGATCGAAGCGCCGACCGGCGTCTGGTCGTGCTTCTCGTAGAGCTCCTGCAGCATCGCCTGCCGGTCCGCCTTCAGCTCGCGGAAGAGCGTGTAGACCATGGCGTAGAGGATGAAGGTGAAGGGCAGCGCCGCCAGGACCGCCGCCGACTGGAGGCCCTCCAAGCCGCCCGTCGCGATGAGCGTCAGGCAGATCGCCGCGATCAGCCCGCCCCAGGAGAGGCGCTTCACGAGCGGAGGATCGATCGAGCCTTTGTCGGTCATCTGGGCGACGATGTAGGAGGCCGAATCCGCCGACGTGATCAGGAAAATGAAGATCAGGATGCAGGTCAGCACGTTCAGGACCATCGACATCGGCAGGAGGTCGAAGAAATGGAAGACCGCCGTCGTGATGTTGTCGCTCGTCGCCTGGGCCAGCCCCGCTCCCTCGACGAGCTCGTAGTGCAGGCCCGCGCCGCCATAGACCCCGATCCAGAGGCAGGCGAGCAGCGGCGGCATGACGAGCACGCCGAAGACGTATTCGCGGATCGTGCGGCCGCGCGAGATGCGCGCGACGAAGGTGCCGACGAAGGGTGACCAGGCGATCACCCAGGCCCAGTAGAAGATGGTCCAGCTCGACGCCCACTCCGAGCCCGCGAAGGCGTCGGTGCGCAGGCTCATCTCGAGGAAGTGCTGGAGATAGTCGCCCAGGCCCTGGACGATCGTGTTGAGGATCGTCAGCGTCGGCCCGAAGATCAGGATGTAGAGCATCAACGCGATGGCGAGGCCGAGATTGATGTTCGACAGGATCTTGATGCCCTTGTCGAGGCCGGACGCCGCCGAGACCATGTAGGCGCCGAACATCACGCCGAGGATCGCGAGCTGCCAGACGAAGCCTTCAGGCAGGCCGAACACGTAATTCAGGCCGCCATTGATCTGCAGCACCCCGAGGCCGAGCGAGGTCGCGACCCCGACGACGGTGGCGACGACGGCGAAGATGTCGAAGGCGTTGCCGAGCCGCTTGCCGCCGGGGGCACGCTTCGTCATGCGCTCGAGCGTCGTCGAGACAAGTCCCGCCTCGCCCTTGCGGAACTGGAAGTAGCCGATGATCAGGCCGACGATCGAGAAGGCCGCCCACTGGTGGACGCCCCAGTCGAAGAAGGCGTACTGGATCGCGAAGCGCGCCGCGGCCTCGCTCCCGCCTTCCATTTCCTCGTATGGCGGCTTGAGGAAGAACGTCATCGGCTCCGCCAGCCCGTAGAAGACCAGCCCCACGCCGAAGCCTGCTGCCAGCAGCATCGCGACCCAGGAGAAGAACGAGTAGTCGGGTGTCGAATCCGGCGGCCCGATCCGCGTCTCGCCGTATTTGGAGAAGGCGAGATAGACGAGCACGACGACGAAGCCGAAGACCGAGATGAGGTAGAACCAGCCGAAGAAGGTCGTCACCCAGCCGAGCGCCGCCTCGGCGCCCGACTTGAAGCCCTCGGGAAAGGCCGCTCCCAGGATCACGAAAGTGAGGATGACGGCGCCCGAGATCAGGAAGACGGGCTGGCGGAAGGACTCTGGCACGGGATGTTTCTCCCTCTTCTTCTGGCTCGTCAGGCAGCGGTCCTAGTGGCGCCACCACTCGGTCATCATTGGGACACAATGCCGGACGGGCTGAATCGATCCCGCAGCAGCCGAGGAAGCGCACGGTGGACACGGCACGCCCGGCCGGCCACAAACGACTCTGCAAGGGCGAGGACACGACAGGAGCACCCCCAGATGCAGGCGACGAAGCGGCCGGACCACTACAGGTTTCAGCTCGGCGAGATGACGGTCGCGACCGTCCTCGACGGCTACGCCCATCGCGACGGTCCACGGCCGACCTTCGGCGCGAATGCGAGCGAGGAGGAGATGGCCGATCTCCTTCGGCAGAACTTCCTGCCGAACGGCCGCTACGAGAACCATTTCGTGCCGGTGGTGGTCGAGACGGGCGGCGAGGTCGTCGTCTTCGACACCGGCTTCTCGCCCGGGAGCAATCCCACGGCCGGGCACCTGCAGGCGCGTCTCGCCCATCTCGGCCTTGCGCCCGAGGACGTGAGCCTCGTCGTCGTCACCCACGGCCACGGCGACCATATCAGCGGCATCATGACGGAAGGCCGCCCCTCCTTCCCGAACGCCCGATACGCGATCGCCGAGACGGAATGGGACTTCTGGACGTCCGACAGGCCGGCCCAGGCGGGGCGCGGCGACAACGCGCAGATGTTCCAGTCGAACGTCGTGCCCCTGCGCGACCGCACGACGTTCCTGAAGGACGGCGACACCGTCGCACCGGGCATCACGGCGATGGCCGCGCCGGGACACACGCCGGGGCACACGATCTTCATGCTCGAGAGCGGCGGCCGGCAGCTCCTGCACTTCGTCGACGTGTCGAACCACTATGTCGCCTCCCTCGCGAGGCCCGACTGGCACGTCGCGTTCGACTTCGACAAGGAGCAGGCGGTCCAGACGCGCAAGCGGGTGCTCGACATGGTGGCGACCGACCGCATCCCCGCGATCGGCTACCACATGCCGTTCCCGTCGGTCGGCTTCGTCGAGCGTGCGGCCGGTGGCTATCGATGGGTCGCGGCGAGCTATCAGATGAACCTCTGAGGGCGTCCCCTCAGCCCTCCAGCCGCCGCCACGCGCGCCACCCGGCAGCCGTGTCGACGTCCGGCAGGGTGGCGGCGAAACCGACCGAGAGTCCCTGGCAGTTCGCGAGCGTGTCGGCGAGGGCGTGGTCGCTCGACCAGCGGACGGAGTCGAAGATCTGCGGCACGCGCGGCCGGCGCCTGAGGCCCACCAGCCAGTATCCGCCATCCTCGGCCGGGCCGAACACGGCGTCGCTCCGGCCGAGCAGCCGGAAGGCGGAGGCGATGTGCCGCGGCCGGATGCCGGGTATGTCGCTTCCGACGATCACCACGGGGCCCGGCGGAATCGCGTCCATGATGCGCTGCATGCGCCGGCCGAGATCGCCCCGCCCTTGCGGACATGCCGGCACGCCGCATGGCCACGCCCACCGGGCGGACCTGTCGGGCGCAACGGCCAGCACCGTCCGCCAGCGCCTGTCGGGCGAGAGCCGCATCAGCGTGCGCCGGAGCGTCGTGCGGTAGAAGCGCGTCGCCTCGGCCACTCCCACCTCGGCCGCCAGCCGCGACTTCACGGCACCGGCGACGGGGAGCTTCGCCATCACGACCAGAGTTGGCCGCTCCACGTTCACCCGTAGAGGCGGGCGATCAGGCGCGGCGGCACGCGCAGATAGAAAAGGCTGAGACAGAAGAGATTCCGTCCCGCGCGGGCGAGATAGCCGTCGCGACGATAGCGCTCGGCGCTGGTGACCGCGCGCGGCCTCAGGATCGTCAGTCTCCGCCGGCCGATGCGGCGGACGAGATCGACGTCCTCCATCAGCGGCATCTCGCGGAAGCCGCCGATCCGCGCATAGTGCCTCGCCGAGATGACGAGGCCCTGGTCGCCGTAAGGCAGAGCGAGCAGGAAGCAGCGCATGGCGACGAGAGCCTCGAGCGCCCGCGCGGCCCGTCGGTCATCGTCGAGCGCGAAGCGGAAGGCTCCGGCGAAGCGGCGCGTCTCCTCCTTCGCATCCTGCCTTTCGACGAAGCCGGCCACGTCCCGGTGCCAGCCTTCCTCGAGAACGGTGTCGGAGTGGAGGAACATCAGCCACGGGTGCCTGGCCGCCCGCGCCCCCAGCGCCAGCTGCGTCCCTCTCCCGCGCGGACCTTGCACGACGTCGCAGCCGAACCCCTCGGCGATCTCGATCGTGCGGTCGGTCGATCCGCCGTCGACCACGACCACCTGCGACACGACGCCTTCCGCGGCCGCGACGACGAGGGCCGTGAGGGTGCGGGTCAGCCCGCGCTCGCTGTTCAGGGTCGGCACCACGACGCTCAGCATGCACCGCTTATACGCCCCCGAGCGTTCACCAACAATTAAGCATCCTGCGGAACCGTTAATGTTCTTGCTTTGTTCTTATGGCGAAGATAGGTTGAGGCCATGGCAAGCGTGATCAGCAAGAGGCGGTCCGAGGAGCCCCTTCTTCCGGATGCGATCGCTCCGGACAGGCGGCGCGGCCGCGGCACGGCGACGAACCGCTCGGGGCGCTACGAGGCGCTGACCCGGGCAATCTTCGAGGACGGCTGGGGCACGGTGGAAGAGCTCCCTCCGGTCCGGACGGAGGTAACGCTCGAGACGCCGAAGAAGATCATCACGAGGAACCAGTCCCCCGACATCTCCTTCGACAGGTCGATCAACGCCTATCGCGGCTGCGAGCACGGCTGCGCCTACTGCTTCGCGAGGCCCACCCACGCCTATATGGGCATGTCGCCCGGCCTCGATTTCGAAACACGCCTGTTCGCGAAGCCGAACGCTGCCGAACTCCTGGAGAAGGAGCTCGCGGCGCCCGGCTACGAGTGCAAGACGATCGCCATCGGCACGAACACCGATCCCTATCAGCCGATCGAGCGCGAGCACCGCATCACGCGGCAGATCCTCGAGGTGCTCGAGCGGGCGAACCATCCCGTCGGCATCGTGACGAAATCGGCGCTCGTGACGCGGGATATCGACATCCTCTCGCGCATGGCGGGAAAGGGCCTCGCAAAGGTCGCCCTCTCGGTGACGACGCTCGACCGGAAGCTCGCCCGAGCGCTCGAGCCTCGGGCCGCGACGCCGCCGCGACGGCTCGAGACGATCATGCGGCTCGCCGAGGCCGGCATTCCGACGAGCGTCATGGTCGCTCCCGTGATCCCCGCGCTGAACGATCCCGAAATCGAGGCGATCCTCGCGGCGGCAGCCGGCGCGGGCGCGGTGGGCGCGGGCTACGTGATGCTGCGTCTGCCGCTCGAGATCCGCGACCTCTTCCAGGAATGGCTCCGCGAGAACGTGCCGGACCGTGCGGAGCGAGTGATGTCGCTCGTCCGGCAGATGCGCGGCGGAAAGGACTACGACGCCGAATGGGGCACGCGGATGCGTGGCTCCGGCCCGATCGCCTGGACGATCGGGCGCCGCTTCGAGCTCGCAGCCAGGCGCAACGGCCTCAACGAGAGCCGGTTTCCCCTGCGAACGGACCTCTTCGAGCCGCCCGTCCCGAAGGGCGGGCAGCTGCGTCTGTTCTGAAGTCGGCGCGGTCCCGGCCGCCGGGCTGCCCTCGGTGCCTGCCGGGCTTCGGGGCCGTCACGCCCTCGGCTGGTGCTGCGTGATGCAGTGGACGCCGCCACCGCCCTCGAAGATGCGGGTCGCCGTCACCGGCACGATTTCGCGGTCGGGGAAGAGCCGCCCGAAGAGCTCCGCCACCTCCGCGTCGCGCGGATCCTCGAAGGCGCACATCACGATGCCGCCATTCACGAAGGAGAAGTTCACGTAGGTCAGCGACAGCGGGTTCCCGTTCACGTCCCTCTTCGGCGACGGTGCGGGAAGCTCGATGACCTCGAGCGAGCGGCCCTCCGCGTCGGTCGCGGCCTTCAGGATGCGGATGTTCTCGTCGCAGGTCGCGAAATCGGGGTGCTGCGGGTCGGGCTCCCGGTGGGCCAGGACGACGCCGGGGGCGGCGAAACAGGCGAGTGTGTCAATGTGACCGTCCGTGCCCGTCTCGTCCGTGTCGGCGACGAGCCCGCGCGGCAGCCAGATCGCCTTCCGCGTGCCCAGCCGCAGGTGAAGCTCGGCCTCGACCTCCTCGCGCGTCCAGCTCGGGTTCCGGTTCGGGTTGAGCTGCACGCTCTCCGTCACGAGCACCGTGCCCTCCCCGTCGACATGAATGCCGCCGCCTTCGTTCACGAGCTTCGATGGAATGCGCTCGGCGCCCGAGCGCCGCGCGATCTCGCGCGCCACGAGCGCGTCCATCGCGCCCTCCGGGAAAGTCCGGCCGCCCCAGCCGTTGAACTGCCAGTCGACCGCGCCGAGCGCTCCGTCGGAAGAGACGACGAATGTCGGCCCGAAGTCCCGCATCCAGCTCTCGCCGATCGGGTGCTCCACGATCTCGATGGCATCATCGAGATAGCCTCGCGCCGTCTCCACCTGCCCCGGCGGCACCATCATGGTCAGTCGCTCGAACCGGGCGATGGCATTGGCGACGCCGGCCCAGGCGCGATAGGCGCCGTCCGCGCCGCCGGTGCCGACGAGCACGTAGTCGCTCACCGGCCAAGCCATCCACGTGCCGTCGTGGGGGGACCACTCCGGCGGCATCGTCCAGCGCCCGTTCGACATTTCGGCTCCTCCTCGCGGCGGCGGACTGTCGCCGCGGGAGGAGCGACTTGCAAGCCCCTGCGCCGACGTCAGTCCTTCGAGTCGTGCTCAGGCTTGCCCTTGCGCTTCGTCGAAGCCATCTCGTCGAGCTTCTTCTCGCTCATCGACTCGTACATGCTCTTCGAGGCGCCCTGGAGGTCGGAGACCTTCGTGTCGCCGCGCTTGGCGGACAGGGCCGCGCCGGCGGCCTTCTGCTGCGCCTTGGACTTCGCAGGCATGGTTCTCTCCATCTGTCTGCACCTGTCCGACGAAAACGGCTTCGCCGAGGGCGACGTTCCCCGCCGCCGGCCGCTCCCGCAGGCTCAGCCGTAGATCATGCGGGGCAGCCACGTCGCGAGGCCGGGGAAGAGGCAGAGCACGAAGAGCGCCAGGACCTGCAGGGCGACGAACGGCACGATGCCGCGATAGATCGCCCCCGTCGTCACCTCCACCGGAGCGACGCCTCGGAGATAGAAGAGCGCGACACCGAAGGGCGGCGTGAGGAACGAGGTCTGCAGGTTCACCGCCATGAGCACGCCGAGCCAGACCGGGCTCACGGGCTCGCCGCCGATCTCCATCCTGAGAAGCGCCGGCGCGACGAGCGGCACGACGACGAAGACGATCTCGAGGAAGTCGAGGAAGAAGCCCAGGAGGAACATCAGCGCCATCACCGCGAAGAGCGCGCCGAACGTGCCGCCCGGCATGGCGGCAAGCGCCGCCTCGACCAGATCCTCCCCGCCGAGCCCGCGGAACACGAGGCTGAAGAGCGTGGCGCCGATCAGGATCACGAAGATCATCGACGTCACCTGCGCCGTGGCCCCGACGACCGCCCGCAGCACCTGCGTGCGGTGGAGCCGCCACAGGACGAGGACGAGCCCGCCGGCGAGCACGGCGCACAGGACGAGCGCAACGGCCGCCATGACCGCGCTGCCGCCCCCGCGCAGGTCCGTCACGGCGGCCAGTCCGAGCACCGCCACGAGACAACCACCTGCGACGGTCGAGGCGCGGCGCCCGCCGCCGATCCGGCGCCCCGCGAGCAGGATCGCGCCGACCGCGCCAACCGACGCCGCCTCGGTGGGCGTCGCGACGCCCACGAGGATCGAGCCGAGAACCGCCACGATCAGGACGAGCGGCGGCACGAGCGCCTCGGCGACCTGCCGCAGGTCCGCGCGGTCGGCGGACGGTGCCGAAGGCGCGGGACGCGGGACGCGCGCCGAGGCGAGAAGCTGATAGGCGAGATAGAGGCCAACGAGCAGGAGGCCCGGCACCAGCGCTCCGGCGAAGAGGTCCCCGACGGACAGCGTCTCCGGCCGGAAGAGCCCCATGTCGAGCTGCGCCTTCTGATAGGCGTTCGAGAGCTGGTCGGCGAGGATGACGAGGACGATCGAGGGCGGGATGATCTGCCCCAGCGTGCCGGCCGCCGCGATCGAGCCGGCGGCGAGCGAGGGGGAATAGCCGTGTCTCAGCATGGCGGGCAACGCCAGCAGGCCCATGGTGACGACCGTGGCTCCGACCACGCCGGTCGAGGCGGCAAGAAGCGCTCCCACCACGGTGACGGCCAGCCCGAGCCCTCCGCGCAACTTGCCGAACCGGGTCGCAAGGGCCTCCAGCAGGTCCTCCGCCACGCGCGACCTCTCGAGCATCACGCCCATGAACACGAAGAGAGGCACGGCGACCAGCACCTCGTTCGTCATCGTGCCGTAGATGCGCTGCGGCAGGGCGCGCAGGAAGGCGATGTCGAAGACGCCGAGGACATGGCCGAGCGCCGCGAAAGCGAGAGCTGTGCCTGCCAGCGTGAAGGCGACGGGAAACCCGGCCATGAGACAGAGGCAGGCGGCCGCGAACATCATGAGATCGAGCCACTGGGCGAGCCCGCTCAACGCTCCGTCTCCCCGGCGGTCGCCCCGGCAAGCACGCGGACGGCGCGGAAGGCCATCGAGGCCGCCTGAAGCGCAAGCTGTGCCGCGAAGATCAGAATGACGGTCTTCAGAAGGTAGACGCCGCCGAGACCGGAGGTCTCCCGCGAACCCTCGCGCACCGCCCAGGCCTGCGCGACGTAAGGCGTGGCGACCCAGAGGATGAGCGCACAGGTCGGCAGGAGCAGAAGCATCGATCCCAGGAGGTCGACCGTCGCCTTGGCCCGCGGAGTTGCGCCCCGATAGAAGATGTCGACCCGCACATGCGCGTCGGCGCGCAGCGTCCAGGCGGCGGCGAGCATGAAGAGCGAGGCGTGCATATGGACCACCGCCTCCTGCATCGCGATCGAGGTGACGCCGAAGACGTAGCGGGAGATCACGACCGTGAACTCGAGCAGCACCATCAGGAGCGCGAGCCACGCCACGGCGCGTCCCACGCGCGTGTTCAGGCGGTCGATGGCCTTCGCGAGCCGCTCCACCGGAAACCGTCTCCATCTCCTGTTGCCTCGCGGCAGCGGCGCTTGTCGCAAGGCCCGCGTTGCGACACAAGCTTTCTTGGCGGCCGTGGGCAAAGCTGCTAACGATCCACCGCAAGTCAAAGAGGCGGCGCCGCTTGCGGCGAAGGCGCCCGACTGGGGAAACACCTATCAGCTACGGCCGGGCGAGGCGGCACTTGCCCCGGCGGCCGAACAAACCGACGGCGGGGTCCCGCGATCTCCGCCAGGAACACCCGCCTCATGCTGCGCGTCCTCGCCTCACTCGTCCGGTTGATCAGCGGCATCAACCTCGTCATCGGCAACGTCTTCGCCTGGCTTTCCGTGGCGATCGTCGCCGTCTGCTTCACCGTCGTGGTTCAGCGCTATGTCTTCTCCACGAGCTTCGTGTGGATGCAGGACCTCTATGTCTGGCTGAACGGCGTGATGTTCATGGCGGTGGCCGGCTTCGCGCTGTTGCGCAACGACCACGTGCGGGTCGACATCTTCTACCGCGCGGCGAGCCCGCGGCGGCGGGCGATCGTCGACCTCTTCGGCACCCTCGTCTTTCTCCTCCCATTCACCTTCGTCATCGCGTATTTCGGGTGGGAGTTCGTCGCCAGGTCGTGGCGCTACGGCGAGGGCTCGGTCAATCCGGGCGGCATGACCGGTCTCTACGTCGTCAAGAGCTTCATCATCGTCTTCGCCGTCCTGGTCGCGCTGCAGGGCCTCGCGATGGCGATGCGCTCGATCATCGTGCTCGCCGGCCGGGAAGACCTCCTGCCCCCGCGCTTCCACTATCAGGACTGAACGGATGAGTGCCTCGCTCACCGGCGAGATCCTCGCCGGCTCCATGTTCTTCGTCATCATCGGCGTCTTGATGCTGGGCTTCCCGGTGGCCTTCACGCTGGCCGGCACCTCCCTTCTCTTCGGCCTCGTCGGCTGGCTGCTCGGGACCTTCGACTTCTCCAATCTCGGCGGGCTCGCCTCGCGCTACACCGGCTTCATGACGAACGAGGTCCTCGTCGCGGTGCCGCTCTTCATCTTCATGGGCGTGATGCTCGAGCGGTCGCGGATCGCCGAGCAGTTGCTCGTCACGATGGGGCGCCTGTTCGGCCCGATGCGCGGCGGGCTCGGGCTGTCCGTCATCATCGTGGGGGCGCTGCTCGCCGCCTCGACCGGCATCGTCGGCGCGACCGTGGTGACGATGGGCCTCATCAGCCTGCCGGCGATGACGCGCGCCGGCTACGACCCGAAGCTCGCCTGCGGCATCATCTGCTCCTCCGGCACGCTCGGCCAGATCGTGCCGCCCTCCACCGTCCTCATCTTCATGGGCGACATGCTGTCCGGCATCAACGCGCAGGTGCAGATGGCGAAGGGCAACTTCGCGCCCACGCCGGTGTCGGTCGGCGACCTCTTCGCCGGCGCCCTCCTGCCGAGCCTCGCGCTCGTCGGCGTCTACATCGTCTTCCTGCTCGTGAAGGCCATGCTGCAGCCCGAGACGGCACCGTCCGTCCAGGTGTCGGACGAGGAGCAGAGCTCGCTCCTCAGGGACATCCCGGTCGCCCTGCTGCCGCCGCTCCTCTTGATCATCGCCGTCCTCGGCTCGATCATCGGCGGCATCGCGACCCCCACGGAATCCGCCTCCGTCGGGGCTGTCGGCGCGACCCTCCTCGCACTCCTCCGCGGCCGCCTGACCTTCCGCATCCTGCACGAAGTGGCGATCGGCACCGCGACCATCACCTCGATGGTCTTCGTCATCCTGCTCGGCGCGTCCGTCTTCTCGATCGTCTTCCGCATGCTCGGCGGCGACGCGCTCGTCCACGACGTCCTGAGCGAGATGCCGGGCGGCGTCGTCGGCGCCGTGATCGTCGTCATGCTCGTGATGTTCGTGCTCGGCTTCATCCTCGACACGTTCGAGATCATCTTCATCGTCATCCCGATCACCGCGCCGATCCTGCTCGACCTCGGCGTTAGCCCGGTGTGGCTCGGCGTGATGGTCGGCCTGAACCTGCAGACCTCGTTCCTGACGCCGCCCTTCGGATTCGCCCTCTTCTATCTCCGGGGTGTCGCACCGGCCTCGCTCAAGACGGCCGACATCTATCGTGGCGTCATGCCCTTCGTGGCGCTGCAGGTCACGGCAATCGTCCTTCTCTTCCTGTTCCCCGAGCTCGCGACCTGGCTGCCGGCGCAGCTTTACGGGTGAACCGCCGCCCCGGTTCGGCACCGCGGGGCGGCATCACGAACCTAGAACGAAAAAGGCCCGAGCTTCAGCCCGGGCCTTTTCGCGTCTCGAGGCTGCCGCCCGTCAGGAGAGCTGGAAGTATTTCTCGCGGGCCCGCAGGAACGGCTCGTCCGCATCCGACGTCTTCTGCCGGACCAGGGCCAGTCCCTCGACGAAGCTCTCGGCGACCTTCTTCGTCAGCGGGTCGTCCGACGCACGCAGCTCCTCGAAGATCTCCATCGACGCCTTGGCGCCGGCCTCCATGATGTCCTCGGGGAATGCGAGAACCTTGACGCCGTGGTCGTTCACGAGCGTCTGCAGCGCGCGCGGGTCGTTCGCCGTGAAGTCCGACCACACCATCTCGTACTCGGCTTGGGCGACCGAGCGGACGATCTCCTGCAGGTCCGTCGGCAGCGCCTCGTACTTCGCCTTGTCGACGACGAGCTCGGTCGCGAGGCCCGGCTCGATGAAGCTCGGGAAGTAGTAGTTCTTCGCGATCTGGTAGAAGCCGAGCGCGAGGTCGTTGTAGGGACCGACGAACTCCGCCGCGTCGAGCGTGCCCGACTGGAGAGCCTGGAAGATCTCGCCCGCGGCGAGGTTCGTCACCGTCGCCCCCATCTTCTCCCAGACCCGGCCGCCGAGGCCCGGCGTGCGGAAGCGCAGGCCCTGGATGTCGGCGACGCTGTTGAGCTCGCTGCGGAACCAGCCGCCGGCCTGCGTGCCCGTGTTGCCCGACAGGAAGCCCTTCAGGCCGAACTGGGCGTAGATCTCGTCCCAGATCTCCTGGCCGCCCAGGTGACGCACCCACGCCGACAGCTCGCCCGCGGTCATGCCGTAGGGCACGCCAGTGAAGAAGTTCAGGCCGACATTCTTGTTCTGCCAGTAATAGGCCGCGCCGTGGCTCATCTCGGCCGAGCCGTCGATCACGGCATCGAGCGACTGCAACGCGGGCACGAGCTCGCCCGCCGAGAAGAGCCGGACGGTGAGGCGGCCGTCGGAGGCTGCGGTGATGCGGTCGGCCATGCGCTGCGCGCCGACGCCCAGGCCGGGGAAGTTCTTCGGCCACGTCGTGACCATCCGCCACTCCTGGCGGTTCTGGGAGATGGCGGGCGAGGCGAGCGTCGAGGCGGCGGCGACGCCACCCGCCAGCCCGGCATTCTTCAGAAACGAACGGCGATCCATGGAAACCTGTCCTCCCGGGGGACCGTAAAGCGTTGGATGAGGGCCTGCTCCGGTCATCCCCGGTGCTGCCCGGCCGCCGTCTCAAGCGGCGGATTGGCCGGAGGTATACAGGCCTCGTCGCGAAATGCACAAGCCGACGCTTCGACTTGTCTCGGCATTGCGGGCGACGGCGAAGGAAGATTGCCCGATCGGGCCGGCACCCTTGCGACCATGCGGTCGGCACGACCATATTTGCCCGATCGACCCGGGCGCCGCAGTGGCCGGCCGGCGCAGCGACCTTCAGACGCGGCCCCTTCAGAGAGAGTGCGCAAGACGTGCCCAAGGAAAAACTGCCGGTGATCGCGGTGCCGGCCGACATCCGAATTTTCGACAACTATCGCTGGCACGTGGCGGCGACGCCGTATGTCGACGCCGTCGCCAGGGTCGCGGGCACCGTGCCGTTCATCGTGCCGGCGCTCGGCGAGGCACTCGAGGTCGAAGCCGTTCTCGACAGGGTCGACGGCGTGATGCTCACCGGCTCGAAGTCGAACGTGCATCCCGCGCATTACGGCGTCGAGCCGACCGAGCGGCACGGGCCGTTCGACGAGGACCGTGATGCCACCACCCTGCCGCTCATCCGCTCGGCGATCGACCGCGGCCTGCCGCTCCTCGCCATCTGCCGCGGCATGCAGGAGCTGAATGTCGCGCTCGGCGGCTCGATCGCGACGGAGATCCAGGAGATCGCGGGTCGCGACGACCATCGCGCGCCGGACCTGCCGACGCAGGACGAGCGCTTCGCCTTGCGCCACGAGGTGCGGGCGGTGCCCGGCGGGATCCTGGCCGGCATCGTCGGCGTCGAGCCCTTCCGCGTCAATTCGCTCCACCGGCAGGCGATCGACCGGTTGGCGGAAGGCCTCGCCGTCGAAGCGACCGCCGAGGACGGCACGATCGAAGCCGTGTCGGTGGAGGGCGCGCGGAGCTTCGCCCTCGGCGTGCAGTGGCACCCCGAATACTGGGCCGGCAGCGAGCCCATGAGCCAGCGCATCTTCCGTGCCTACGGGGCGGCGCTGCGGGGCGACGCCCCGGCGCGCGCCGTGGCCTGAGCAGAGGCCAATTTGAGCCAGCGCAATTCGCCCGCTTCTCCCTTGCGGTAGCGTGATTTGCACCGCAAGGGAGAACGGCTCATGAGGACGCAGACGAAGATCGGGACTTGGGTGCGCGGGGTCGGCCGCACGGCCGCCGGTTCACTGCGCGACGCGTGGGAGCGGGAGACGGAGCGCCTGACCTTCTCCGACCTCGGTCGCGAGGAAACGGAAAGGCTCTTCCGCGACATCGGCCTGCCGCCGAACCAGGGCGTGAGCTGTCTCGACCAGCCTTTCGCGAACGAGGACCTCGCAGGCTCCCTGATGGAGGTGGTCGGGCTCGATCGCTGTGAGCTGACGGCTGCCCAGCCTGCGGTGATGCGGGACATCGAGCGCGTCTGCATGGCATGCACCGCCCGCCGCCTCTGCCGTCGCAATCTCTCCCGCGGCGAGGCCGCCCGCGCCTACCGGGCCTACTGCCCGAACGCCGGGACCTTCGAGGACCTCGAGGCGATCCATGCCTGACGAGGCGGCCGGGCCTCAGGCGACGAGGTCCGGCAGTTCCTCGAGCGTGTAGATGACGGCGGCGATCTCACCGGGCAGCACGTCTCCCGGCTGATCGAAGCGATTGATGCGCGCGACGCGCAGGCCGAAGGCGGCAGCGCCGCTCGCATCCCACGGGTTCATCGAGACGAAGCAGATCTCCGCCGGCTCGCACCCCAGCCTGTCGCAGGCCAGCCGATAGACCTTCGGATGCGGCTTGTAGACCCCGACCTCCTCGATCGAGAGCACGGCATCGAGGCTGTCGCAGAGGCCGGCCGTGCGGGTCGCGGATTCGAGCATTCGCGGCGAGCCGTTCGAGAGGATCGCGGTGGTCTTGCCCTTCTCCTTCAACGCCCGGAGCGCCGGCAGGGCGTCGCCGTAGGCGTCGGGCGTGAGATAGGCTTCGAGCAACCGGTCGCGCATCGCGCGATCGGCACCGGTCACATTCATGGCGTAGTCGAGCGCATCGCCGGTGATCTGCCAGAAGTCGGCATGGAGCCCCATGAGCGACCTCAGCCACGTGTACTGCAGCTGCTTTTCCCGCCAGAGCCTGGAAAGCGGATCGGCTTTCTCCCCAAGGCTCTCGGCCGATCGCGCGACGGGAGAATGAACGTCGAACAGGGTGCCATAGGCGTCGAACACGCAGGCCTTGATGTTATCGATCATGCCGCAGTCCGCTCCCCCTCCCGGTCGTCTCCGCTTTTCTTGCAGAAGACTCTGCTGGCCCCTCGACCCGATGTCCAGCTTCGTGAAGGTACGGATGCGAGCCCGGCGCAGGCTGCCCGGCCCCGAGAACCCGTCGCCCTGGAGCCTTTTCCGATCAGGTGGGCTGCACCTGATCGAAAGAAATGGCTCACGATCCGAATTTGGAGCAGTCCCCGTCCAGATGGACCGATCTGGACGGGGACTGACCTAGTTGCAGGTGACGAGGGCGCGGTTCGCGTTGCCTGACGTCATCTCGAAGAGGTCGTCGGGGATGTCGCGCATGTCGACAGGAAGCTCGGCGAGCCGCGCGGCGATGCCCGGCGCGAAGCCGCTCGCCCGCTCGATGTCGAGGCGGCAGCCGTCCGGCGCACCGGCCATCACGACGCTCTCCGTCTCCGCCAGCGTGAAGTCGACGAAGAAGGTCGGGTCGTAGATCTCGAGCGAAGTCCTCCGATCGCCGACGAGCATCGGCTTCTCGATCGGCAGGGTGAAGTGGAGGACGAGTTGGTCGCCCTTCTCCTCGAGCCAGTAGTCCTGCGGCTCCTGGAAGGCGGCCGGATACTCGCCGACCTTGAGAAAGGTGAAGAACTCGAAGTCGCTCAGCGACTCCACGTTCACCTTCGCCAGAGGTTCGAGCTCTTCCCGCGACAGCACGCCGTCACCGTTCGCGTCGAGCCCCTGCGCGGCATAGGCGCTGAAATACTCGTCGAAGGTCCATTCGTGGCGGACGGCCGCGAGGACGCCGTTCTTGAAGACGAGTTCCGACTGCGTCGTCACCCAGACATGCGGATGCGCCCGCGCCTCTTGCGCGGCCAACGCCGCCCCCGTGATCGTGAGCCCCCAAAGAAGCCGTCTCATGCCGATTCGCCGCTCCTGCGTTCGCGGTGAGCCTACGCAAGATGCCGGCGATTGAAAGGCGGCATCCTGGCGCTTCAGCGCCAGAGGGCGATCGCCCGCCGGAGATGGGTGGCGGTCATCGGCGAGCGGCCGGCGGCCTTCGCTTCCGCGACGGCTGCCCGCACGAGGTCGGCCGTGTGCTCCGCCCGCTCGCCGGAGGCCGTCTCGAGATTGTTCTCGAAGCCGACGCGCATGTGCCCCCCCTTGGCGAACACGGCCCGCGCGACCTCGTTCTCGGCGGGACCGAACGCACAGACGCACCATTCGACGCCGTCGCGGGCCGGCTCCAGCGCGTCGAGCATGACCTCGAGCTCCGCGGGATCGGCCATCTGGTTCGTCGCGTAGCGTCCGAGCACGAGCAGGACCGACGAACGACGTTGGCGGAACAGGTCCCCGTGCCGAAGCGTCGCGAAGCGACGCACGTCGTCCGCATCGTACAGGATGAGCTGTGGCCAGATCGCTTCGTCGGACATGAAGTTGAAGATGTCCGACACCGGCGCGGGATCGCTGCCTTCGGGATAGATCTCGCGAAGCGCCACCGAGACGGCTTCGGGCTTCAGCTCGCGAACGAGGGCGATCTGCTCGGCCGCGCCGTAACGGCCCACGGCCTCCGTCGTCGCCTGCAGCACGAGGTCGCTGCCGACCTCGGCCCGGATGGCGGCTAACGCCTCGCGGTAGAGCCCGGCATCGAGGATGTGTCCGCCGTCGGCGTCCCGGACGTGGACGTGCAGGGCGCAGGCGCCCGCCTCGAGGCAGCGCACGGCCTCCTCGACGAGCTCCGGGATCGTGATCGGCAGGTTCGGGTGGTCGCGCTTGGTCCGCCGTGCCCCGTTCGGAGCGGCCATGATGTAGGTCGGGTATCGGTTCATGCCGCCACCTCTCCGAGAGCGCCCTCGACGGCTCCGGCCAGAAACTCGACGATCGTGTCGAGCTCCTCGTCGCTCGCGATGAAGGGTGGTGCGAGGAGCACGTGGTCGCCGTGCTCGCCGTCGGCTGTCCCGTTGCCGGGATAGCAGACGAGACCCGCCGCCATCGCGCGTGCCTTGATCTTGGCGGCGAGACCGGCCTTGCGCGGGAACGGCTGCTTCGACTCTCTGTCCGCGACGAGCTCGATCGCCCGAAAATAGCCGCGCCCCCGGATGTCGCCGACATGGGGGTTCTGGCCGAATGCTGACTCGAGCCGGCGCGCGAAGGTCTCGCCGGCCTCGGACACGCGCTCCAGCAGCCCCTCGTCTTCGATCACCCGCTGCACCTCGAGCGCGGCCGCGCAGGCGATCGCGTGGCCGATATAGGTGTGGCCGTGCTGGAAGACGCCGTTCCTCTCGATCGCGTCGACCAGCGGAAACCGCGCGAGCACCGCGCCGATCGACTGGTGTCCGGCGCCGAGCCCCTTCGCCACGGTGATGATGTCGGGGACCACGTCCTCCTGCTCGCAGGCGAAGAGCGTGCCGGTTCGGCCCATGCCGCACATCACCTCGTCGAGCACCATCAGGACGCCGTAGCGGTCGCAGATCCGCCGGATCTCGCGGAAGTAGCCGGGTGCCGGCGGCACCGCGCCGGCCGTCGCGCCGACCACCGTCTCGGCGAAGAAGCAGGACACGTTCTCGGGACCGAGCTCCAGGATCTTCTCCTCGAGCGACCGCGCCGCGCGGACGCCGTAATCCTCCTCGCTCTCGTGCGCCCCTTGGTGGCGGTAGGCGTAGCAGGGGTCGACATGGGCGACCGGAAGGCCGAGCAGTGGTTCGAAGAGCGCACGCCGCGCCGGGTTTCCGCCGAGCGACAGGGCCCCGATCGTGTTGCCGTGGTAGGACTGGAGCCTCGAGATCGCGTAGATGCGGTGGCTTTCGCCACGTTCGACGTGAACCTGGCGCGCGAGCTTCAGTGCCGCCTCGTTCGCCTCCGACCCGCCCGAGACGAAGTAGACGCGCGTGAAGCCGTCCGGCGCCGCGCGGACGAGGCGCTCCGCCAGCTCCTCCGCGGGCTCGCTCGTGAAGAAGGCGGTGTGGGCGAACTCGAGCTTCCCCGCCTGGTCGCGGATCGCCTTGACGATGCGGGGATGGCAATGGCCGAGACACGAGACCGCCGCACCGCCGGACGCGTCGAGGTACCGCCGGCCTTCCGAATCGACGATCCAGACGCCCTCGCCCGCCACGGCCAGGGGGTACTCCGTCTTCAGGTCGCGATAGAAGACGTGGCTTCGGCGGTCGGTCATGATCGTCTCGTTCCCTCTCGGGTCGGTGGATGACGTGCGGCGCACGCCTCGCCATCTGGTTGCGAATGCCTCTAGACTGCCCCGCAGCCGGGCCATCCGGCGCCGCTTCGCACCAGTAGCGCAAAGCCCATGTCGACGGAAGGAGCGAGATCAAATGCACCATTTGTCGGCCCGGGAGCCCGACGCGCCGGCGAGCCGGCCCATCAAGGCCCTCACCCTGTGCCTCGCATGGCTGTGCCTCGCCCTGCCCCAGCCGGTCCACGCCCAGGCGAGCCGTGCCGCGCCGGAGCCGCCGACGCTCCAGGCGGCGGAGCCGGCGCTCGCCGAGCGGCACATGGTCGTCGCCGCGCACCCGCTCGCCGCCCGTGCCGGACGGGAGATGCTGAGGAAGGGCGGCAGCGCCGTCGACGCCGCCATCGCGGCGCAGATGGTTCTCGGCCTCGTCGAGCCGCAATCCTCCGGGCTCGGCGGGGGTGCGTTCCTTATCCACCACGACGCGGAGAATGGCGAGCTGACCGCCTGGGACGGGCGCGAGACGGCGCCGGCCGCCGCCACGCCGGAGCGCTTCCTGGGCGCGGACGGCAGCCCCGCTCGCTGGCCGGAGATGGTGCCAGGCGGCCTCTCCGTCGGTGTGCCCGGCATGCTCGCGATGGTCGCCGCCGTGCACGACCGCCACGGCGTCCTCCCGTGGGCCGACCTCTTCGAGCCGGCGATCCGTCTCGCCCGCGAGGGCTTCGGCGTGTCGCCGAGGCTCGCCGCGCTTCTGCGGGACGACGACCCCGAGGCATTCTCCCCCGCCGCCCGCGCCTATTTCTATGACGCTGACGGCGAAGCCTGGCCGCTCGGCCACGTGCTCACGAACGACGCCTACGCCGATACGCTCGAGCGTATCGCAGCCGAGGGGCCCTCGGCCTTCTATGACGGCGAGATCGCAGGCGACGTCGCCGCGGCGGTTCGGGAGGCGTGGCGCAATCCCGGCGATCTCTCGGCCGCCGACATGGCGGCCTACGAGGTGGTCGAGCGCGAGCCGGTCTGCGCGCCCTATCGCGGCCACGAGGTCTGCGGCATGGGCCCGCCCTCCTCCGGCGCCCACACGGTCGGCATGACGCTGGCGATGCTTGAACGCTTCGACCTCGGCACCGAGCCGACGCCGCGCGCCATGCACCTCGTCGCCGAGGCGGAGAAGCTCGCCTTCGCCGATCGCGACCGCTACATCGCCGACCCTGACTTCGTCGACGTGCCGGACGGCCTCCTCGACCCCCGCTACCTCGGGGAGCGCTCCGGGCTGATCGAACGCTACCAGTCGATGGGCAGGGCCGAGGCCGGCACCCCGCCCGGCAGCCGGAGATCTCCCGGCACCGACGGCACGAAGGAGGCGCCCAGCACGAGCCACATCTCCGTCGTCGATGCGGACGGAAACGTCGTCTCCATGACGACGACGATCGAATCCGGCTTCGGCTCGCGCCTCATGGCGCGCGGCTTTCTCCTGAACAACGAGCTGACGGACTTCTCCTTCGCTCCCGACGATGAGGACGGCCGCCCCGTCGCGAACCGGGTCGAGGCCGGCAAGCGGCCCCGCTCCTCCATGGCGCCGACGATCGTGCTCGGGCCCGATGGTCGCCCCGTCTTCGTTATGGGTTCCCCGGGCGGCAGCCGCATCATTCCCTATGTCGTGAAGGCGGTGATCGCGCTCGTCGACTGGGGGATGGATCCGCAGCAGGCGGCCGCCCTCTTCAATTTCGGCAGCCGCAACGGGCCGTTCGAGATCGAGCGGATGCCCGGCGCGGAGCGGTGGCGCGCGCAGATCGAGCCGTTCGGCCACGAGGTCACGCTCGCCGAGATGACGAGCGGGCTCCACATCATCGCACTCCGGGACGGAAGGCTCGAGGGAGGCGCTGACCCTCGCCGGGAGGGCGAGGCGGCAGGCGACTGACCTGCCGGCCGCCTCAGGGCATGGCCGCCATCTTCTCGAGGAAGGTCTCGGGGAAGAACTGGTAGAGCACCGTCTCCGTCAGCGCGTCGCCCTCGTGCAGGAGGTAGACGCGCAGGTCGACCGGCTCCTCTCCCTGTGCGTCGAGGTCGAAGAGCAGCCGCCATTCGTCCGTGCCCACCACGGGATAGGCGCTGACGAGGCCGATCTCGCCTCGGCTCGCCTCGATCTTGGCCGCCACCCCGCTCTCGCGGGACAGGCGCTTGAGCTTCTCCCCCCGGAAATCGAGAGCGAACTTCGCCACGCCCTCCGGCCTTGGCTGGCCCGGCACGCCGCCGCGCCCGATCCGCAGGCTCGCCAGCGTGGCGACCTCGGCCGGATGCGGATTGTCCGCGACCCAGCTCAGCCGGTAGCGCATGGTCATCGCCCGGCCGGGCGCTGTCGGCTCCGAGGGCGTCCAGAAGGCGACGATGTTGTCGTGGATCTCGTCGTCCGTCGGCAGCTCCACGAGATCGACACAGCCTTCGCTCCAGTCGCCGAGCGGCTCGACCCACAGGCTCGCGCGCTTCTCGTAGAACACGCCATCGTCCTGGTAGTTCTCGAAGTCGCGGTCCCGCTGCATGAGGCCGAAGCCTTTCGGGCCCGTCACCATGAAGCTGTTGACCATGACGTGGGGCGGGTTGTTGAGCGGTCGGAAGATCCTCTCGCCGTTTCCGCTCCAGATCTCGAGCCCGTCGGAATCGTGGATCTCCGGGCGCCAGTCGGACGCCAGATGCCGGCTGTTCTCGCCGTACCAGTACATCGAGGTGAGCGGCGCGATGCCCAGCCGCTCGACGGCCTCGCGCATGTAGAGCGCGGCCTCCACCTCCTGGACGATGCCGTCCTCGCGCTTCTCGCTCTCGATCCGGTAGGCGCCGGCCACGCTCTCGCTGTCCATC
Organism: Lutibaculum baratangense AMV1; assembly: GCF_000496075.1. Taxonomy (GTDB): domain Bacteria; phylum Pseudomonadota; class Alphaproteobacteria; order Rhizobiales; family Tepidamorphaceae; genus Lutibaculum; species Lutibaculum baratangense. Next base: position 76,335 of record NZ_AWXZ01000029.1, read on the forward strand.
AGGGCATGGATCACGAGGCTGTTCTCTCCCGTCGCCTCGAGCCAGAAGCTCGTGAAGCGGGGAAACTCCTCGCTTCCGTTCGGAATCGCAGTGTCGACGGCAAGGCCGCGCGTCGACAGCCCGAACTGGCCGAAGGGGCCGGAGGTCCGCCAGTAGGACGCGCCGAGGAAGGCGAGCCAGTCGTCCTTCTGGCCGGGATCCATCACCCGCAGCCCCGCGAAGCCTATGTCGTCGGGCAGCCTACGGGACGGGCTGTCGAGAGGTCGCGTGAAGAGATCCGCGCTGTAGAGAAGCTCCCGCGCGCTGCCGTCCGGCCCGACGACGCTGACATTCACCGGATTCTTGAAGTAGCGGCCGAGATGGAAGAAGCGAACCGCCGGGCTGGCCGGATCCTCGCCCCAGAGCGTCGCATCCGGATCGAAACCGATCCTGTTGTGGGCGTCGTAGTCGATCGTCTCGAGCACGTCCGCCGCACGCACGAGGGGCTTCGAGTAGGGCGCGCCGGCGAGCGCCTCGGCCGTCTGCTTCAGCCCCTCGAAGGAGAACGGGCGGGCCTCGCCGAACCTGACGAGACCTTCAGCGAGAGCACGATCGAGACCGCCCCCGAACAAGAGCGCCGCGAGCGCGCCGCCCGTCTGCATGACGCGGCGCCTCGTGACGCCGTTTCCGTCGTTCACATCCACCGTTTGCCCCCGGAAGAGATGAAGAATGCGCGAGACCCTGGAGGCGATCTATGTCCTCAAAGTGGCAGAGGTCCAGCGGCAAGTCGCGTGGCGGGGGCTCCAAATGCGATGAAGAGACCAGCGGCGCTGGCTCGCCGCCGCCACATCGGGGCCTCTGGCGCCTACCGCTCCACCGGAAGCACGGTCTCCACGAGTTGGGCCCAGAAACTCACTCCGTAGGGTATGGCGTTGTCGTTGAAGTCGTACTGCGGCGTGTGGACCATCGCGCCGCCCTTCTCGCCGGGCATGCCGTTGCCGAGCCAGATATAGGCGCCCGGCCGCTCGTTCAGCATGTAAGAGAAGTCCTCCGCGCCCATCTTCGGCGCTGCGTCCGTCTGAACCTTCGCCTCTCCCACGACGGCCCGGGCGACCATCGCCGCGGTCTCGGTCTCGGCGGGCGTGTTGATGGTCGCTGGATAGTTGCGCATGTATGTCACCTCGGCCCGCGCGTCGTAGGCCGCAGCGACGTTCGTCGCGACACGCCGAAGCTCGCTCTCCAGCAGGTCGCGCACCGACGGGAGGAAGCTGCGGCAGGTGCCGCGCAGGACGGCCTCCTCGGGGATGACGTTGAAGGCCGAGCCCGCGTGGAACTGGGTGACGGAGACGACCGCCTCCTCGATCGGGTCGACCCGCCGTGACACGATGGATTGCAGCGCCATCACGATCGAGGAGCCGACGATGACCGGGTCGCGGCTGACATGGGGCATCGCGCCGTGGCTCCCCCTGCCGAAAACGCGGATCTCGAACTCGTCGGCGGACGCCATGCAGGGCCCCGACCGCATCGCGATCTCGCCGAGCGGCAGTCCCGGCATGTTGTGCATGCCGTAGACCTGCTCCACGTCGAACCTCTCGAAGAGCCCGTCCTCGACCATCACGCGGCCTCCGGCGCGGCCCTCCTCGGCGGGCTGGAAGTAGAGATAGACGATCCCGTCGAAGGCGTCGCGATGCTCGGCGAGATAGCGCGCCGCGCCGAGCAGCATCGTCGTGTGCCCGTCATGGCCGCAGGCATGCATCCGGCCGGGGTGGACGGAGCGGTGCTCGAACGTGTTCACCTCGTCCATCGGCAGGCAGTCCATGTCCGCTCGCAGCCCGACGGCGCGGTTCGAGCCGCCCTTCCCCCGCACCACGCCGACGACTCCGGTCCTGGCGATCCCGGTGTGCACCTCGTCGGCGCCGTACTCCTTGAGCTTCTCCGCCACGATCCGGCTCGTGCGCTCCTCCTCGAAGCCGAGCTCGGGATGGGCGTGGAAATCGCGGCGAATGGCGGTCAGCTCGTCGAGATAAGGGCGCACATCGTCCTTGATGGGCATCTGAAAGTCCTCTTTCGATGGAGCGCCCTCTGGGGCGCCGGAAAGCTGCCGCGGGGGGACGCCCGCGGATCTGGTCAGGCGTGAGCGGGCTCCATGTCGAGCCCGCGCCTCGAGAGATAGTCGAGGCGAGGCATCAGCCGAACGAGCTCCTGGGTGTGCGGGTGCTGCGGGCGCTCGAAGAGGTCCTCGGTCTCAGCCACCTCGCACAGCCGGCCGTTCTGCATGACGCCGATCCGGTGGCACATCTGCCGCATAACGGGCAGGTCGTGGCTGATGAACAGCAGCGTCAGCCGGAGCTCTTCCTGCAGGTCCTTGAGAAGGTTCAGGATCTGCGCCTGGATCGAAACGTCGAGCGCCGAGGTCGGCTCGTCGCATATCAGGAAGCGTGGCCTTGTGGCGAGCGCCCGGGCAATCGAGATGCGCTGGCGCTGGCCGCCCGAGAACTCGTGCGGGTATTTCCGCGCCGCCTCCCGGCCGAGCCCCACGTGCTCGAGCAGATCCTCGACGACCGCCCGACGCTCGGCGCCGCCCGACGCGAGGTTGTGGTGGCGGATCGGCTCCGCCACGATGTCGGCCACCCGCATGCGCGGGTTGAGCGACGAATAGGGGTCCTGGAAGATCATCTGCATCTGCCGCTGGAAGGGCCGTCGCTCCGCACTGGCCCCCAGCCTGGCGATATCGGTGCCGTCGAACAGGATCTCGCCGCCCGTCGGGGTATAGAGCCCTGAGATGAGGCGGGCGACCGTCGACTTGCCCGAGCCGGATTCGCCCACGAGGCCGAAGATCTCGCCCTCCCGGATCTGAAGCGAGACGCCATCGACCGCCCGGAAGTGGCGACGGCGGCTCGGGAAGATCGAGCGCCTCGTCTCGAAGTCCATCTCGAGGTTCCTGAGTTCGATCAGGTTCTCGTGCCGGTCGTTCGAGGCGTCGCGGCGGCCCTGGCCCAGCCAGTGCTTCCCGAGGTCGATCGCCTCGAACTCTCGGGCCGGGCCCTCGATGTAGCTGACCATCGGGAAGCGGTGCAGCCTGACGTCCGGTCGCGGCACGGCGGCGACGAGGCTCTTCGTGTATTCGTGGTCGGGATCGCCCAGGACCTTGCGCGTCGCGCCCCGCTCCACGATCCGGCCGCGATACATCACCGCCACCCGGTCGGTCGTCTCCGCGATCACGCCCATGTCGTGGGTGACGAGGATGACGCCGACATTGCGTTCGGTGCACAGGGACCGGATGAGGTTCAGGATCTGCGCCTGGATCGAGACGTCGAGCGCCGTCGTCGGCTCGTCCGCGATCACGAGGTCGGGGTTCGAGCACAGGGCGAGCGCGATCACGACGCGCTGGCGCATGCCGCCCGAGAACTGGTGCGGATACTGCGCGACGCGTTCCGCCGGCTTCGGGATCCCGACCTGGTCGAGGAGATCGACCGCGAAGGCCTTCGCCTCCCGCTCACTCATCCGGTTGTGCTCGCGGATCGTCTCGACGAGCTGCCGCTCGACCGTGAAGAGCGGGTTCAGCGATGACAGTGGGTCCTGGAAGATCATCGACACGGTCTTGCCGCGGACCTTGCGCATCTCCTCGGGCGGAAGGCTCTCGATGCGCCGCCCCTCGATCTCGATCTCGCCGCTCGCGATGCGCCCCGGCGGCTCTAGCAGGCCCATGATCGCGTTGCCGATCGTCGACTTGCCGGCGCCGGACTCGCCGACGAGACCGTGGATCTCGCCGCGCTGCACGTCGAGAGCGACGTCCCGCACCGCCGTGAACGTGCCGCGGCGGCTCGGGAAATCGACCGTGAGGTTGCGGATGTCGAGAAGGCCCATCCCGCTCACCTCAGCTTCGGGTTGAGCGCGTCGCGGAGCCAGTCGCCGAGAAGGTTCACGGCGAGGACGAGCGCGGCGAGCGCGAAGCCCGGGAAGATCGTGATCCACCACTCGCCGGAGAACAGGAAGTCCTGGCCGATGCGGATCAGCGTCCCGAGCGAGGGCTGCGTCGGCGGAATGCCGACGCCGAGGAACGACAGCGTCGCCTCCGTGATGATCGCCAGCGCGAGGTTGATGGTCGCGATCACGAGCACCGGCCCCATCACGTTCGGCAGGACGTGGCGGATCATGATCCGGATCGGGTGGACCCCGATCACGCGCGCGGCCTGCACGTATTCGCGGTTCCGCTCCACCAAGGTCGAGCCGCGCACGGTGCGGGCGTACTGGACCCAGAAGGAGAGCCCGATCGAGACGACGAGCACCCAGAAGGCCGACTGCTCCCGCGTCACGTCCATCACGGCGTGGACGCTGCCGTTGATCAGGAGCGCGATCAGGATCGCCGGGAAGGTCAGCTGCACGTCGGCGATCCGCATGATGACCGTGTCGGTGAAGCCGCCGACATAGCCCGCGACGAGGCCGAGCGTGATGCCGATGATCGCCGCCAGTATGACGCTGCAGAACCCGACGGCGAGAGAGATGCGGGCGCCGTACATGATGGCCGAGAGGATGTCGCGGCCCTGATCGTCGGTGCCGAGGAGGAAGCGCGGGTCGCCCATATCGCTCCACGCCGGCGGCACGAGGGAGTCCATGATCGAGATCTGCCTGAGGTCGAAGGGATCGTGCGGGGCGATCAGCGGCGCGAGCAGTGCACCGAGGAAGAAGACCGCCGTCACGATCGCCGCGAGCACCGTCACCTTCGAGGCGAGAAAGGAGTGCAGGAGGTCGGAGTCGAGCGAGCGTGCCAGAATGCCGCGGCGCTCGTCGGGGGCGATCTGTCTCGTCTCGCTCATCAGGCCGACGCTCCCCCGTCCACCCGGACACGCGGATCGACCACCGTGTAGAGGATGTCGACGACGAGGTTGATGAGCACGAAGAGGAAGGCGATCAGCAACAGGTAGGCGGCCATGATCGGGATGTCGACATTCTGCACCGCCTGCAGGAACAGGAGGCCCATGCCCGGCCACTGGAACACCGTCTCGGTGATGATCGCGAAGGCGATGATCGAACCGAGCTGGAGGCCGGTGATGGTGATGACCGGGATCAGCGTGTTCTTCAGCGCGTGGCTGAAGTTGATCGCACGCCTCGACAGGCCCCGGGCGCGGGCGAACTTGATGTAGTCGGTGCGCAGCACCTCGAGCATCTCGGACCTCACGAGGCGCATGATCAGCGTCATCTGGAAGAGCCCCAGCGTGATCGCCGGCATGATCAGGGCCTTGAGGCCGGACCCGGTCAGGAGGCCGGTCCGCCAGAAGCCGAGATCGACGACCTGGCCGCGGCCGAAGCTCGGCAGGAGGTGCAGGTGCACGGAGAAGACGAAGATCAGCAGGATACCGATCAGGAAGGTGGGCAGCGAGATGCCCACGAGCGAAACGGTCATGAAGACCTTCGAAAGCCAGGAATTGCGGTTGATTCCGGTGTAGACGCCCATCGGCACGCCGACGAGGAGGGCGAAAAGCGCCGAAACGATCGACAGCTCGAGGGTCGCCGGCAGCCGTGAGGCGATCAGCTGCGCGACCGGCTCCTTGAACTGGTAGGAGGTGCCGAACTTGAACTGCGCGGCGTTCCACATGTAGCGGGCGTACTGCACGATCATCGGATCGTTGAGGCCCAGCCTCTCGCGCAGCGCCGCGCGCTGCTCCGGGGTCGTGTCGACACCGACCATCTGGTTCACGGGATCGCCGATGTAGCGGAACATCATGAAGGCGATGAGGCCCACTGCCAGCATCACCACGATCGACTGGACGAGGCGTCGGAGAATATAGCCGGCCACGGAGCCCCTACTCTTGGAACGACAAACGGAGGCGGCGGGTCGAGGGCGGGACCGGCCGAGGGGCCGGCCCCGGAGCGGTGATCACTCGCTGAGCGTCATCCACTTGAAGAGGACCTGATTGTCGGCCCTCTGGACGAGATCGAGCTTCGTCGACTTGCCCCACGCCAGCGACTGCTGGTGAAGCGGGATGTGCGAGACCTCGTCGTGCATGATGGAGAAGGCTTCGAAGATCAGCTCGTTGCGCTTGTCCGGGTCGTTCTCGGTCAGCACCTGGCCGGCAAGCTCGTCGACCTTCTCGTTGCACCAGCCGCCGAGGTTGAACGGGCTGCCCTTGCCCGTCTCGTCGCGGCAGCCCGAAAGGTTGGCGAAGATGTTGTAGGAGTCCATCGACGAGGGCGTCCAGCCGAGAAGATAGAAGTCGGTGTCGTACCCGCCCGTCGCGAGCACCTTTCCGAAATACTGGGCCTTCGGCTGCGCGTTGAGGTCGATCCTCACGCCGATCTTCGCAACCATGGACGCGACCGCCTGGCAGATGGCCTCGTCGTTGACGTAGCGGTCGTTCGGGCAGTCCATCGTCACGGTGAAGCCGTCGCCATACCCCGCCTCCTCGAGGAGCTGCATCGCGGCCTCGGGATCGTAGGCATGACGCTCGAACTCGCCGGCGCGGTCGTAGAGCAGCGGCGAGATGAGGAGCGCGGACGGCTCGGACATTCCGCGCATGACTTTCTGCTTGATCGCCTCGATGTCGATGGCCTGGTAGAGGGCCTTGCGGACGCGCGCGTCCTTGAACGGGTTCTCCCCCTTGATGTCCGAGCTCGAGAGCTCGTCGTCCATCGAATTGAAGCCGAGGAAGATCGTGCGCAGCTCGGGCCCGGTCAGCGCGTCGGTATTCGGGTTCTGCTCCACCCGGGCGACGTCCTGCACGGGAACGGGATCGACGAGATCGACTTCGCCCGAAAGCAGAGCGGCGACCCGCGTCGAATCCTGGGAGATCGGCGTGAAGACGACCTCCTCGATGTTGCCCTCGATCTCGTCCCACCAGTCGGGATTGGCCTTGAAGACGGTCCGCACGCCCGGCTCGTGGCTGTCGATCGTGTAGGGGCCTGTGCCGTTCGTCTCGAAGGCTGCTCGGTTGTCGGAGCGGTCGGATGCCGACACGACTTCCGTCGCCCCGTTCTCCTCCGACCATTCCTTGTCCATGATGTACCAGGTGTCCCACTCGTAGTGCAGGATCGGGTTCGGCTGGGACAGGACGAAGTCGACCGTGTGGTCGTCGACCTTCTCGACCTTCACGTCGCCCGGCAGGCGGGTCTTCAGATCCGAGTTCTGCGACTGCACGCGCTCCGCGGAGAACACGACGTCATCGGCGTTGAAGTCGTTGCCGTTGTGGAACTTCACGCCCTGCCGCAGGTGGAACCGCCACCGCGTGGGCTCGATGATCTCCCAGCTCTCGGCCAGCGCCGGCTCGATCTCGAGGTCGGGGCCGCGCCGCGTGAGGCCTTCGTAGACGTTGCCGAGCTGGCCGAGCGTGAACGTCTCGTTGAGCGTGTAGGGATCGAGCGCGTTCAGCTGCCCCTGGAACGCCCATCGCAGCGTGGCGGAATCGGCGGGAGAGATCGCCGAAACGGCCACCGCGACGCCAGCGGCGAGCGACAGACCCATGATTCTCATCAGTTCGTCCTCCGGCTTGTTCTTCAGCTCTGGCTGATTGGGCCGAGCTTATAGCCGTGCCCGTCGTGCTGTCACCAGCCAAAGGTGGAAGATGGCGGAGGATCGACTTCCGGATTTCGCGACGGCCGGAAGATCAGAGGCGCATGAGCTTGATGGCAGCGGGTCCCAGGATCACGATGAACAGGACCGGCAGGAAGAACACGATCATCGGCACTGTCAGCTTGGGAGGCAGGGCGGCGGCGCGCTTTTCGGCCTCGGACATGCGGATGTCCCGGTTCTCCTGGGCCATGACGCGCATGGCGTTTCCGAGCGGCGTGCCGTAGCGCTCGGCCTGGGTGAGCGCGGTGACGACGGCCTTCACGCCCTCGAGCCCGGTCCTCTTTCCGAGATTCTCGTAGGCCGCGCGGCGATCCTGCAGGTAGGAGAGCTCGGCGGTCGTGAGGCTGAGCTCCTCCGCAAGCGCGATCGACTGCGAGCCGATCTCGTTCGACACCCTGCGGAACGCCTGCTCGATCGACATGCCGGACTCCACGCAGATCAGCATGAGATCGAGCGCGTCGGGAAAGGCCCGCTGAATCTCCTGCTGGCGGCGCTTGACCTTGTTCGAGATGTAGATGTTGGGAGCGAAGAACCCGAGATAGGCTGCCCCGAGTGCCACGAGGAACTTGACCATCGTCGGCTGCTCCTCGTAGCCGCCGATGAAGAACATGTAGATCGCCACGACCAGAAACAGGACCGGGGGCAGCACGACGCGGAAGAACAGGAAGGTGATGAGATGCGCCTGGCTCCTAAGGCCAGCCATCTTGAGCTTCGTGCGCGTATCGTCGCTCTCGAGCAGCTTCCGGAGATTCAGCTGGTCGACGACGCGCTGCATGTACGGCTTGGCCGCGTTGCGGCGAAGGGAGCCCGGGCCCTCGGCCGCGAGCCGCGCCCTCTCCTGTGCGCGGAGGCGATCGCGTTCCTTCGCGACGTAGCGCATGCGCGAGCCGAGGCGGTCGGCCGTCATGTAGGGCATCGCAGCCGAGACCACCGCGGCGAAGGCGGCGATCGCAACCAGCACGGCAACGAGGACCTCCGGCTGATAGAGCGCGTCGGTGAAGTTCATAAGGCCGCGCAGCATCGTATTCCCGCCTTCCTCAGAAGTCGAAGTTGATCATCTTGCGCATCACCAGGATGCCGCAGAGCATCCAGAACGCCGACGCGACCAGCATGATGTGCCCGAGCTGCTCCTGCCAGAGGAGCGAGATGTATTCCGGGCTCGTCAGGAAAACGAGAAGCATCACGACGACGGGCAGAGCACCGATGATCGCTGCCGAGGCCTTCGCCTCCTGGCTCATTGCAATGATCTTCTGGCGCATCTTGCGACGATCGCGAAGAACCTTCGACAGGTTCCCGAGTGCCTCGGAGAGATTGCCGCCCGCCTTCTGCTGGATCGCCACCACGATCACGAAGAAGTTCACCTCCGGAAGCGGCATCCTCTCGTACATGCGCTCCACCGCCTCGGCGAGCGGCAGGCCGACGCCCTGGGACTCGATCACCCGCCGGAACTCGGTGCGCACCGGCTCCTGCGCCTCCGCCGCGACGACGCGTATGCAGTCGGCCAGCGGCAGACCGGCTTTCACGCCACGCACGATGACGTCGATCGCGTTGGCGAACTCGTTGAGGAACTTCTTCGTCCGCCGCGCGATCAGGTAGTTCACGAGCCATTGCGGAGCCCCGAGCCCCGCGGCCAGCACCACGCCGAGGACGACCAGAAGCGGCGCGCCGACCGCGTAGGCGACGAAACCCCCGACCGCCGCGAAGACGAAGCTGACGATCACGAACGTGTTGATCTCCCAGCTTAGGCCCGCCTGCGCGAGTCTTGCTCTGAGCGGCGGTCTCTTGCGCTTCTTGTTCTTGGTCTCGATCTCCTTCAGCGTGTCGGCCAGCTGCTTGCGGCGCTTCTGCATGTCCGCGAGCTCGTTGCGGACCGAGCTCGTAAGGGCGTTCCCCTGGTGGCGCGTCAGCGCCTTCACCCGCTTCTCAGCCGGAGACTGGCCCGAGAGGAGCGGTCCCAGGAAGACCCATGCGAGGCCGCCGACGGCCACCGCCGCCATGAAGGCCATCGCGAGCGCTGTCGCCGTCGCGCCGAGCATGAGCTAGAGCCCCCCGGCCATGGCCGGATCCGGAGCCTCGGCGGCATCGAGCGCGGCCGCGAGCTTCTTCTCCTCGCCGAAATAGCGGGCCCGATCCCAGAAGCCCGGCCGGGCGACGCCGGTCGAGCGGTGCCGGCCGATCACCCGGCCTCCCGCGTCCTCCCCCTGGATGTCGTAGACGAAGAGGTCCTGCATCGTGATCACGTCGCCCTCGGTGCCCAGCACCTCGGTGATGTGCGTGATGCGACGCGAGCCGTCGCGCAGGCGGGCCGCCTGCACGATCACGTCGATCGAAGACACGATCATCTCGCGCAGCGTGCGCGGCGGCAGGTTGTAGCCGCCCATCAGGATCATGCCCTCGATACGCGACAGCGCCTCGCGAGGGCTGTTGGCGTGAAGCGTGCCCATCGAGCCGTCGTGACCGGTGTTCATCGCCTGGAGGAGGTCGAAGGCCTCGGGGCCACGCACCTCGCCGACGATGATGCGCTCCGGCCGCATGCGCAGGCAGTTCTTCACGAGGTCGCGCATCGTCACCTCACCCTCGCCCTCGAGGTTCGGCGGGCGCGTCTCGAGGCGCACCACATGGGGCTGCTGCAGCTGGAGCTCGGCGGCGTCCTCGCAGGTGATGACGCGCTCGCTGTGCTCGATATAGGCCGTCAGGCAGTTGAGGAGCGTCGTCTTGCCAGAGCCCGTGCCGCCCGAGATGAGGACGTTGCATCGGGACTTGCCGATGACCTCGAGGATCTGGGCGCCCTCCCGCGAGATCGACCCGTACTTCACGAGGTCTTCGAGCGTGAGCTTGTCCTTGCGGAACTTGCGGATGGTCAGGGTCGGGCCGTCGATCGCCAGCGGCGGAGCGATCACGTTCACGCGCGACCCGTCGGGCAGGCGCGCGTCGCAGATCGGCGAGGACTCGTCGACGCGGCGCCCGATCTGGCTGACGATGCGCTGGCACACGTTCATCAGCTGGCTGTTGTCGCGGAAGCGCACGCCCGTGCGCTCGATGCGCCCCTGCACCTCGATGTAGACCGTGTCGGCGCCGTTCACCATGATGTCGGCAATGTCGTCGCGCGCGAGCAGAGGCTCGAGCGGACCATAGCCGAGAACGTCGTTGCAGATGTCGTCGAGCAGGTCTTCCTGCTCCGAGATCGACATCACGACGTTCTTCAGCGAGATGATCTCGTTGACGATGTCCCGGATCTCGTCGCGCGCGGACTCAGTGTCCATGCGCGCGAGCTGCGACAGGTCGATGGCGTCGATCAGGGCGGAGAAGATCGCGGTTTTCGTGTCGTAGTAGTCGGCCGAACGGGACCGGCTCGGCGGCGCCTGCGGCTCGCGCACGGGCTGCGGGGTCGCCTTCACCGGCTCCGGGATGACGGGAGGTGGTGTCTTCGCGCGCTCGACCACCGGCTCGGGCGCGGGATCCGGCGCAACGCGCGGCGGCTCGATCTGGACGGGCTTCGTGTGGGCGTCCGTCTTCGGCGCCTCAGGCGGCGCGCCGGTGCCTCGTCTGCCGAACATCGCGGACCCCCGTCACCCCTTCTTCAGACGCAACCGCTCGAGGAGCGGCCCGAACGCCGACTTCTTCGGTCGCCGAACCTCGCCGCGGCCGCTCAGCGTCGTGGCGAGCAGCCGGAATGCCTCTACCGGCTTCGCGTTCGCCTGCATCTCGGCGATCATCTGACCGTTGTTCGACGCCGTGGCGAAGAGCTGCGGCTCGAACGCGATGACCGCCGAAGGCTCGATCTCGAGCGCCGCCGCGAAGTCCGCGACACCGATCTCGGGCTTCTTCGGAACGCCTGCCTGGTTGATCACGAGATGCGGCGGCCGGTCGTTCGGCCTCGTCTGCTTGATGAGATCGATCAGGTTCTTGGCGTTGCGCAGATTGGCCAGGTCCGGCATCGCGGTGATCACGATCTCGTCGGCCGCCTGCACCGTGCCCTTTGCCCATCGCGTCCAGAGGTGGGGCACGTCGAGCACGACGACGGGAACCGTCTTGCGGATCATGTCGATCACAGGCTCGACCGCGTCGCCGCCGAGGTCGTACTCGCGCTCGAGCGTCGAGGGGGCGGCGATGATGCTCAGATGGTCCGTGCACTTCGAGAGAAGGCGCTCGAGATAGACCTCGTCGAGACGCTCCGGCGAGTAGATCGCCTCGGCGATGCCCTGCGGCGGGTCCTGGTTGAAGTCGAGGCCTGCGGTGCCGAACGGCAGGTCGAGATCGGCGATCACCACGTCGTTCTGCGTGTCGCGGGCGATCGACCAGCCGACGTTGTGGGCGATCGTCGAAGACCCGACGCCGCCCTTCGCGCCGAGGAAGGCGACGGTGCGGCCGAGCGTCGAGGCTTCGGCGCTCTCATAGATCGAGGACAGGGCCCGGAGTGCCTCCATCGCCGGGACCGGGGCGACGAGGTAGTCGCTGACACCCCGCTCCTTCAGCGCACGGTAGAGGCTGATATCGTTCGTGTGGCCGACGATGATCACGTTCGTTCCGGGGTCGCAGCGCTCGGCGAACTGGTCGAGCATGTCGAGCATCGCCTGCGCGTTCGCCGTCGATTCCAGCACCACGACGTTCGGCGTGGGCTGGTCGGCATATGCCTGAACGGCAGCCGCGATGCCGCCCATCTGGACCGTCATGTGGGCGCGGGCGACGCGCCGGTCGGCCGATGCCTGGGTCAGCGCGGCGTGAAGCGGGGACGTCTCGCAGAAGCACTGGATGGTGACCCGCGGGAGCGGCGGGATGAAGTTCGACTGAACCTCCGACCGTGGCTCGGAAGCCGCCTCGGCATCGTGCCGCAATGCCATGCTCATGCTATTCCCCCACCTCGCTCGCCCTGCCGTCGCCGCCCGTCTCGGCCTCAGCGCCGGTCCGTTCGCCTTGGCGATACTTGTCGAAGACGACGTCCCGGCGGGTGGCGTCGCGCGGCGTCTGGTAGCGCGGCCCCTCGAGATCGCGCGGATCCTCGAGCATCGCCGCGAAGTTCTTCTGGGTCGCGCAGCCGAAATTGTAGTAGGGCTCGTTTCGCGCCCCCTGCGCAGCATTGTCGGGCCACTGGCCGCAGGTCGTGGCCGCCACCATGCGCTCGTAGACGAGCTTCACCGGCGCACCCCGTGTCACAGGCTCGTAACCGGCGTAGGAGATCGAGGCGACGGGGATGCCCGCAGCGTTGGCGGCACGGCGCGCGTCCGCGTAGACGGCTTCCGACATCCGCCGGTCACCGCCGTTCGGGGCGAGGACGTAGAGCGGTCCGTGGCCCTCCTGCCCATAGGCCAGCACGAAGCTCTGCAGTTCGGCGGCACCCCCGCCGTTCACATCGAGCACCACGCGCTCCGGGACGACGCCGATCGGGTGGCGGTCCTCGACCGCGATCGGCATCGATGCGGTCGTCATCTGGCCGTTCTGGCAGGCGGCGACCGGCAGGATCGCCAGGAGCGCCGCCAGGACCTTCGGGGCAGGCCGGCGGAGGCTGAGGTGTGAGGTGCGCATCATCGCGGTGATCCCGGGCTGTAGCGTCATTCGACGATGAAACCGACCTGGCCCTGGTATCCCCCCGTCGGCGTCGCACCGCCCACCCCGTAGAGGCGGTTGAAGCGGCCGAGCAGGATCGCGGCGGGGTCCGAGGCGGGGGCGAGGTTCTTGTCTGGGCGGGTCAGCTCCTTCGCCGCCACAGGCTTCACGAGGTAGGGCGTCGCGAAGACGACGAGTTCCGTCTCGTTGTTGATGTAGTCGCGGCTGCGGAAGAGGGCGCCGAGGATCGGCACGTCCTTCAGGCCCGGCACACCATTGAAAGCCTGCCGTGACTCCTGCTGGATAAGCCCCGCAAGGACAAGCGAACCGCCGCTCGGTAGTTCGACCGTTGTCTCGGCGCGACGCACCTGGAGGCCGGGGATCGCGTAGCCATTGGCAATGGTGACCGCCCCCTCGTTTGAGAGTTCACTTGCTTCCGTGCGCACTTTCATCGAGATGCGCCCACCGGACTGGACGACAGGCGTGAACCCCAGAGCGACGCCGAACTGCTTGAACTCCAACGTCGGAGCGCCCGTGTCGCGGTCCACACCTGTGATGACCGGGAACTCACCGCCTGCCAGGAAATCGGCTGTTTCGCCGCTGATCGCCGACAACGTCGGCTCCGCCAGCACCCGCATGAGACCCTGTTGTTCCATCGCGCGGATCTGAGCCGATACAAGGTCGCCGTCTACGGCACCGCCAAGGTTGCTACACGCGTTAGATATGAGGTCCGGCACCACGGGAATTATCTCCCCCGGAGCGTAGTCGCCCCCCGCAAGAGCCCGGCAGGTCGCGTTACCGAGCGTGGCGACGACACTCGTGTCGCTGATGGGGCCATTGACAGAGAAGGGATTCGAGATCTGGCCCGACAGCCGGTTATTGGCGCCAAGGAACGAGAGGTTCACTCCGAGCTGTTTCAGGACCGAACGCTTCACCTCCGCGATCGTCACCTTTAGGTGCACCTGCTCGGACCCCGCCGAGGAGATCATGTTCAAGACCTTCTCGGGCTCGCCAATGTAGCGCGCGGCGATGTCGGCGGCGGTCTTCGCGTCGGCCGGCGTCCGAACGCTGCCGGTCAGCACGATGTTGTCGGCCGCCGCCTCGACCTTGACCTGCGAGCCCGGGATGAGCTGCCGGATCGTCTGGCCGATCGCATGCGTGTCGCGGGCGACGTTCACCTCGAGCACCGCGATCTGACGGCCGGCCTCGTCGAAGAAGAACACGTTCGTCTGGCCGACCGTCATACCGATCAGGTAGGCCCGGCGCGCCGTCCGCATGACCGCGTCGGCGACGGTGGGATTGGCCACGAGCACGTCCTTGGCGTCCCGCGGCAGGTCGATCACGAGGGACTTTCCGAGACCGAGAGCCACGTCCCGCGAGGACGAGAGCTCCGCCGGGCTGATCGACATGTGAGACTGCTGCGCGAGGGCTTGCGGCGCGAGGCCCGGTGCCGCCACCGTGAGCAACGCGGCGCCCGCGAGCATCGCCAGATGCGACCGATGCGGCGCCAGAATCCGAGACAACCTGTTCATCACCGATCCATCCGCTCGAAAATCAGTTCGTGTTGACCTGGCTCTGCACGCCGAACTTCACGACGTTCACGGTCGAGGAGCGGCGGGAGACGGTGGTCGTGTCACCCTCGCCGTCGAGAATGCTGCGAAGCGTGAGGGAGAGGTCGCCCTGCTGCTCTGCGCGGGCGAGCGTCTCCGCATCCCCCGGCTCGAGCTCGAGCGTCGCCACGTTGCCGACCACCACGGACCGTCCGTCCTGGTCCTCCACCGTCTGGTCGATGGCCAGCACACGGACGTTCTCGAGCACAGTTCGACTGACGAAGAGGTCGCGCCCGTTGTCCGACTGGCGCTGCGTCACGATCACGTCGACCCGGTCGTTCGGGAGGATGAAGCCACCGGCGCCGGTCTGCGGCGAGGTGCGCGTGGCGACCGCCCGCTTGCCGGCAGGCAGGATGGCGGAGAGGTAGCCGCCCCTGCCCGCCTGGGCGAGCTTCGTCTCGCGGATCGGCTCGCCGGCGGTGAAGGACGAGCGCGTGACGGCGCCCACGAACTCCTCGGCGCCGCCTGCCCTGGCGGAGCGGGTGACCATTCCGGCTCCGACGCCGTCCATGGGCCATTTCTGCCAGCGCATGTCGCCGCTCGTGACGACGGAGCCGGGCGGCAGGTCCCTGGCGGCGACGAGCACCTCGTCGACGTCGATCTCCTGCTGGACCACGACAGGCCCCGCATCGGATGAGCCGAGGTTCCGCGCCATCATCCACGCGAGGAGGCCCGCGCCGATCGCGATGACAAGGACGATGAGTCGAGCCGCCTTCATACAGAGCCTCATTGCGCGGGAGATCGCGTCCGGCCGCGGAGGTGCGACCATGAGGCCGAGCATGCCGGCTCATTCGTCAACTTATGGTTAATGAGAACTGGAGGCGCCCGTAGGGGAAGTTTACGGGGCGGGTATGAGGCTCATCCACCCGGTCTCCGGGAAAAGCACCAGCGCCGCGGCGGCAAGCGCTATCCCATAGGGAATGCCGGTGTTGCGGTCGTGCAGACGATCGATCCAGCCGACCCTGCAGAGCATCTGTGGAAGCGGAAGCTGCCTACCCATGAGGATCGCGAGCGTGAGAACGCCGCCAAGGATCGAGAACAGGAGCGCGTACTCCAGAAGATGCGACCAGCCGATCCAAAGGGCCGCCGCGGCCGCGAGCTTCGCATCCCCCCCTCCGATCCAGCCGAGGGCGAAGCAGGCGAAGCCAACCGCGAGCGCCAAAGCGCCGGCGCCGACATGAGCCCAAACGCCGGCTGCCGGCAAGCCGACGAGGATCGCGGCCAGGGCGAAGGACAGCACGAGCGCGATGCTGATCCGGTTGGGGATCGTCATGGTCAACGCGTCGAAGGAGGCGGCCAGCCCCATGAGGGCCGGAAATGCCAGCAGGACGATCGAAGTGTCCATGTCGTGTCCCGCCATTTCGGTAGCCG
Organism: Lutibaculum baratangense AMV1; assembly: GCF_000496075.1. GTDB lineage: Bacteria > Pseudomonadota > Alphaproteobacteria > Rhizobiales > Tepidamorphaceae > Lutibaculum > Lutibaculum baratangense. Next base: position 92,406 of record NZ_AWXZ01000029.1, read on the forward strand.
CGGAAACGGATGATGACCGCGCCGGGGCTCCCGGCGCGGATCATCGGTGTGAGAGCTTATTTGTTCAGCTGATCGTTGACCGAGGTGAAGGTGCCGGTCAGCGACTCGCCGAGCGTGTTGACGATCACGATGATCGCAACCGAGATGCCGGCGGCGATGAGGCCGTACTCGATGGCCGTGGCGCCCGACTCGTCGCGGGCAAAGCGCTGGATGAGGGCCTTCATTTTCATTTCTCCCTGAAATTCCCGGTTCCTGCACATCGTCCCGTCGCGGTGTGGCTCCCCCGTCCGGAACTGCCGTGACGCTACGCCCCGCCCGTTACGAACGGCTTAATGAAATAGTGCAGACAGGCCAATAACCGCCATGTCTCCGCCTATAGTAAACAAATTATAACTTGCCATATTTATGGCGCAAGGCGATTATCCGAAACACAACATTGGTTAACCTCCGTTAGCCAATGTGTCTGCAGGATGTTTATCCCTGAAGTTAACGATTGAATTGAGGATCGAAACGCCTCCCGCAGCAGGAGCAGGAACCTGAATGGCGCCTCGATACTCTCAATCGATAGACGACGGGGCATCTCGTGCCGACGCGAGTCGGGCCACGCCCGATGGCTGTGCTTACAGCGCGCAAGCGTTTCCGATCTGTTTACCAATTCCCACTATTGCTGTGATCCAAGGACCGCCGCATCGCGCGCGTGCCGGTACAGAGAGGCCGTTGAACCATGATCGCTCGCTTCGGAGGCGCCGCCTTCCTCGCAGCTCTCCTCGCCCTTCCGTGCGCCGCGGCGGCCGAGACGGTGACGCTCGGCCTCGACGAGGCAGAGGTTCTGCGCCTCGATCAGCCGGCCAACACGATCATCGTCGGCAACCCGGCGATCGCGGACGCGCTCGTGCAGAGCCCCCAGCTCCTCGTGGTCACCGGCAAGAGCTACGGCGCCACGAACCTGATCGTGCTCGACGCGGCCGGTGAGAAGGTCGGCGAGTACGCTCTCCAGGTCGGCGCGGAAGCCCGGACGACGGTGACGGTGCAGCGCGGGCCGAGCCGCTACTCCTACAGCTGCACGCCCAACTGCAACGGCATGCTGACCCCCGGCACGCAGAAGGACGACTTCGACACCCTGCAACAGCAGTTCGAAGGCCGCATCGGCCTCTCGCGCGGCCAAATGGCCCAATAAACAGGCTGCCTCCTCGCCCCTGGTATAGAGGCAAGGGTTCCGAAAGCTTTTTATGGGTTGATCCAGGCTGGAAATCGGCGCGACAGACCGCGCGCTTCTCCACCCGAGGATCAGTCGATGCGCAAGAAAAGGCCTCTCTTACTTCGGCCGCTTCCGTTCAGGAAGTTCCGTCGCGACGAGACCGGAGCGACTGCGGTGGAGTTCGCTCTCGTCGCAGTACCGTTTTTCGCCCTCCTCTTCGCCATCCTCGAGGTCGCGCTGATCTTCTTCGCCCAGCAGGTCATGGACACCGGTGTCTCGCAGGCCGCGCGGCTCATCCGCACCGGGCAGGCGCAAGGCTTCGAGGCGACATCCTTCAAGACGGCCGTGTGCGACCGCATCCTCGCGCTCTTCGACTGCGATGGAGGCCTGCGCCTCGAGGTCCGCACCTACCCGAGCTTCGCCTCCATCGACGTCACGCCGCCGGTCGACGAGGACGGCAACCTGCGCAACGACTTCGCCTTCCAGCCCGGCAATGGCGGCGACATCGTCGTCGTGCGCGCCTTCTACGAGTGGCCGACCATCGTGCCGGGCCTCGGAGCGGACATGGCGAACCTCCCGAACGGCAAGAGGCTCCTGGCTTCGACCGTGGCGTTCCGCAACGAGCCGTTCGGCAGCTGAGGGAGGCGAGATCGGGGCATGCTTGGAGTTCGCAACATGATGGCGGAGCTGAAGCAGTTCCGCGACGAGCGAGGCGTTTCGGCGGTCGAGTTCGCGCTCATCCTTCCCATACTGGTGCTGCTCTATCTCGGCTGCGTGGAATTGAGCCACGCCCTCACCGTCGACCGCAAGGTGACGACGGCGGCGAGCGTCGTCGGTGACCTCGTGGCGCAGGCCACACAGCTCTCCAATGCAGACATCCGGAACATCTTCGACGCGACGGACGCCGTGCTGACCCCATACGACGCCGCGCCGCTCGAGATCGTCGTCTCGAACGTCAGGATCACGCAGAACGGCACCGAAGTCCTGTGGAGCGAGGCCAGCGGCGGGGGAACGGCGCGAGGCTGCGGCAGCAGCATGAACCTTCCAGACAACATCAGGATCGAGGGCACGAGCCTCGTCGTCGCCGAGGTCAAGTACCGCTACAAGCCGACCTTCGGCAACGTGATCAAGGAAGCGATCACCTTCAGCGACACCTTCTACCTCCGCCCCCGCCGCAGCGCCGTCATCGAGCACAGCTGCTGAGGCCGATCCCGCCACCCCGCGTTGACCGGGATCAAGGCACGCGATCCGAACAACGGGAACAAACATCCGGAACGACCACCGGATGGAGAGATCCCGATGTCACACGTCCCGCACGAGCTTCATGAGGACTTCCCCGACAAGGCGGAGCGCATCCACGCCCTGAAGACGAGCGACCCGCACTTCGCCCGTCTCGCGGAGCGCTACCACGAGATCAACCGGCAGATCCACCGCATCGAGACGGATGTCGAGCCGGCCTCGGACGAGCGCGCGCGGCAGCTCAGACACGAGCGGGTGGCGCTGAAGGACGAGATCGCGGCCCTGCTCACTGCTTGAGCCCGCAGACGGAGGTTGTCCACCACTGTGGAGGAAGCGGCAGGGCGCACGAACGGGTTTACAAGTCGTTGACGCACCTGCCCTTCCTCATCTTCGTCCACAGCTTTCCCCACAGGCCGCGCCGCATTTCGGCCAAAACTCGCATCGAATTTGCCGCAGATTTTCCCCAATCTGATTGACGCCGAATCCCGCAACGCGCAGGATGATCGCGAATCGTGCGCAGGGGGAAAATGCTCACCTTGTCGGCTAGATGCGGCACATCGAAGTCGACGGCGCACGGACGAGATCTAGGGGGCCTGGATGTCCGGCGACGCACTTGCCGGCGCGCACGCGCTTATGTCTTTCCGCGATAGTTGCAGAGGCGAGACATGGCGCGAGACGCGTCGGGAGAATAACCACGAGCGCTCGCCGTCCGAAGGCGTCTCGGTCCTGCTGATCGACGGCACGGATGCCGAGACGCAGGAGATCCTGGCCTCGCTGGCCGAGTGCCAGAACCCGAAATTCACCGTCCGGCATGTCTCCGACCCGAAGGAGGCGCAGCACGTCTGGCGCGAGCACAAGCACGACCTCGTCATCATCGACGTGTGGCTGGGCAGAGGCGTCAGCGTCGAGCTCGTCTCGCTCCTGACGAATTCGCCCTGCTCCTGCCCGGTGGTGATGCTGTCGAGCCTCTCCTCCGAAGAGCTGCAGGCCTTCTTCACCGACGCGAACCTGTTCATCCACTCCAAGAAGAACATCACCCCCAGTGCGCTCGCCCGCACGCTCGAGACCGCCCTGTCCGGCAGCGACGACGCGCTCTGAGACGGCCGGCGGCGCCCGCCTTCGCGTCCCCCACTGACGATCCTGCTGTCGTGGCAGCCGTTCTCCCCGGCTCCAGAGTATCGGCATGCCGTACGGACGCGGGGAGCCGCGCCCACCGAGGCGCAAGATCCCGCCGCGGCCGCCCTCTGGCCTAATACCTATGCGACCTTTTGCATCCTCCTGCGACCCGCGGCGCGAGCTTATATGCGGCGCAGCATTCACAGGAGAAAGAGATGCGCGTTCCTCCCCGCGTGCTTGGCATCGACAGGTTCTCCGATCGCCTGAAGGCGCTCGGCCTCTTCGCGGTGCTCGTCGCGCCGTTCCTCCTCGCGAGGATCTGATCCGGGCGCGCCACTCCGCCAACTCGCGGCTTGAGACGGCGGCGCAAGTCGACTACTCCGACCTCGCCAACCGAGGTTCAAGCCGCCATGTCCGCCGAACGCCCGACCGTCCGCCTGTCCCGCCACGAGCTCGCTCGCCTCTCGCACGAGGAGCGCGAGCGCCTGCTCCTGCGCAGCGAGGCTGACCTCTCCGACTTCATCGCCGGCGTGCAGCCGATCATCGCCGACGTGAAGGCACGGGGCGACGAGGCCCTCGCGGACTACGGCCGCCGTTTCGACAGGGCGGCCGATCTCGATCCGCGGCGCCTCGCGGCGACCGAAGAGGAGTTCGACGCGGCGGAGCGCAGGCTCGATCCGGAGCTGAAGGACGCGATGCGGCTCGCCGCCGCCAACATCAGGCGCTTCCACGAGCGGCAGATGCCGCACGGCATGTGGCTCGAGGAGATGGGCCCCGGGCAGCTCGCTGGCGAGCGCACCCTCCCGATCCCCTCCGTCGCGTGCTACGTGCCCCGCGGCAAGGGCGCCTTTCCCTCCGTGGCGCTGATGACGGCGATCCCCGCGGCGGTGGCGGGTGTCCCGGAGATCGTCGTTCTCACACCGCCGACGGAGAGCGGCGGCATAGACGATGCCACGCTTTTCGCCTGCCGGCTCGCCGGCGTGACCCGCGCCTATCGCTGCGGCGGCGCCCAGGCCGTCGCGGCCGTCGCCTACGGCACCCGCACCGTTCCCCGCTGCTCGAAGATCGTGGGTCCGGGCTCGTCCTGGGTCGTGGCGGCGATGCACGTCTTGTCGAACGTGATCGATGTCGGCCCGCCCGCCGGCCCCTCGGAGTCGATCGTCCTGGCCGACGAGACGGCCGACCCGCGCCGCACGGCGCTCGACCTCCTGAACGAGGCCGAGCACGGGCCGGATTCCTCCGCCTATCTCGTCACGAACGATCCGCGCCTCGCCGACCGGGTCGAGCTCGCCGTGGAGCACCTCTGGACCCATATGAGCCCGCAGCGCGTGGAGTTTTCGCGGGCGGTCCTCACCGGCACGCGCGGCGGCATCGTCATCGCGCCCGACATCGACGAGGCCTGCCGCTTCGTCAACGACTACGCGCCCGAGCATCTCATGGTCGAGAGCAAGGATCCCTGGCCCTACCTCGCGAAGCTCACCCACGCGGGAGAGATCCTGCTCGGCGAGCATTCGGCCATCTCCATCGCGAACTTCGTCCTCGGACCGAACCATGTCCTGCCGACGGGAGGGTGGGCCAGGACCCGGTCGCCGCTGTCGGTGTTCGACTTCACGAAGCGCCAGACGATCGCCTGCCTGAGTGCCGAGGGTCTCGAGCCGCTGCGGGCTCCCACCAGGGTGTTCGCGAGATACGAGGGGTTCGACGCCCATGCGAACGCCGTCTCGCGCCTGCGCGACGGCGGCAACAGCGCCGACTGATCAGCTGGCCGCGAAGCCCTGCGGCGGCTTGCGGCGAGGCAACATCGCCACCCGGTCGAGCCCCTCCGGGTCGGCGAGAAGGGCCAGACGCTCCTTCTTGGAAAGATAGTGGATGGCGTCCTCGAGGGTCTCCGCGGCCTCGAGGCGCGCCAGCCCCGCCACCAGCGACATGTCGATCTCCCCCGGCGGCAGCGGCTGCACGGGCGGCAGGCTCGCGCGATGGAAGGCCAGGAGGGCCGGGTCGGACGACAGGCGGAGATAGGCGTCGATATCGCCGCTCAGCTCGCGCTCGAGATCCTCCGTGATCGCCTGGGAAGCGGTCAGTATGGCCGGCTTTTCCTGCTCCTCCGGCGTCATCATGAGGCCCTTGCGACGCAGCCAAAGCCCGACATCCCTGCGCGCGACGAAGAGGGAGGCGGGTATCGCGAGAACCAGACCCGCGACCGCCGGGCTCATCCAGGCGAGCAGGTGCGGCGAGACGAGCCACGCGCTCACGCCGAGGACGATGCCGAACATCATGTGCATGAAGTGGCGGCGCGCCACGTCCATGACCGGCATCGAGCCGTCGTCGCGCCGTTGCGGGTTCCAGCCGCTGTCGCGTCCGATCAGGATCTCGATGACGGCGGCCGACTGGATCGCCATCAGGATCGGCGCGATGACAGCCGAGATCAGGCTCTCGACGAGCAGCGAGACCGTCCCCCGCAACCCGCCGCCGATCGCCCGCCGGCGCTTCTCGTCGAGCAGCGCATAGGCGAGGCCGAGGAACTTCGGCGTGAACAGGAGGAGCATCGTCGCGATGAACAGGCCGATCGCGCGCTCGGAGTCGATGACCGGCCAGGTTGGAAAGAGCTGGAACTCCCTCGTGAAGTACTCCGGGCGGATGAAGTGCGCCTGCAGGGCAAGGACGAGACCGGCGAGCAGGAAGGCGAGCCAGATCGGCGAAGCGAGATAGGACATGATGCCCATGCCCAGATGCACGCGGCTGATCCAGTGCAGGCCCCTGGCCGGCAGCACCTTGGAGTGCTGCAGGTTGCCCTGGCACCAGCGCCGGTCGCGCTGGGCCAGGTCGATCAGGGTCGGAGGGCTCTCCTCGTATGAGCCGTCGAGGGTCGGCGCCATCTGGATCTGCCAGCCGGCGCGCCGCATCAGGGCGGCTTCCACGAAGTCGTGGCTCAGTATGTGCCCGCCGAAGGGCGGCTTTCCCCTCAGATGCGGCAAGCCCGCGGCCTCCGCGAACGCTCGCGTGCGGATAATCGCGTTGTGGCCCCAGTAGTTGCCTTCGGAGCGGGTCCAAGAGGCGAGCCCGGCGGCGATCACGCGGCCGTACACGCGTCCGGCGAACTGCTGCATGCGGGCGAAGACCGTGTTCCGGTTCGCGAGCATCGGCACGGTCTGCAGGAGCCCGAGATCGGGATTGGCCTCGATCGTGGCCGCCAGCCGCAGGAGCGTGTCGACCTGCATCAGGCTGTCGGCGTCGAGGCAGATGAAGAACGGGTACGCGCCGCCGGAAAGCCTCACCCAGTCGGCGACATTGCCGGCCTTGCGCTCGGTGTTCTTGCGGCGACGCCGGTAGAAGATCCGGCAACGCGGGGCGCGCCGCCGGAGGACGGCACGATAGGCGACCTCCTCCGCGACCCAGACGTCGGGATCGGTCGTGTCGGCGAGGACATAGATGTCGAACAGGCGTTCCGCACCTGCCGCAGCCAACCCTTCCGCCGTGGCGGCTGCCGCCGCGAAGACGCGGGCCGGATCCTCGTTGTACGCAGGAATGAGGATGGCGGTGCGGCTTCTCGGCATCGGCGTCTCGCCGCCGTCTGCCGGCCAGGCCGAGGGGCGGCGTCCAAGCGCGGCGAAGCCCGCGACCGCGCTGACGGCCGAGAGGGCGATCCAGGCGATGTTGATGACGAAGAGGACGAGCATCACCGCCTCGACGCTCGTCAGGCCGGCGACCGCGAGCACCGCATACATCTCGTGGGAGAAGATGGCCGTCAGCCCGAGCGTGCCGACGACGACACCGGCGCGGATGACCGTGGCAGTCCGGTCCCGCGGCAGTTCACGAATGGTGGCCGGCGGATGTCGCAGGTCCTGTGCCGGCATCGCCAGCGGCGCCTCGGGCGGCAGAACGACGTCGGCCACCCCCCGCCGCTTGTAGGCGGACTCGTTCACGCCGCCCATCGGTAGATCCAGACCTCTGAAATCGTCTTTCCTCCGCGGGCGAGGGAACAGCGCAGGTCGATCATCTGGGCGCCCTGAGGATCGAAATCCATGCTCACACGGATGCCCGACGTGTGGGGATTTCGGCTGATCACGGGACGAGCCATCTCGCCCCCGGTCGTCGTGACGACCGGCTCGATCTCGCTGAGGTCGGTCATCTCGGCCAGCAGTCCTCCGACGAACTCCGCCACCAGCAGCCGGCGCGACGTGTTCTCGTGCAGCGCCGGATTGCCGCCCGCGCCGCCGAACGTGCCCGCGACGTAAGCGAGGTTGCGATCGAGCGGGACCGAAGGGCCCCAGTGGAGCTTGTAGGTGTACTGGTAGCTTTCTCCCGGCAGGAGCCTCTCGGCCGGGCGCCAGAAGGCGACGATATTGTCGTGCACCTCGCGGGCCGTCGGGATCTCCACGAGCATCACCGCGCCTTCGCCCCAGTCGCCGACGGGCTCGATCCACAGGCTCGGGCGCCGCTCGTAGCTCGCCTCGAGGTCGCGGAAGTCGGCAAAGCCGCGAGACCGCTGCATCAGGCCGAAGCCCTGCGGCTGCTGGTCGACGAAGGAGGATACCTGGAGGATCATCGGGTTGATCAGGGGCCGCCAGAGCCACTCCCCGCGGCCGTTCCAGATGAGGAGGCCGTCGGAATCGTGCACGGCTTCGCGGTAGTCGTCCACGTCCTGCCGGTCGTGCGGCGAGAAGAAGAACATCGACGTCATCGGCGCGATCCCGACACGGTCGATCTCGGCGCGCGGGTAGAAGACCGATTCGACATCCATGACGGTGAAGTCGCCGTGGCGCACCGTGAAGCGGAAGGCACCGGTCGTGCTCGGGCTGTCGAGGAGCGCGTGGATGACGACCGAGTTGGACTGCGGCCGCGGGCGCTCGATCCAGAACTCCCGGAAGGTCGGAAACTCCTCGCCCTGCGGCTCCGCGGTGCCGATGGCGAGGCCGCGGGCGGAGAGGCCGTAGGTCTGGCTTCGGCCGACCGCGCGGAAGTAGCTCGCGCCCTGGAAGACGAGGATTTCGTCGAGATAGTCGTCCCGGTTGACCGGACCGTGCACGCGGAAGCCCGAGAAGCCGAGGCCTTCCTTCGGCAGGTCCTCCGGAACGAGCGGACCGTAATCGAAGAGCTGAGGCGAGAAGAGGACCTGCCGTGCCTCGCCCGAGGCGACGACGTTGATCCGCACGAGGTCCGTGAAGACGTTGCCGGGATGGAAGAACTGCACCTCGTACTCAGGTTCCTCGTTCGCCCACAGGGCGGAGGCGCTCCTGAAGCGGATGTCCCGAAGCTGGTCGTAGGTGAGGTCGCTCACCGCGTCCGGCAAATCACCTTCGGCCGGCTCGTAGGCTTCCGCGGCCAGGGCACGAGCCCGCTGGCGCACCATCGCGGCGTTGAACTCGGTCGGGTCGCCAAACTGCAGGACCGCCCCCTCCTCCTGCGCCATCGCCTCTCCCGCCGGCAGCCACCGCGCAAACGCCGCGGCAGCGCCGACAAGAAGAAGTCCTCGACGATCCAACATCATGAAACCGCTCCGCCCCCTTAAGTGGAGAATGTGACTTCAGGCGCATATGCTCACGATCAGGTCACGCCCTTTCTAGAGGCATTTCCCGAGCTTGAGAATGCGGCGCCGGCCGCAGCGACGCGAAGTTGCGCATCAATTTGTGGCGGCGCGTTGAATGAAGGCTGAACCCGGCCGCTTCAAGGCATATGAACGCGCTCACCGGCTCGTCTAGCCGTGGGCGGTCGCGCGCGCCTCATGCAGGCCGTCCACTGGCATGAAGGGAGCGGGTCTTCCTCTCGCTCCTGCGAGAAACCCGCGGATGCGTGCGAGTTGCCGACGCAGGCGCCGCCGCCGCCCCGCCAGAAGGTAGAGCGGGAGCTTCGCCACGAGGCCAAAAAAGGTCCGCCAGGGCCGGCCGACCCCGTGCCGTCGCATGACGTAGGCCAACGACCAGCCGAAAGACACGTCCTTCACGAGGCCTGTGGCATCGTCCCCGCTCGACGAGCGGTCGCGAAGATGCTGCACCGTCGCGGACGGCACGTAGATGATCGGTCGGCGCGCTGCGCGGTAGCGGAAGCAGAGCTCGTCCTCCTCGAAATAGAGGAAGATCGCTGGATCGAAGCCCCCGAATTCCCGGAATGCGCGCACCCGTACCAGCATGGCCGCGCCGGAGATAATGGGCACGCATGCCTCGCCCTCGGGAGGACGCCGATGCCGCTGGCGCTTCTCCAGGCTCGACTCCACGCGGTAGAAGCCGGTCCCGTCCTCACCGATCAGCGCCGGCACGAACAGATCGCACTCCGGGTAGCGCGTGGCGGCGTCCGCGAGCGCGCCGAGGCTTGCGGCATCGATCGCGGCGTCGGGGTTCAGCACGAGGGCGAAATCCGTATCGACCTGCGCCAGACCGGACATGATCGCGCGGCCATAGCCGATGTTGGCCGGAAGGCGCAGCACGCGCGCGCCGAGCGAAGCGGCGAGATCGGCGGAGCCGTCGGAACTCGCATTGTCCACCACGAGCACCGGCATCTCGCAGCATTGCCGCGCCTGCCACGGCAGAATCGCCGCGGAGTTGTAGGAGACGACGAGACGTGTGATCGAGACGTCGATCATTGTGGGGTCGCGACCACGATGAACTGCTTGGCGAGCAGCGTGTCCGCCCTCCCGCCGGTCGCCCTGGAGATCCAGGCCCGCATCTCGGACGCCCGGTAGCGGGTGGCATTGTCGCAGGCCACGAGCTTCAGGCCACCGCAGCAGGCAAGCTCCGCCGCCGTCTCGCGGACGAAGAAGCGCAGATGCGTCCGATCGAGAAGCCCGGAGTCGCGGTAGCGGAAGTCTCCTTTCGTCAGGAGCCGCCAGATGAACTTCCAGTTGCGAATGTTCGGGACCGAGACGACGAGGCGACCTCCGGGCGCGAGCAGGGGCGTAAGCCGGTGCACGGTGGACCAGGGGTCGACGAGATGCTCGAGCACGTCGAGACAGAGGACGAGGTCCAGACTTCCCGGCCCGAGGACCTCTTCCAGCGGAGCGGAGGCGACATCGCCCTCGTAGAGGTAGTCCAGATGTCCCCGCGCGGCGGCTGCCGCGGCCGGGTCGATCTCTATTCCGCCGGCCCAAGCGACGTCGCGGTGGACACGGATGGCCTCGACGGTCGCGCCCGAGCCGCAGCCGACATCGAGCACGTTGTCGCAGCGCTGCGGGAGGTAGGGCAACACCTCCAGCCGGGCACGCGTGAAGTATCCGCCGGGTTCACCGTCCATCATCGAATGCCTGCGATCGATCCTGTTGCCGGGCAGCCGCACGGTACGCGTGCTGCGGGTGCCGCAGGATACGCGGCAGGCGACGCCCCGCAAGCGCCTCAGCGGCCGAGCAGCCCCGCGTAGATCTCGCTGTCTCCGACGCGCCCGACGATACTGCCCTCCTCCGCGACGAAGACCGGATAGCCGCTGACCGTTCTCGCCATCATGAGGTCGCGCACCGATGTCCCGCGGTCGGCGATCGCGATGCAGCCCTCCACGGGCTCGTTCGTCCGAAGCTCGACAGTCGGCAGCTCGCTCGCGTTCTGGCGGAACCTTCCCTCGTCCGTCAGCACGAGGTTTCGCACCTGGTCCACGTAGTAGCCGCCGCTCACCGGGGCGAACGATTCCACCGGCAGCATGATGTCCTGTGCCCTGAGAACCGACAGCGGGTTCATGTGCGCCACGAAGTCGGCGACGTACTCGTTGGCCGGCTCGAGCACGATGTCGTGCGGCGTTCCGAACTGGACGATCCGGCCGCCCTCCATGATCGCGATCTTGTTGCCGATCTTCAGCGCCTCGTCGAGGTCGTGACTGACGAAGATGATCGTTCGCTTCAGGCGCTCCTGGACCTCGAGCAGCTCGTTCTGAAGCCGTGAGCGGATCAGCGGGTCGAGCGCCGAGAACGGCTCGTCCATCAGGAGGATCGGCGCGTCGGTCGCGAAGGCGCGGGCGAGGCCCACGCGCTGCTGCATGCCGCCCGACAGTTCGTGCACGTACTTGTCGCCCCAGCCCTCGAGACCGACGAGGGCGAGCTGCTCCTCGACCTTCCTCTGCCGCTCCGCCGACTTCACGCCGGAGAGCTGCAGCCCGAAGCCGACATTGTCCGCGACGGTGCGCCAAGGCAGAAGCGCGAACTGCTGGAACACCATCGTCACCAGGTGCCGCCTGAGGTCGCGGAGATCGGCCCTGGAGCAAGAGTGCGGATTGATCGCCTTCTTCGGCCCGCGCACCACGACTTCTCCGCGTGCGACGTCGTTCAGGCCGTTCACCGCGCGGATCAAGGTCGACTTGCCGGAGCCGGACAGGCCCATCAGCACGACGATCTCGCCCTCCTCGACGTCCAGCGTCGCATCCGCGACCCCGAGGATCTGACCCGTCTCCTCCTGGATTTCGCCGCGGGTCTTGTTCTGGTCGATCAGCGGCAGCGCCGAGCCCGGGTCGTCGCCGAAGACGATCGAGACGTTCGTGAAGCGAACGATCGGCTCGCTCTTCTCGTTCATCTGCCTTTCCCCGGCTCGTTCACACGGAAGAAGCGGTCGAGCACGATCGCGACGAGCACGATGGCCATGCCGACTTCGAAGCCGCGCGCGATATTGACCGTGTTGAGCGCCCGCAGCGTCGGCACGCCGAGGCCGTCGGCGCCGACGAGGGCGGCGATCACCACCATGGACAGCGACAGCATGATCGTCTGCGTCAGCCCCGCCATGATGCTCGGCAGCGCGTAAGGCAGCTCGACCTGCCACAGGAGTTGCCGCTTCGTCGCGCCGAAGGCGAGGCCGGCCTCGATGAGCTGCTTCGGCGTCGAGGAGATGCCGAGCTGCGTCAGGCGGATCGGCGCGGGTATGGCGAATATGACGGTGGCGATCAGGCCCGGCACCATGCCGAGGCCGAAGAGGATGAGCGCGGGGATGAGGTAGACGAAGGTCGGGATCGTCTGCATCAGGTCCAGGATCGGGCGGAGCGCCTCCTGGAGCCACTTCCGGTGCGCCGCCGCGATCCCGAGGGGCACGCCCAGGACCATGCAGACGAAGGTCGCCGACAGCACGAGCGACAGGGTCTGCGTCGTCTCCCGCCAGTAGCCCTGATTGATGATGAAGAGCAGGCTCAAGACCACGAAGACCGCGAAGACCGCCGATCGCCGGACGAGATAGGCGAGCGCTCCGGCGATCGCGACGATGATCAAGGGATGCGGCGACTGCAGGACCCACAGGATGCCGCCGATCATCCGATCGAGCACGAAGGAGATGAAGTCGAACACCCCTTGCGCGTTGATCGTGACCCAGTCGACGCCGTCGGCGACCCACGCACCGACGGGAATCTTGTGGTCTGTCAGCCAGTTCACCGGAGAGGCTCCTCACGAAGGACAAGCGGCGCGCGGTTGAACCACGCGCCGCCGGAAGGACGTCGCGCCCGCGTCAGAGGCCGAGCGCCTGCTTCGCCGCCGGAAGCCCCTCTTCGCCCGCTGCGGTCGTCACGCCGTCGAGCCAGCCGTCGAGCGCGTCGGGGTTGTCCTTGAGCCACGCGGTCGCCGCGGCCTGGGCTTCCTGGTTGTCGTCCAGGATCTTGCCCATGATCTCGTTCTCCATCTCGAGAGAGAAGGAGAGATTCCTCAGGAACTGCCCGACATTCGGGCAGGCCTCGAGGTAGCCCTGGCGCACGTTGGTATAGACCGTCGCGCCGCCGTAGTCCGGCCCGAACACGTCGTCGCCGCCTTCGAGATAGGCGATGTCGAAGTTCGAGTTCATCGGGTGCGGCTCCCAGGCGAGGAACACGATCGGCTCCTCGCGCTGCACCGCGCGCCGCACCTGGGCGAGCATGCCCTGCTCCGAGGATTCCACGAGATCGAAGTCGCCGAGGCCGTACTGGTCGCCCTCGATCATGTCGAGGATCAGGCGGTTCCCGTCGTTGCCGGGCTCGATGCCGTAGATCTTGCCGCCGAGCTCGTCCCTGAACTCGTCGATGCTCTGGAAGCTCGTGAGCCCATTGTCAAACGCGTATTGCGGCGTCGCGAGCGTGTATTTGGCGCCTTCGAGGTTCGGCTCGTCGAGCACCTCGACGGTGCCCTTCTCACGGTAGGGCGCGAGATCGGCCTCCATGGTCGGCATCCAGTTGCCGAGGAAGACGTCGATGTCCCCGCTGGCAAGGGAGGTGTACGTGACGGGCACGGAGAGAACCTTCACCTCCGTGTCGTAGCCCAAGGCTTCCAGCACCGTCGTCGCGACCCCCGTCGTGGCGGTGATGTCGGTCCAGCCGACGTCGGAGAACGTCACGGTTCGGCACGCCTCGGGCTCCTGCGCAAACGCCGGCCCGGTGATGGCGGCCAGTGCCGTCAGTCCGAAAAGCCCCTTCAGAGCAAGGTTCATGTGGGTTCCTCCGCTAGCGATGGCACATGACGACACGCTCGGGCGCCGCCGTCGTCGGGATGGCGGCATTTGAGCACTTTACGGCCGGCCTTGGCAAGGTTTATTGATTGACCAGTCAATCAATCAAAGTGCTCTGGAGGCCGACGTGCCGAAGGTGGGCGTGCAGCCAATACGCAGGCGGGCACTGATCGGGGCGGCGATCGAGGCGATTCATGATGCGGGGTTCTGCGAGGTGACGATGGGCCAGATCGCCCGCCGCGCCGGCGTTTCGCCCGCCCTCGCCCACCACTATTTCGGCTCCAAGGAGCAGCTGCTCGCGGAGACGATGCGCCACCTCCTGAGCGAGCTCGGCCTGGAGGTCTCGAAGCGCCTCGCGGCCGCGCCGGGCCCTCGCGCGCGGGTTTCGGCGATCATCGCCGGCAATTTCGATCCCGTGCAGTTCACCCCCACCGTCATCTCCGCCTGGCTCGCCTTCTACCTCCAGGCGCAGACGAGCGAGAGGGCGAACCGCCTCCTGCGCATCTACGCCCTGCGCCTGAAGTCGAACCTGCAGCACGAGCTCGCCCAACTCACGGACCGGACGGCCGGCGCCCGCATCGCCGACGGCACCGCCGCGCTGATCGACGGGCTGTGGATCCGCCACGCCCTGCGCGCCGAGCCCCCCGACCCCGCCGCCGCGATCGCGCTCGTGGAGGACTATGTCGACACGCAACTGAAGGTGAATGCGCCATGAGCGAGCCGCTCGAGGCCGATTTCGTCATCGTCGGAGCGGGTTCGGCCGGCTGCGCGCTCGCCCACCGGCTGAGCGAGGACGGCCGCCACTCCGTGCTCGTCATCGAGGGCGGCGGCACCGACTGGGGCCCGTTCATCCACATGCCGGCCGCCCTCTCCTATCCCATGAACATGAATCGCTACGACTGGGGTTTTCGCACCGCACCCGAACCGCATCTCGGCGGCCGCCGGCTCGCCGTGCCGCGCGGAAAAGTGCTCGGAGGATCGTCTTCCATCAACGGAATGGTCTATGTGCGCGGCCACGCCTGCGATTTCGACGGGTGGGAGGCGGATGGCGCGAAGGGCTGGGGCTTCGCCGATATCCTGCCCTACTACCTGAAGCTCGAGACGAGCCACGGCGGCGAGGCGGGATGGCGCGGCAGCGACGGTCCGCTCCACGTCACGCGGGGCCCGCGCAGGAACCCGCTCTACCACGCCTTCGTCGAGGCCGGGAAGGAAGCGGGCTACGGCGAGACCGCCGACTATAACGGCCACCGCCAGGAGGGCTTCGGCCCGATGGAGATGACGGTCTGGGGCGGGCGGCGCTGGTCGGCCGCCAACGCCTATCTGCGCAGGGCGTGGAAGCGCAAGAACGTCCGGGTCATGGCGAACAGCTTCGTGCGGCGTGTCGTGATCGAGAACGGCCGCGCGACCGGCGTCGAGATCGGCGCGAGGGGCGTGGAGCGGACGGTCAGGGCCCGGCGCGAGGTCATCCTGTCGGCATCCTCCATCAACTCGCCGAAGCTCCTGATGCTGTCGGGCATCGGCGGCGCCGACGCGCTTCGGAAGCTCGGCATCGAGGTGAAGGCCGACCGTCCGGGCGTCGGCCGCAACCTTCAGGATCACCTCGAGATCTACCTACAGGCGGAGTCGCTGAAGCCGGTGACCCTCTATCGCTACAACAACCTGCTCGGCAAGGCGCTCGTCGGTGCCCAGTGGCTCTTCACGAAGACGGGCCTCGGAGCCTCGAACCAGTTCGAATCCGCCGCCTTCATCCGCTCGAAGGCCGGCGTCAGTTACCCCGATATCCAGTACCACTTCCTGCCGCTCGCGGTGCGCTACGACGGCACGAGCGCGGTCAAGGCGCACGGGTTCCAGGTGCATGTCGGGCCGATGCGCTCGAAGTCGCGCGGCCACGTGGCGCTCACCTCGCCCGAACCGGAGGCCGCTCCCGAGATCCTCTTCAACTACATGTCGCATGCGGAGGACTGGGAGGATTTCCGCGCCTGCATCCGACTGACGCGGGAGATCCTGCGGCAACCGGCGATGAAGGACTATCTCGGCCGGGAGATCATGCCGGGGCCGGACGCGACCGACGACGAGGCGCTCGACGAGTTCGTGCGCGAGGAGGTGGAGAGCGCCTACCACCCTTGCGGCACGTGCCGCATGGGTGCGGCCGAGGATCCGCTCGCCGTCGTCGATCCCGAGTGCCGGGTGATCGGCGTCGAGGGCCTCCGCGTCGTCGATTCCTCGATCTTCCCGCGCATCACGAACGGCAACCTGAACGCGCCCTCGATCATGGTCGGGGAGAAGGCGGCCGACCACATCCTCGGCAAGCCTCCGCTGCCGCGCGACACGCGGCGGGTGTGGATCCACCCGGAGTGGCAGACGAAGCAGAGATAGATGCCCCGCGCTCCGCGAACGGAGCGCGGGAGCCTGTTCCGTGCGATCAGGCGGCCTTCTTCAGGAGGCCGCGATTGACCACCGTCTCCGCGATCTGGACGGTGTTCAGCGCGGCGCCCTTGCGGAGATTGTCGGAGACGATCCACATCGCCAGCCCGTTCTCCACGGTCATGTCCTCGCGGATGCGGCTGATATAGGTCGCATACTCGCCGACGCACTCCACGGGCGTCACGTAGCCGCCGTCCTCGCGCTTGTCGATCACCAGGATGCCGGGCGAGGACCGCAGGATGTTGCGAGCCTCATCGGCCGTGATGGGGTTCTCGAACTCGATGTTCACCGCCTCAGAGTGGCCGACGAAGACCGGCACGCGCACGCAGGTGGCGGTCAGCTTGATCTTCGGGTCGAGGATCTTCTTCGTCTCGACCATCATCTTCCACTCCTCCTTCGTCGAGCCGTCCTCCATGAAGACGTCGATGTGGGGAATGACGTTGAAGGCGATCTGCTTCGTGAACTTCTCCGGGCTCGGCTGGTCGGTCACGAAGATGCCGCGGGTCTGCGTCCACAGCTCGTCCATCGCCTCCTTGCCCGCCCCTGAGACGGACTGGTAGGTCGACACGACGACGCGCCTGATGCCCGCGTGGTCGTGCAGCGGCTTCAGGGCCACGACGAGCTGCGCGGTCGAGCAGTTCGGGTTCGCGATGATGTTCTTCTTCGAGAAGCCGTCGACCGCGTCGGCGTTCACCTCCGGCACGATCAGCGGCACGTCCGGGTCGGTGCGGAAATAGGAGGAGTTGTCGATGACGAGGCAGCCGGTCGCGGCGATCTTCGGCGCCCACTCCTTGGCGACGCTGCCGCCCGCCGACATCAGCGCGAAGTCGCACTTCGAGAAGTCGAACTGCTCGATGTCGATGCACCGCAGCGTCTTGTCGCCGAAGGAGACCTCCCGCCCGTGCGAACGCCGCGAGGCTATGGCGAAGACCTCGTCGGCCGGAAACTCCCGCTCGTCGAGAATGTTCAGCATCTCGCGGCCCACATTGCCCGTGGCACCGACGACGGCGACCTTGTAGCCCATGTCGAAAACTCCTGGAAACGACCTGTCCCGTCTCTCCCCGGGGCAGTGAAAGCGGCCCTTCGAGGGCCGGCCCTCTCGCCCCGCCGGGGAGAGGGAACCGGGGACGAGGAAGAGCGTCAGGCGCCGGCCGTGCCGGTGCCCGTGATGGTCTTCGTCGTTTTCGTCGTGACCACGGCGGTCATCCTGAAAATCCTCGTCCGTCGCGCCGCGTGGGCGCGCTGCTATTCCGGAACACGATAAATGTCCGGCTGTCAACAGAATCCCCAAAGCCCGAACCGGAGACCTTCCGCAACGTTAGCAACAACGCGCGAGCACCTGTGACGGGGCGCGCCGCGCTTCCTCAACTCCAGCCGGGGAGGCACCCGATGCGCTGGACGTCCTCGACCTTTTCGACCTCGGAAGCCAATGCAGCGCGCGCTGCGCTTCTCGCCACCTCGATCGCCGCCGCAATCCTGGCGCCGCAGCCGGCTGCGGCGCACAGCTGGTACCCCTGGTCGTGTTGCTCGGACCGCGACTGCAAGCCGGTGGAGGCCACCGCCGTCCGATTCACGGAAGCGGGCTGGCTCATCGAGCGGACCGGCGAGACGATACCGTTCGAGAAGGCGCGCGTGAGCCCCGACGGGCGCTACCATATCTGCAGCGCGGGCGGAAATCCCGACGGCCGGACGATCTGCCTGTTCACCCCCGGCACGGGGAGTTGAAGCCGGCCCGGAGGCCCTAGCAGGCTACCGGTCCTCCGGGGTGCGCGCCGGGATCGCCTTCAGATAGGCTGCGATCGCCCGCCTGTCGTCGTCGGCGAGGCGGGACTGGTTGCGCACCACTTCGGCCATCGAGCCGCCGAGGGAATCGAACTCCGGCGTCAGCCCCGTCTCCAGCGCGTAGGCGATGTCGCCCTCGCTCCAGTCCGCGAGACCCTGAGGGTGCGGCGTGATATTCGGGACCATGCCCTCGCCCTCGGGGTTCGGCGCCCCGGCGAGCCAGATCGAGGGGAGCATGCCGCCGGCGCCGTCGCGCGCGGTGTGGCACTCGCCGCAGTGGCCCATCGCCTCGACGAGGTACTGGCCGTGGCGCACGGCGGGGTCGTCCGGCAGGTCTTCCACCACCGGATCCTCGGAGAGGTACCGCAACTTCCACAGGCCGAGGCCGCGGCGGATGTTGTAGGGAAAGGACAGGACGTTGCCGGCGACATCGTTGTCCGACGGCTCCAGCGTGTCGAGGAAGGCCTTGAGGTCCATCACGTCCTCGACCCTCATCTTGTGGTACGAGGCGTAGGGGAACGCCGGGTAGTAGTGGTGGCCGTCCGGCGCGGTGCCGTACTTCACCGCGCTCACGAACTGCGCCATCGACCAACCGCCGATGCCGTGCTCGGGATCGGGCGAGATGTTCGGCGCGCGGAACACCCCGTAAGGCGTCTCGAGCTCCACGCCGCCGGCGAGCAGCGTGCGCTGGTCGCTGCCGGGGGCGATGTGGCAGGAGGCGCAGCCGCTCGCCCAGAAGACGAACTCTCCGTTCGCGGGATCCGGCTGGTGACCCGGCAGGTCCTCGGCGGCGACGCTGACGGGACGGCTGAGCCAGAAGAGGGCGGCCGCCGCGATGACGACGGCGACCGCGGCGAGGGCGAGAAGCGCGCGGGCGATGCGCAATGTCGGGTGCTCCGAATCAGTCCTTCTTGACGCGGTAGTCCTCGTGGCACGCGCCGCACATCCTCGTCATCTCCGCGAAGGCGGGGCGGAACGTCTTGAGATCCTGCGGCACGTCGGCCATGTATTTCGCGGCAACCTGCTGCAGGTTGTCGGCCGCCTTCTCGAAGCCTTCGCGATCGCTCCAGATCGTCGGCCTCGCCTCGGTGTCGCCGCCGGTTTCGCTGCCTTCGGGGAAATATTGCGGGAACTGCTCGATCTTCGCGTGGATCGTCGTGAAGACCTCCTCGGCCGTGGCCGCGTCGAAAGGCTCTTCGGCCTTGGCCATCTTGGCGCCGGCGCCCGTCGCCTTGCCGACGTCCTTCATGATCTGCTGCCGTGTCTCGATCGGATCGTCCTGCGCGACGGCCGCGACCGCCGCGAAGGCGAGAAAGGCCGCAGATGCGGCGACAAGTGCCTTTTTCACGGGATCTCCTCCTCCGTAAACGGCCCGGTAGCGGGCCAAAGCGGCACGACCGTCGCCGGTGGCCGCAGCAGGATCAAGTCAAAGCAGCGTGACGCGGCGCGGCTGCGTGGACAAGTGCGGTCGCATTGACGCTCGCCGCAGGAGAGCATTTAAAGTCCCGATCGGACAAGGAGACGGGAATGGCGAACGCGTCGCGGAGCCTCTGCTGGGTGGACGGCGAATGGCTTCAGGGCAACCCGCCGATCCTCGGGCCCCTGACCCACGGCCTGTGGCTCGGCAGCTGCGTGTTCGACGGGGCACGCGCCTTCGAGGGTGTGATGCCGGATCTCGACCTGCACTGCCAGCGGGTGAACGCCTCGGCGGAAGCGCTGGGCCTCAGGCCGACGAAGCGCTGGCAGGAGATCGTCGAGCTCGTCCGGGAGGGCGTCGCACGCTTCTCCGGCGACACGGCGCTCTACATAAAGCCGCTCTACTGGGCGGAGGAAGGTGGCTACGTCTCGGTGCCGCCACTGCCCGAATCGACCCGCTTCGCCCTTGCGATCTACGAGGCGCCGATGCTCGAGCCCACCGGCTTCTCGATCACCGCCACGAGCTTCCGGCGGCCGACGATCGAGCAGGCGCCGGTGAACGCGAAGGCGGCCTGCCTCTACCCGAACTCCGGCCGGGCCGTGATGGAGGCTCATGCCAAGGGCTTCGAGAACGGGGTCGTGTTCGACGCGATGGGCAACGTGGCCGAGCTCGCCACGGCGAACCTGATGCTCGTGAAGGACGGCGCGGTGCACACGCCCTACCCGAACGGCACCTTCCTGAACGGCATCACCCGGCAGCGGGTGATCAAGCTCCTGCGCGGGGCGGGCATCGAGGTTCACGAGCGCATCGTGACCTACCGCGACCTCCTCGAGGCGGACGAGCTCTTCTCGACCGGCAACTATTCCAAGGTGACGCCGATCAACCGGATCGACGACCGCCACCTGCAGCCCGGGCCGGTCGCCGCGAAGGCGCGCGAGCTCTACTGGGCGTTCGCCCACGGGCAGCTCTGAAGAGGATCTTGCGATGAATCTCGCGCACTTGGCAGCTGAGCGGGCGGCGGAGGGCAGGCCGGTCCGCGCAGGATTGATCGGCGCGGGCAAGTTCGGCTCGATGTTCCTGTCGCAGGTGCCGACGACGCCCGGCCTCGAGGTGGCGGCCATCGCCGACCTCGACCCCGACCGCGCGCGGCAGGCCTGCCGCGGCGTCGGCTGGGACGAGAGCCTCGTCGCGCGCACCCGCTTCCTCGACGACGGCACCACCCTGTGCGGCGAAGACCTCGACGTGGTGATCGAGGCGACGGGGCATCCGGCCGCCGGCGTCGTCCATGCGCTCGCCGCCATCGAGGCGGGACGGCACGTGGTGATGGTGAACGTGGAGGCCGACGTCCTCTGCGGTGCGGCGCTCGCCGAGAGGGCCCGCCGTGCCGGCGTCGTCTACTCCATGGCCTATGGCGACCAGCCGGCGCTCGTGTCCGAAATGGTCGACTGGGCGCGGGCGGCAGGCTTCGGCGTGCAGGCGGCGGGAAAGGGCACGAAGTACCTGCCTGCCTATCACGAGGTGACGCCCGACGAGGTGTGGTCGCACTACGGGATGACGCCGGATTCGGCGCGGGCGGCCGGCATGAACAGCCAGATGTTCAACTCCTTCCTCGACGGCACGAAGTCGGCGATCGAGGCTGCGGCGATCGCCAATGCCTGCGGGCTCGAGCCGCCGGAGGACGGGCTGGCCTTCCCGCCCTGCGGCGTCGACGACCTGGCGCACGTGCTGCGGCCGGAGGACGTGGGCGGGCAGGCGCGCGGTCGGGGCGTCGTGGAGGTGGTCTCCTCGCTGGAGCGCGACGGACGCCCCGTCTTCCGCGACCTGCGCTGGGGCGTCTACGTCGTCCTGGAGGCCCCGAACGAATATTCCGCCGCCTGCTTCAGGCAATACGGCCTGCCGACCGACCCGACCCGCCGTTATGCGGCGATGTACAAGCCCTTCCATCTGATCGGCATGGAGCTCGGCATCTCGGTCCTGTCCGCCGCGCTGAGGCACGAGCCGACGGGGCAGACGCGGCGCTTCTCGGCGGATGCGGTGGCGGTGGCCAAGCGCGATCTCGTGCCCGGCGACCGGCTCGACGGCGAGGGCGGCCGCACGGTGTGGGGCAAGTGCATCCCCGCCAGGCGCTCGGTGGAAGCCGGTGCGCTGCCGATCGGCCTCGCCCACGGCGTGGCGCTCGTGCGGCCGGTGGCGCGGGGAGAAATCCTGACCCGGGCAGACGTCGAGGCGATCCCTGACGGACCGGCGACCCGGATGCGGGACGAGGCGGCGGGCCTCCTCGGCTGATCGGCCATCCCCCCAACCGCCGCAACCGAGGCGGGCACTTCCACGTGGCCTCCGGTAGGGCCGGCGCATGATCGACGCTGGGCAGAGGCGCAGGCTGCCGCGGCCGGAGAAGCCCCGGCGTGCGGGGCACCAGCTCTCACGGGGCCTTGTCGAGGCGACATGTCCCGGTCGTAACGGGGAGAGAGCCATGCTGACATCGCGCTGGACGCGCTGGTCGATCGTCCCGGGCGTCACCCTGGGCGGCTTCTTCGACGGGATCCTGCTCCACCAGATCCTGCAGTGGCACCATCTTCTGAGCCTCGTCCCCGGGACGGAGGACCTGAGGGCCCAGGTTCTGTGGGACGGCTACTTCCATGCCCTGATGTATGTCGTCGCGGCCGCCGGGCTCTGGGGCCTCTGGCGCGCCCACAGGCGCCTGGAAGGCGGATCGGGGCCTCACCTCCTCGGCGGCCTCCTGATCGGCTTCGGCCTCTGGCACATGCTCGACGGGGTACTGTCGCACTGGCTGCTCGGCATCCACCGCATCAAGCTCGACAGCCCGAACCCTCTGATGTGGGACCTGGCCTGGTTCTTCGCCTTCGGCATGCTGCCGGCGGTCGCGGGCCTCTATCTCCTCCGGCGCGACGGCGGCTCCGGAGAGGGACTGCCGCGGGCGGGCCTCGCCCTCCTGCTGGTCGGCGCCGTGACGGTGGGATCCGGGGCCTGGGCGCTTCAGCCGCCGCCCGGCCAGTCTTTCACCACGGTCGTCTTCTCGCACGGCGTCGGGCCGGCCGAGGTGATGGCCGCGATCGCGGATGCCGACGGCCGGCTCGTCTGGTCGGACCCGGCGATGGGCGTGGTGGTCGTGGACGTCGGGCCGGATCAGCGCTGGAGCTTCTACCGCGCCGGCGCCCTGCTCGTCGAGGGCTCGGGCCTGACGGCAGGCTGTTTCGACTGGGTGAGGGCCTAGGCGAGGCGCGCCTGCATCCGGCGATCGGCGGATCTACCAGAAGCGGCCGGAGGCGTCGTGCGCTTCATGGGGCCGCAGATGATGGCGCTTGCGGCGCTCGGCCGGGTGCCGGAGATGCGGCACCGCTTCGGCACCTATTTCCGGCCACGCGTCGGACCGTCGGAAGACCCGCAGCTCGTGCGCGACGACGAGAAGGCGCACGGGGTCATCGACGCGATGGGCCGGAGCGCCGGCGTCCTGATGCGCGGCAACGGCGCGGTGACGGCGGGCGCAAGCCTTCAGGAGGCGGTGGTGCTCGCCTGGTATCTCGAGGACATGTGCCGGGTCGAGTCGCTCGCCCTGTCGACCGGCCTTTCCGAAAGGATCCGCCCCGTATCGCTCGAGCTCGGCGGCAAGAACCCGGCGATCGTCTTCGACGACGCCGACATGGAGAAGACGATCGACGGGTTCGGCCGCTCCTGCTTCGCGAACGCCGGGGGGTGAAGGAGATCGAGGCGGGCATCACCTGGGTGAACTGCTGGTTCCTGCGCGACCTGCGCACGCCCTTCTGCGGCTCGAAGGCCTCGGGCGTCACTCGGCCGTCGACATATCCGGGCTGCAGCCTTTGCTGCAGGCGGCGGCCTGTCTGCCGTAGAGCCACGCGGTCGTGCGGCCGGCGTGGAACGACAAGGTGCTGATCAAGCGCATGCTCGACGTCGGCGCGCAGACCGTGCTCGTGCCATTCGTGCAGAGCGCGGAGGAGGCCGCGGCGGCCGTCGCCGCGACGCGCTTTCCGCCCGAGGGGATCCGCGGCGTCGCGGGCGCCACGCGGGCGAGCCGGTTCGGCCTGACGTCCGACTATTTCGAGGTGGCGAACCGCGAGATCTGCGTCCTCGTCCAGCTCGAGACCACGGACGCGCTCGACAGGCTCGAGGCGATCGCGGCGGTCGAGGGGGTCGACGGCGTGTTCATCGGCCCCTCCGACCTCGCGGCCTCGATGGGGCATCTGGGCAAGGCCGGTGCGGAGCCGGTGCAGGAGGCCCTGAGGCGGTCGGCGGAGCGGATCGCCGCGACGGGCAAGGCCGCCGGCATCCTCGCGACGACGGCCGAGGACGCGGTGCGCTATCGCGGCTGGGGCTACCAGTTCGTCGCAGGCGCCGTGGACCTGGGCCTCCTCCTGCGCGGAGCCCGGTCGGTCCTCTCGGCGATGCGGCAGGGTTGATCGGCCGCCCTGCCATCGCCGCTCTCAGGCGCCCTTAGCCTCCAGCCACGCGCGGATGATCTCCCTGTGCCGCTCCGGCCCGTAGCTCGGGAAGTGCCCGCCGTGGACGACCGACACCGGCACGTCGTAGAGCCGCTTCATCGACGAGACGTAGTCGGCGGCGTTCGCATGGTAGGTGTCCTCGATGAGCGGGCCGTCATAGACGATGTCCCCGGAGAACAGGATCCCCGTGGCCTTCTCGTAGAGCGCGATCCCGCCCGGTGAATGGCCCGGTGTGTGGATGACCTCGAAATGGCGGTCGCCGAGGTCGATCACGTCGCCGTCGCGGAGAATGCGCGTCGCCGGCGCCGCTTTCACTGCATAGCTCGCCGAGACGTAGGGCTCCGGCGGCAGCGCGGTGAAGATCTCGTCCGTCACGTAGGGGTCGGCGAGCGTGTTGCCCCGCGTCGGGTGCGCCAGCAGATCGGCCTCCGCCTCGTGCACGCAGCGCTCGTCGAACTCGTGGTGGCAGCCGATATGGTCGAAATGGGTGTGGCTCGCCACCGCCGTCAGCGGCCGCTCGGTCACCAGCGGCACGTGCTGCCTCAGGCTGACGACGCCCATGCCGCTGTCGACGAGCATGTCGCGGTCGCGGCCCCGGACGTGCCAGATGTTGCAGCGATAGAACTCCAGGATGTGCGGCTCGCCGATATAGGTGACATCGTCGGCCACCCGCCGCGTCTCGTACCACTTCTCCGCCGGCACGCGGTCCATCTTCTACCTCCCCAGGATGACCGGCGTGTCGGGGCGAACCCACAGGCCGATGCGGTCGCCCGGACGCGGCTCGCCGGTTTGCGGCAGGAGCACCGTGGCGCGAAAGCCGTCATCCTCCGTATGGCGAACCTTCGCCTGATGGTGCGTGCCGAGGAAGGAGACGCTTTCGACGACCGCCTGGCCGAGCGACTGGCGGCCGTCCTCGCCCGGTTCGGTGTGGAAGTGCTCCGGCCTGATCGACAGCGTCACGCGGTCGCCCGGCCGCCAGGAGCCCGCCTCCTCGACGAGGATGTCGCCTGCCGCCGTCAAGACGCGGGCGCGCCCCGCCTCGATGTGGGCGATGGTGCCGGCGAGGAAGCAGCTCAGTCCCATGAAGTCGGCCGAGAACCTCGAGCGTGGCCTGAGATAGACCCGCTCCGGCGGCCCGTCATCCTCGATGCGGCCCCCGTTCATCACGACGATCCGGTCGGCGATGGCCATCGCCTCCTCCTGGTCGTGCGTCACATGGACGAAGGTCGTGCCGACCTCGCGCTGGATCCGCTTCAGTTCCTCCTGCATCTGCCGCCTGAGCTTCATGTCGAGCGCGCCCAGCGGCTCGTCGAGGAGAAGGACGGCGGGGTCGACGGCGAGCGACCGCGCGAGCGCCACGCGCTGGCGCTGGCCGCCCGACAGTTCGTGCGGCTTCTTGCGGCCCTGCCCGCCGAGGCCGACGAGGGAGAGCATCTCCTCCGCCTTCCGGTCGCGCTCGCGGCGGCCGACGCCGCGCATCCGCAGGCCGAAGCCGACATTGGCGAGGATCGTCATGTGGGGAAAGAGCGCATAGTCCTGGAAGACCGTCGTCGTCGGCCGCTTCGCCGGCGGCACGAGCGTCATGTCCTCGCCGCCGATCGACACATTGCCCGCCTGCGGCACGAGGAAGCCGCCGACGATCGACAGGAGCGTCGTCTTGCCGGAGCCGGACGGCCCCAGGAGCACGGCGAACTCGCCCTGCCCGATCTGAAGCGACACGTCGTCGAGCGCGACGAAGCTGCCGAAGCGCTGGGTGACGCCTCTGATGTCGATGCCGGCGCTCGTCATGCCGGCCGCCTCCGCCGGAGCACCGTCAACTCGAGCATCAGGACGAGGACCACGGAGATGCCGAAGACGAGGCTCCCGGCGGCGTTCGTCTTCGGGTTCAGGCCAGAGCGCAGCATGTTCCAGATTTCCACCGGCAGCGTGACGTCGAAGCGGGTGAGCAGGAAGGAGATGATGAACTCGTCCCAGGAGAAGGTCATCGACAGGAAGAAGCTCGCGAAGAGCGACGGCCACATCATCGGCACGGTGACGAGCGCGAGCACCTGCCACTCCCGCGCGCCGAGGTCGCGGGCGGCGCGCTCGGCGTTCGCCTGGTGCTCGCCCATCTGCGAGAAGACGATGGCGAAGCACAGCGGCATGTTGATCACGACATGGCCGATGCCGGCGGCGAGCAGCGACCTCGGGAAGCCGATCGCGTTGAACGTGATCAGCAGCCCCATGCCGATGATGAGGTAGGAGACGGTCAGCGGCGCGACGAGGAGCGCCTTCTGCAGGCCGGCGCCTGGCAGGCGGAAGCGGGCGAGCCCATAGGCGGCGAGGAAGCCGAGCGTCACCGCCGCCGCCGAAGAGAGGAGCGCGACGAAGACGGAGTTGACGAGCGCGGCGGTGAGGCGGCGGTCCGCCAGAAGCTCCTCGTACCAGCGCAGCGAGAAGCCCTGGAAGGGCGGGATCGGGAAGCGGCCGTCCTGGAACGAGAACAGGACGAGCACCACGACAGGCAGGAAGATGAAGCCGTAGATCGCCGCCGCATAGAAAGCCGCGAGAATGTTGCCGATGCGCATTCCCTGCCCTGCCCGCATCAGGCGCGCTCCAGCTTCAGCCAGCGTGCGCACGCGACGTAGACGAGCGTGACGACGACCATCAGCAGGATCGCGAGCGCCGAGGCGGTGGGGAAGTCGGCGCGCCGGCCGATCTGCAGCATGATCAGCTGCGGCATCACGAGCTCGGAGTTGCCGCCGAGAATCTGCGGCGTGATGTAGTCGCCGATGCACAGCACGAAGGTGAGGAACGCGCCGACCATGATGCCCGGCAGGGTGAGCGGCAGGATGATGTGGACGAAGGTCGCGACCGACCCCGCTCCGAGATCGGCGGCCGCGCGCCGGTAGTTCTTCGGCAGCTGCACGAGGTTCGCGTAGATCGTCAGAGTCAGGAGCATCACGAAGAAGTGGACGAAGCCGATGATCGTGGCGGTGCGGCTGTTGGCGAGCGACAGCGGCTCGTCGACGAGGCCGACGCCCTGCAGCGCCTGGTTGACGACGCCGTTGTTGGCGAGGACGAGGACCCAGGCGTAGGAGCGCACGACGTAGGACGTCCAGAAGGGCAGGATCGCGCAGACGAGGCCGATGCGCTGCCAGCGCGGCGGCACCTTCTCGGCGAGGATCCAGGCCAGCGGGTAGGCGAGCAGGATCGACAGGACGGTCACGATGAGCGTGACCTCGAGCGAGTTCAGCATCGCCTGGAGGAAGTGCCCGCGGGCGAAGAACTTCGCGTAGTTGGCGAAGCTCCAGCTCGCGACCAGTTCCGTTCCGACGCGCTCCCACAGCGAGACGACAGCCATCACCGCGAAGGGGACGCAGAAGAAGGCGATCGTCCACAGGAGGGCGGGCGCGACGAAGGCCCAGGGCCTCATGTCGCCCCTGCCGCGCCTGTCGACGATCGCCATGTCTCGCCCCCGCCCGGTGCCGCGCGTTCAGTGCTGCAGGAATTCCGCCCAGACGTCCTGCATCTGGGCGTCGAGCTCGGCGTCGGGAGCCGGATAGAGCTGCACGTTCTTCAGGTACTCTTCCTGGTCGTCCCAGCGCAGCGCCTGCTTCTGCTGGTCGCTCAGGTGCTCGCCCGCCGCCTCGTTCGCCGGCATCGCCCAGTAGCAGGAGGAGGTCGCGAGCTTCGCCTGCCCCTTCGGCGAGAGGATGTACTTCACGAACTCCACCGCGAGGTCCTGGCGCTCGGAATCGGCGAAGATCCCGATCGACTGCGACCACATCACCCCGCCCTGCTCCGGCAGGATCCAGTCGAGGTCCGGGTTGTCCTGGCTGAGACCCGCCGTCACCCACTCGCCGCCGCCGACGAGCACGTCGACCTCGCCCGTGGCCAGTGCCGTCTGCGAGGCCACCACTTCGCCGACCAGCGCGGCATTGTCCTTGAGCTTGAACAGCGTGTCGCGGATCTCCGGCAGGTCGTCCGCCGTCAGCTCCGCCGTGTTCTTGCCGAGCCCCATCGCCACCATGCCCATCACGGGCAGGTAGTAATCGTAGACGGCGATCCTGCCCTTCAGGCTTTCGTCCTCCCACAGCTTCGTCATGTCCTGCATCGTGGACGCATCGACTTCCGCCTTGTTGAAGGAGACGGTGTTGTAGCCGAACTTCTCGGTGACGGCGTAGCGCTTGCCGTCGATCACCTGCTGCTCCTCGAGCGCGACCTCGGGGAAGATCGTCTCCGGCACGGCTTCCGCCGGCAGCTCGCCCAGTATGCCGGCCTCGACGACGCGCGGCACGTCGATGCCGTCGACGACGAGGACGTCCCAGTCGCCCGGCCGCGACTGCTCGATGAGGGAGAGCGCGGTGCCCGTGCCCTCGTATTCCTTGAGGTTCACGCGGACGTCGTGCGCCTCCTCGAAGGGCCGGATCAGCCCCGGATCGGTGTGGTCGCACCAGACGAGCGCGTTGAGCTCCTGCTGCGCCATCGCGGGCGCCGCCGCCATCAGCGCGCCTGCGGACGCAGCGACCGCCAGAAGGCTCTTCCCCATGATCGTGGTCATCTCGTTCCCCTTCGGTGTGTCCGATGTTCGTCGGGTGCCGCTGCGGCCGCTCTTCGCGGCGGCCCGTCACGGCCTCAATAGGCGACGCCCGGCAGGACGCAGAGCATCTCGTAGAGCAGGTTCGCACCGATCAGCGCCGTGTTGCCTGACGGGTCGAAGGGCGGCGAGACCTCGACGAGGTCGCCGCCCACGAGGCTGAGCCCGCGGCAGCCGCGCACGATCTCGAGCGCCTGCCAGGTCGTCAGCCCGCCGACCTCGACCGTTCCCGTGCCCGGTGCGAAGGCGGGATCGAGCGAGTCGATGTCGTAGGACAGATAGACCGGGTGATCCGGCCCGATCCTGCCCCTGATCTCCTCCATCAGGGGCGTCATCGACTTCCACCAGCACTCCTCCGCCTGCACGACGGTGAAGCCCTTCTCACGCGCCCAGTCGAAGTCGGCCGGAGAATAGCCCGTGCCGCGCAGGCCGATCTGGAAGACCTTGCCGGCCTCGAGGCAGCCGTCCTCGAAGGCGCGCCGGAAGGGCGTGCCGTGCGCGATCCTCTCGCCGAACATCTCGTCGTTCGTGTCGGCATGGGCGTCGACATGGATGAGCGCCACCGGCCCGTGCCTCTTCGCCATCGCCTTGAGGATGGGATAGGTCAGCGTGTGGTCGCCGCCGAGCGTGAGCGGGATGCAGCCGTGGCCGAGGATGCCGTCATAGGCCGCCTCGATGAGGCCCACCGTCTTCTTCAGGTCGAACGTGTTGATCGCGACGTCGCCGATATCGGCGACCTGCAGGCTCTCGAAAGGCCTCGCGCCGGTGCCCATGTTGAACGGCCGCAGCATGCGGGATTCGTCGCGGATCTGCCGTGGGCCGTGCCGCGTGCCGGCGCGGTTCGACGAGCCGATATCCATCGGAATGCCGACGAAGCAGGCGTCGAGGCCTTCCGCCGTCGCCTGGGCCGGCAGGCGCATCATCGTCGCCGGGCCGCCGAAGCGCGGCATGTCGTTGCCGCCGAGCGGCTGGTTGAGCGCTCTTCCGCCCACGCCTCTTTCCCTCCCTCGTCGGCGGCCGACACTGCCGCCACGTCTGGTCCCGTCCGGGCAGATTAGGCTTTTGCGAAACTTTGATGGAATAGGAGACGCTCAAACGTTGGCTTGACGATCCTCAAGGTGAAAGCATGCGCTTCTCCGGCTCCGACCTCCGCCTCCTGCAGGTCTTCGACGCCGTCGTCCGCAATGGCGGGTTCTCGGCGGCGGAGGCCGAGCTCAACATCGCCTCGTCGACCATCTCGAACCACATGACGGCGCTCGAGCAGCGTCTCGGCATCAAGCTCTGCCAGCGGGGCCGGGTGGGCTTCGCCCTGACCGAGAAGGGGCGCCGGGTGCACGAGGCCGTCCGGCGGCTCTTCCGGGGCATCGCCGACTTCGAGGCCGACACCGAGGCTTTGCGCGGCCGGCTGACGGGGGAGCTCAGGATCGGCCTCGTCGACAGCCTCGCGAGCGATCCGAACTGCCGCCTCACCGCCGCGATCGCCCGCTTCAAGACACTCGCGCCCTACGTTTCCCTGCAGCTCGTGCAGGAGCGGCCGCAGGAGCTTCAGGCGCGGGTGCACGACGGCACCTATCACTGCGGCTTCGGCTCGTTCCCGCACACGATCTCGGGGCTCGACTGCACGTTCCTCTACGAGGAGGCCCACTTCCTCTACATCGGCCGCGGTCACCCGCTCTTCACGAAGCCCGAGGATCAGATCAGCCGCCAGAGCCTGCAGAAGCACGCCATGGTGCGCCGCGGCTACTGGCGCGAGCAGGACCACAAGCGCTTCGACCTCGGGCCCGTCGAGGCGACGGTGCACCAGATCGAGCCGCAGCTGATGCTGGTCATGTCCGGCCGCTATGTCGGCTTCCTGCCGGACCACGTGGCAAAGCCCTGGATCGCGTCGGGCGACCTCCGGGAGATCCTGCGCGACGAGATCGCCTATGTCTGCCGCTTCGAGCTCGTCACAAGGACGGGGCACCGGATGACGGAGGTCCTGCGCAGCTTCATACGTTGCTGCTCAGAAGCCCATCGCGGACCTGCATCCGCGCGCCCGGAGGCGAAGACGCCGGTTCCGAACCGGTCCGGCGGGCCGCCCTTCGGCAGCGCGACGACCTCGGCCTGACCTGTCCGCTCATCGGCCGCGGCGCAGAGTGAGGTCGAGCCCCTAGAACCGCGACCCGCGCATGGCGGGGGTTGCTTTCGCCCGGTCCTCCGGGCGCCGGCACGCGGCTTTATGAGCAGCAGGGGCGCGGCACCGGCCGCCAGATGGTCACTTCATAGGCAAAAGCCGGATAGTGCTTTCTATGCCTACTTTGTCGTGGTGGCACGGATGGCAGGCTGGCGGCCCCTCGCGGCGAAGGCGTTCGGCGGACGCCGAGGCCGGCGTCTCCGAGAAGAGCCCCCAACCGGCGGAGTGAGGCGGAATGTCCGAGAAACTGACGGGAAGCCTCCTCTATCTCGACGACGTGAGCGTCTCCTTCGACGGCTTCAAGGCGCTGAACGCCCTCTCGCTCGTCATCGGTCCCGGCGAGATGCGCGCGATCATCGGGCCCAACGGCGCCGGCAAGACGACGATGATGGACGTGATCACCGGCAAGACCCGCCCCGACACGGGCACCGTCTATTTCGCCGGCACGACGGACCTGACGAAGCTCGACGAGGCCGAGATCGCCAATCTCGGCATCGGCCGCAAGTTCCAGCGGCCGACGACGTTCGAGAGCCAGACCGTGCGGGACAATATCGAACTGTCGCTGAAGGCTCCGCGCGGTCCCTTCGCGACGCTCTTCCACAAGCTCGACGACGACCAGCGCGACCGGATCGACGAGATCCTCGAGACGATCAGGCTCACCGAGCAGCGCGACACCTTGGCCGCCAATCTCAGTCACGGTCAGCGGCAGTGGCTCGAGATCGGCATGCTGCTCGCGCAGGAGCCGCAGCTTCTGCTGGTCGACGAGCC
Organism: Lutibaculum baratangense AMV1; assembly: GCF_000496075.1. Classification (GTDB taxonomy): domain Bacteria; phylum Pseudomonadota; class Alphaproteobacteria; order Rhizobiales; family Tepidamorphaceae; genus Lutibaculum; species Lutibaculum baratangense. Next base: position 123,944 of record NZ_AWXZ01000029.1, read on the forward strand.
GGCCGCCGGCATGACGGACGCGGAGACGGAGCAGACGGCCATTCTCCTCAAGGAGATCGCGAGGACGCAGTCCGTCGTGGTCGTCGAGCACGACATGGATTTCGTGCGCGGCCTCGGCGTGAAGGTGACCGTGCTGCACGAGGGCTCGGTGCTCGCCGAAGGCTCGCTCGACCACGTCTCGGCCGACAGCCGGGTCGTCGAAGTCTATCTCGGGAGGTAACGGTGCTCGCCCTTCACTCCGTCGACCTCCACTACGGGGCCGCCCAGGCGCTGCGCTCCATCGAGCTTGCCGCCACGCCCGGCGAGGTCACCTGCGTGCTCGGACGCAACGGCGTCGGCAAGACCTCGCTTCTCAAGGCGATCGTCGGCCACCATCCCGTGTCGCGGGGCCGCGTCGTCTGGCGCGACGAGGAGGTGCAGCGCCTGAGGCCCTACGAGCGGGCCCGGCGCGGCATCGCCTACGTGCCGCAGGGCCGCGAGATCTTTCCGCTGCTGAGCGTCCACGAGAACCTGCAGACGGGCTTCGCAGCCCTCCCCCGCGGCGAGAAGCACGCGATATCGGACGAGATCTACGAGCTGTTTCCGATCCTGAAATCCATGCGCAGCCGGCGCGGCGGCGACCTCTCGGGCGGCCAGCAGCAGCAGCTCGCGATCGGCCGCGCGCTCGTCACGCAGCCGAAGCTCCTCGTCCTCGACGAACCTACCGAGGGCATTCAGCCGTCGATCATCAAGGATATCGGGCGCGCCATCGACTACCTCCGTAGGAAGGGCGACATCGCGATCCTGCTCGTGGAGCAGTATTTCGACTTCGCGCGCGACCTTGCGGACGGCTTCGCGGTGATGGATCGTGGCGAGATCGTGATGTCGGGTCGCAGGGAAGAGATGGTGGAGGAGGATGTACGCCGCCGTCTCACGGTCTGAGCGCTTCGCAGCCGACCGGCCCGCCCGGACGTCCCTCGAGCGATCGAGCGGGAGCGCACGCCTGAGCGTGATCCGGGCCGCCGGTGGCGGGCGGGTGGAGGAAGCCTATCAGCGCGGCGCCCTCCGCCTGCGTTTCCCCCGCGTCTCCGGCAACCCCGTTCCGGAAGCCGTCCTCATCAACACGGCCGGCGGCGTCACGGGCGGCGACAGGTTCGACGTCTCGGCCACGATCCGCGACGGCGCCGCAGCGACCCTGACGACACAGGCCGCCGAGAAGGTCTATCGATCCTCGGGCGGCGAGGCCGAGCTGAGGGTCGACCTGCGCGTCGGTGCCGGTGGCCGACTGGAGTGGCTGCCGCAGGAGACGATCCTGTTCGACCGCGGGCGGCTCAGGCGTCGTCTCGAGGTCGACGTCGCCGAGAGCGGCCGCATCCTCCTCTGCGAGCCGGTCGTCCTCGGGCGCACGGCGCATGGCGAGACGGTGCGGGCGGGCCTCTTTCGGGACAGCTGGCGCGTGCGCCGCGCGGGGCGCCTCGTCTATGCGGACGAGGCGAGGCTCGGCCCAGACATCGCGGCGGCGGCGGGCGGCAGCGCCGTGCTGGGTGCGAACCGTGCCTTCGCAAGCATTCTTCTCCTCGAGCCCCGCGCGGAGGAGAGGCTTTCGGCCACGCGAGCGGCGCTGGAAACGACGGTGGACGTAGAAGCGGGCGCGAGTGCCTGGGACGGCATGCTTGCGGTGCGCATGGCGGCGCCCGGCGGTCTCGCGCTCAAGCGCGCGGCCCTTGCGGCCCTCGTCGCGCTGGGCGCGGTCGTGCCGAGGGTCTGGAGCATCTGAGCGAAACGTTTGAGGGGGGTGCGTAGTCGTGAAGCTGACGCCACGGGAGAAGGACAAGCTGCTCGTCGCCATGGCCGCCATGGTGGCGCGAAACCGGCTCGAGCGCGGCGTGAAGCTCAACTATCCGGAGGCGGTGGCACTGATCACCGAGTTCGTGGTCGAGGGCGCGCGCGACGGCAGGCCCGTGGCCGATCTGATGGAGGCCGGTGCCCACGTGCTGTCGAGCGACCAGGTGATGGCCGGCGTCGCGGAGATGCTTCACGACGTGCAGGTCGAGGCGACCTTTCCGGACGGCACGAAGCTCGTCACCGTGCACATGCCGATCCGCGGCGAAGCTGCCGCGCCGCTGCGGCCGGGCGAGATCGCGGCGGTCGCCGGCGAGATCGAGCTCAACGCCGGCCGCGAGACGGTCACGCTGACGGTCGCGAACACCGGCGACCGGCCCGTGCAGGTGGGGTCGCACTACCATTTCTTCGAGACGAACGACGCGCTCGACTTCGACCGCGAGAAGGCGCGCGGCCTGCGGCTCGACGTCCCGGCCGGCTCGGCGGTGCGGTTCGAGCCGGGCCAGGAACGCGAGGTCACGCTCGTGCCCCTGGCCGGCCGTCGGCGCGTCACGGGCTTCAATCAGAAGATCATGGGAGACCTCTGATGCCTTACCGGATCTCCCGCCCCGCCTATGCCGACATGTTCGGACCGACGACCGGAGACAAGGTCCGGCTCGCCGACACCGATCTGTGGATCGAGGTCGAGGAAGACCGCACGATCTACGGCGAGGAGGTGAAGTTCGGCGGCGGCAAGGTCATCCGCGACGGCATGGGCCAGAGCCAGGCGTCCCGGGCCGAGGGCGCGGTCGACACGGTGATCACCAACGCGCTGATCGTCGACCACTGGGGCATCGTGAAGGCCGATGTCGGCCTGAGAGACGAAGTGATCGTCGGCATCGGCAAGGCCGGCAACCCGGACATCCAGCCGGGCGTCGACATCGTGATCGGCCCTTCGACCGAGGCGATCGCCGGCGAAGGAAAGATCCTGACCGCCGGCGCGATGGACGCCCACATCCACTTCATCTGCCCCCAGCAGGTCGAGGACGCGCTTTGTTCCGGCGTCACGACGATGCTCGGCGGCGGCACGGGACCCGCCACCGGAACGAACGCGACGACTTGCACGCCGGGCGCCTGGCACATCGCCCGGATGATCGAGGCGGCGGACGGGCTGCCCATGAACCTGGCCTTCGCCGGCAAGGGCAACGCCTCGACCGCGGCGCCGCTCGTGGAGCAGGTGCTCGGCGGCGCGTGTTCCCTCAAGCTCCACGAGGACTGGGGCACGACGCCCGCGGCGATAGACACCTGCCTCTCGGTCGCCGAGGAGCACGACGTGCAGGTGATGATCCACACCGACACGCTGAACGAGTCGGGCTTCGTCGAGAACACGGTGGCGGCCTTCAAGGGACGGACGATCCACGCCTTCCACACCGAGGGCGCGGGCGGCGGCCACGCGCCCGACATCATCAAGGTGTGCGGGCTGCAGAACGTCATCCCCTCGTCGACGAACCCGACGAGACCCTACACCGTGAACACGGTGGACGAGCATCTCGACATGCTGATGGTGTGCCACCACCTCGACCCGTCGATCCCCGAGGACGTCGCCTTCGCCGAAAGCCGCATCCGCAAGGAGACGATCGCGGCCGAGGACATCCTGCACGACATGGGCGCCTTCTCGATCATCGCGTCCGACAGCCAGGCGATGGGCCGTGTCGGCGAGGTCTTGATCCGGACGTGGCAGACCGCGCACAAGATGAAGGTCCAGCGCGGACGGCTCGCCGACGAACGCGGCGACAACGACAATTTCCGCGTCCGTCGCTACGTGGCGAAATACACGATAAACCCGGCCATCGCACACGGTCTCGCGGCCCATATCGGCTCGGTCGAGACCGGCAAGCGGGCCGACCTCGTGCTGTGGGACCCCGCGTTCTTCGGCGTGAAGCCGGACCTCGTGCTGATCGGCGGCACGATCGTCGCCGCTCCCATGGGAGATCCGAACGCGTCGATCCCGACGCCGCAGCCGGTGCACTACCGGCCGATGTTCGGCGCGTTCGGCCGGTCGCTCACGAGATCGAGCGTCACCTTCGTCTCGCAGGCCTCCCTCGACGCCGGCATCGCGGGGCGGCTCGACGTGGGAAAGACCCTCCTGCCGGTCGTCGGGACCCGCAGCATCTCGAAGGCCAGCATGGTGCTGAACAACATGACGCCGGAGATCGAGGTCGACCCCGAGATCTACGAGGTCCGCGCCAACGGCGAGCTCCTGACGTGCAAGCCGGCCGAGATCCTGCCGATGGCGCAGCTCTACTTCCTGTTCTGAGACCGAGAGGCTTCCATGTTGCGTGCAACGAGGGTTCTGCCGTCCGGCTCCTTCGAGCCCCCGATCGACACCGTGACGCTCGACCACGACGGGCGCCACCGCCGCCGGATGGTGCTCACCGGTGATCACGGCACGGAGTTCCTGCTCGACCTGCCCGAGGCACGGGCGCTGCGGGAGGGCGAGGGGCTCGAGCTCGAGGACGGCCGCGTCATTCTCGTCTGCGCTGCGCCGGAGAAGCTCATGGAGGTGACGGCGGGCAACCGCCACGCCCTGATGCGCATCGTCTGGCACCTGGGCAACCGGCATCTGCCGGTCGAGATCGAGGTCGACCGTGTGAGGCTGCGGCCCGACCATGTGATCGAGGCGATGATCGTCGGGCTCGGCGGGAAGGTCGCCCACGTCGAGGCGCCGTTCCACCCCGAGACAGGCGCCTACCATCACCACGATCATCGCCACGGGGCGGCCTCAAGCCACCCCGCCTCCGCGCGTGACGGCCAGCATCCGCAGGAGGCCACGTGAGCGCCGATCGGCTCGGCCCGTCCGGCCTCTACCGACTGATGAGCTGGCTCTCGCCGGCCTTCCCCATAGGGGCGTTCAGCCACAGCCACGGCCTCGAATGGGCCGTCCACGACGGCACGGTGCGCGACGCCGCGACGTGCCGGGCGTGGATCGCCGGAATCCTGAACCACGGGGCCGGCTGGCAGGAGGGGGTGCTTCTCGCGGCCGCTTGGCGCACCGCCAGGGCCGGCGAGCGCGAGGAACTCGAGGAGATCGACGCGCTCGCCCTGGCGCTCGCCCCCTCCCATGAGAGGCGGATCGAGACGACGTCGCAGGGTGCGGCCTTCGAGCGGACAGCCTGCGATGCCTGGGGTACGGGCCCTGGGGAGGCGGTCGGAGAGCGAGCCTACGCCGTCGCCGTGGCGGCGGCCGCCGCGCGTCACGGCGTGCCGCTCGAGGCCACGCTCCTCGCCTACCTGCACGCCGTGGCGTCCAACCTCGTCTCGGCAGCGATCCGCCTCGTCCCACTCGGCCAAACGGACGGTCAGCTCGTGGTGGCAGCTCTCGAAGCGGAGATCTCGGCCCTCGCGGAACGGGCGGCCCGGTCGACCCTCGACGATCTCGGCGGGTTCGGCTTCCGCGCCGACATCGCCTCGATGAAGCACGAAGAACAGCATGTGAGGCTCTTCAGGACATGACTTCGCCCCACGGACCATTGCGCGTCGGCATCGGCGGCCCCGTCGGCTCCGGCAAGACCACGCTGACCGAGAAGCTCTGCAAGGCGATGCGCGATCGCTATTCGGTGGCGGTCGTCACGAACGACATCTACACGAAGGAAGATGCGCTGATCCTCAACAGGCTTCAGGCCCTGCCGGAGGATCGTATCGTCGGCGTGGAGACGGGCGGTTGCCCGCACACGGCCATCCGCGAGGACGCGTCGATCAACCTCGCGGCGATCACGGACCTCAAGCGGCGTATCCCCGATCTCGACGTCGTCTTCATCGAGTCGGGCGGAGACAACCTGGCCGCCACCTTCTCGCCCGAGCTCGCCGACCTCACCATCTACGTGATCAGCGTCTGCCAGGGCGAGAAGATCCCGCGCAAGGGCGGCCCGGCCATCACGCGATCGGACCTCCTCGTCGTGAACAAGACGGACCTCGCCCCTCATGTCGGAGCCGATCTCGACGTGATGGAGGCGGACACGGCGAGGGTTCGCGAAGGCCGCCCGCACATCTTCACCGATCTTCTGCGGGCCCGCGGCCTCTCCGAGATCGTCGGCTTCATCGAGCGATCCGGCGGCCTTGCGCCCGCGGCCTCTCACGATCGCCTCCCGGCCTGAAAGTAGCACCAGCAAGAGGAATGAGAATGCACATGAAGACCGGACTGGCGCTCGCAACGCTGGTCGCAGCCACCTCCCCCGCCCTCGCCCATGTCGGCCACGGGTCCGCCTCCGGGTTCGCGGCCGGGCTGGCGCACCCGATCCTCGGCATCGACCACCTGCTCGCAATGTTCGCCGTGGGCGTCTGGGCCGTGGTGGCCGGGGGCAAGGCCACGCTCATGTGGCCTGGCGCCTTCCTCTCGGGGATGGTCCTCGGCTCTCTCCTGGCGCTCGGCGGGGTCGCGCTCCCGATGGTCGAGCCCGCGATCCTCGCTTCCCTCATCGTCGTCGGCGCGGCACTGGCCCGGGCCTTGCCCGTGTCACTCTGGTCGGGAGCCTCGGCTCTCACCGCCTTCGGGATGTTCCACGGCCACGCCCACCTTCTGGAGATCCCGACATCCGCGGCCGCGGCCGAGTATGCCGCAGGCTTTCTTCTTGCGACGGCAGGACTTCATGCCGCTGGAGCCGCTGTCGCTCTGGTTGCCCGCGGCGCCTCCCGCCTGTCGGCCGTGCCGCGCGCGCTGGGATGGGTGGTCGTGGTCGCCGGGGCTGCTCTCGGCTTCGCCTGAGGCGGTCCGGTCCGGAGCGGAGGAGCGGTTGCAGATCGCTGGACCGAGCGGAGCCCGGGGTCAGGCTTCGAGCCGGCGCTCGACGATCCGCGCGAGGATCGAGGCTCCGACCGGCAGGATCCCGTCGTCGAGGATGAAGCCCGGATTGTGCAGCGGCACGTTGCCCGCGTGACCGACCCAGCAATAGGCGCCGGGAACGACCTGCAGCATGTCGGCGAAATCCTCGCTGCCCATGAAGGGGCGCGGCGTCGTGTCGGCTCCCGCCTCGCCGACGACGTCCGCCACCGCCTGCCGCAGCTCCTCGGTTTGTGCGGGACGGTTCTCGAGCACCGAGAAGACGTTCCGGACGTCGACCTCGATTTCGACGTCGAAGCTCGTCGCGAAGCCCTCGCAGAGCCGCTTCAGCCGCGCCGCCGCGAGCTCGCCCACAGCGTCGTCGAAGTAGCGGATCGTGCCCGCCAGCTCCGCCTCCTCGGGGATGACGTTGTAGGCCGAGCCGGCCGAGATGCGGGTGATCGACAGGACGGCGGCCTTCAGCGGATCGACGTTGCGGCTGACGACGCTCTGCAGGCTCTGGGCGAGCGCGGTCGCGACGACCACCGGATCCTTCGCGTCCTGCGGCCGCGCCGCGTGGCTTCCGCGGCCGCGGATCGTGACGTCGAAGAAGCTCGCGCCGGCCATCGCCTTGCCGGGGAAGACGGAGACGTGTCCGGGCTCGAGGTCGGGCGCGTTGTGCAGTCCGTAGACCTCGTCGCAGGGAAACCGCTCGAAGAGCCCGGCGGCGATCATCGCGCGGGCACCGCCGAGCCCCTCCTCGGCCGGCTGGAAGATGAAGACGGCCGTCCCCGCGAAGTCTCGCATCTCGGCGAGGTAGCGCGCCGCACCCAGCAGCATCGTCGTGTGCCCGTCATGACCGCAGCCGTGGAAGCGGCCGGGATTCTTGGAGCTGAACGGCAGGTTCGTCAGCTCGTCCATCGGCAGCGCGTCCATGTCTGCGCGAAGGCCGATCCTGCGGTCGCCATCGCGCGCGCCCCTCAGGATGCCCACTACGCCCGTGCCGCCGATGCCGGTGTGGACCTCGATGCCCCATCCGGCCAGCCGCTCCGCCACGATGGCGGCCGTCCGCGTCTCCTCGAAGCCGATCTCGGGATGGGCGTGCAGGTCGTGGCGGATCCCGACGAGTTCCTCGGTGAAGGCGGAGATCCGGGGAATGACGGTCATGTGGAGCTCCTTCACGGGCTGTTTGTCGGCGGACACTAGATCACGATGATCTTCCGGTCGATTCTAGTGGTTTGGAGCGGAACGCGGGCGAAAAGCGGTTCCCACGTTTCCTCATCACGCTCTGGCAGCTCCGTCCGCCTCCTCAAGATGGCTCGCCACCCCCCGGCAGCGCCGGATCCGTCTTGCCGTTCAGCATCGCGATCGCGTCGGCGAGCTCGCTCAGGCCATCGAGTCGGATCGTGCTCATGGGCGACGCCTGCCACGCGATGCGGCCCTACATGGCGGCGGGCGGCGCGATGGCGATCGAGGATGCCGCGGTCCTGAGCCGCTGCATCGCAGGCTTCGACGACCTCCGAACGGCCTTCTCCGTCTACGAGGCCACGCGGATCCCCCGGGTGGGCGAGGTTCAACGCATCTCGATCGCGAACAGCTGGATGCACGGGCCGACGGAGGACGTCGACTGGTTCTTCGACTACGACGCCTGAGGAAGAGGCTCGCCCATGCCATCACTCCCACCCGACCCCATGATCGCGCGCGACCTCGTCGGCTACGGCGAGAGGCTGCCGGACCCGATGTGGCCGGGCGGAGCGCGCATCGCGGTGAACTTCAACCTGAACATCGAGGGCGGCGGCGAGGCGACGCTCGCGAATGGCGATCAGGTGTCGGAGGGCATGCCCAACGACATCGGTGTCGAAACGAAAACCGGCAGGCGCGTGCCACTCGTGGAGAGCGTGTTCGAGTACGGCAGCCGGCGCGGCGCGTGGCGCATCCTCGAGATCTTCCGCGAGCACGGCACAAGGGTGAGCGTGCTCGGGGTCGTGCGGTCGCTCGAGCAGAACCCGGACCTCGCGCGCGCCTTCGTGCGCGACGGCCACGAGGTGGTCAGTCACGGCTATCGCTGGATCGACTACGTCGAGGTGCCGGAGGACGTCGAGAGGGAGCACATACGCCAGGCGGTCGACGGGCTGACGGCGCTCCTGGGCGAGCGCCCGCTCGGCTGGATGACCGGCCGCCCCGGCCCCAACACAAGGCGCCTGCTCGCCGAGGAAGGCGGTTTCTCTACGACAGGGACTCCCTCGCCGACGAATTGCCCTACTGGATCGGCATGCCGACCGGCCCGCACCTCGTGATCCCCTACTCCTACGAGGCCAACGACAACCGCTTCAACGAGAACTCCGGCTTCCCGACCGCCGACCACTTCTTCCGCTACATGCGTGACGCCTTCGACCTGCTCTACCGCGAGGGCGAGCGGGGCTCGCCGAAGCTCCTCTCGATCGGCCTGCACGACAGGCTGATCGGCCGGCCAGGCCGCGCCGCCGGGCTGGTGCGACTGATCGAGCACATGAAGAGCGTCGACGGCGTCTGGTTCTGCCGCGGCATCGACATCGCACGCCACTGGCACGACCACTTCCCGCCGGAGGCCGGCTGACGACGAACGGCCGACACCGTCGGTCGTCTTCCTGAGCAAGCCGCCAACACATCGTGGCGGAGAACGACGACCTCCTGCGGGCGGAGGGGCGGACTCGGATCGCCTCCGCCGGCTGCAATTAATCGACAGACCGGGAGCGGGGGACGGTCTGACATCCGGAAGATGAACGCCCCCGCCCCATCGCGACCCGCAGAACTCTGCGATCTCTCCGCCGCCGATCTCGCGACGATGTATCGCTCGGGAGCCGCGAGCCCCCGCGAGGTCGTGAGGGCTGTGCTCGACCGGATCGGCCGGCTCAACCCCGTCTACAACGCCTATGTGCATCTCGACGAGACCGCGGCGCTTCGCCTCGCCGACGAGTCGCACGCGCGGTTCGCGCAGGGAGAGCCTCTGGGATCGCTCGACGGCATCCCCTTCGGCGTGAAGGACCTGATCGACGTCGCGGGCATGCCCACACGGCGCGGCAGCCTCGCCACCGACGCCGCTCCCGCGACACGCGACGCACCGGCGGTCGCCAGGCTGCGCGAGCAGGGCGCGATCCCGATCGGAAAGACGGCCACTTCCGAGTTCGGCTGGCAATGCGTCACCGACAGCCCTCTGTCGGGGATGACGCGCAATCCGCGCAATCCGGCCTGGACCGCCGGCGGGTCGAGCGGCGGTGCGGCCGTGGCGGCAGCGCTCGGCCTCGCGCCGCTGCATGTCGGGACCGACGGCGCCGGCTCGATCCGCATCCCGGCATCGTTCTGCGGCGTCTTCGGGTTCAAGCCGACCTACGGACGCGTCGCCCATGCGCCGGCCGCGCACACCGGCAGCCTCTTCCACGCCGGGCCCATCGCCCGGACCCCGCGCGACGCGGCGCTCCTCTTCGATGCGATCGCGCGTCCGGATGCGCGGGACTGGCAGGCGCTGCCCCGATCGCCCGGCGAGAGCTTTCGCATGGGCAGAGGCCCCTCTCTCTCCGGAGCGAGGGTCGCGGTGCTCGTCTCGCTCGACGGCACGCCGGTTGCGCCCGAAATCGCGGCGGCCGTCGGGGACGCGGCGCAGAGACTCGAGGCACTCGGGGCGCAGGTGGACCGGCTCGATCCCATGATCGACGGCGATATCGACGCCTTCCGCGTCCTCTGGTGTGCCGGCGCCTTCAAGCTGTGGCGGCGGCTCGACGAACGCGCGCGGGCGGCGGTGGGGCCGGGGCTCGCGCGGATCGCGGAGGCGGGCTCGAGGGTCACGGTTGCGGAGCTGCAGGACGCGGAGGATGCGCGCGGGGCGCTGGCGAACCGATTTCAGGCGCTGCACGCCCGCTACCCACTGCTTCTCCTGCCGACGCTGCCGATCCTGCCATTCGACAACGAGGCGGGGCCGCCCGACGCTGGCCGCGAGGCTTTCGGGGCGGAGTGGTCGCCCTTCACCTTCCCCTTCAACATGACGCAGCAGCCGGCGGCGAGCCTTCCTCTCGGCGCGAGCCCGGACGGCCGGCCGATCGGCATCCAACTCGTCGGCCCGAAACATGCCGACGCGTCGGTTCTAAGAGCCGCCCACCTTCTCTTCGAGGCCGCGGCGGCGGCCGACCATGCAACCAGAGCGGAGCCCGCAAGCGCATGACCCACACTACGAACGGCCTCGAGTTCGACGTGCTGCGGCGCGCCTATGCCGCAGGCACGCTCTCCCCCGTCGACGCCGTGAACATGGCCTACGACCGGATCGAGGCGACGCGGGAGACGGACGGGGTCTGGATCCATTTGGAGCCGCGCGAAGGGGTGCTTGCGAAGGCGCGGGCGCTTCAAGAGCTGTCGCCCGAGGCGCGGGCGGCGATGCCGCTCTACGGCCTGCCCTTCGGCGTGAAGGACTGCGTCGACGTCGCCGGGGTGCCGACGACGGCCGCCTGCCCCGAATACGCCTACGTGCCGGAGGAATCGAACCCGGGGGTCGAGAGGCTGGTGGCGGCGGGCGCGATCTTCGTCGGCAAGACGAATCTCGACCAGTTCGCCACGGGCCTCGTCGGCGCGCGCACGCCCTACGGCATCGCCCGCAACCCCTTTGACGCGCGCTACCTGCCCGGCGGCTCGAGCTCCGGCGCCGCCGTCTCGGTTGCCCTGGGACACGTGAGCTTCGGCCTCGGGACCGACACCGGCGGCTCGGGCCGGGTGCCCGCCTCCTATACGGCGACCGTCGGTCTCAAGCCGTCGCGCGGCCTCATCTCGACGCGCGGCATGACGCCCGCCTGCCGCACCCTCGACTGCATCTCCGTCTACGCCACCTCGGCGGCCGACGCCCTCGACGTGCTCGACGTCGCCGCCGCGCCAGATCCGACCTGGCCCTATTCGCGCGCCAATTTCGACGTGCCGACGAAATACCGGGCGCTTGCCGGCGACCGCTTCGCCTTCGGCGTGCCGCGCGAGAGCCAGCTCGAGTTCCACGGGGACAGCGTGTCGGAGGCGATGTTCGAGGATGGCATCCGCGCGCTCGAGGCCATGGGCGGCACGCGTCACGAGGTCGACTACGCGCCCTTCCTCGAGATCAACGACATGATGTTCATGGGCCCGATGGTCGCCGAGCGCTTCGCGATCTTCGGCGAGTTCCTGAAGCGGAATCCCGAGGCCGGGCACCCGATCACCCGGATGATCATCCTGAACGCCGAGGAGATCCGGGCTCACGAGGCCTACCGGATGCTCTACCGGCTGGAGGAGCTGCGCCGCCAGGTCGCGACGCTCTGGGAGAGCTTCGACACGCTGCTCGTGCCGACGGTCGGGCGCCCGTTCACGATCGCCGAGCTAGAGGCGGAGCCGCTCAAGGTCAATTTCGACCACGGCTACTACACGAACTTCGTGAACCCGGCCGATCTCGCCGCCATCGCCGTTCCGAACGGCTTCGGCGCCGACGGGCTTCCGCGCGGCGTCACGTTCGCCGGCCCGGCCGGCACGGACGCCTGGCTCGCGGAGCTCGGCGGGCGCTTCCACGATCGCCGCGGTGCGAGCCGCCCCGCCCCGGTCGCCGTGCCGGCATGACGAGGACAGGCGACGACCTCTGACACGTGGACGGCGGGGACGGCCCGTCCCCGCACCCGCAACGGTTGCAGCCTTGGCCACGCGGGCCTTCTCTCGTCACTTCCTGGCGCGGAGCGCGGCACTCTGCTGCTCGAAGGCCTTCAGCGTCTCGGTCCGGATGAGGCCGGCGCAGCGGCGCTTGATCTCCATGAAGGCGGGCTCGAGCGTCATCTCCGCGTCGCGCGGTCGCGGCAGGTCGACCGGGATCTCGCTGATGAAGCGGCCCGGACTCGCGCTCATGACGAGGATGCGGTCGGCGAGGAAGATCGCCTCGTCGATGTCGTGCGTGACGAAGATGACCGTCGGCTTCACGTCGGCCCAGATCTGAAGCAGGCTCTCCTGCATCATCGACCGGGTCTGTGCGTCGAGCGCGCCGAAGGGCTCGTCCATCAGGAGGACGCTCGGAGTGTTCGCGAGTGCTCGCGCGATCGCCGTGCGCTGCTGCATGCCGCCCGAGAGCGTGTGCGGGTGGTTGTCGGCGAAGGCGGCGAGGCCGACCATCTCCAGAAGCCCGTCGGCGATCTCCATCGCCTCGGCCTTCGACTTGCCGAGCATGCGGGGACCATGGGCGACATTGGCGCGGATCGTCTTCCACGGAAACAGCGTCGGCTGCTGGAAGACCATGCCGCGATCGGCGCCGGGACCGGTGACGGTGGCGCCGTCGAGCGTGATGCGCCCCTCGCTCGGGTGCTCGAAACCCGCGACCGCGTTCATCACCGTCGACTTGCCGCAGCCCGACGGCCCGAGCAGGCAGACGAACTCGCCGGCTGCGATGCTCGCGGAGACCCGGTCGACGGCAATGAACTCCTTCGCGCCCCGGCCGAAGATGATGGAGACGCGGTCGATCTCGATCGCTCCGCGCCGCGAGGCGGTGCCGAGCGAGGCCGCGGTGCCGCGTGAGAGGCGCTCCTTGCCCGACATCAGCTCCACCACACCGCGCGCCGGGCGAAGGACGAGAAGGCCTTGTCGGCCACGGCGGAGATGAGCCCGAGCATGACGAGCCCGCCCATCATCTGGGCCATCTGCAGGTTCTGCATGGAGATGTCGATCCGGTAGGCGAGGCCTGCGAACGTGCCGGCGAGCTCTGCCGCGACCAGCGTGTAGAAGGAGATCCCGACGGAGGTCCTGAGGCCCACGAAGATATAGGGAAGCGCGCCCGGCAGGAGGACCTCCTGCATCATCCGGTGCTCGGGCGTGCCCAGCGTGCGGGCCGCCCGGACGAGCTTTTCGTCGACCCGCTGGACGCCCAGATGGGCGGCGATCCAGACGGTGAAGAACACGCCGTAGAAGACGAGAAAGTACTTGCCCAGCTCGGAAAGGCCGAACCACAGGATGACGATCGGCACGAAGGCGATCGGCGGGATCGGCCGCAGGAGCTGGAAGACCGGCGTCAGGAGGTTCGAGACGAACTCGTAGCGGCCGGTCGCGACACCGATGGCGATGCCGGCGATCGCGCCGGCGAAGAAGCCGACGAGGACGCGGGAAACGCTCATCGCGAAATCGATGGCGAGATCGCCGCTCTCGGCCCAGGCCAGGAGCGCGGCGACGACCTTCGAGGGCGGCGGAAAGAGGATGGCGTTGACCACCCCCGACCGCGAGACGAGCTCCCAGAGGCCGAAGAAGAGCGGCAGGGAGAGGGCGAGAGCCAGGCGGTTCGCCATCCGCCTAGCACCGGCCCGGCCGCTCAAGCCGGGTCCTCCGGTCGCGGTTGCCATCGCCATGGCGGGCCTCCGATCAGCTCGAGGGAAGCTGGACCCGGTCCGGCGCGACGTCCCTCAAGGGACCCGGCACGACGACGGTGGAGAAGTCGGGCATGGTCGCGTCCGGCGGATGGTTGCCGGAATCGAGGCGCCACTGGGCATGCGCCTGGAGCACGTCCATCTGCTTCTGGTCGAGCGTGACGTGGAAGACGTAGTCGTCCCAGATCGGGGCGAGGTCGGCCCGCTCCATGCCCGCGGCGTCGGCGACGAGGGTGATCGCGTCCTCGCGGTTCGCCTTCATCCACGCCTCGGCATCGATCATCGCCGCGAGGAAGGCCCTGATCAGCTCCGGGTTCTCCTCGAGATAGTCCTTCATGACGACGATGTTGAAGGTCTCGGAATAGACGCCCTGCGTGTCGAGCTCGCTCACCTGGTCGCCGAGCACCTTCTTGGCGTTCGAGACGTGCGGCTCCCAGATGTTGAAGGCGTCGATGTCGCCGGCGAGCAGCGCCGGCAGCATGTCCTGCGGCCGGAGATTGGTGAGGCTGACGTCGTCCGCCGTGAGCCCCGCCTTGTCGAGCAGCGACATCGTGTAGACCTCGCTGCCCGTGCCGGCGGTGAAGGCGAGCTTCTTGCCCTTCAGGTCGGCCCATTCGGCGATGCCGGCATCGGCGCGGGTCAGGGTCTTCAGGTCTGAGTATTCCATCCGGGCGAGGAAGGCGATCGGCTGGTTCGACATCGCGGCCGCCGTCGTCGGCGCCTCCGCCGTCGTGGCGATCTCCGCGCCCCCGCCGAGCACCGTGTTCAGGCACTGCTTGCCCGAGGTGAAATTGCTCACGGCGATGTCGAGGCCGTGCTCCTCGAAGAAGCCCTTCTCCTTGGCGACGATCGTGACGCCGGAGATCGGCGAGAGGTTCTGGGCGAGACGTGCGCTCATATCGGCGGCGCCGGCACCCGTGCCGGCCAGGCCCAGAAGCGCGGCGGCGGCCACCAGAATGGCGCGTGGCCCGCGTCGTCCCCATCGGGAGCGTGTATCGAACATGCGATGTCTCTCCTTCACGGCATGCTGTCTCTGGAAGGCTGGGCCGCGCTTCTTGCGGAGCGGCACCTTGAGCTTTGATCAGAATTCAGGCGTGCACAGGAGGTAAGCAATTAATTGCGTCGGCGCGGGAGGATCGCCTGAGACCGCGTGGGTCGCCCTGCTGAGGAGGCGTCAGACGGCCTCGTACTCGCTCACGAACACGTTCGACAGGTGGTGCGCGAAGCCGGCGGCGGCGACGGAGAGCGTGCGGCCGCGCAGCTGGGCGAGGTGCAGCAGGCCGTGGAGATTGCCTCCCAGCTCGACCGGCACGCTCACGAGGCTATCGTCGATCAGGTGTGGCGGGACGCCGATCTCGATCTCGAAGGTGATCGCCTGACCGAGCCCGGCGAAGGTCCGCAGTAGGATGTAACTCTCGGACTCCACGGCGGGCTCGAGCCGCAGCGAGGCCTTCTCGGCCGCGGCCTGGAGCAGGAGGCGCACCGCGTAGGGGGCGCTCGGCAGCGCCAGGGGATAGGCGAGGCAGTCGGTCAGCCTGAGCGTCTCCGTCCGGGCGAGCGGGTGGTCCCGGGCCATGACCGCATGAATGGGCTGGCGCACCGTAAGGACGGTCTGGAAGTCGTTCAGGCGGAGCGGCTCGAAGACGATCGCGAGGTCGGCCGAATATTCGAGCAGCGCCTTTTCGGCCGCTTCGCCGTCGCGGATCTGGACGCTGAACGTCACGCCCGGATGCTCCTCCTGATAGAGATGGATCTGCCTCGGCAGGAAGAACGGCAGGACGGCGTTGCTGCAGGCGATCGAGACATGCCCGCGGCGGAGGCCGGACAGGTCCGAGAGCTGCGATTTCACACGCTCGACATCGGCGAGCTGGCGCCGGAACAGGTGGATGACGAGCTCGCCGGCCGTGTTCAGGCGCACGCCGCGGGAGCGGCGCTCGAAGAGCTGCACGCCGAGCTCCTCCTCGAGCGCCAGGATCCGCCGGTTGAGGGCGGAGGGCGTCACCGCCAGGTGCTCCGCGGCCTTGCGGATCGAACCGAGGCGGGCAACCGCGTCGACATATCGGTAGACGCGCAGGTTCCGCATCGAGGTCCCTCCCATGAGCGTTGCGTTTTGGGCAACGCGAGCGGGCGAAAATAGCAGCAGATCGCACCAGGTCCATCCGCTAGCGTGATGTGGACGGCCGGAATGCCTCGCCAAGAGGCTCCTCCGCCGCACAACCGGGAGACCATGCCGCTCATGCTGAACAGGCCGCTATCGGAGCTCGAGAGGCGCGTTCTGTCGCGCGTGACGGAGGAACGGTGGGTCGAGCTCGCGACGACGCTGATCCGCACCGGCCAGCCCCGCTCCGGCAACGCGCTCGATCCCGACCTACCGCCCGCCGAGGAGGAGGCGATCGCCATGCTCGTCGCCGGCAAGCTCGAGGCGCTCGGCATGGACGTGAAGCTCTACGAATCCGAGCCGCACCGGCCGAACGTGGTCGGCACGCTCAAGGGCGAGGGCAGCGGGCCCTCGCTGATGATCAACGACCACCTCGACACCTATCCTGCGGTCGAGCCGCACAAATGGGACAAGACCGGCTTCGACCCCTTCAGGGCGACCAGGCACGGCGACCTGCTCTACGCCCGGGGCACCTCCGACACGCGCGGCAACCTCGCCGCCGCGCTGCTCGCGGCCGAGGCGCTGGCCGAGGAGGGCGTGAGGCTCGACGGCGACCTCGTCTACTGCTTCTGCGTCGACGAGGAGCGCAACGGCACGCACGGCTCGATCTACCTCACGCAAGAGATCGGCATCCGCACCGACTACTCGATCACCGCCGAGCCGACCGCCTGGGGCGGGCCGGTCGAGGGCGACGCCGGGTGGGGCATCAACCTCTCCGTCGCCAATGCGGGCCACTGCCTCGTCGAGGTGACCGTCGAGGGCGCGAAGTCGCATATCTGGCGGCCCGACCTGAGCACGAACGCGATCGTCGAGGCGGGGCGCCTCGTCCCGGCGCTCGAGGCGATGAGCTTCACGCACGAGCCGGCGGAGTTTATGGGGCACACGCCGCCCTGCGCCGCCGTCGTGCGCATTCGCGGCGGGCTCGAGGGCGAGATGCAGTTCACCCCCGACGCCTGCACGATCACCCTCGCGGTGGTCGGCCTCGTGCCGGGCATGACGCTTCAGGGCATCATCGCCGATATCGAGAGGGTGGCCGCTTCTGCCTTGGGCGCGAGCAACGGCATCTCCGTCAAGGTGGGGCAGGTGCCGGGCTCGCTGTTCGTGGAGGCGACCGAGCCCGTGCCCGCCGACGAGGAGCCGTGCCGCTCCCTCGCCGAGACCTACGCTCGGTTGATGGGCGGCGAGAAGCCGGTGCCGAACCGCAAGAACGCCTTCAACGACACGATCCGCCTGCGCGAGGCCGGTATCAACGCGGTGACGTTCGGGCCCGGCGAGGACGGGTGGGCGCCGGACAACGAGAGCATCTCCGTCACGAAGGCGGTGCGCGCGGCGCAGATCTACGCGCTCACGATCATGCAGATCCTCGGTGCGAGGTCGTCATGACGGTGGACGCGGTGACACAGCCCATCGCGCGCGTCGGCGCGCTGGCCAAGGCCCTTCGCCCGCATCTGCGCGTGCCCCGCTTCCTCGGTCAGCGCAGCTTCCTCCTGTCGTCGGCGACGGTCGTGGCGCTGTTCCTCGCATGGGTTCTGGTCACCTCCACCGGGCTGGCCAACGAGCTCTTCCTGCCGGGACCGGCGGCCGTGTGGAACGCCTTCGTCAAGGCGGCCATCTCCGGCTACCAGGGTTCCACCCTCCTCGAGCACGTCGCGGCGAGCCTCTACCGCATCCTCGTCGCCTTCGCCCTCGCCTGCGTCGTCGGCATACCGCTCGGCGTCCTCATGGGGGTGTCGCGCGATGCGAACGCGCTTCTGACGCCGCTCATCGAGTTCTACCGGCCGCTGCCGCCGCTCGGCCTCTACACGCTCCTCGTCATGTGGCTCGGCATCGGCGACGAGTCGAAGCTCGCGCTCCTCTTCCTGGCGGCGCTCCCCGGCCTCATCATCACCACGATCCAGGCCGTGCGGACGATCGACCCGATCTATGTCCGCGCCGCCCGCAGCCTCGGCGCCTCGCACCGGCAGATCCTCTTCGGCGTCTACCTGCCGGCCGCCGGGCCGACCATTCTCGCAGGCATGCGCATCTCGCTCGGCTTCACCTACACCGTCCTCGTCGCCGCCGAGATCGTCGCCGCGACGGCCGGCATCGGCTGGATGATCTGGGACGCGGCGAAGTTCCTGCTCTCGGACGTCGTGATCATGGGCCTCATCGTCCTCGGCCTCACCGGCGTGGCGCTGGACGCCGTGATGCGCCTCGTCGGCCGCCTGCTGATGCCGTGGACGCTCAGGGGCCGCCAGTGACCCGGACTAACGGCGGCCCCGGGAGCGATCCCGTGCCGCCCGATCGGACTGCCACCCCTAACTGTTCAGGAGAATGAGACGCATGAAAACGATCGCAAAGGTCACGGCTCTCGCGCTCGGTCTGGTCTGCGGTCACGGCGCGAGCGCCCAGGACAAGCCCGAGAAGATCACGATCGGGTATCTGAACCTGGTCAACGCCCAGCTCGTCACGAAGAATCTCGGCCTGGTCGCCGAGGAGATCCCGGACGTCGAGATCGAGTACATCAAGGTCGGCGGCGGCGGCGACATGCTGCGGGCGATAGCCGCGGGTCAGGTGGATTTCGGTGGCCTCGGCAACCCGCCCACGGCGATCGGCCTCACGCGCGGCCTGCCCATCAAGGGCATTCTGGTCCTCAACATGCTGGGCTATGTCGAGGCGATGGCGGTGAGGACCTCGGCGGGTATCGAATCCCTCGCGGATCTCAAGGGCAAGCGCGTCGCCGCACCCTTCGGCTCGACGACGCATTATCTCCTGCTGAAGGCTCTGGCCGAGGAGGGCATCGATCCCGCCACGATGGAGATCCTCGACCTGCCGCCCTCCGACATCGCCGTCGCCTGGGTGCGCGGCGACATCGATGCCGCGTGGTTCTGGGAACCGAACCTCAACAAGGCCGTCCAGAACGGCGGCGAGATCATGGTCCATTCCGGCGAGATGGCCGAGCGTGGCTATCCCACCTGGGACATCGGCGTGGTGATGGAGGAGTTCGCGGAGACCTATCCCGACCTCGTCACGAGCTTCATCAAGGCCGAGTGCGCCGGCATCGATTTCTGGCTCGAGAACCCGGAGAAGACGGCGGAGATCATCGCGGAAGAGCTTTCCCTTTCGGTCGAGGACGCGACCCGCATGATGAACGGCACCGAGATGGTGCCCTGCGACGAACAGCTGACGGCCGAGTATCTCGGCAGTCCCGGCGAGATCGGCGAGTTCGCCGACACGCTCGTCTCGACGGCGGAGTTCCTCGTCGAGCAGGACCGGCTGCCCAAGCTCCTGACCCGGGAGGAGTTCGCGGCGAAGATCGATCCCTCCTATGTCGCGGGCGTGGTCGGCGAGTAGGGCGAGATCCCGACCGTCGGGCGCCGGGCAGCCGGGGTGTCACGGTCTGCGCGCACTCGCTGTGCGGCTAGACCGTCGCCATCCTGAAGCCCGGCCGCACCACGTCGCGCGGCACGAGATAGGAGCGGGTCTCGATTCGCGGAACGATGCGGCTGCGCACGCCGCCACCGGCAGCGGGGCCGCAGCAATAGAGCGCGGTCATCTCCTGCAACGACTGCTCGACCCGCCGCCGCTCGTCGTCGCGCACCGCGAGCCTCACCCGCACATCCTCCAGCTCGAGAGCGGGCAACGAGGACCGCAGCGCGCCCTCGTCGGAATCGAAGGCGCTCGTCGCCCCGATGATGTCGAGGCGGTGGCGGACGTCGAGCCCGCGCAGTTCTAGACGTTTCGACAGCGTCTCGATGGCGAGCTTCGCCCGGGCGAGCGCGTTGGGGCCGGCGAAGGAGATCTCGGCCTCGCCGAACCAGTCTCCGGAGAAGCCGACCGTGGCCTTGAGACTGTCCGGGCGGGTATGCCCCCTGGCGCCACGAACCGCCACCCGGTCCGGCCCCACGTCCTCGATCTCGACACCGGTGATGTCGAGCGTCACGTCGGGGGTCAGATAGGCGGCAGGGTCGTGGATCTCGTAGAGGATCTGCTCCTTGACCGTGCGGAGATCGACGAGCCCGCCCGTTCCCTCCGGCTTCGTCACGACGAAGCTGCCGTCCGGCTCGACTTCGGCGATGGGAAACCCGATGGTCTCCGGCGAGGGCACGTCCTTGAAGCCGGGATCGGCGAAATAGCCGCCGGTGACCTGGCTGCCGCACTCGAGGAGATGCCCGACGAGCGTGCCGGCCGCAATGCGGTCGAGATCGTCCCAGTCCCAGCCGAAATGGGCGACGAGCGGCCCGAGCGCCAGCGCCGGGTCGGCCACCCGTCCCGTCACGACGATCTCGGCCCCCTCCCGGATCGCCGCCGCGATGGCTTCGGCGCCAAGATAGGCATTGGCCGAGAGAAGCTGGCCATGCGGGCGCGGCAGGTGGCGGTCGCCCTCCCAGACCTCGTGGCGGTCGGTATCTATCGCATCGCCGATCTCGTCGCCTTCCACGACCGCAATCCGAGGCCGGCGGAGACCCTGCCGCCGCGCCACGTCCGCGATGAGGCGCGCGGCGGCGTGCGGGTTGGCGCAGCCGAAATTGCCGACGACGACGATGCCGTGGTCGAGGCAGGGCCTCAGGATCGGTTCGACGATGTCGGCGAGAAGCGGCTCGTACCCCGCCTCGTCGTTCTGCTGCCGCGCGAGCTGGCCGAGAGCGAGCGTCCGCTCGCCGATCGTCTCGAAGATGATCGCGCCGCCCTGGCCGTGCGCCGCAATCGCGCTTACCACGGGGCCCGCCGCATCGACGCGGTCCCCCGAGAACCCGGCCCCGGAGCCGATCCTGTAGGTCATCGAGAGGTCTCTCCCCTTCTTCCCGCCCATCGCACCTATTCCGCGGCCAGCGCGTCGGCGGGGCCGTTCGTTCTCAGATAGAAGTCCTTGGGCCACGTGATGTGGTCCCGGCACAGCGTCACGAGGTCGTCGAGGCGGCCCTTCTCGATCGCCTCGATCATCTGCCAGTGCTCGCGGATCGCCGTCTCGCGAAGGCCCTGGTCCGGGAAGCCCCGCGTCCTGATGGGCTGGGTCATCACCGAGTAGTGCCGGATGGCGGCGGAAAGCTCCGGGTTCCCGCAGCCGGAATAGAGCGTCTCGTGGAAGGCGTTGTTGAGACGCGACAGCTCCATGAAGCGCCGCTCGCGAGAGGCGGCTTCGTGCCGCGCCGCGATGTCCTTCAGGCGGGCGACGTAGTCGGCGTCAGCCGGGACCAGGATGCGCGACGCCGCCAGGCTCTCGAGCGCCGTGCGGATCTCGTAGAGATCCTCCACCTCCTTGCGCGAATAGTCCCGCACGCGCACGCCGCGGTTCGGCTGGCGGACGACGAGCCCCTCGCTCTCGAGCTCGTCGAGGCCGCGGCGGACCGCGTGGCGGGTCGCCTCGAAGCGGAGAATGAGGTCGTCCTCGACGAGCCGTTCGCGTGGCCGGAGGCGGCCCATGAGGATGTCGGCCTGCAGGGCCTCGTGCACCTCCGCCCATCCACGGGGGCGTCGCTTTCCGGAGGCCGGGGCGGCCGGGTTGGGCTCGGGTTCGTCCATCGGGACAATCTAGCGCCAGGACGCGGCGATCTCAATCATCGTTGACTTTATCGATAATTATGGCGATGAATCCGGCAACGGCAGGGAGACGAGAGTGGACAGAGTGCGGACGGCACCGCCCCCTCGGGTTGCGAAGGATCCCGCGGCGCACGCCGCCGCGGCGGAGAAGACGGTGCGCGTGAGGCTGCACCGGATCGCCCATGGCCGCTCGGGCGACAAGGGCAACCGTCAGAACATCTCCGTCATCCCCTACAGGCCGGAGGCATGGCCCGTCGTGCTCTCCCAGGTCACCGAAGAGCGCGTTCTCGACCTCTTCCGACACCGCGGCGCGACCTCCGTCACCCGCTACGAGCTGCCGAAGCTGATGGCGCTCAATTTCGTCGTCGAGGACGCGCTCGAGGGGGGCGTGAACTCGGCTCTGGCGCTCGACACGCATGGAAAGACCGCCGCCTTCCGCCTCCTCTCGATGGAAGTGGAGGTGCCGGCCGATCTCGTCGACGACTTTCCAAGACAACCGGAACGGGAGGAACGACAATGAGACTGGCAACCTTCGCACTCGCGGCTGCGACCGCAGTACTCATCGCCACGCCGGCCGCCGCGCAGACGCGGCTGGCGATCGGGACGACGTCGTCCTCGTCGAGCCACTACGGCTACTTCGTCGCCGTGTCCCAGCTGATCAACAAGAACGTGGAGGGCGTCGAGGCGAACGTGGTCGAGACCGGCGCGACGCTCGACAACCTGCGCCGCCTGCAGCGCAATCAGGTCGATCTCGGCCTCGTCACCACGAACGTCGCCTACGACGTCTACAACGGCCGCGGCGAGTTCGAGGGGAACGCGTACAAGCCCCTCACCCTGTGGGTCTACGCCTCGGCGCCGCAGAATGTCGTCGTCCGCGGGGACGCCGGCATCGAGGGACTGCAGGATCTCGCGGGGAAGCCCTTCAACCCGGGCATCACCGGGTCGGCCACCGAGTCGACGTCGGAAGCCGTCTTCGCGGCGCTCGGCATCGAGCCGAAGTGGGCTCGGGGCTCGACCGGCGACATCGTCAACCAGATCAAGGACGACCGCGTCGTCGGCTACGTGAAGAGCGGGTCGGGCAAGCGGCTCGACGCCTCGAGCGTCGACATCGCCACCCTCACGCCGATCGAGATCGTCGGCCTCAACGACGAGCAGGCGGCGACCGTGAAGGAGGAATTCCCGAACCTCTCCGTCCTCTCGATCGGCGAGAACGAGGCAGGGAGCGGTTACCCGGCCTACGAGACCTGGGCTTTCGGGGTTGCCGCCGTCGCCAAGCCCGATCTCGACGAGGAGGTCGCCTACCAGATCACGAAGGCGATCGTGGAGGACGAAGCGGCCCAGGCCGCGGCCTTCTCCGGCCTCAAGGGCTCCGAGATCCCGGAGATGACCATTTCGCTCGCGACCACCCCGCTGCACCCCGGCGCCATCCGCTACTACGAGGAGATCGGTGTCGAGGTGGCCGACGGTCTGCGTCCCGAAGGCATGTGAGACGCGACGGAGCTGCGGTCGGGACGAAGCGGCCCGGCCGTCTCTCCTCGAAGGGGGCACTCGACATGCGGGAACGCCTGCGACAGGCCGTGGCGCTCGTCATCGGCGTCTTCATCCTCTACACGGCGTCGATGGGGCCGTTCGACTCGCTGATCCAGCGCTCGATCATGGTCGCGCTGGTGATCACGCTCGGCGTCCTGTCCTTCCCCTCCCCCTTCGCCTCCCGCCACCCGCTCGTCGCCAACCTCGTCGATGCCGTCTTCTGGGCGGGCTCGATGGCAGCCTGCCTTTTCGTCACGTTCAGCGCGAACTGGATCCTCACCAGCCTGCCCATGGCTGGGCCGCTTCACATCGGGCTGACGATCGTCCTCGTCGTGACGATCCTGGAGCTCGCCCGCCGCACGGTCGGGATCGCCTTTCCGATCCTGGTGCTCGTCGGCGTCGCCTATGTCTTCCTCGGCCACCTGATACCCGGCCGCCTCGGCCATCGCGGCTTCGACATCTACTTCGTCACCGAGACGGTCTTCCTCTCCGACATCGGCATCTGGGGGTCGCTGACGGGGATCGCCGCGACCATCATCGCCGCCTTCGTCCTGTTCGGCGCCATGCTTCTGCGGACGGGTGGCGGCGACACCTTCATGGACCTCGCGCTGCTGATCTCCGGCCGCTCGACGGGCGGTGCCGCGAAGATGGCGACCGTCGCCTCGGCCGCCTTCGGCACCGTCAACGGCAGCGCGGTCGCCAATGTCGCGACGACCGGCACGATGACGATCCCGCTCATGAAGCGGATCGGCTATCCGGCCCCGCTCGCCTCGGCCGTCGAGGCGGTCGCCTCGACCGGCGGGCAGATCACGCCGCCGATCCTCGGGGCCGCCGCCTTCATCATGTCGGAGATGATTGGCACGGACTATCTGCGCATCGCGCTCGCGGCGCTGATCCCCGCCCTGCTGTTCTACATAGGCGTCTTCGTCACCATCCACCTGATCGCGCTCAGGAAGAACATCGGCTACGTGCCCCCGGAGGACATCCCCTCCGCGAGGACGGCGCTCGCGCCGGTGCGGCTGATCCCCGTCGTCGGCGGCCTCGGCGGCCTCCTCTTCATGCTCCTGTCGGGCCGCTCCGTGGCGCTCTCGGCAGCGACCGGCATCATCTGCATGGTGGTGCCCTTCGTGATCGGCGATCTCGCGGTGAACCGCAAGCCGAAGTCGACGGCACGGGCGCTGATCTACGGCCTGGTCGAGGCGGGCACGGGAATCGTCATCATCGCGCTGATGCTTGCCGGCGCCCAGATCCTCGTGTCGCTCATCAACCTCACCGGCATCGGCGTCACACTGTCCTCGCTGACCGTGGCGGTCGGTGGCAAGAACCTGTTCCTCATAGGCCTCATCGTCGCGCTCGCCTGCCTCGTCCTCGGCATGGGCATCCCGACGACGGCAGCCTACGTGCTCGTGGCCGCCGTCATGGCGCCGGCGCTGATCTCGGTCGACGTCGAGCCGCTCGTCGCGCACATGTTCGTCTTCTACTACGCGACGATCTCCGTCATCACGCCGCCGGTCTGCATCGCGGTCTTCGTCGCCGCCTCGATCGCGAAGACAGACTGGTGGCCGGCCGCGCTCAACGCCGTGCGCCTCGGCGCCGTCACCTATGTCGTCCCCTTCATGTTCCTGTCCTATCCCGGCATGCTCTGGTCGGGCACGCCATGGCAGATCGCCGAGGCCGCCCTTTCGGGCACGGTGCTCGTGATGGCGTTCTCGCTCCTCCTCTCCGGCACGCGCATCCGCGGCAGCCGGATCGCCAGCGCGGCGCTTTACCTGCCGGCGGCCATGCTCGCGATCGTGCCCTCGCACCTCGCGCTCGGGCTTGCATTCGCGATGACGGTGACCGGCATCGTCGTCGGCCAGCCGTTCCGGCAGCGTCACCCCGGGGAACCGGATGCCGCCGCCGTTCCGCTGGAGCAGGTGCCTTAGCCCTTCCGACGCGGTGCGAAGACGGAGCGGAACCGCCGCCTCGCGTGTTCCACGGTGCGACGCCCGGACGTCCAGGTCCTCCGGCCGCCAGGCGCCGGCGGCGACGAGCGTGTCACCCGGCTGCAAGTAGTGCTGCCGGCTCGGCTCCACGACGACGATCTCGGCGTCCCCCGGTGACCTGGCGCAAATCGAGAGGCCAGAACGGGTGCGGCCGGGCGCTCACTCTCCCGCCCGGAACTCTCCCACCGCGCGCCACACCCGCTCGACGCTCGCCAGCCGGTTCGTTCGCAGGCGCATGGCGGCGATCGTCATCGTGCAGCTCGGCAGGTCGCCCGACAGGTCCTGAAGGACGCCTGCCCGAAGCTCCGCCGCGACGAGGCTGCGGGGAAGCCAGCCCACCCCCACGCCCGCGCAGACGAGTTCCTTGATCGCGGGCGTGAGGGCCGTTTCCGCACGGGGGTGCACGAGGAGCTCAAGATCGGGGAAGATCTCCTGGCGGGTGACCTTCCCCAGGAAGACGTCGGCGGGATAGGCGACGACGGGTATGCCTCCCGCCGTGCGCGCCGCCGCGAGCTCGTCGAGCCGACGGGTCGGGAAGACCGGGAGCAGCGGCTCGGGGCCGAGCTCGATGAGCTCGACATAGTCGTCCGCTCCGGCGAGGGGCTCCCTGTGCGTCTGGTAGAGCAGAGCGATGTCGGCCTGTCGCGTCACGAGCTGCGCGAAGCACTCCTCCCGGTTGCCGGAGCGGAGCCGGACGTTGAGGTGCGGCTCGCCGCCGAGGCCGCGCACGAGCGTGGGCGCCACCGACGTCGTGATGGCGTGCTGGCACGAGATCACGAGGCTGTTCTGCGTCTCGCGGTCATGCCGCTGCAGGTCGTTGCGAAGATCGCGCAGGCCCGCAGCGAGTTCGTGGATGCGCTCGCGCTGGTCACGCAGCGCCGGCTTCGGGCGGGAGGGCTTGCGCGCCCGCTCGATCAGTTCGACGCCCAGATGCGCCTCGATCGCCATGATCCGCCGCGAGAAGGCCGGCTGCGTCACGCAGCGCCGTTCCGCGGCGGCCGCGAGCGAGCCCGTCTCCAGCACCGCGAGAATATCCTCGAGCCATTCCAGCCGCATCACGTCCGCTCCCAACATGCAGGTTTGGCATGATCCCTCGGCGCATTTGCATTTGCGCCGCCTCCGGCGATGGGGATGATGGAGGTTCATGCATCTTACAGCCGACGGGTCATCATGCACATCTCGCGCTTTCCCCGCATCCGCCTCGCCCACCTGCCCACCCCGCTCGAGCGCCTCGACCGCCTGTCGCGCGAGCTTGGCGGGCCCGAGATCTGGGTCAAGCGCGACGACTGCACCGGCCTGTCGACGGGCGGCAACAAGACGCGCAAGCTCGAGTTCCTGATGGCCGAGGCCGCCGAGCAGGGCGCTGAGATGGTGATGACGCAAGGGGCGACCCAGTCGAACCACGCGCGCCAGACGGCGGCGGCGGCGGCGAAGCTCGGCATGGCGTGCCACATCCTGCTCGAGGACCGCACGGGTTCGAAGGACCAGAACTACAACGAGAACGGCAACGTCTTCCTCGACGGCCTGCACGGCGCGACGGCCGAGAAGCGGGGCCCGGGTCTCGACATGAACGCGGAGATGGAGGCGGTGGCCGAGCGCCTGCGGGCCGACGGCAAGCGCGTCTACACGATCCCGGGCGGCGGCTCGAACGCGACCGGCGCCCTCGGCTACGTCAACTGCGCCTTCGAGCTCCTGAGCCAGGCGAACGACGAGGGCCTCGTGATCGACACGCTCGTTCACGCGACGGGCAGCGCGGGCACGCAGGCCGGGCTCGTCACCGGGCTGAAGGCGATGAACGCGAACGTGCCGCTCCTCGGCATCGGGGTGCGCGCGCCGCGGCCGAAGCAGGAGGAGAGCGTCTTCGCGCTCGCCCAGAAGACGGCCGAGAAGCTCGGCTGCCCGGGGGTCGTCACGCGCGAGGACGTCGTCGCGAACACGGACTATGTCGGCGAAGGCTACGGCATTCCCGCAGAGAGCACGCTCGAGGCGATCGGGATGTTCGCCGAGCTCGAGGGCATCCTCCTCGACCCCGTCTATTCCGGCAAGGGCGCGGCGGGTCTGATCGATCTCGTCCGCAAGGGCGAGTTCAAGAAGGGGCAGCGCGTCGTGTTCCTGCACACGGGCGGCTCGGCCGCGCTCTTCGGCTACACCTCCTATTTCGAGCGCCGGCCGGTGCTCGAGACCGCGGCCTGATTGGGTAGCCTCGTGTCGGAGCTTCCCCACAGGCGGCGCATCGGCATTCTCGGCGGGATGGGCCCCGAGGCGACGGTGCTCCTCATGCAGCGGATCATCGAGCGCACGACGGTGAGCGACGATCAGGACCACGTGCCGATGATCGTCGACAACAACCCGCAGGTGCCCTCCCGCGTGAAGGCCATCATCGAGGGCACGGGCGAGGATCCCGCGCCCGTGCTCGCCGCGATGGCGCGGGGGCTCGAGGCCGCGGGCGCCGACGCGCTGGCGATGCCGTGCAACACCGCCCATCACTACGCGGCCACGATCGCCGGCGCCGTCCGGATCCCGTTCCTCGACATGGTCGAGCTCTCGGCGGCCAGGGCCGAGGGGCTGGGGGCCCGCCGGGCGGGCATCCTCGGGTCGCCGGCCCTGAAGATCACCGGCATCTTCGACCGCGCCTTCGCGGCGCGGGGGCTCGGTACGGTCTATCCCGAGAACCAGGACAGGCTCCTCGACGCCATCCGCCGGGTGAAGGTGTCGAGCCGAAGCAGGGAGGCCCGGCACGCCCTGGCGCAGGCGGCCGAGGAGCTCGGCACGCGCGGCGCGGACGTGCTGATCGTCGCCTGCTCCGAATTCTCGATCATCGCCGACGCCATACCTTCGGGGCCGCCGGCCATCGACACGGTCGACGTCCTGGCGGATGCGGCGATCGCCTTCTCCTGCGGCGAGGCGGTGGAGGCGGAGCCCGCCTGACGGGCCGCCCCGCCCTCTGCCGCGCTCATGCGGCCCGCGCCCGCAGCTTCAGCCGGCTGAAGACCTTCAGCGCGTTGCCGTGGAAGATCTTCCGCCGGTCCTCCTCGCTCAGGGCCTGGTTCGCCTCGATATAGCGGCGCGTGTCGTCGAAGTGGTGGCCGGTCTCCGGGTCGGCGCAGCGCACGGCGCCGTGCATCTCGGAGGCGAAGAGCACGTGGTCGACCGGCACGACGCCGGTCAGGAGATCCATGCCCGGCTGGTGGTAGACGCAGGTGTCGAAATAGAGCCCCTGCCCCATCAGCGCCTTCGGCTCGCGGCGCTTCATGTCGATCGCGATGCCGCGGTAGCGGCCCCAGTGATAGGGCACGGCGCCGCCGCCATGGGGAATGATCAGCTTCAGGCCCGGAAAGCGCTCGAAGAGGTCCGAGGTCAGGAGCTGCATGAAGGCCGTCGTGTCGGCGTTCAGGTAATGCGCGCCGGTGAAGTGGAAGTTCGGGTTGCACGACTGGCTGACGTGGATCATCGCCGGCACGTCGAGCTCGACGAGCTTCTCGTAGACCGGGAACCACCACGGGTCGGTCAGCGGGGGATCGCGCCAGTGGCCGCCGCTCGGGTCGGGGTTCAGGTTGCAGCCGACGAACCCCATCTCCTCCACGCAGCGCACGAGCTCGGGGATCACGTTCCCGGGCGGACAGCCCGGCGACTGCGGCAGTTGGCAGACCGGCGCGAAATTGTCGGGATAGAGGTCGCAGACCCGCCTGATGAGGTCGTTGCAGATGCGCGACCACTGGCGGCTCATCTCCTCGGTACCGACATGGTGGCCCATGCCGCCGGCGCGGGGCGAGAAGATCGTGAGGTCGGTGCCCCGCTCCCGCTGCAGGCGCAGCTGGGTCTTCTCGAGGCTCTCGCGGATCTCGTCGTCTGAGATGACGGGCCCTTCCTGGCCGCGCATCCGGGCCATGTCGCCATGGCAGTCGATCTGCATCTTCCGCCAGCCCTCGTGCTGGGCAGGTGCCGTGGTGTAGTGGCCATGGCAGTCGATGATCATGGTGTCTTGCGAGCTCCTGGCTGGGTGTCGTCGGTCACGTTGGAGTTGTCCGTCGCGCGCTCGCGCTTCCGGGCGGCCGCGATCCGCCGCCGCAGTGGTTCGCCCGCCACGACCGACAGGATGAGAAGCCCGGCGAGGACGAGGGCGCCGGCGCTGATATGGCTCGAGAGAAGGTAGGTCGGGTCGCCCCGCCCCATGATCATCGCCCGGCGGAAGTTCTCCTCGAGCATCGGGCTCAGCACGAAGCCGATGAGGAGCGGCGCGGGCATGAAGCCGTGAAGCCGGAGCACGTATCCGGCCACGCCGACGACGAGCATCACGAGCACGTCCGCCACGCTGTTGTTGATGCTGTAGGAGCCGACGCAGATCAGGATGACGATGGAGGGGTAGAGTAGCCTGTACGGTATGTTCAGGAACGACACCCACAGGCCGATGAGCGGGATGTTGAGGAGCAGCAGGAAGACGTTGCCGATCCAGAAGCTCATCACGAGCCCCCAGAAGAGCTGCGGCTCCTGGCTGATGAAGAGCGGCCCCGGCACGATGCCGTGGATCATCAGCGCGCCGATCATGATCGCCATGGTCGGCGTGCCGGGAATGCCGAGGGCGAGGGTCGGGACGAAGGCCGTCTGCACGGCCGCGTTGTTCGACGCCTCGGGAGCCGCGAGCCCCTCGATCGCGCCGTGCCCGAACTCCTGCGGCCGCTTCGAGAGCTTCTTCTCGTTGGCGTAGCTCACGATCGCGGCGACCGACGGCCCCGTTCCCGGCAGCGGGCCGAAGAAGCAGCCGGCCAGCGCGCCCCGGACCATCGGAAGGGCGCTGCGCCGCCACTCCTGCCCCGTCGGCAGCATCGAGACGAAGCTCACCCGATGGCGCACGCGATGGGAGCCGGCTCGAACGGACATGATGATCTCGGACAGGCCGAACAGGCCCATCGCCACCGGCACCAGACCGATGCCGTCGATCAGGTAGTGCGAGCCGAAGGTGTAGCGATCGACGCCGTCGTAGATGTCGACACCGACGGTGCCGAGAAGCGCGCCGATCGCCACCATCGCGAAGTTGCGCTTCGGGTCGGCCCCACCGACGGTCGAAACCGCCACGAAGCAGAACAGGATCAGGGCGAAGTACTCGGCCGGGCCGAACGCCTTCGCCACCTGCACGATGGCCGGCGTCAGGAGCGACAGGACGACGATGCCGATGCTGCCGCCGACGAACGAGGCGATCGTCGTCATGAAGAGCGCCGTGTCCGCGCGCCCGGCCTTCGCCATCGGATAGCCGTCGAGGCAGGTGATGGCGTTCGACGGGGTTCCCGGCAGGTTGAGGAGGATCGAGGCGGTGGAGCCGCCATACTCCGCGCCGTAATAGACGCCGGCCAGCATCACGATGCCGGTCGTGGGATCGAGCGCGAAGGTCATCGGCAGGAGGAGCGCGATCGCCGCCATGGCGCCGATGCCCGGGATGACGCCGATCGCGGTGCCGATGAAGACGCCGGCGAAACACGCGACGAGGTTCTCCACCGTCAGCGCCATTTCGAGGCCGAGAGCGATGTTCTCCACGTCAGCCCACCTTCACCGCCGGCAGGGGAAGCCCGAGGACGAAGGAGAAGAGGAGCCACGTGCCGAGGGCGAAGAGCCCGGCATAGACGAGGAAGGAGAGATAGCCTCCTTCGCTCTGGCCGGCATAGGCCGCGACCATCGAGACGACGACCGCCGGGACGAGCCCCACGCGCTCGACGAGAAGGACGAAGAGGAGGACGGCCGAAACGATGGCCCCGAAGGGCCGGACGTCGAACGGCTTAGAAGCTGCGTCTCCGCCGGCGAGCAGGGCGTAGCCGGAGATCAGCACGATCGTCCCCGACAGCATCAGCGGGTAGACGGCCGAGCCGATATTGGAGACCGTCCCCATCCTGAAGCCCAGTGCGACGACGAAGGCGACGCCGCCGAGCACGGCGAGCACGAGCCACAAGAGATCCCTGCGCATGGTCACTCCCTGCTAAGCGAAAGCCGGCGGGCGCCTGCCGCCCGACCGGTCGTCACCTGGTGGCTGCGGTCGGGCGGAATGTGCGGCCGTGGGCCTGCCTCACTCGCGGAAAGCGGGGTTGTCGAGCACGTCGGCCCACCAGGAGAGCTGCTCCCGCATATACTCGCCGAAGACCTCCGGAGATTCCGACACGGCGACCTCGGAGCCGACCGCCTCGAGCCGCTCCTTCACCTTCTCGGAGTCCTTCATCGACGCCATCGCCTCGTGGAGCCGGGTCACCGCCTCGTCCGGCGTGCCGGCCGGGGCGACGATGCCGA
Source organism: Lutibaculum baratangense AMV1 (assembly GCF_000496075.1). GTDB lineage: Bacteria > Pseudomonadota > Alphaproteobacteria > Rhizobiales > Tepidamorphaceae > Lutibaculum > Lutibaculum baratangense. The sequence continues at coordinate 155,399 of NZ_AWXZ01000029.1, forward strand.
ACCACGACCCCATCTCGAAGCCCTCGAGCCCTACCTCGCCCGTCGTCGGCACGTCCGGCAACAGATTCGAGCGCTCGTCGGCGGCCAGCGCCAAGGGCCGCAGGGCCCCGGAGCGGACATGCGTCAGGATCGCCGGGATGTTGTTCATGTAGACATGGATCCGCCCCGCGACGACGTCGTTCAGGGCGGCGCCCGCGCCCTGGTAGGGAACGTGCACGAGCTGCGAGCCGGTCATCTCGTTGTAGAGCTCGCCCGCAACGTGGGCGACGGTACCGATCCCTCCGGAGGCGTAGTTGAACTGCCCCTCGCCCGACGAGGTCAGCTCGATCAACTCCTCAGCCGTCTCCGCCTCGACGGAAGGGTGCACGACGAGAAGGACGGACGAGATGACGGCGACACTGATCGGGTCGAAGTCCTCGATCGGATCGTAGCCGACGTCGCGCAGCCCCGGGTTGACCGAGTGCGTGCCGGCCGTCGCCAGCAGCAGCGTGTAGCCGTCCGGCTCGGCCCCGGCGACCATGCTGGCGCCGACCGTGCCGCCGCCGCCGCCGCGATTCTCGACCACGACCGGCTGTCCGAGCTCGCCGCTCATATGGTCGGCGACGATCCGTGCGATGACGTCGCTGTTGCCGCCCGCCGAGAACGGCACGACGATCGTCACGGCACGCTCGGGGTACTGGGCATTGGCTGCCCCTGCTGCTCCCAGCGCGAAGGCAAGGCCAGCGGTCAGTCCGACAATCTTCTTCAACATGGCTTTCCTCCCGGTTTTTTCCCGTGAGATAGCCATGCCCGGACGCCAGGCGGCCACGACAATCTCGCTATGCGACCGTCGAATCCGCTTATACCCCTGGCAGCATCAGCCTTCGGGCCGGGATCGCAACCGCCGCGAAGCCCGGAGGAAAGTCCTTTGTTCCCGGGCGATTTGCATGACATGAAGGGACAGCTCGGCTTTGCAGATCCACCGGTCGGAGTGAAGCCGCCGCCGCAAGACCGTCACCGAGCAAAGGACCTGGCGGTGCGCGAGGCCAGCGCCAAACTCTCCCTCAGGCATCTCTCGGCCTTCATGGCCGTGGTCGACTGCGGCCGCATTTCCGCCGCAGGAGACGCGCTGCGGCGCAGCCATTCCGCGATAGCCCGGTCGCTCGAAATGCTTGAGACGCGGTTCGGGCGCCCGCTTCTCACCCGATCCCGGGCCGGCGTGGCACCGACCCCTGCGGGCCTGGCGTGCGATGCGCGCTGCCGCATCATCGAGAACGAGCTCGCGAGCCTGCGGGACCTTCTGGAGCGGTCGGGGCATGCGGGGTTGCGCGGCCGACAGGCCTGCCTGTTCCGGATGCAGGTGGACGTCTCGCGGCTGCGCGCCCTCGTGTCCGTCCACAATCTCGGCTCGGTGCAGGGCGCCGCGCACCTGCTCTCCGTCACGCAGCCGGCCGTCTCCTCCTCCATCCGGGCCCTCGAGACGGATCTCGGCGTCGCGCTCTTCGTGCGCACGCCGCGGGGCATGATCCCAACGCCGGCAGGAGCGTCCGTCGCCATGGCTTCGCGCAGGATCCTGTCGGAGCTGCGCCGGATCGACGACGACATCGCGTCGCTTCGCGGCGCGCCATCGGGCCTCGTCTGCATCGGCGGCCTCGCATACTCCCGGAACGCCGTCCTCCCCCGGGCGATCAAGGAGGTCGTGGGCCGGTTCCCCCAGATCGTCGTGCGCACGGTCGAGGGGCCGCTCGATTCCCTGCTCGTCGCGATGCATGCGGGCGAGGTCGACGTGATCATCTGCGCCCGGCCCGAGGCGGTGATGCTCGAGGGGGTGAAGGTCGAGACCCTCCTGCGTGACCGGATGAAGCTCTTCGTGTCGCGCGACCATCCGCTGGCGGGACGGAAGGCCGTGCCCGCCGGGGAGGTTCTGGACTACCCCTTCATCCTCCCGCCGGTCGGGACGGTCACCCGGGCTCTGCTGGTTTCGACCTTCCGCGCAGTGGCGGGGCGGGACCCGGAAGGTGCGGTCGAAACGAGCTCCTACACGATCATCCGGAAGCTGGTGATGGAATCGCGGCAGATCTGCTTCCGCTCGGTGTCGGAGTTTTCCCCCGAGGGCGAGGACGTGTCGATCGTCCCCCTCGACCTGGCCTTCGACCTGCCGGCGCGTGAGATCTGCCTGCTGCAGCGGAAAGGGGCGATCCTCACCGCGGCCGCCGCCGACGCGCTCGCCGTTTTGCGCGACGTGGCCAGGGGCCATTGACGGGGTGGGACCCTGGGCAAGGAACGGGACATGGCGGCGGGGCCGCCATGTCCCGTCGCGGGGCCTACTGCTTGCCTGCCGCGAACATCGTCTCGACCTCATAGGCGGCGCCGGCGGGATTGACGCCCGCCGCGCCGGCGACACCGGCCACCTCCTTCGCATCGGCGCCGAAGAACCCACCGGCCATGTAGCCTTCGTCCACCGTGAAGGCCGCACCGCCGCCTCCCTGCAGCGCGACCGTGTCGGCCGCGAAGCTGCTGCCGTCTATCGTCCCGCTGAAGCTCGCCGATCCGCCGTCGATCGCCGTGCCCCCCCGCGTTGGTCGCGAGCCCCGTCGCATCGCCCGCGAAGGTGCCGGCGGCGAAGTCGGCCGTCATCGGAGCGTTATCCCTCCGCTGGCGAGAAGCCGGGATATCGCCTCCTGCCGCTCGTAGAACCTGTCCAGGGACGCGTAGCTGTCGAAGGCGTCGGGGTCCTCGGCGATGTCGGACGGCTCGAGCGCGATCCTGCCGCCGGCGGGAGCGGAGATCGCCACGAGCCTGTCTCCCGGCTCCAGCGATTCGCTGGCCGGGCCGGCCGGATCGACGGAGACGATCCGCAATCCGCCGTCATCCGGCGCCAGCCCGAGCCCGATCCAGGGTTGCTTCCTGGCGAGGAGCGCCACCAGGAGTGTCGCCACCACCACCGTCGCGACCGCCCCGATCATCCCCGGGACGGGAGCGATCCCTCGCCTTTCCATCTGCCCCGCTCGTCTCTTCCCCTGCGTGATCTTGCCGCACTTCGGCCGCAGAACAAGAGGAATCCGACTGGAAACGCGTGGTGCGCGGTGAAATCACGGCCTGGCGACGGAGGGAGGAAGCACGTCGTCCCGGGGAAACGGCCCGGAAGCTGCCGCCCTGTTCCCGGCCGCCACTGGTTGCGTTCCTGCAACGCCCGGCCGGAATGTCGGAGGTGGGTGTGTCCCTCACGATCCAGGCGTCCACGATGACGTTCTTGTGAACGCAACGTAGCTAGGCCTATGAATCGGCGGATATGCCTTGGAGCCAGCGCCCTGATCGACCCTGAGGACACCACGGGAGTGCATATCCCCCTGACGAAGAACTCCGACGAGCAGCGTTACAGGCTGCTCGTCGACGCGATCACCGACTACGCGATCTACATGCTGGACGCCGGCGGTCACGTGACGAGCTGGAACCCCGGCGCGCAGCGGTTCAAGGGTTACGAGCAGGGCGAGGTTCTGGGAGAGCACTTCTCCCGCTTCTACACCGAGGAGGATCGCCGGACTGGCCTGCCGCAGCGGGCCCTCGCGACCGCAGCCGGCGACGGACGCTTCGAGGCCGAGGGCTGGCGGCTGCGCAAGGACGGCAGCCGCTTCTGGGCCCATGTCGTGATCGACCCCATCAGGGACAATGCCGGAACGCTCATCGGCTTCGCGAAGATCACCCACGACCTGGCGGAGCGCAAGCTCGCCCGGGAGGCGCTCCGGCGGAGCGAGGAGCAGTTCCGGGTCCTCGTCCAGGGTGTCAGCGACTACGCGATCTACATGCTCGATCCCGGCGGCCGCGTGACGAGTTGGAACCAGGGCGCCCAGCGGATCAAGGGCTACCTGCCGGAGGAGATCCTGGGGGAGCACTTCTCCCGGTTCTACACCCAGGAGGACCGCGACGCCGGAGAGCCGGAGCGCGCGCTCGATACCGCCGCCCGGGTGGGGCGCTTCGAGCGGGAAGCGGTGCGTATCCGGAAGGACGGCAGCCGCTTCTGGGCGCACGTCGTCGTCGTCGCGATCCGCGACGAGCAAGGCACGCTCATCGGCTTCGCCAAGGTCACCCGCGACATCACGGAGCGCAAGGAGGCCCAGCGCGCCCTGGAGGAGGCACGCGAGGCGCTCTTCCAGGCGCAGAAGACCGAGGCGATCGGGCAGCTCACCGGCGGGGTGGCGCACGACTTCAACAACCTGCTGATGGCGGTGCTGGGCAGCCTCGAGCTCCTGCGCAAGAGGCTGCCCGACGACGATCCGGCGGCGTTGCGCCTCCTGGAGAACGCGGTCCAGGGGGCCAGGCGCGGCGCCGCCCTGACGGAGCGCATGCTGGCCTTCGCGAGGCGGCAGGAACTCGACATGCTGCCGGTCGACCTGCCCGACCTCGTGCGCGGCATGGCGGAGCTGCTGCAGCGCTCGATCGGGCCCGAAATCCTGATCGAGACGCGTTTCCCTCTCGCCCTTCCGCCGGTCCGGTCCGACGCGAACCAGCTCGAGACGGCGCTCCTGAACCTCGTGGTCAACGCGCGGGACGCGATGCCTGGCGGCGGCCGGCTCGTCATCGCCGCGCGGTCCGAGACGCTCGGCGGCAGGCACCCGACAGGCCTGCCGGCGGGGCCCTATGTCTGCCTCTCCGTGACCGACGAGGGTCAGGGCATGGACGAGGAGACGCTCGCCCGGGCGCTCGACCCGTTTTTCACGACGAAGGGGGTCGGCAAGGGCACCGGGCTCGGCCTCTCGATGGTGCACGGCCTGGCCGAGCAGTCGGGCGGTCGGCTCGTCCTGAAGAGCCGGCTGGGCGAAGGCACGACGGCGGAGATCTGGCTGCCGGTGGCGGCGGACGAGCCGGTGGCCGTCGCCGAGATACCGGAGGCGGCGGCCGAGGAGGAAGGGACGGCGGCGAAGATCCGCCCCCTCCGCATCCTCGCCGTCGACGACGACGGCCTCGTCCTCATGAGCACCGCGGCCATGCTGGAGGATCTGGGGCACCGCGTCTTCGAGGCGGCATCCGGCCAGCAGGCCCTCGATATCCTGCGGCGCGAGCCCGCTATCGACCTCGTGATATCCGACCAGGCCATGCCGCACATGACCGGCACCGAGCTCGCGAAGCGGGTGGGCTCGGAGCGCCCCGGCCTGCCGTTCATCCTCGCCACCGGCTACGCCGAGCTTCCGCCGGACGCCGACAACGATCTGCCGCGCCTGTCCAAGCCGTTCCTGCAGGACGATCTCGTGCGGGCCATCCGCGCCGTCGGCGAATGGTGACCCACGCCGGGTCCGGATGAGGGGTCGGCCGGCGCCGACGGGCCTCACGGCGCGCCGGTGGTCCGGCGCGTCAGCTCGGGGGCGAGATCCATTATCGCCCGGTGGTGCGTCAGGTAGACGCCGCCGGTGAGGTGACTGAGGAAGTCGCTGCGCTCCAGCCGGTCCATGACCGGCCCCTTCACCTCGCTCAGATGCAGGTCGATCCCCTGCGCCGCCAGCCGGTGCATGACGAGCTCGAGCGTTTCGAGGGCGCTGCCGTCGATCTCGTTCACCGCCGTGCACTGGAGCACGACATGGCGCAGCCTCGGCCGCGCCGCCACCTCGCGCAGGATGAAGTCCTCGATCGCGCGCGCGTTGGCGAAGCTGAGGCTCTCGTCGATCCGCATCGACAGGACGCTCTCGTCCGTCGCCACCTCGTGCCGGAGCACGTTGCGGTAGTGCTCCGTGCCCGGCACCTGCCCGACGACGGCGATGTGCGGCCGGGAGGTGCGCCACAGGAGCAGCGCCACCGTGATGGCGACGCCGGCGACGATGCCGGCCTCCACGCCGAAGCCCAACGTCACGATGATCGTGGCGAGCATCGCCGCGAAATCGTGCCGGGAGTAGCGCCAGCTGCGCCGGAGGGACCCGAGGTCGACCAGGCTCAGCACCGCCACGATGATCGTCGCGGCGAGGACGGCGTTCGGCAGGTAGTAGAGGAACGGGGTCAGGAACAGCGACGCCGCCGCGATGCCGACGGCCGTGAAGGCGCCGGCGGCGGGGGTTTCGGCGCCCGCGTCGAAATTGACGACGGAGCGTGCGAAGCCGCCGGTGACGGGATAGCCGCCGGAGAAGGCCGCCGCGATGTTGGAGGCGCCGAGGCCCACGAGCTCCTGGTCCGGCACGATCGACTGGCGGCGCTTGGCGGCGAGCGTCTGCGCGACGGAGACCGACTCGACGAAGCCGATGACCGAGATCATCAGCGCCGGCAGGGCCAACGAGGCGTAGAGCGAGAGGTCGAGCAGCGGCATGCCGAAAGGAGGCAGGCCGGACGGTATGTCGCCGACGACCGCGACGCCCCTCTCTGCCAGGCCCAGGCCGGCCGCGAGCAGGATGCTCGCCGCCACCGCGATCACCGGACCGGCGCGCGCGACGAGGCCGGCGGCGTAGTCGCGCAGTCCCGCTCTCAGGAGAAGCGGCTTCAGGCCCTTGCGCACCCAGAACAGAAAGCCGAGCGCGCCGCAGCCGATCGCCAGCGTGAAGAGGTTCGTCTGTGCCGCGGCCGACCAGAGCGAGGCCGTCACCTCGGGCAGCGTGTGGCCCCCCGCCCGCACGCCCAGAATGTGCTGGAGCTGCGAGGCCGCGATGAGGATCCCCGACGCCGTGATGAAGCCCGAGATGACGGGATGCGACAGGAGATTGGCGACGAAGCCGAGGCGCAGGATCCCCATGAGGAGAAGCATCGCACCCGACATCAGGGCGAGCGCCGCCGCCGCTGCCACGTACTCCGGCGAGCCGGGCGCCGCCACCTCCGAGACCGCGGCTGCCGTCATGAGCGACACGACCGCGACCGGCCCGACCGCGAGGGTGCGGCTCGTGCCGAAGATCGCGTAGGCGACGAGCGGCAGGATCGAGGCATAGAGGCCGACGACCGGCGGCAGCCCCGCCAGCATCGCGTAGGCGAGCGACTGCGGGATCAGCATGATCGTCACGATCGCCGCCGCCACGAGATCGTTCGTCAGCGTGTGACCGTTATAGGTGCGGGCCCAGCCGAGGATCGGCAGGTGGCGGGCTAGCTGAGGTCGGCTCATGGGTGTCGTCCGGACGTGGTGCGGCCGGGTCGATCAGCCGCATTGGAAGGTCGGCACCCTCTCCCCGGGGGCGAAGAGAGGGCGCCTTCGCTCCCGGTCAGAAGCGGTTGACCGGCAGCTTGAGGTAGTGCCGGCCGTCGCTCTCGGCCTCCGGCAGGCGTCCCCCGCGGAGGTTCACCTGGAGCGCGGCGAGGATGCGGTCGGGCAGCGACAGCGTCTTGTCCCGGTCCTGCCGGCGCTTGATCCAGTCCTCACGCGTCGTGCCGTCCTTCACGTGGATGTTCGACGCCTTGTGCTCGGCGACGGTGGCCTCCCACATCGGCTCCTTGCGGTCCGAGGTGCCGTAGTCATGCCCCACGAAGAGCCGCGTTTCCGGCGGCAGGGTGAGGATCGCCTGGATCGAATCCCAAAGCACGGCTGCGTCCCCTCCGGGGAAATCGGCGCGCGAGGTGCCGGCGTCGGGATGCATCAGCGTGTCGTGCACGAAGGCCGCGTCGCCGACGACATAGGTGATCGAGCCGAGCGTGTGGCCGGGCGACAGCATGACCTTCGCCTTGAGCTCGCCGATCCGGAACGTCTCGCCCTCCCTGAACAGGCGGTCGAAGTCCCTGTCCGGGTCGAAGGCGTCCGGCATGTGGTAGATCTCGCGCCAGATCCCGGCGATCTCGCGAACCTTCTCGCCGATCGCCGTCGGTGCTCCGGTCGCCGCCTTCAGATGCGCCGAGGCCATCCAGTGGTCGGCGTGCGGGTGGGTGTCGAGCACCCACTCGACCGTCAGACCGTTCTCCTTCACGAGGTCGAGGATCTGGTTCATCGAGCCGAGGTCGGTTCGGTAGTGCTTCGGATCGAAGTTCCAGACGACGTCGATCAGCGCCGCCTTCTTCGTCGCCGGGTCGGCGCAGAGGTACTGGATCGAGCCGGTGTCGGGCTCGTAGATGCCCCATACGTCCGGGCTTCCGGGCCCGCGCGAGGGGGAATGGCGCACGACCCGTTCATTCATGCGATCGCTCATGCGGTTGCTCCCTTGTTGGAGGTCGAGAAGAAGTTCGTGTTGCGGGTGCGCACTCCTGCCCACATGCCGATGAGCATGGCCGGGACGAAGACGAGGGTTCCGGGCGCGAGGAGCGGCAGGGCGGTCAGCGCCGGCCCCGGGCAGTAGCCGCCGAGCCCCCAGCCGAGGCCGAAGATCGCGGCGCCCGCGACGAGCTTGCCGTCTATAGTCTTCGAGCTCGGAAGCTCGAAGCGCTGCATGAGCACCGGCCGCGACCGCCGCCAGGCGAGGCGGTAGCCGAGGAACGTGGCGACCACCGCACCGCCCATGACGAAGGCGAGGCTCGGGTCCCATGTGCCGAAGAGGTCGAGGAAGTTCAGGACCTTCGCCGGGTCGGCCATGCCGGATATGACGAGGCCGAGGCCGAAGACGAGGCCGGCCGCGAAACCGAGGAACGGACGCATCAGAGAACTCCAGCCAGAACGTGACGGGCGATCGTGACGGTCGCGACCGCGACGCCCATGAAGACCAGCACGGACACGAGCGAGCGCGGCGACAGGCGGGCGAGACCGCAGACGCCGTGGCCGGACGTGCAGCCGGAGCCGAGAGCGGTGCCGAAGCCGACGAGCAGCCCCGCCACCGCCATCAGCGGCAGGTTGCCGGACACCGTCTGCTCCACGGGCGATCCCGTGGCGAGGGCATAGAGGAGCGGTGCGGCGAGCAGCCCGAGAAGGAAGGCGGCCCTCCAGCTCCAGTCCCCGGCCCTGTGGGCGGCCTTGGCCCACATCGTCTGGGTGACGATGCCGGTGATGCCGGCGATCCGGCCGAACAGGGCCATCGCCATCACGGCGGAGAGCCCGATCAGGACGCCGCCGAGAAGCGATGCCACGGGCGTGAATTCTGTGGGAACGGACAACATCTCAACCTCTCGCACCGGCCGTGGCGCGAGGGGCGCCGCCGGGTCTGAGGCGACATATGTTGGCTCTACTTACATTAGTCAAGCCTAATATACGAAAGAGGCAGGCTACGGGCTCAGAAGAGGCGGAGCGGCTCGCCGGGTCGCGCTTGGGAGGGTTGCGGAACCGGAGGCTCCGCCGCCGCGACGTCCGCCGTGTTCCCCGCATCGATGAGGCCGGCGGCCAGAAGGGGACCTGCGCTCTCGATGAGGAAGGACAACGCGACGGCCGCCGCGACCGCCGCGAGCGCGACCGCCGCCGCACGACGTCCGCCCGCCGCGAGGGCTCCATCCCGCACGTGGCGAGAGGGAGCTTGGCGGTTCGAGCTTTCGATTGGCGGTCCGGACATGGCGGCGCGACGTCTCCTCACTGCGATCCCGTCCGACCGTAGGATTCACGGCCTGATAAGATGCGACTTCTACCTTGCCTGGCGTCCGGGAAACCGTGCCGTCCGTCCCGGCCGATGGAAACGGGTCGTGGGGTCGTGGGTTCCGGCAGCTACCGCACGGTGCCGAGGGCGGCGGGGGCCGAACGCGGCGCGAAGGGGGGCGTTCGCCATGAACGGGAAAGACGAGCATCGCACGCGCACCGCCGTGCCCGTCCCGCACTCCGTCTTCCGTGTCGTCGATGCGCCGCCGGGAGAGCGTTTCGGGCTCTGGAAGGAGAGCATCTCCTGCATCTTCGACGTGGAAGCCGAGAGGGAGACGAGGCTTCTCGATTTCGACGCGGAGGTCGAGGCGTGGCTTCTCGGCCAGCTGATGCTGGCGCGCACGACGAGCCGGGCCCAGAGCTGGCGCCGCTCCGCCTCGACGATCGCGCGCGACGGGATGGACCACTACATGGTCCAGCTTTTCGCCGAAGGGGAAATGGAAGCCGGCGACGGGCCCCGCTCGACCTTCGCCGACGGTCAGGCTCTCGTCGTCTTCGACCTCGCCCGGGAGATGACGAGCCGCACGCCGAGCTTCACGAACCTCTCCCTCGTGATACCGCGCGAGGCCCTGTCAGACGCGCTGTTCGCCCCCGACGACCAGCATATGCGGACGCTGCGAACCGCCGAGCCGCTGGCAGCGATGCTGCGCGACCATCTGGTGGCCCTGACGCGCGTCGGCCGGCGGCTGACCACGACCCAGGCCCGGGAAGTCTCCCGGGCCACCACGACGATGGTCGCCGCCTGCCTCAACGGGTGCGAGCACGCGGCCGGGCTCGACGCCGCTCCGCGCGTGGCCCAGCTCGGGACCTGCAAGCGGCTGATCGAGCAGAACCTCTCGGACCCCGGGCTATCGGCCTCGCAGATCTGCGGGACGGCCGGCCTGTCCCGCACGAAGCTCTACGCCCTGTTCGCGCCGCTCGGCGGCGTCAACGCCCACATCCGGGAGCGGCGGCTGCGCCGGGCGCTGTCGGCTCTGGCCGACCCGCGCAACCGCTTTCGCCCGGTCTACGAGATCGCGGCCACCTGCGGCTTCCGCAACGAGAGCGCGTTCAGCCGCGCCTTCCGCCGGCGCTTCGGCCGCTCCCCCCGCGAAGCTCGCCACGAGGGCGTCGACCTCGCCCCGGCGGCCCGGACCGCCTCGGGCGCCGGCCACCGCTACGAGCACTGGCTGCACCACCTGGCCGTCTAGGTCCAGCCGCGGGATGGAAGGCGGCGCTGGCGTGCACGATCAGAGGTCCTCGTCGTCCTGCGGCGCGAGAAGGTCGGCGAGCTGCGCCACGCGACCGCGTGGCAGCTCCCTCCCCTCGCCGACGAGCGCCTCGTCGCTGTTGACCCACATCCAGGCCTCGAGGAGCTCCTGGCGCGTCGCCCCGGTCGCGATGATGTCGGCCGCGAGCGTGTTGCCGACCGGCCCCAGAACCTCGGTCACCTCGCTTCGTGTCAATGTCATCCGTCATCTCCTCGATGAGGTCTCACCCGCCTCGACATAGGCGCGACGCCCTGTCCGTCAAAGCCCTCGGGCCCGCCGGCTTGGCCAGCGTCACCATGGGCCCGTGGCGACCGCGCTTTCCCGAAGAGAAGGCGCAGCAGCGGCGGTCGCAACCCACCCGTGTTTTGACGGAGTTGCACGCCCGCCGACGGCCCGTAGGCTGGGGAGACGACGGGGACCCGGTGGCCTGGCAGGGAGAGCCGATGCGAGATCAGAGCGTGTTCGCGGCTTCCGCTCCGGCGCGCGCGGCGTTGCCGGGCTGGGCACTGGCGTCGCTCTACGTCGCCGCGGCTCTCCTTCCCCTGGTCCTCGCCGTCGGCACGGGCGTTCCCCCCGCGGATGCGTGGTCCGAAGCCGGCACGGCCGCCGGATCCGTGGCCCTGGCTTCCATGGCCGTGCAGTTCGTGACCTCGGGCCGCTTCGAGACGTTCGCCGGCCGGCTCGGCATCGACGTGACGATGGCGTTCCACAAGCAGGCGGCACGGTGGATCCTCATGGCGGTGATCCTCCACCCCCTCCTCTACGTCGCGCCGACGCTGATCGACAATCCGGCCCGCGGGGTCGACCGCATCCTCGGCATGTTCGCCGCGCCGCGCCTCGCGACCGGCGTCGTGGCGTGGCTGGCGGCGATCCTGCTGGTGCTCCTCGCGGTCCTCCGCGAACGCCTGCCGTTCCCCTACGAGGCATGGCGCGGCGGCCACCTCGTGCTGGCGGTCGTGGCGGTGGCCGGTGGGCTGCACCACGCGCTCACCGTCGGCACCTATGCCGCGGAGCGGATCGTCGCCATCGCGTGGCTGGCCGTTGCAGGCCTCGTGGTCGCGAGCATCGCCGTTCTCTACGGCGTCAGGTGGTGGCGCCTGCGCCGGGACGGCTGGCGGCTCGTCTCGAACACGAAAATCGGCACGGCCCTCTGGGAACTGGAGCTCGCGCCCGAGCGGGACACGGGGACGTTCCGCTACGGCGCCGGGCAGTTCGTCTGGATGACCGTCGCACCCCGCCTGTTCCCTCTCTTCGACCACCCGTTCTCGATCGCTTCCTCCCCGCGGCAGCCGGGCCTGCGCCTCGTGATCAAGGAAATCGGCGACTTCACGCGGCGGATCGGCGAGGTGAAGCCCGGCACCCGCATCGGGATCGACGGGCCGCACGGCAGCTTCGCGGTCGACGGCCGGGACGCCGACGCCATCCTGCTGGTGGCCGGCGGCGTCGGCATAGCACCGATCCTCGGGCTCCTGCGCGACCTCGCAGCGTCCGCAGACCCGCGTCCGGTCCGGCTCGTCTATGGCGGGGGCAGCCCCGACAAGATCGTCGCCCAACGGGAGATCGCGGAATTCGCGTCCCTGATAGACCTCGAGGTCGATCTCGTGAGCGAGACGCCTGCGGCGGGCTGGAAGGGCTCCGTCGGCATGATCGACCGGGCGCGGCTCGAGGTCGCGCTGCGCGGTCTCGACCGGACGCGGACACTCGCCATGATCTGCGGCCGACATGGGATGATCACCTCGGCGGCCGACGCGCTTCTCGACCTCGGCCTGCCGATCCAGAACGTGGTCTACGAGCGCTTCGACTACTCTGCCGGCCCGGGATCGAGGGCCGATCGGCGCCAGAACGGACGGTTCGCAGCGATCGGCCTCGTACTGGCCGCGGGCGCCGCCGCATTCGCCCTGCGATGATCAGAGGCTCAGGAGATAGGCGATGACGGACTGGCGCATGCCCTCATCCGGTGCGTGGTGGTCGATGAGGAAAGCCTCCAGGCGCTCCCGCCGCTCGCTCTCGTCGCCGCGCATGCCGCGGACGAGGCGCTCGGGGCTGCGGTGGCATTCGGCGCAGGCCTCCCGGTACGCCTCCTCGCCAGAGGCCGTCGCGTCTGCCTCGGCCAATGCGGGGCTGGCCGTCAGGGCGCTCGCGATAAGAACGATGGCAGCGGGTCTCATGTCTCACCTCACGATGCGTTCCGTCCCGGGCGGCCGGGCTCTATCCGGCCGTTCGCCCTGCCGCGCGGTCTCGGCAGATCCGGTGCCCTCATGGTAGCGGGGACGGACCTCATCTTCCAGGAGATCGCCTGGCTCCTGCTGGCTGCGGCTGCCCTGGGAGCGGTCGGGGCGGCGCTGCGCCAGCCGGTCATCGTCAGCTTCATCGCGATCGGCATCGTCTCGGGCGCCCTCTTCACGACGGGCACCGGAACCGACGACCAGATCCACTTCCTCGCGGAGCTCGGGATCGCCCTCCTTCTGTTCCTCGTCGGCCTGAAGCTCGACTGGCGGCTGGTTCGCACGCTCGGTCCCGTCGCCGTGGCGACCGGGCTGGGGCAGGTCGTGTTCACTTCCGTCGCGGGCTTCCTGATCGGCCTCGCCCTCGGGCTCGACGCGGTCACGAGCCTCTACGTCGCGGTGGCGCTGACCTTCTCGTCGACCATCATCATCGTGAAGCTCCTCACCGACAAGCGCGAGCTCGAGACGCTGCACGGCCAGATCGCGCTGGGCTTCCTCATCGTGCAGGACATCTTCGTGGTCGTCGCGATGGTCGCCCTGTCGACGCTCGGCATCGGCGCGGGCGAAGGCGGCGCCGGCTCGCTCGTCCGGACGCTCGGCGCCCTCGTCGGGGCCATCGTGTTCCTCGTCCTGTTCGTCCGCTATCTCGCCGATCCGCTCGTCGAGCGGCTGGCGCGGACGCCGGAGCTTCTCGTGATATTCGGCATCGGCTGGGCAGCCGCGGCGGCCTCCGTCGCCGATGTCGCCGGGCTCGGCAAGGAGCTCGGAGGCCTGATCGCCGGCGTCTCGCTCGGCTCCACGGCTCACCGGGACATGATCTCGGCGCGGCTTTCGTCCATGCGCGACTTCCTGCTCCTCTTCTTCTTCCTCTCGATCGGCGCGGCGCTCGATCTCTCGACCCTCGGCTCGCATCTGGGAAGCGCCGTCGCATTCTCGCTGTTCGTGCTGGTCGGCAACCCGCTGATCGTCGTCCTGATCATGGCGTGGATGGGCTACCGCGCGCGCACCGGCTTCCTCGCCGGCCTCACCGTGGCCCAGATCTCGGAGTTCTCGCTCATCTTCATCGCGATGGGCGTGAGCCTCGGCCATGTCGACCAGTCGGCCGTCGGGCTCGTCACGCTCGTGGGGCTCGTGACGATCGCCACCTCGGTCTACATGATCACCTATTCGCAGCAGCTCTACCGCTGGGCGCAGCCGCTGCTCGCGCCCTTCGACTTCGGGCGCCGCCCGGAAGGCCCCGGCGAGAACGTCGGCGAGCGTCCGACCGACGTCATACTCTTCGGCCTCGGACGGTTCGGCGGCGAGCTGCTCGTGAAGCTCGAGGATGCGGGGATGCAGGTGCTGGGTGTCGACGTCGATCCCCGCGCGGTGCGGGAGTGGAGGAGCAAGGGCCGTCGCGTCCGGTTCGGCGACGTGACGGAGCAGGAGTTCTGGGCCGAGCTCCCGCTCGGGCAGGCGCGCTGGATCGTGCTGGCGGTGCCCTACGGAACGATCCTCCTGACCGAGACCGATGCCCGGAGCGGCCTGCTCGCCGCGTTGCGCAGTCACACCTTCAGCGGCCGCATCGCGATCACCGCGCGGGACGACGCGGAAGGCCGGCGCCTCGGCGAAGGCGGCACCGACCTCGTCCTCTACCCCTTCGCCGCGGCGGCGAGCGCGGCCGTGAAGGACATCATCGACCTCGACGCGGATATGGTGTCGTTCGGAAGAACAAGCGAAGGAGCTGCCGCATGAGGATGGTCGTCGCAGCGACGGACCTGTCGAAGCGGGGAGACAGGGCCGTGGACCGGGCGGCCCTCATCGCAAGGGGTGCCGGCGCGGAGCTGCTCGTCCTGCACGTCGTCGACGACGACCAGCCGCGGGGAATCGTGCAGGGCCTCGTGGCCGAGGCCGAGGAGTATCTTTCGGCCGAGGTGGCGGCCCGGGCGGGCTCCGTCCCGGCGCGCCACCTTGTGGTCACCGGCGACATCTACGTCGCCCTGCACGAAGAAGCCGCGTCCGCGGGCGCCGGCCTGATCGTCGCGGGCGACCATCGGCACAGCGCCATCCGCGACGTCTTCAGGGACACGACGATCGAGCGGCTCGTCAGGCTGTCCTCCGTGCCCGTCCTGATCGCCCGGCGCCCGGAGGCGAAACCCTATCTCAGGGCGCTCCTCGGGGTGGAGAGTGGCGAGGCGATGGAGCTCGCCCACGTGATCGACGGCTGGGGCGAGGTGCGGCCCGAGCAACTCGTGATCCTCCATGCCTTCGACGCGCTCGCGGCCGGTCTCATGGCCTACGCCGGAGCGAGCCGGGAGGACATCGAGGCACACGGCCGGGAGATGGCCGAAGGCCTCGCCGAGCGCCTGCACGCGACGCTCGACGCGCAACTGGCCCGCCGCACGCGCCTCAGGGTCCTCGAGGGCGAGCCCGCCGCTCTCATGCAGGAGACGGCGGAACGGGAGAACTGCGACCTGATCGTCGTCTCGACGCATGCGCGGCGGGGCCTCATGCGCGGTCTCCTCGGAAGCGTCAGCTCCGCCCTGCTGCGCCGCGGCACGACGGACCTCCTGATCGTGCCGCGGGTCGTGGCCTCCGCCCATGCCGCTGACGCCGCCAGTCTCTAGCGGGTCCGACGTACCGGATGCCGTGGCGATGACGGCACCCGACAGCGCCGGCGGGACGCCGTGGGAGGCCGGCCGGGTGCGATGACGGCCGCGACACCAGCCCTCGGTTCCTGCCTCGTCTGCGGGTCGCCCGGCCCGCGCCTCTTCTGCCACGTCGACGGCCGGACCTACTGGCGGTGCGACGCCTGCGCCGCGACCCTGCTCGATCCGACGATGCACCCCTCGCCCGAAGCGGAGCGGGCGGAGTATCGGCTGCATCGCAACAACCCGCACGACCCGGGCTACCGGCGCTTCGTCTCAAGGCTCGGCGATCCCCTGCTCGCCAGGCTCGAAGGGCCCCGCAGGGGCCTCGATTTCGGCAGCGGCGGCGGCTCCGCCCTCGCCGCGATCTTCGAGGAATCCGGACACGAGGTCGTGCCGTACGATCCGTTCTTCGCGGACGATCCCGGGGCGCTGTCAGAGCGCTACGACTTCATCCTCTGCTCCGAGGTCGTCGAGCACTTCCACGATCCCGCCCGCGAGTTCCGCCGTCTCGACGGGCTGCTCGAGCCGGGAGCCTGGCTCGGCATCATGACCTGCTTCCAGACCGACGACGAGAAATTCGCCGGCTGGCACTACCGCAAGGACCTCACCCACGTCGTGTTTTACCGCGAGGAGACGCTTCGCTTCATCGCGAATGAGCATGGCTGGACGTGCGAGATACCGCGCAAGGACGTGGCGCTCATGCGGAAGCCGGATCGCCGGCCCTGGCGGGCTTCGGCCAGGCGTTCAGCCCGGCAGCGTCGCGTCTCCCGATAGCGCGGGCCCACGCCTCTCCCGGCCTGGTCCGGGCGCGGCGAGCCCTTGATCCACGGCCGCGCCGCCCCGGGCGGATGCCCCTCCTCCCGCACGCGTGGCGAGCCAGGTGGCGAAGAGGCGGGAGGCGGCGACGTTCGCGCCGTCGGGGTTGATCCCGACGCAATAGGCGGCGCCCGGCACCCGGCATTGCGGCCAGGGCTCGACCAGATGCCCGCCGCGCAGGAGCTCCTCGACGAGGAAGAGCGGCGCGACGAGCGCGCCTATGCCGGACAGTGCGGCCTCGAGCGCCACGTAGAAGTGCGGGAAGCGGATGGCCTGCGGCATCTTCCGCGCGCGCGTCGCAAGGCTCAGCCACCTCTCGAGCTCGCCGGGGCGCGTGTCGGCGGCCACGAGTGGCAGGGCCAGCGGATCGCTCGCGCCCGCGAGGCCCGGCACCGTCACCAGCCCAAGCTCCTCGACGAAGAGCGGGCGTGGCTCGAGGCGTGGCGCGAGCGCCCTGCCCCGACGGATCATCACGTCGAACTCGAGCGCGTCCCAGTCCTCCGTCGTGTGGGTCGGCCTGACCCTCACCCGCAGACCCGGATCGGCCCCCTGGAAGCCCGGCAGGCGCGGGATCAGCCAGCGCATCGCGAAGGTGGCCGGCGCCACGGCCGTCAGCACGGTCGTCTCGTCCTCCGCCTCGATCTCGTCGAGCGCGCGGGCGAGGATGGCGCAGGCCTCGCCCATCGCGGCGGCGAGCCGCTCGCCGTCAGGGCTCGCGATCATGCCGCGTCGCTTCTCCGTGAAGAGCGGGCGTCCCACCCACTGCTCCAGATGCGAGATCTGCTTGCTGACGGCGCCGTGGGTGACGCAGAGCTCCTCCGCCGCCCCGGAGACGCTACCGTTCCGGACAACGCTTTCCAAGGCTAGTAAAGATTTGAGCGACGGAAGTCGGCGTTTTGTCATGTGACTTGCTTTCACATATCGCAGATTTTATTTCGCTTGCCCGCAGAACCACCACAGACATAATAACACTTATCAAGTTATTACTGAAAACCACTTGAGCCGGATACGATACCGGAAGCTCGTGGCAGTTTCATTACAGGGAGAGAGCATGCCCGCCGTGCAGCCTCGGCCGATCCCGGCCGACGATCGGAGCCTCGTCGTCAACGGCCGGACCTACCGCTGGCCGCGGCGGCCCATCGTCGTCATCTGCTACGACGGCTGCGACCCGGCCTATGTCGAGGCGGCCTGCGAGGCGGGCGTCGTCCCGCATCTCGAGGCGATGATCGAGACGGGCTTCGCGGTCGAGGCACTGGCGGCGATGCCGACCTTCACGAACCCCAACAACGTCTCGATCGTCTGCGGCGCGCCGCCGAGCGTGCACGGGATCTCCGGCAACTACTACCTCGACGCCGAGACCGGACGCGAGGTGATGATGCTCGATGACGCGGGCATGATCGCGCCGACGGTCCTCGCGGCGTTCTCGAAGGCCGGCGCGCGGGTCGCCGCGGTGACGGCCAAGGACAAGCTCCTGAGGGCGCTCGCGAAGGACCTCGACGGCATCTCCTTCTCCGCCGAGCGCGCCGACGCCGCGACCATGGCGGAGAACGGCATAGAGGACGCGACGAGGCTCGTCGGGCGCCCGTCGCCGGAGCAGTACCAGCCGGACCTCTCCCTCTTCGTGCTCGACGCGGGCGTGCGGCTTCTCGAGGAAGGGCCGGTCGACCTCCTGTATCTCTCGCTGTCGGACCTCGTCCAGCACAGCCACGCGCCCGGCGCGGAGGCGGCGAACCGGTTCATGGCCGAGGTCGACAGGCGCGTCGGCCGGCTCATCGGGCTCGGCGCGACCGTCGGCATCGTCGCCGACCACGGCATGAGCGACATGGCGCGGCAGGACGGCTCGCCCAACGTCGTCTACCTCGGCGACGCGCTCGATGCCCGTTTCGGACGAGACCGGACGCGCGTCATCTGCCCGATCACCGATCCCTTCGTGCGGCATCACGGCGCGCTGGGCGGCTTCGTCCGGGTGCATCTCCTGGCTCCCGACCTCGCCCCCGACGCGGTGCAGGCGGCCATTTCCGCAATCGACGGCGTCGCCCTCGTCCTGCCGAGGGACGAGGCGTGCGCGCGCTTCGAGCTGCCGCCGGAGCGGGAGGCCGACTTCGTCGTGATCGCGGAGCCGGGTGTGGCTTTGGGCGCCCGTGCCGAGAACCACGACATCGGCCAGCTCGCCGGGACGCGGCTCAGGTCGCATGGCGGCCTAGAGGAGCAGCGCGTGCCCTTCATCCTCTCGCGCCCGCTCAACGCCGCCTACCAAGCGCGCACCGGGGGGACTTTGCGCAATTTCGACATCTTCGACGTCGCCATCAACGGGACCGACTGAGCCATGGCGCGCATCGTCGCAATCATGCTGGACGGCCTGAGGCGAGACCTCCTCCGGCCCGACACGACGCCGAGCCTCGCGCGCTTCGCGGAGAGGGCGGAGAGCTTCGCGAACCACCGCTCCGTGTTCCCCTCGTGCACGCGCGTCGTCTCCGCCGCCTTCGCGACGGGCTGCCATCCCCGCCGCAACGGGCTGCCGGGCAACACCTGCGCGCTGATGGAGGACGGCCGGCTCAGGCTGCACGACGTCGGTGTCCCGGGCTTCTTCGAGCACCGCCGGACCGTGACGGGGCGATCCCTCGAGATGCCGACGATGGCCGAGCGGCTCGCCGGGCACGGCGGCGTCGTGGTGTTCAACAACGTCTCGCCGGGAGCCGCCAGCGCTCACGATCCCGACGGGCACGGCCACGTCTATCACCGCGCGGGCTCCTACGGCCCGGGCCGCGTCCCGCTACCCGAGGCGGAGGGCCTCGACATCGCACCCGGCATCGACGGCGACCGGGCGATGGCCCGCCGCTTCGTCGACGAGGTCCTGCCCGGCCGGGCGGCCCTGTCGGTCTTGTGGCTGTCCGAGCCCGACACGACCCAGCATGCCGTGCCGCTCGGATCGGCCGCGCATCTCGACGTGCTGTGCGAGGCCGACGCGATTGCCGGCACCCTCATCGAGGCGGTGGAGGAGCTGGCGGCTCGGGGCGAGGACGTGCTGCTGATCGTCGGGTCCGACCACGGCCACCAGACGGTCGACGGGACGGTCGACGTCGCGCAGTCGCTGGTCGACGCGGGCCTGAAGGCGGCCGCCGACAGCGACGACGTCGTGGTCGCGCCGAACGGAACGGCGGCGCTCGTCTACGTGCACCCCCGACACGAAGATCGCGTCGCGGCCATCGCCGAGCATCTTCGCGCCCAGCCCTGGGCCGGCGAGGTCTTTCACGGCGAGGCGCTGGCCGAGCACGGGCACGACCAGGCCCACGGACTCGCGATCGCGATCTCCATGGCTTCGAGCGAGGCGCCGAACGAACACGGCATCCCCGGTCGCAGCTTCGCCGTGAAGGCGCTCGGCACGAAGCCCGACCGGGACGGATGCGGGCAGCACGGCGGCCTCGGAACCTACGAGCAGTCGCCGGTGCTGATGATCGCCGGCCGCGGCTTCCGCCCCGGAGTCCGCCGCGAACCGCCGAGCTCGATCGTCGACATCGCCCCCACCTGCCTCGCCCACCTGGGGCTCGCCGCCGAGGATCTCGACGGCCGCCCCCTGCAGACCGACCACCCCTGAAAAAACGCCGGAGCACGACAATGAAGACGCCCCTGCTCGCCATGAGCCGCCGCCAGCTGATCGCCGGCGTCGCTTTCGCCACGCTCGCCTCGACGCTTCCCCTTCCGCTCGTCGCCGAGGAGGTCAGCCGCGGAGGCGTGCTGCACTACGCGACGCTCGGCCTCGACACCTCCGATCCCCATCGCCACACCGGCTCCATCGCCGTGCAGCAGCTCTATGTCGAGGCGCTCACCTCGATCGGGCCCGACGGCGGCGTCGAGCCGTTCCTCGCCGAGAGCTACGAGATCTCCGACGACGGCCTGACCTACACCTTCACCCTGCGCGAGGGTGTGAAGTTCCACAACGGCGACACCATGACCGCGCAGGACGTGGTGGCGAATTTCGAGCGCGTGAAGGAAAACATCTCGGGCGGCTGGCTCGCCTCCGCGATGAAGCTCGTCGGCACGGTGGAGGGGCGCGACGAGCGCACCGTCGTCCTCACCATGACCGAGCCCTACGCGCCGCTGGCGAACCTGCTCTCTGAACTCTGGATCGTGTCGCCGAAGTCGGAAGGCTGGGACGAGACGATCACGACGCCGATCGGCACCGGCCCGTTCAGCTTCGGCGAGTGGCAGCCGCAGCTGCGCCTCTACGCTCCCGCGCACAACGACTACTGGCGCGGCGAGATGCCGTATCTCGAGGCCGTGGAGGCGAACCTGCGCGACGATCTCGACAAGGCGAGCGCGATGCGGGCGGGCGAGATCCACATCGCCAGCGTTCCGCGCGACGTGGCGGGCCAGCTCGGCCGGAGCGGCGACATCCGCGTCAGCACGCTGAAGGACTCCACCTGGTACTTCGTCTCCTTCAACAACCGCAATCCCCGCCCGCCCTTCGACAACCCGAAGGTTCGCGAGGCGATCATGTACGCAGTCGACAAGCAGGCCTTCATGAACTTCATGGCCGGCGAGGACGGGGTCGTGACGAACCAGATGGTGATGCCCGGCCACGTCTATTTCGACCAGGAGCTGCACGACGCCGACCGGCACGCCGCGCCCGACCTCGACAAGGCGAAGGCGATGCTGGCCGAGGCCGGCGTGACGCCGGAGGAGATCACGATCGAATTCGTGTCCTGGCAGGAGAACTATCCGCAGGTCGTCGTGCAGATGGTCCGCCAGCTCGGCTTCAAGGTGAACCACGTCGCGCTCGACGATCTGGGTGCCCAGAACCGGCTCGGCCAGTACGACTGGGACATGAACGCGATGGCGTCGGGCCCGCGCGCCGACATCTTCCTGCGCTTCGTGCGGCTGATGAGCGACGGGCCGAACCCCGTCCTCTGGGGCGGCATCCAGGACGCCGATCTCGACGCGACGATCAAGGCGGCCGTGGCGGAGCCCGACGAGGCCGAGCGGAAGGCGCTCTACCTCGACGCCTGGGGCCGGGTGATGGACGGCTACTACACCGTCGTCCTCGGCCACGCCGCGAACACGATCGCGATGCGCGAGGAGGTTCAGGGCTACGAGCCGGGCTTCACCTGGTCGCCGAACTGGGCCACGGGCGGCATCGCCCAGACCTGGCTCGCCAGGGACTGAACGACGATGGCACTCGCCCTCGAGGCGAGGTCGCGAGGAGCCCCGCGCGCCGGCGCGTCCGGGCCCCTCGTCGGGGGCGCGATCGTTCTCGCGATCGCGCTCGCGGCGGCCTTCGCTCCGCTGATCGCGACGCACGACCCGCTGGCGCAGGATCTCCTGAGCCTGAACCAGGGACCCGGCGCCGCGCACCTCCTCGGCACCGACCATATCGGCCGCGACGTCTTCTCGCGCCTCGTGGTGGGCGCCCGCACGACGCTCCTCGTCGGCATCGGCGGCACGCTCGTCGCGTTCCTCATCGGCGCGGCCCTCGGCCTCGCCGCGCTCGCGCTCGGCCGGGTGCCCGAGATGATCGTGTTCGGCTTCATCGACCTGGTGCGCGCGATGCCGGGCATTCTGCTGGCGCTCCTCCTGATCGTGGCGATCGGCGCGGGCACCGGCCCCGTCACCCTCGCCCTCGGCATCTCGTTCGCGCCCTTCTTCGCCTACATCGCCCGCGCCTCCTACAAGCGCGAGGCGGCGCAGGACTACGTGAAGGCGGCAGGGCTCTTCGGCGGCGGCAGGCTGCATGTCCTGGCGCTGCACATCCTGCCGAACGTGATGGGCGGCCTCGTCACCCAGGCCGCGATCATCCTGCCGCGCTGCATCGTGACGGAATCCGTCCTGAGCTTCCTCGGGCTCGGCTCCTCGCCCGACGCCCCGACATGGGGCCGCATGGTCTCGGACGCGAGCCGCTACATCGAGCTCGCGCCGCACGCGATCCTGGCGCCCGTTCTCGCGCTCATCGCGCTGACGGTGAGCCTCCTTCTCGTCGGCGACGCCCTGCGCAAGACGCTCGACCCGCTGCGGCGCGCCCGCTCCGAGCCGGTGCGGGAGGACATCCTGTGACGAAACGCCTCCTCGACCTCGGATACGGCCTCGCCCGCATGAGCCTGCAGGCGATCGGCATCGTCGTCCTCGTCTTCTTCATGTGCCGCATCGTTCCGGGCGACGCCGTCGACCGCCTGGCGCTCGAGGGCAACCTGACCGCCGCCCAGGAGACCCGGCTGCGGGCGGAGATGGGGCTCGACCGCTCGCTCCCCGTCCAGTTCGCCGACTGGGCCGGCAGCGCCCTCCAGGGCGATTTCGGCGTCTCGCTGCGCTACCACCGCCCGGTGTCGGAGATGCTGGCCAACGCCCTGCCCTCCACGCTCAGGCTCGCCTTCCTCTCCTTCCTCGTCGGGCTGGCGATCGCGGTGGGCATCGCCGTCGCGGCGGTCATGACGGGAAGCCGCTGGCTCGCCGGGCTCGTGAACCTCGTCAACGTCTGGGCGATCGCGCTGCCGACCTTCTGCGTCGGCGTGATCGCGATCCTCGTCTTCTCGATCTGGCTCGGCTGGCTGCCCGTCCTCGGCGGGCTCCTGATGCCGGTCATGATCATCGGCATCGACAATGCCGGGCAGATCGGCAAGCCGCTCTTCGAGGAGCTGCGCGAGGCGGCGACCTCCGCCCATGTTCGGACCGCCCGGGCGAAGGGCCTGCGCCCCTGGCGCATCGCGCTGTTCCACCTTCTGCCGACGGCGCTGCCGGTCGCGCTCGCCATGTCGGGCCTCGTCCTCGCCGGGCTGGTGGCGGGCACGCTGACGATGGAGATCCTGTTCGGGCTGCCGGGACTGGGCAGCCTGATGCTGAACGCGATCCACGGCCGCGACTATCCCGTCGTCCAGGCGGCGATCACGGTGGCGGCGGTCGGGCTCGTCGTCGTCAACGCCCTCATCGACCTCGTCCACCACACCATCGATCCGAGGCTGTCGCGATGACCGCTGCACCGCTCGTCGAGATCCGCAACCTCGGCGTCCGCGCCGGGGCGACGGACATCCTGCGGGACGTCTCGTTCACCCTTCAGCGGGGACGCACGCTCGCCCTGATCGGAGAGTCCGGCTCGGGCAAGTCGATGACCGCCCTCGCCATGCTCGGCCTCCTGCCGCACGGGGTCGACTGCCAACCCTCCTCCCGCCTCGTCTTCGACGCCGCCGAAGTGCCCCTCGACGACGAGCGGGCGATGCGACGCTTGAGGGGACACCGCATCGGCATCGTCTTCCAGGACCCGGGCGCCTGCCTGAACCCGTTCATGCGCATCGGCGACCAGATCGAGGAGGCGCTCGCGCGGGCCGGGGTTCGCCGCGGGGCCGAGCGCCGCGACAGGACGGCTCGCCTTCTCCGGGAGGTCGAGCTGCCGGAGGCCATGACCGCGCGCTACCCGCACGAGATCTCCGGCGGGCAGCAGCAGCGCGTCATGATCGCGATGGCGCTTGCGGGCGAGCCGGACCTCCTGATCGCGGACGAGCCGACGAGCGCGCTCGACGCCACGATCGCCGCGGGCATCATCGCTCTCCTCGCAGGACTCCAGAGCCGTCGCGGCATGGCGATGCTCTTCATCACCCACGACCTCTCCGTCGCCCGCGCGCTGGCCCACGAGGTCGCGGTCATGCGCCGGGGCGAGGTCGTGGAGGCCGGCCGGGCCGGCGAGGTGCTGACCCACCCGCGTCACCCCTACACGACCGGCCTCGTCGAGGCGCGCAGGACGCTGGAGTGCGCGCCGCGGCCCGCCGGCGGAGAGGCCGAAATTGTCGCGGCGGCCGACGCGGTGTCGATCGACTATCGCGGGAA
The DNA here is from genome assembly GCF_000496075.1 of Lutibaculum baratangense AMV1. GTDB lineage: Bacteria > Pseudomonadota > Alphaproteobacteria > Rhizobiales > Tepidamorphaceae > Lutibaculum > Lutibaculum baratangense. The sequence continues at coordinate 179,553 of NZ_AWXZ01000029.1, forward strand.
GGGGCTGTTCGCGCGGCCGGTGCGGGCAGTCCACCAGGCCAGTCTCGCGCTCAGGGCGGGTCGAACGCTCGGCATTCTCGGCCAGTCGGGCTCCGGCAAGAGCACGCTCGCGAGCGCGCTCGCCGGGCTGCGCCCCCCGGCGGAAGGGTCGATCCGCGTGCTCGGCGCGAGGCTCACGCCGTCGGCTCCGCGACTTCCCCGCGCCTCGCGTCGATCGGTCCAGTTCGTGTTCCAGAACCCGTACGGAGCGCTCAACCCGCGCCTGACGGTGCGGCGCCTGCTCGGCGAACCTCTCGCTCTCGCCGGCGCCGACGAGGCCCGCCACGGCGCGATCGAGGCCGCGCTCGAGGAGGTCGGGCTCGAGCCCGGGATGGCGGAGCGCTATCCGCACCAGCTGTCGGGCGGGCAGCGCCAGCGCGTCTGCATCGCCCGCGCCCTCCTGTGCGACCCGAAGGTCCTCGTGTGCGACGAGGTGGTGTCCGCGCTCGACATGACGGTACAGGTGCAGATCCTCCTCCTCCTGAAGCGCCTGCAGGAGGAGCGCGGCTTCGCCATGGCCTTCATCGGGCACGACATCGACGTCGTGCGCTGGATCTCCGACGAGATCGTCGTCATGCATGCCGGGCGCATCGTCGATCATGTCGATGCCCACGAGATCGCCTCGCCGCAGCGCCACGTCGAGACGCGCCGCCTGATGGCGAGCCACAGGCACGAGATCCTGACGAGCGCGGCGTGATCGCGCCCCTCTATCGCCCGATCGCGTCCAGGAACTGATACCATCCCGCGACGAGCCGGACCGCCGGCTCGCGCAGCGGGTAGAGCGGCACGTTCTGGAGCTTCCCCGGCCCCATGAGGGCGAGATCGGGCGTTTCGCCGAGGCTCACGTCGGCGGCATATCCGCCCATCAGGGATGCCATCGCGATGCCGGCGCCGTTGTAGCCGAGCGCGAAGCTCACCCTCTCATCGAGCCGCCCGACCTGCGGCACCGCGCTCGTCGTCATCGCGACGAGGCCCGACCAGCGGTGGGTGACGGGCGTGTCCCGAAGGGCCGGGAAGATCTGGCGCATCGCCCGCTCGAGCGCCGCGAAGGCGCGGTCGCTGTCCGATCGGCCGAACGCGCCCCGGCCGCCGAAGATCAGCCGGTCCTCGTAGGGCCGGAACCAGCGCATCATCCGCCGCGTCTCGCTGCAGCTCCGGCCATGACGCAGGAGGCGCGCGCGCCGGTCCGCCGTCAGCGGCGCGGTGGCGACCATGGCGCTGCGGAACGGGATGACGGAGCGCCGCAGCGCGGCCGTTCCCGCCGAGAGGTCGGAGTATCCGTTCGTCGCCAGGAGCACGCGGTCGGCCTCGACCGCCCCCTGGGGCGTTTCGAGGATCACCTTTTGCCCCTCGGTCTTCATCGACGTGACGGGGCTCTCCTCGTAGATCCTCGCACCGCGCCGCGCGAGGCCGGCGGCGAGGCCGAGCACATAGTTCAGCGTATGGATGAGGCCGGCATCCTCGACGAGCAGGCCGCCTAAGAAGTCCTCCGACCCCGTCTCCTCGACCACCTCCTCACGCCCCAGGACGTGAACGGTCGTGTCGCCCAGTTGCTCGCGCAGCATCCGCGCCTCGGCGGTGAGCGACCGGAGGGCGGTATCGGAATGGGCGCATCGCAGATTGCCCGTCATCGCGAGCCCGGCATCGGCGATCTCGTACCGCTCGACGAGATGGCGGACGGTCCCGACCGCCTCGTGGCCGAGCCCCGCCATGCGCCGGGCCACGTCGAGGCCGTGGCGTTCCGCCACGTCGGGGATCGCGACCCGGAACTTCGGCGAGACGACGCCGCCTCCTCGACCTCGTCGCGCGAGAGATGGCGGCGCCAGGCGAGCGGCGTGCGCGTGTAGAGGAGGCCCTTCAGGTCGCGCGCGTGCTCGTCGAGGACGGCACGACGCAGGGCGGCCCGGCGCGCGTTCCCGGACGGCAGTCCGCGCGACAGGCGCGGGGCGTCCTGCGAGATGTGCCAGGGCCGGTCCTCGCGGCACCCGGCATCCTTCGGCCGGCCGAGTTCGGCTTCCGCCCGCTCACGCAAGGCACGGGCCGCGCTCCGGTGCGACATGATGGGGCCCGCGGTCATCGCGTAGACGCCCGGCATCCCCTCGCCCGCCAGGTCGTGGATCTCGCGCGAGCGGCGGCCCATCGGCAGGTCCTCGTCCCAGGTGAGCGGCCGCACGCCGGCCCAGGTCAGGACGATGTCGGAGCGGGTGAGCTTCAGGCCCGGCAGGAGGAAGTTCGCCTCGCCGAGCAGGAAATCGATCTCCTCCTCGGTGGTCGACAGATCCGTGGCGTCCCCGTCGAACGGTGTCTCCGTCGGCCCGAAATAGTGGAGGTCCTCGTGCGAAGGCAGGCAATAGAACGGCATGTTCCGCCGGTTCATCGTCGCGATGCCATAGCCGCGATAGGTCTCCGGCAGGCGGACCATCATGTGGGCGCCCTTCGTGCCGCGGATCAGGCGCCCCGGCGACCGTGTCGCGCTCGATGCTCCGGCATTCACCTCGTCGATCCAGGTGCCGGCCATGTTGAAGACGAGACGCGCCCGAACCGTCGCGCGGGTGCCGGACCTCTCGGCAAGCTCCACGAGCCAGCGCCCCGACGCGTCGCGCTCGACCAGGGACGCACGGCAGAAGGTCCTGACCGCGGCACCGGCCGCCTCCGCCTCCAGGGCGGCGTCGACGCAGAAGCGCTCCGGCCAGTCGAACACGTATTCCCGGTAGGTCGCCACCGCCTTCAGCCGGTCGAGGTCGCGCAGATCCGCTGCGAACGGCAGGTGCCTCTCGAAATCGCCGTCGATCCTGCGGTAATCGAGCGGAGGCTCGCTCGGCCCGATACGCCGGAGGAGCCGCAGGCCGACGTCGAGATGCCAGCTCTTCACCGGGCTTTCGGGATAGACGGGAAAGCACATGGTGAAGGGCTGGACGGCCCCTCCCGCCGTCGCCGCGATCTCGCTGCGCGCCTCCATCCCCGCGCGCGCCATCGTCACCGCCTGGAAGAACCGCCGGGGGTGAAGCCCGAACGTCCGCAACGGCCGCTCGGCTTCGAAATAGCGCAGCCCGCAATGCAGCATCCGTGAGGAGCGGCTGCTCGCACCGGAGGCGAAGTCGCCCTTGTCGCAGAGAAGGACGGAGTGCCCCCGCGTCGCCAGCTCGCGGGCGGCGGCCGCGCCGTTGATGCCGGCGCCGATGACGGCGACGTCGAACTCCAGCCCATCGAGATGCGTCAGGTTCTGCGGCATCGGCCTCAAGCCCGAGAAAGCTCGGGTCGACTATGGCGGGGCGCCCGCAATGTCCAAAATCGAATTATCGCGGATGAGTATGCGCAGACGGCATACCGCCTACTCTTGGGACCAGCGCCATCAGTCGGCGAGCTGCGCCCTGATGCCGTCCCGCACGGAGCGCGCCACGTCCAGCATCTGCTCGACGGCGGGCGTGGCACCACGGAACTCCGGGCGCAGAAGAGCCACGCTGAACGGGATTGCCGGCCGGAAGGGGATGAGGCGGATGCGTTCGTCCCGCTGCAGGACCGCCGTGTAGGGATCGATGATGCCGATCCCCAGCCCCTGCTTCACCATCTCGTAGGCCGCGGCCGAGAGGCTCGTCTCGCAGATCGCGTCGACGCGCACGCCCGAGGTCACGAGGGCCTGGTCGATCAGGTGGCGGGCCGAGACGAAGGAGGTCCAGTAGATCAGCGGCGCCTTGCGCAGGTCCTTCGGCCCGAGGCAGGAGCGGTCGGCCAGCTCGTGCCCCTCCGGCACGGCCGCGATGTAGGGGAAGTCGCTGAAGATCTCGGTCTCGAAGCCCGACCGGCGGACCGGCATCTCTGCGAGGCCGAAATCGACCTGCTGCCCCGCCGCCCATTCCTCGACCGTCGGCGACATCCGGATGTTGAGGATCACCCGCGTTTCCGGCCACGCCTCCCGGAAGCTCGCGATCACCCGCGGCATGAAGCTCAGGCCGAGCGCCGGCATCGAGGCGAGGCTCACCTGGTCTCCCTGCCCCTTCGCCAGGCGCGAGGCGAAGCTCTGCAGCGAATCGAGCGAGACATAGGCGCGCTCCACCTCGTCGAGAAGCTGATGCGCCTGCGGCGTCGGCGTCACGCGGCCCTTCCTGCGCTCGAAGAGCGCGAGGCCCATCTGGGCCTCCAGCCGGTCGATCATCCGGCTGACGGCGGGCTGACTGCGCCCGAGGATCTCGGCCGCGCCGCTGACCGTGCCGGTCATCATCACGGCCCGGAACGCGGCAATCTGCTGAAGATTCACGGTGGCTGACCTGTCACGTCCTGAGGGGCCGTCATTGTGACACAGCCGGCCGCTCCGTGCCCCGGCGGCCGGCCTCGACGTCAGGCGAGGTCGATGCGGGCGAAGGCGAAGTCGCGGAGGGCCTCCTCCCGCAGCGCGACACCGAAGCCCGGCGCATCCCTCACCGGCAGCCGCCCGCCGACCACCTCGGGCTCGAGCGGGTTCTCCAGCACCTCGACATGCCCCCAGTACGGGAAGTGCTCCTGAACGTAGAAGTTCGGGACCGAGGCGCTGAAATGCATGCCGATCGCGGTCGAGAGGGCGCGGGCGTACGGGGGATGGTATGAGGGTCTGGCGAGAAAGATCTGGGATGGACAACCGGAAGTTGGTCGGAGTGGCAAGATTCGAACTTGCGACCCCCTCGTCCCGAACGAGGTGCGCTACCAGGCTGCGCTACACTCCGCGACCAGCGCCCCATATAGCTGGGAGAAATCACCGGGACAAGCCGTCGGCGGCTCGGAAACTCGCTCGATTTGGGTCCGGAACCGCACATCCCGGCCACGAGCCCCATCGGCCGGCACCTCTGGCCGGAGCCGATGGACGCCGCTACGCGTGCTTTTCCGCGGCAGTCGGCCAACTCGTCGTGACACGAAGCACCCGCCCCCGCTCCGTCCGCGACGGCGAGATTGAGGCGCCCGGGCCAGACAATGCCGGATTTCCGCCCCGTCCGGTTCCCCTTGTCGTCAATCTCCTGGGGCAAACGCCCGACTGCTGATCAACAACAGCCAGATGAAACGCAGCTACGGGTATTTAGGTTCCGATGAATTTTGCTCCGAAGATCCTCCTCGCCGCCCTGGTCGCCGGCTCCCTCTTCGTCCCCTCGATTGAGCAGGCGGCCGCGCATGGCACCGCGGCGGTGACGAAGACCTTCTCGGGCGCCGCGTCGTGGTACGGCCAGAAGTTCAACGGTCGGCGCACGGCCAGCGGCGAGCGCTTCAACATGAACGACCTGACGGCGGCACATCGGAGCCTGCCCTTCGGGACCAGGGTCCGCGTCACGAATGTCGCGAACGGCAAGTCCGTCGTCGTCCGCATCAACGACCGGGGCCCCTTCCATGGCAACCGCGTCATCGACCTATCCCGGAAGGCCGCGGAGAACGTGAGCCTGCTCGGCCGCGGTGTCGGCCGGGTGAAGCTCGAGGTCCTCGGAAGCTGAGGCATCGAGGGCCCCGGCTCGCCGGGGCCGCGACTGCGCCTCCGCGCCCTCGGAGGCCGCCAGGCTCGACGACCCACCGAGCCTATCAGCGGTGGAAGACCTCGCTCCGCAAGTACGTCTGCCGACCCTGAGGGTGGTTGCGCGAAGATGCCATAGAAGTGCCATGGACGACGCGGCACACTGGGAGGACGGAGAAGAGGAAAGCCCGCGAGAACAACACTAAGAGGGAGGCCGACATGCTGGGCCACGTCACACCATCGACCCGCGAGATCGTGTTCCACATCCGCGGAGGTGCCTTCAGGTGCTGGCCGGTCTCCCCTCGGGCTCTCGAGGCTCTGCGCGAGATGGGCCTCACCGAGGCGACCATCGCCCAGTATTTCAATGTCGATCCCGACGAGGTTCGCGCCCTGGCGTCGAAATACGCCGACAGGTGAACCGCCGCGCCGCGCCTCCAAAGTCAACCGGCCGCGGCGGCCGTCGCCTCGAGGTCCAGCCGCGACAGGCGCTCCAGTGCGCTGTCGAGCGTCGTGTCGCTCTTTGCGAAGCAGAAGCGCAGCACCGTCTTCACCGGCTCCTCCTCGTAGAAGGCCGAGACCGGGATCGCGACGACCCCCGCCTCCCGGACCAGGCGCTCGCAGAACGAGACGTCGTCGCCGACCCCCAGGGGCGCGAGATCGACCGGGATGAAGTAGGTGCCCGCCGAGGGCAGGACCGGGAAGCCGGCCTGGGCGAGGCCCGCCGCGAACCGGTCCCGCTTCGTCTGCAACTCCTGCCGCATCGAGACGAAGTAGTCGTCGTCCTTGCCGAGACCGTAGGCCACCGCGACCTGCAGGTTCGGCGGCGTCGTGAAGGTCATGAACTGGTGCGCCTTCCCCAGCACGTGCATGATCGGCGGGGCGGCACAGACGAGGCCGACCTTCCAGCCCGTCAGCGAGAAGATCTTGCCGGCCGAGCCGATCTTCACGGCGCGCTCGCGCAAGCTCGGGATGTTGAGCACGGAGACGTGCTTGCGGCCGTCATAGACGACGTGCTCCCACACCTCGTCGGCGACGACGATCGCGTCCGACGCCTCCGCGAATTCGCCGACGAGCTCGAGCTCCTCGCGCGACGAGACGCTGCAGGCGGGATTGAGCGGGTTGTTGATCAGCACGAGCTTAGTGCGCTCGTTGAAGACGGGTTCGAGCGCCTCGCGGGTGATCTTCCAGTGCGGGGGCTTCAGCGTCACGAAGCGCGGAATGCCCCCGGCTCGGCGCACGAGCGGCACGTAGGCATCGTACATCGGCTGGAACAGGACGACCTCGTCGCCCTCCTCGATCAGGCCGAACAGCGCGTCGGCGATCGCCTCCGTCGCGCCCGAGGTCACCATCACCTCGCTCTGCCAGTCGAGCGACAGCCCCTGATGGTGCGCATAATGCGCCGCGATCGCCTGGCGCAGCTCCGGTATCCCCATCATCGGCGGGTACTGGTTGTAGCCGTCGAGAACCGCCTCAGCGGCCTTCCTGCGCACGTCCTCGGGGCCGGCATGGTCAGGGAAGCCCTGGCCGAGATTGATCGCGCCGGTCTCGCGGGCGAGCGCCGACATCGCCTCGAAGACGGTGGTGGGCAGCGAAGAATAGATGCGGTTCATGGGTCTGCTCGAGCGTGCTCCGGAGAAAGGTCCTGCCGCCTGCCGCACCGCCGGCGCGCGTACCGGCCGCCGGCGGCGCGGCCGCGCTCTAGAGCGCGGAGAGCAGCTGGTCGGCCGTGGAGACGGCGGTGTCACGCGGCGTCTCCTCGACTCGAAGATCCTTGACCTCACCGTTGTCCACGACCATGGCGTAGCGCTTCGACCGGACGCCTTGACCACGGGACGTCACATCGTTGTCGAGTCCTGTCGCCCGCGCGAATTCGGCGTTTCCATCGGCCAGAAAATCTATCTTTCCCTCGGCGCCGGTCGCCCGGCTCCAGGCGGCGAGGACGAACGCGTCGTTTACTGCGATGCAGGCGACGGCGTCGATCCCCTTGGCGAGCAGATCGTCATGGCGCTCGATGAAGGTCGGCAGATGACGCTCCTGGCACGTAGGAGAGAAGGCGCCGGGTATCCCGACGACGGCGATCCGCCGACCACCGAAATAGCTGCTCGTCGTCGTCTCCTGCGGCCCTTCGGGTCCCATGACCCAGAACGTCGTCTCCGGAAGACTGTCGCCAATCTTGATCATCGTCTGATGAAATCCCTGCTTGCGGTGTCCAATGACGCGCAAAGTTTCTAGTCGACCCGGAATGGCTGCTCAAAGGAAAAGGATCGCGAGAGGCCTGTGGCGACGAAGGCGGCCTCCCGCACCTCCGCATCGTCCGGCAGCGCCACCTCGAACGTCTCCTGGCCGTCGCCGCCCGCCTGCACCCGCTCCGGCACGGGCAGGTACCACTCCGCCGGGCCCTCGACGAGGAGCCTCGGCTCGCCCGCGCTCTCGGGGAAGCGGACCCTCACCACGAGAACCTGGCTTCCGTCCCGCTGCGCGAGAGAGGCGTCGACCACCCCGTAAGGGTCCGCCCGCTCGACACGCTGCGGCGCTTCCTCGAGCGCCCGCACGACTTCGGCCCTCGCCTCCCCCGTCTCGTCGACGACCGCGCCGAGCCTCGCCTCCTCCGGGACGCAGATCTCGCGGCACACCGCGTAGGAGAGATCGAGGTCGACCGAGACGGCCTTCGAGGGGTCCTCGGCGGTCAGGCGCACGGGCAGCACGAGCCTCTGGTCGTAGCCGATGACCCAGCCATAGCCGTCGTCGAAGAGCTCGGGCGCGGGCCACACGACCTCGACATCGGCGAGGTTCTCCGAGCCCGACCAGTCGAAGCTCGGCGGGATCCCCGAGTCGCCGGGATTGCGCCAGTAGGTCTTCCAACCCTCGGGCAGATCGATCCGGATCGCGGCGAGATAGCGCCCGTCCTCGTGCCGGCCGCCCGAGATGAGCGAGACGTCGAACTCGGGCACGACGAGGCCCTGGGCGCCCGCCGCCGGCGAGAGCGCGAGCAGGGCCGTCCCCAGAATGCCGGCACCGGACGTGAAGCCTCGCATGTCCTCTCCTTCGGGTCGTCCTGTCGCATGAGCGGCGGGCGGAGCATACACCTGCGAGCGGTGCAGGAGGGAGCCCCTCCCGTCAAGTCGGCGTGAACCCACGTCCGGCCTGCGGCATTTCCAAATGACCCGGCCGGGGCTAGAATCGGTCGAAGGAAGAAGAGGAACATGTCGGTGGTACCGAAAAGCCCGCGCTATCTCGAGGGCCACCTCCTGGTCGCGATGCCCTCGATGGCCGATCCGCGCTTCCAGCGCAGCGTGATCCATCTGTGCGCGCACTCGGCCGACGGGGCGATGGGCATCATCGTGAACCGCCGCAAGGACGATATCTCGTTCCCCGACCTCCTCCGCCAGCTCGACATCATCGGCGCGGACGACATCCGCCTTCCGCCACGCGTCGAGGGAAAGCACGTGCATGTCGGCGGCCCCGTCGAGACGGGGCGCGGCTTCGTGCTCCATTCCGGCGACTGGTATCTGGAGAACTCGACGCTGCCGATCGACGAGCGGATCTCGCTGACCGCGACGCTCGACGTCCTGCGGGCGATCGCCAGCGACCAGGGCCCCGAAAGCTCGCTCTTAGCCCTGGGCTATGCCGGCTGGGGGCCGGAGCAGCTCGAGCGGGAGATCCAGGAGAACGGCTGGCTGCACTGCCCGGCCGACCCCACCATCATCTTCGACGAGGACGTGGAGTCGAAATACGCCCGCGCGATGGCGACGATCGGGATCGACCCCGCGATGCTCGCGAGCGACGCCGGCCACGCCTAGAGCGCGGCCGCGCCTCAGTGCACCATCTGTGACTGGCGCAGGAGGAGGTGGCGCGCCTCCTCCGCCGACATCGGCTCGCCGAAGAAGAAGCCTTGGGCGTACTCGCAGCCGAGCGAGTAGAGCTCCATAGCGTCCTCGTCGGTCTCCGCCCCTTCCGCCACCACGTGCATGCCGAGATCGTGGGCGAGCCGCACGATCGCCCGCAGGATGACCGGCTGGGCGCCGTGGCCGTTCTGGCGCACGAAGGAGCGGTCGACCTTGATCGTGTCGAAGGGGAAGCGCTGGAGGTAGCTCAGCGAGGAGTAGCCCGTCCCGAAATCGTCGAGCGCGAGCCCTGCGCCGAGCTCGCGCACCCGCTGCAGCATCTGCGAGGAGTATTCGGGGTTCTCCATGCAGAGCGATTCCGTCAGCTCGAGCTTCAGCGTGCCGGGCACCACCTCGTTGCGCATCAGGACAGAGCGGATGTCGTTGATCAGGTCGTGGCGCAGGAGCTGCCGGCTCGAGACGTTCACGGAAGCGAAGAGCGGCGCCTCGGAGCGCATCTCCTTCTGCCAGGCCCCCAGCTGGCGCGCCGCGCGCTCCAAGACGAAGAGGCCGATGTCGACGATCAGGCCCGTCTCCTCCGCTATCGTGATGAACTCCTGCGGGTTCAGCCGTCCGTGGCGCGGGTGGTCCCAGCGCACCAGCGCCTCGAAGCCCGCGATGTGCTTCGTGTCGAGCCGCATGATCGGCTGGAAGACGAGCTTGATCTGCTCGCGCTCGAGCGCCCGGCGGAGGTCGGATTCGAGCGACATCCGATCCATCGCGCCCGACGAGCGCATCGCCGGCTTGAACGCCTCGACATGGTCCGGGCCGTGGCGCTTGGCGTTGTACATCGCGATCTCGGCGTCCTCGAGCACCTCCTCCTTGCGCCGGTCCGAGCCGTCATAGACGGCGATGCCGAGGCAGGCGGTCAGGAAGACCTCGCGGTCGGAAAAGCCCATCGGCGTGCGGATCGTGCGCCTGATGCTCTCGGCCAGCGCCGCGACCCTGTGCGGGTCGTTCTCCGAGACGATCAGGATTCCGAACTGGTCGCCGCCGAGCCGCGCCAGCGTGTCGCCCGGCTTGAGGAGCCGCTGCAGCCGGCGCGCCATCGACAGGAGGACGGAATCGCCGAGCGCGATCCCGAAGGAATCGTTGACCTGCCGGAAGCGGTCGATGTCGAGCGCCATGACGGTCGCCCGCACCGGCCCCTCGGCGCGGGACCGCTGGATCGCCGCGTCGAGCCTGTCGAGGAAGAGCTGCCTGTTCGGCAGGCCCGTGAGGTTGTCGTGCACGGCGTCGTGCAGCAGCCGCTCCTCCGCGTGCTTCGACTCGCTGACGTCGACCAGCGTGCCGATGAGCCGGACGACCTCGCCGTCCTCTCCGAGGATCGGGCGCGCCCTCAGGCGATACCAGTAGTAGTGCCCGTCGGCGGAGCGCAGCCGGAAGTCCTGCGACACGCGCCCCCGCCGCTGCTCGACCACGGCGTCGATCGTCGCGCGGAAGCGGTCGCGGTCGCTTGCATGCAGCACCTCGAGCCAGCGGCGCACGGAGCTGTCGAGATGCCCCACCCGGAGGCCCAGGCGCTCCTCGAGCTCGGGCGCGACATAGACGCGGTCGCGCTGCACGTCCCAGTCCCAGACGAGATCGCCCGCCCCGATCAGGGCGAGCGCCTGGCGGTGGAAGTCCGACAGGAGGCCGTGCGCCAGCGCGCTGCCGGCGAAGGCGTGCTGCATCACCGTGAAGGCGACGAGCAGCACGAGCATCACGAGGCCGCCATTCAGGGCGGCCGACACGAGATCGTTCGACAGTTCCCCCGTCGCGGCCATGTATGCGCCCGCCGTCCAGGCGAGCAGCAGGAGCCAGGTCGGCACGAGCAGGACGGCCCTGTCGAAGCCGCGGAAGGCGAGGCCGATGATGAGAAGCAGCCCGAGCGCGCCGATGGCGCCGAACGACAGTCTCGCGATGCCCGCCGCCATCGGGGCGTCGTAGACCGCCACGCCCGCGACGGCGATCAGCGCGACCAGCCAGATGCCGATCAGCGCGAGCACGCGGATGTGCCAGCGATTGAGGCTCAGATAGGACGACAGGAAGATGAGCAGCGTGGCGGCCAGCATGGCCTCCGCCGCTGCCCGCACCGCCTGGTCGCCCTGCGGCGGCATCTGGAAGATCCGGTTCCAGAAGCCGAAATCGATCGAGAGATAGGCGAGCACCGCCCAGGCGAGGCTCGCGGCGGCCGGGAAGACGAGCGTGCCCTTGACCACGAACAGGACGGTGAGGAACAGCGCGAGGAGGCCCGCGATGCCCAGCACCATGCCGTGGTAGAGGGTGAAGGAGTTCAGCTTGTCCTTGTAGGCGTCGGGCTCCCACAGCCTGAGCTGCGGCAGCTTCGGCGACTGCAGCTCCGCGACGAAGGTGACGACGGCGCCCGGATCGAGCGTGATGAGGAAGGTGTCGGCATCGGGCGCCTCCTGCCGGTCCGGCCTGAAGCCCTGGCTCGGCGTGATCGTCTCGATCCTACGGCTCCCGAGGTCGGGCCTCACGATGCCCGACCCCACGAACCGGTAATGCGGCGTCACCAGCAGCCGGTCGATCTGCTCGTCGGAATCGTTGCGCAGCGCGAAGACCGCCCACGACGCCGTTCGCCCCGCCTCCTGCGAACGCACCTCGATCCGCCGCACCAGGCCCTCCGCATCCGGCGCCGTCGACACCTGGATGCGGTCGCCGTAGAGCGGGTAGATCTCGGTCAATGGACCGAGATCGATCGCCTCGCTGTCGAGCGGCACCGGAACGGCGTCGACCGCGCGGGCCGGCCCAGACGCGACGAGCACGGACAGGGCGAAGACCAAGATGAGAGCTGGCCAAGCCAGCGGCGAACTTTTACTCAAACCTACGATCCTCGGTCCGGATGTCCCGTCCGCCAGGCCACGGGGGCGCTAGCGGATAACGGGACGCGGATCATCATGCAGCATGGCGAAGAGGAAGTGGTCCTGCCAGCTTCCGTTGATCCGCAGATAGCGCCTGGCATAGCCCTCGCGCACGAACCCGACCTTTTCCAGGAGCCTGATCGAGGCCGCGTTGGTGGGCAGGCAGGCGGCCTCGATGCGGTGGAGGCGCAGATGCTCGAACACGTAGGGCAGGACGGCGACGACCGCCTCGCTCATGTAGCCCCGCCCGGCATGCTGCGCCCCCGCCCAATACCCCAGCGAGCAGGATTGCGTCACCCCCCGGCGCACGTTCGAGAGCGTCAGTCCCCCGAGCAGCGCGTCGTCGTCGAGGCGGAACGCGTAGAACGGATAGGCGGTGTCGTCGCGGACATCCTGCGCGTAGCGCCTGATGCGACGCCGGAAGGCACCTCTGGTCAGGTCGTCGGCGGGCCAGGTCGGCTCCCAGGGAACGAGGAAGGCACGGCTCGCCTCACGGAGCGACGCCCATTGCGGAAAGTCCCCCAGCTGGGGCTGCCGGAGATAGATCCGCCGGCCTCGGATCGCGGGGCCAGGATCACCCCCGACCGACCTCAGAAACGCCATTCCTCTACCGTCCGATTCCCTGTCCGCCCGGGCTCGCCCCAACGGCCCGTGGCGAAGCTCACGCCGCGCGCGGCGCGGCAGAGGCCAATTTTCGCGCTATCCGCTCTGCACTTTCAAGTTCATGGATCGGCCCGACGGCCGAAAGGGCCGGGGCCGACCCGGTGAACGCCGTGGCGATCGCCGCGCGCACGCTCGCAGCGTCCACGGCATCGATCCGCGCCACCATCTCGTCGAGCGCCATCGGCTGGCCGAGGAAAAGGGTCTGGCGCGCGATCCTCTCGGCGCGCGCGGAGCAGCTTTCGAGGCTCATCAGGAGCCCCGCCTTCATCTGCGCCCGCGCCCGCGCCGTCTCGGCCTCGTCGACCTCCTCCGCGGCCCGGACGATCTCCTCGGCCGCCGCGTCGATCAGCGGCTTCACGCAATCCTCGGAGGTCGCCGCCGACAGGCCGAAGAGGCCCGTGTCCGAATAGGCGAAGGTGAAGGCGTAGATGGCATAGCAGAGCCCCATCTCCTCGCGCAGGCGCTGGAAGAGCCTCGATGACATGCCGCCCCCCAGCACGCCCGCGGCGATGCGCGCGGCATAGAACTTCTCGTCCAGGAAGGACGGCCCCTCGAAGGCGAGGAGCAGGTTCGCCTCCGACAGGTCCTTCTCGGCGCGGCGCTCGCCGCCGCGGAAGCTCGCCGGCACCACCGGCTCGCGCGGCTCGGCCGGCAGGTCGCCGAACAGTCCCTCGACCTGGCGCACGATCGCGTCGTGGTCGACCGCGCCCGCCGCCGCCACGACGAGGCTGCGGCCGCGATAGAAGCGGCCGAGATAGCCGAACAGAGCCTCCCGGCTCTGGGCGGGCACGGTGTCGCGGGTGCCGAGGATCGAGCGGCCGATCGCCTGTTGCGGGAAGGCCGCCTCCTGCAGCAGTTCGTGGACGAGATCCTCGGGATCGTCCAGGGCGGCGCCCAGCTCCTGGAGGATCACCTGCTTCTCGCGCTTCAGCTCCGCCTCGTCGAACTGACTCTCGCGCAGGATGTCGGCGAGGATGTCGAGCCCCAGCGGCACGTCGTCGGCGAGCACCCGCGCATAGTAGGCCGTCATCTCGTGGCTCGTCGCGGCGTTGAGATCGCCGCCGACCTGCTCGATCTCCTCGGCGATCATCCGGGCCGAGCGGCGCTTCGTCCCCTTGAACGCCATGTGCTCGAGCAGGTGCGACAGGCCGTTCTCCTCAGGCCGCTCGTCGCGCGCGCCCGCGCGCACCCAGACGCCGAGCGCGGCCGTCTCGAGTTGGGGCATGCGCTCCGTCACGACCTTCAGGCCGTTCGGGAGGATCGAAATGTCTACGGTCACTCAGGAAACCTCGAAAGCGGTGCTTCTTGCGTGGGAGAGAATGTGGTCCGCGACGGCCCGCTGGTCCGCCGGCATCGGCTCGAAGCGCTCCGGCTTCTCGGCGAGGTCCGTCGCCCAGACCGGAAGCGCCGGGCGCACGCCGGTCGCGTTCTCGACGGCGTCGGGGAACTTCGCGGGATGGGCGGTCGCGAGCGCCACCATCGGCGCCTCGCTCGATGCCACGGCCTCGGCGCCGGCCGCGATCCCGATCGCCGTGTGGGGGTCGGGCAGGTAGCCGGCCTCCCGATGGAGCCGCGCCATCGTGTCGGCGCAGGCCTGTTCGTCGACGCGGACCGCTGAGAACTTCTCACCGATTCGGCCCAGCACGGCCTCTCCGATCGTGAAGGCGCCACTCTGCTTCAGGCTCGACATGGCCTGGCGGATGAAGGCGTGATCGCGACCGGAGGCCTCGAAGAGGAGACGCTCGAAGTTGCTGGAGATCTGGATATCCATGCTCGGGCTTTGCGTCGCGACGACGCCGCGAACCTCGTATCGTCCCTCGTCGAGGGCGCGCACAAGGATGTCGTTGACGTTTGTGGCCACCACAAGGCGATCCGTCGGCAGCCCCATCCGGTGGGCGACGTAGCCGGCGAAAACGTCGCCGAAATTGCCCGTCGGCACGGAGAAGCTGACGGGCCGGTGCGGCGCGCCGAGCGCGACGGCCGAGGTGACGTAGTAGACCACCTGCGCCAGGATGCGCGCCCAGTTGATCGAGTTGACTGCCGACAGCGCCGTCCTCTCCCGAAAGGCGTGGTCGGCGAAGAGCCCCTTCACGATCGTCTGGCAGTCGTCGAAGTTGCCGTCGATCGCGATCGCGTGGACGTTCGCCTCCTCGGGCGTGGTCATCTGCCGGCGCTGGACGTCGCTCACCCGGCCGTGCGGATAGAGGATGAAGATGTCCACCCGCTCGGAGCCCCGGAAGGCCTCGATCGCCGCGCCACCCGTGTCGCCCGACGTCGCGCCGACGATCGTCGCCCGGCGGCCCCGCTCGGCCAGCACGTGGTCCATGAGCCGCCCCAGGACCTGCATCGCCACGTCCTTGAAGGCGAGCGTTGGGCCGTGAAAGAGCTCCAGCACGAAGAGCCCGGGGTCGAGCTGCACGAGCGGCGCGATCGCGGGGTGATGGAAGGTCTCGTAAGCCCCGTCGAGGATCTCCGCCAGCCGCTCCTCCTCGATCGCACCGTCCACGAAGGGCAGCATGACGCGCCTGGCGGCGTCGGCGTAGGGCAACCCGGCGAGGCTCGCGAACTGCGAAGGCTCCCAGCGCGGCCACTCCTCCGGCACGTAGAGGCCGCCATCGGCGGCGAGCCCTCTCAGGAGAACGTCGGCGAAGTCGAGCGCGGGGGCTTCCCCGCGTGTGCTGACATATTTCACGGAATCTGCGTCCAGAAATCGGGCTGACCGCCGCAGACCCTAGACCAACGGGGCTGCTGCTGGAACGCCCTTGGGGGCAAAAACTTGCGGTTTGCCGGCGCGTTTGGCGGCGCGCTCAGTTTCGCCGGAGGTGGCCGCGCAGGAGCGCCACGTAGACGGCGACCAGGGCGGCGGCGAGGCCGAACCAGGTGATCGCGTAACCGAGATGCGAGTTCTCGAACTGCAGCCGCGTCTCGCCCGGCTGCGGCAGTCCCCCGGGGGGCGCCGGACCGACCTGGTCGATCGTGAAGGGGGCGACCGGCCCGTCCAGTCCCTCGACCGCCGCGATCTTCTCGGGATCCCGCGTGAACCAGACGTTGCGCTGCGGATCGTCGTCCGGGAGCATCCAGCTGCCGGTCTGCGGGGCACGCATCAGCCCCTCGACAGTCACCTCCCCCTCGACGAGCCCTTCCTGACGCGTCGCGGGATCCTTGCGTTCGTCAGGCACGAAGCCGCGATTGACGACGACGCTTCCCGACCCGTCCTGGAGATCGAGCGGCGTCAGCACCCAGTAGCCCTGCCCGCCGGAAGACCCGCGGGGCTCGGACAGCGTGGTGTAGGCGTGGACCTCGCGATCGTGGCGGAAGTGCCCCGTCGCGCTGACGGAGCGGTATTCGTAGTCCTCGGGATCGAGCGACGGCCACTCGGCTGCGGGCGGGAGCGGAACGGCGGGTGCGGTCGCCCGGGTCTCCGCCGCAGCGATCAGCTGCTCCTTCCACGCGAGGCGCTGCACCTGCCAGTAGCCGAGCGCGCACAGGATCGAGAAGGCGAGCGCCGTGAAGGCGCTGACGAGGACGAGTCGCCGTCCGGTCATTCGCCGCCGGGTCCGCCATGCGTGGGGAAGCGGACCTCCTCCGCCTTGTGGCGATACTGGAGGGCGATCATGAGCGCCTTCGTCGGCCGCATGAGACCGAAGGACAGTATCAGGATCAGCGGCAGCCAGATCGACAGGTGCACCCAGTAGGGGGGCTGCACCGTCACCTCGGTGATCAAGGCGCCGGCGACGATCAGGGCGCCGACGATCGACATGATGAAGAAGGCGGGCCCGTCGCCGGAGTCGACGAAGCGGTAGTCGAGGCCGCAGGACGGGCAGTTCGGGCGCGTCTGCAGGAACCCTCGAAAGAGCTCGCCCTCGCCGCAGCGCGGGCAGCGGGCGCGAAGCGCCACGGAAAGCACCGAAGGCGCGGCGATGGGAGCCGCGCCTTCGTCTTCGGTCCTACGGTCGGAGCCGACCATGGTGTCAGAGTGTCCGATCACGCACCCCAGACGTAGATGCTGGCGAACAGGAAGAGCCAGACCACGTCGACGAAGTGCCAGTACCAGGCGGCGGCCTCGAACCCGAAATGGTGCGTCGGGGTGAAGTGTCCCTTGAGCGCCCGGATCAGGCAGACGATCAGGAAGATCGTGCCGATGATCACGTGCGCGCCGTGGAAGCCCGTCGCCATGTAGAAGGTCGCGCCGTAGATGTTGCCGCCGAAGTCGAAGGCGGCGTGCGAGTACTCGTAGGCCTGGACGCTGGTGAAGATCAGGCCGAGCGCGATCGTGAGGATCAGGCCCCACTTCAGGCCGTTGCGGTCGTTGTGCAGGAGCGCGTGGTGCGCCCAGGTCACCGTCGTCCCGGAGGTCAGGAGGATCAGCGTGTTGATGAGCGGCAGGTGCCAGGGGTCGAAGGTCTCGATGCCCTCCGGCGGCCACACGCCGCCGAGCGCCTCGACGCGGCTGTACTGGATCGCCTCGTGCGGGAAGAGCGACGCGTCGAAATAGGCCCAGAACCACGCGACGAAGAACATGACCTCCGACGCGATGAAGAGGATCATGCCGTAACGGTGGTGCAGCTGCACGACGGGCGTGTGGTAGCCGCCGTGCTCGGCCTCGCGCACCACGTCCCGCCACCAGGAGATCATGGTGAAGACCACCATGAGGGCGCCGAGGATCAGGAGCCAGGGCCCCATGCCGTGCATGAAGAGCACGCCGCCCGTGGTGATGACGAGGGCCGCGAGCGCGCCGATGATCGGCCAGGGGCTCGGATCCACAAGATGGTAGTCGTGGTGCTTCGCGTGGGCGTCCGCCATGTCGTTTCAGTCCCCTCGTCAGGCCGCCCGGTCCGAGGCCGGGCAGCCGGATCCTGCCTCTAAACCCTATCGATTCTCCGCCGCGCCGGGCGCGCCGCCCGCCGCAAGCTTCGTCGTCTCACCGGCCGGCCGGGCCGCGCCTTGCGTCTCCCCGTCCTGCCCGCGCACGGGGAAGAACGTGTAGGACAGCGTGATCTCGCTCAGGCCCCGCGCGTCGGCGTCCTCCATGATCGCCGGATCGACGAAGAACGCGACGCCCATCTCCTTGTCCTCGCCCGCGCCGAGCGGCTGCTCGGTGAAGCAGAAGCACTCGATCTTGTTGAAATACAACCCCGCCTGCGGCGGCGATACGTTGAAGGTCGAGGTGCCGACGAGATCCCCGTCCGAGACGTTCGTCGCGAGATAGAACGTGTTGCCGGTCTCGCCGATCCTGAGCTTCATGCGCCGCACCTCCGGCTCGACCGTCCAGGCCAGCGTGCGCGCGACGTTCGAGTCGAAGCGGATCGTGATCTCGCGGTCGAGCACCGCGTCGGACGCGGCCTCCGCGCGCTGGGTCGTGCCGCCATAGCCGGTCACCCGGCAGAACAGGTCGTAGAGCGGGACGGCCGCATAGGACATCCCGACCATGCCGACGACGACGAAGCCGCACACGCTCGCGATCATCGCCGCCTTGCGGTTCTTCCTGCGGTGTTCGTTGTCGCTCATCGCGAACCTCCGATACCTCAAGCCGATCCGAGCCGCGCGATGGTGATGAGGTAGAACAGCACCATCAGCGCGCCGAGTGCGAGGGCGATCGCGATCGACCGCCTGCGCCTGCGCCGCAACTGCTCCGGCGTGAGCCTTTCGCCTTCCTCGCTCATCTCAGATCAGCGACGGCAGGCCCGCGACGCGCTCCACGAGCAGCGCCGCGAACAGGCCGAACAGATAGAGGATCGAAAAGGCGAAGAGCCGCTTGGCGACCGGGCCGACCCCGTCCTCGCCGCCGCGTGCGAGCCGGACGGCGAGCCACAGGAACACCGTCCCGAGAGCCACGGACACCGCGAGGTAGAAGGCGCCGCCGAGGCCTATTCCCGCCGGCACGATGCCGAGCGGCACGAGCGCCAGCGAGTAGAGCAGGATCTGCCGGCGCGTCTCGGCCCGGCCGGCGACGACCGGCAGCATCGGGACGCCCGCCCGCTCGTAGTCGCCGGAGCGGACGAGGGCGAGCGCCCAGAAATGTGGCGGCGTCCACATGAAGATGATCGCGACGAGCACGACCGGCGCCAGCGAGATCGAGCCGGTGACGGCGGTCCAGGCGATCAGCGGCGGCAGCGAGCCCGACAGCCCGCCGATCACGATGTTCTGCGGCGTCCGGCGCTTCAGCCAGGCCGTGTAGACGACGGCGTAGAAGAAGATCGTGAAGGCGAGCAGGCCGGCCGCGAGCCAGTTGGCCGCGAGGCCGAGAACCAGCACGGACCCGATCGACAGCGTCAGGCCGAAGCTGAACGCCTCCTCCGGCGACACGAGGCCCGCCGGGATCGGCCGGGAGCGCGTGCGGCTCATGATGCGGTCGATGTCCGCGTCGTACCACATGTTGAGCGCCCCGGCCGCGCCGGCGCCCACCGCGATGGCGAGCAGCGATGCGAGCGCGAGCACCGGGTGCGGCGTCACCGGCGCGCACAGCATGCCGACGAGGGCGGTGAAGATGACGAGGGACATCACGCGCGGCTTGAGAAGCGCGATGTAGTCGCCGATCTCGCCGCCGCGGGCGAGGTCGGCGGCGCTTGCGGTGACGTCCAGCTGGCGAAGGGTCATGCTCACTCGAACTCTTTGAAGGGGCCCGCCGCGCGGAAGGCGCGGCGGGAAGCTCGCCCGATCAGGAGATGCGGGGAAGCGTGTTGAACTGGTGGAACGGCGGCGGCGAGGACAGCGTCCACTCCAGCGTCGTCGCACCTGCGCCCCACGGGTTGGCGGCGGCGGGAACCTTGGCCCGGAAGGCCTGGAACACGCCGAAGAGGAACACGAGCAGCCCCAGCATCGAGATGTAGGAGCCGATCGACGACACGAAGTTCCAGCCCGCGAACGCATCGGGATAGTCGACATAGCGGCGCGGCATGCCGGCGAGCCCGAGGAAGTGCTGCGGGAAGAAGACCATGTTCACGCCGACGAAGGACAGCCAGAAGTGCAGCTTGCCGATCGTCTCGTTGTACATGTAGCCGAACATCTTCGGGAACCAGTAGTACCAGGCCGCGAAGATGCCGAAGGTCGCGCCGAGCGACATCGTGTAGTGGAAGTGCGCCACGACGTAGTAGGTGTCGTGGAAGGCGCGGTCGACGCCGGCGTTGGACAGGATGACGCCCGTCACGCCACCGACCGTGAACAGGAAGATGAAGCCCACCGCCCACAGCATCGGGGTCTTGAACTGGATGGAGCCGCCCCACATCGTGGCGATCCAGGAGAAGATCTTGATGCCGGTGGGCACCGCAATGACCATCGTGGCGGCCACGAAATAGGCCTGCGTGTCCGCGTCGAGGCCGACCGTGTACATGTGGTGCGCCCACACGACGAAGCCGATGACGCCGATCGCGACCATCGCGTAGGCCATGCCGAGATAGCCGAAGACAGGCTTCTTGGAGAAGGTCGCGATGACCTGGCTGACGACGCCGAAGGCCGGCAGCACGACGATGTAGACCTCCGGGTGACCGAAGAACCAGAACAGGTGCTGGTAGAGGATCGGATCGCCCCCGCCTTCCGGCGAGAAGAAGGTCGTGCCGAAGTTGCGGTCCGTCAGCAGCATGGTGATGGCGCCCGCCAGCACCGGCAGCGCCAGCAGCAGGAGGAAGGCCGTCACGAACACGGACCAGACGAAGAGCGGCATCTTGTGCAGCGTCATGCCCGGCGCGCGCATGTTGAAGATCGTCGTGATGAAGTTGATCGCACCGAGGATCGACGAGGCGCCGGCCACGTGCAGGGCGAAGATGGCGAAGTCGACCGACATTCCCATGTGGCCCGTGGTCGAGAGCGGCGCATAGACCGTCCACCCGGTGCCAGCGCCCATCCCGCCGGGTGTGCCCGGCACGAAGAGCGATATCACGAGCAGCAGGAAGGCGGCCACGAGAAGCCAGAAGGAGATGTTGTTCATGCGCGGGAACGCCATGTCGGGCGCGCCGATCATCAGCGGCATGAACCAGTTGCCGAACCCGCCCATCAGGGCCGGCATGACCATGAAGAAGACCATGATCAGGCCGTGGGCGGTGACGAAGACATTGAAGATCTGGCCGTCGGCAAAATACTGCACGCCGGGGCTCATGAGCTCCAGCCGCATCATGACGGAGAGCCCGGCGCCGACGAAGCCCGCCATGATCGCGAAGATCAGGTAGAGCGTGCCGATGTCCTTGTGGTTCGTGGACAGGAGCCAGCGTCGCCAGCCGGTCGGATGGTGTTCGTCATGGGCCTCGTGGGCCCCAGCGTAACTCGCCATGTTTCCTCAGATCCTCTTAATGGATTCCCGACAGGCGGCTCACTGCGCCTCGGACGCGAGCTCGGCGAGCTTGACGTCCTCCGGCAGCGAGCGCGACGCGGTCTGCTGCTGCGAAATCCACTGTTCGAACTCCTCCTCCGAGACGACGTGCAGCTCGATCGGCATGAAGGCGTGGTTGACGCCGCAGAGCTCGGAGCACTGGCCGTAGTAGACGCCTTCCCTCTCCGCCCGGAACCACGTCTCGTTCATCCTGCCCGGAACCGCGTCGATCTTCACGCCGAAAGCCGGCATCGCCCATGCGTGGATGACGCCCATCGGATCGGCGGTGACGAGGACCTTCACCGTCTTGTTGACGGGAACGACGACGGCGTTGTCGGCCGCGAGCAGGCGCGGCTGGCCGCCCTGAAGCTCCTCCTCCGGCACCATGTTCGCGCTGAAGGCCACGCCTTCGTAGTCCGGATACTCGTAGTCCCAGTACCAGGTCTGCCCGGTCGTCTTGATCGTCAGGTCGGCCTCGGGAATGTCGAGCTGGTAGTAGAGGAGCCGGAACGAGGGGATGGCGATGACGACCAGGATGAGCACCGGCGCGACCGTCCACACCACTTCGAGCATGGTGTGATGGCTCGTCTTCGAGGGGACCGGATTGGCCTTCTCGTTGTAGCGGTAGATGCACCAGCCGAGCAGCGCCATCACGAAGAGCGTGATCACCGTGACGATGACCATCAGGAAGGTGTGGAACTCGTTGATCGACTCCATCACCGGGGTCGCCGCCCCCTGAAAAGTATACTGCCAGGGTGTCGGCTGCTGCGCAGAGGCAGGTGCCGCGCTCAGCGCCACCGCGCTGATTGCCGCGAGCGCAACCGCCGTCGTGCCACGCCAGGTCGATCGCATCGATTCGGGCTCCTCGTTGTACCGTCGACCCCTCCTCCGCGGCGCATTCTTGTTTTCGGGCGAGCGGCCGCACGAGTGGGGACCTCTTAAAATCACATTCCTGCCGTGATGGGCAATGAGGTTGGCCCCACTCTGGCGCGACAATTGCCCGCAGAGCAGGTGGAGGAGCAGCCGTGGGCGGCCTCCGGAGGCCGCCCATGCGGGCCGTGCTTGACACCTCACCGCGCCTGTGAGTCCCTCGGCATGACCACTTTCAGGACAAATCTCGGCAGCCCCATGAAAATCCGCCTTCCGCAGCTTCGCCCCGTGGTGGCGCGCCCGGTTCTCGCCGTCGCCGCCGTCTTGGCCGCCGCACTCTGCGTCTCACCCGCGGCCGCCCAGAGCGACGTGCGCGGAACGTACGGTGAATGGCAGATCCGCTGCGACACGCCTCCGGGCGCCCAGAACGAGCAATGCGCGCTCATGCAGAGCGTGACGGCGGAGGACCGGGAGAATGTCGGGCTGACGGTCATCGTCCTGAAGACGGCGGACGGGCAGGACCACATCCTGCGCGTGCTCGCGCCTCTCGGGGTTCTGCTGCCCTCGGGCCTCGGCCTCTATGTCGACGACGCCGACATCGGGCGGGCGGCCTTCATCCGGTGCCTGCCCAATGGCTGCGTGGCGGAGGTCATCGTGGACGGCGACCTCGTCTCCAAGCTCAGGAACGGCGAATCGGCGACCTTCGTGATCTTCCAGACGCCAGAGGAGGGAATCGGCATCCCCGTTTCCCTCGACGGCTTCACCGAAGGCTACGCCGCGCTGCCCTGACTCCCGGACGAGCCGCCGGCGCGGTCGACGTTGCGCAGCGTGCTGGCGGTGGCACCGCCCTCGGGCCTCTTGCCGATGACGCTGAAGCTGCCGTCCGTTTCCAGCACGACCGCCAGCACCTCCCGCATGTCGGCATGGCCCTGCTCGCGCAGCGCGGCCAGCACCTCGGCCTCGACGACGCGGGAGCGCCGCAGGGCGTCGGGCAGTATCCTCCCCTCGTGAAGGATGAGGGTGGGCTCCGCCTTCACCACCTTCGTCACGGTCTCGGACCGCACCGAGGCCCAGGCGATCCCGTATTGCAGGGCGATCAGCAGGGCGAAGGCGAGGAGCCCCTCGAGCAGCGCCACGTCCTTCGACAAGAGCACGGTCGCGAGCGTCGAGCCGAGAGCCACCGTGACGACCAGGTCGAAGGCGTTCATCTTCGCGAGCGTCCGCTTGCCGGAAATCCGGAGGAACAGGACGAGCCCGGCATAGGCCAGCGTCCCCACGACCAGGATGCGGACGAGATCGCTCCAGCTGTCGAAGAACATGCGTTGCCTCCCTCTTTCTGCAGGAGCCAACGTCGGGGCGGCGAATTCGTGCCCCGGCCGATCCCCGGGACCTGACGCGGGGCGGCCGCACACCTATGTTGGGAACCGACACCATTCGAGGCACAAGCTCATGAGCGACAAAAGCGACCGGCTTCTCGACGCGGCCGGCATCGATCCGGAGCAGGCGCGCGGCATCCTCTCGGGGGCTCTAGAGGGCGCCGACGACGGGGAGCTCTTCGTCGAGAGCCGCATGTTCGAGGCGCTCGCCTTCGACAACGGGCGGCTGCGCACCGCGACCTACGACACCTCGCGCGGCTTCGGCATGCGGGCGGTCGCCGGCGAGACCTCCGCCTATGCCCACTCGACCGAGCTCTCGGCGGAGGCCCTGAAGCGCGCGGCCGACACCGTGCGCGCCGTTTCCGCGGGGCGCGGCGGCACGCTCGCCATGCCGCCGCAGGGGACGAACCGGCACCTCTACGGCGCGGCCAATCCGCTGGAGGCGCCGAGCTTCTCCGCGAAGTCGGACCTGCTCGCCGAGATCGACGCCTATCTCCGGGCCAGGGATCCCCGCGTCCGTCAGGTGTCGGCGAGCCTGGCAGCCGAGCATCAGACGGTCGAGATCATTCGTGCGGACGGCCAGACCCACCGGGACGTCAGGCCTCTCGTCCGGATCAACATCTCGGTCATCGTCGGCGACGGCGAGCGTCAGGAGACCGGCAGCCACGGCATGGGCGGACGGGAGGGCTTCCTGCGCTTCGTGACGCCGGAGAACTGGCGGGCCGTGGCGGACGAGGCGCTGCGGCAGGCGCTCGTCAATCTCGAGGCCGTGCCCGCCCCCGCGGGCGAGCTCGACATCGTGCTCGCGCCGGGATGGCCGGGGATCCTCCTTCACGAGGCCGTCGGCCACGGGCTCGAAGGAGATTTCAACCGCAAGAAGATGTCCGCCTTCGCCGGGCTGATGGGCGAGCGCGTCGCCTCGCCGGGCGTCACCGTGGTCGACGACGGCACCCTGCCCGACCGCCGCGGCTCGATCACGATCGACGACGAGGGCACGCCCTCGCGCTGCAACGTCCTGATCGAGGACGGCATCCTCGTCGGCTACATGCAGGACCGGCAGAACGCGCGACTGATGGGCCGCGAGGCGACCGGCAACGGTCGCCGCCAGTCCTTCGCCCACAACCCGATGCCGCGCATGACGAACACCTACATGCGCGCGGGCGAGCACGATCCGGGCGAGATCCTCGAGAGCGTCGGGCGCGGCCTCTACGCAGTGTCCTTCGGGGGCGGACAGGTCGACATCACCTCGGGCAAGTTCGTCTTCTCCTGCACCGAGGCCTATCTCGTGGAGAACGGCAGGATCGGCCCGCCCGTCAAGGGCGCGATGCTGATCGGCAACGGGCCTGACGCGCTGACCCGCGTGCGCATGGTGGGCAACGACATGAAGCTCGACCCCGGCATCGGCACGTGCGGCAAGAACGGCCAGGGCGTGCCGGTCGGCGTCGGGCAGCCGACGATCCGCATCGACGCGATCACCGTCGGCGGCACGGGCTGAGGCGGACTGCCGCCCGCAAGACGAAAAAGGCGGCCCATGAGCCGCCTTTATCACGTCGGTTGCGTCTGGCGCTCAGATGCGACGGAACTGGTTCCGCGCGATGATGTCGGCTTGGTCGTAGCCCGCGAAGGGCGTCGTCGCATTCAGGATGCGCGACAGCTGCCCGCGGTTCAGGCCGAGGTCGGCGAGCATCCGGTCGTCCGCGTTGCGCAGCGACAGGACGTCTCCCTGCCGGCGCGACGTGAGGCCCATGCGCTTCTGGACACCCCGGAAGAACGCGGTGATCGACCGTGTCTTGCGGGGCTGGAATTCGCCGGCGGCGTAGGTGGTTGCCATCGATCACAGCTCCCGTTTCGTGTGACTGAAACCAAGGACGCCCCGCTTTGCCGGCGAGGCGTCCAATGAGCGTCTTGATGTCACGGGCCGCGGGCCCTCGTGATCCTGTTTGCGTCATCGCCCGGGCGATTTCAGAACATCGGATGAGATGTCGCAGGGCCCTTGGCCCGCGGGCTCCGCTCCGCCTCACTTGGTGCGGATGCGCGCGCGGCGCCGCTCCTGGCGGGCGCGGATCAGCTCGAGCGACGGGTCGTCGCCCATCGGGACCTGAAGCGCCCCCACGACGTCCGCCCGCGACAGGCCGATATCGGCCAGCATGTGGTCGTTCGCCGTCAGGAGCATCTCGACCTCCCGGCGGTGGCGATAGGCCCTGAAAGCCCTCCGGGCAAAGGCGAGGGTGGCTGCCAGCACGGGCCCGACGGTGCCGAGCCCGGCTCTCTCGATCGTGTGCTGCATGGCACTCTCCTGGGTGTTTCCGTCACGTCGGGAGCGACCATGCGCCGCAGGGGATTGATTAATCCAACGAATGTTTGTAATGATCTCCATCATCATTCTTGATGAAACAAAACGATGCTGGACATCGAGCTCCTCCGCACCTTCGTCGCGATCGCCGAGAGCGGGTCGTTCACCCGCGCCGCCGAGGAGGTGCACAAGACGCAGTCCGCGGTCTCCATGCAGATGAAGAAGCTCGAGGAGCAGATCGGCCGGCCGCTCTTCGAGCGCGACGGGCGCCGCATCCGCCTCTCGCGCGACGGGCTCCGCCTCCTCGACTACGCCCAGCGCCTCGTCCGGCTGAACCTCGAGGCCTCAGCCGCCTTCACCGACCCGCAGCTCCAGGGCAGCGTGATCCTCGGCCTGCCCGACGACTACGACCGCCTGCTGCCGGGCGTGCTCTCCGCCTTCGCCCGCACCCACCCGCATATCGAGCTCGCCGTCCACTGCACGAGCTCGCTCACCCTCAAGGGCTGCCTGGAGCGGGGCGAGGTCGACATCGCGATCGTCACGCTCTGCGACATGACCGCCCCCGCGCAGGTCGTCCGGCGCGAGAAGCTCCACTGGGTGTCGGGTCAGGGCCACGGCGCCTATCTCGGCACGCCGCTGCCGATCGCGGTCGGCGCGCCGAGCTGCGCCTGGCGGCGCTCGGCGACCGAGGCGCTCGACCTCGCCGGCATCCCCTACCGCATCGCCTACACGAGCGAATCCGCGAACGCCCTGTCCGGCGCGGTCATCGCCGGCCTCGCCGTGTCGATCCTGCCGGAGAGCGCGATACGGCCAGAGATGCGCATTCTCGACGAGCGCGACGGCTTCCCGCCGCTGCCGCCGTGCGAGATCGGCATGCTGCGCGCGAGGCATGCCACCTCGGCCATCCACGACGCGCTCGCCGACCACATCGTGTCGCGCATCGGCAACCTGCCGGCGGCGCGGCTCGAGGCGGCGGAGTGATCCTGACACCCTGCTGACAGGGCGCCGGCGCTCCTCGCGAAGTGGCGCGGAAAAATCAGTACGCGTACTCGTCGAAGATCCGGTCGACGTCGCCATTCCACGTCGTGCGGTAGAGCTCGAGCAGCGTCTGCGCGCGCGTCCGGCCGCTCGTCGCGATCTCCTCGACGTCGTCGAGGAAGCACGCCTCGCTCGTCTCGAGGCCCGAGGCCCGCGCCCGCCGCTCGAGCCCGGCGCGCGCCAGTGCGACGACCTCGCGGGCGATGTCGGCGAGCGTGCCGCCGCGGAAGGGCGTGTCGAGCGCGGTCCGCGGCACCTGGTCGCGCAGGTCCTGCATCTCCTCGACCGTCCAGTCGGCGACGAGGTCGGCCGCCGCCCGGAGCGACTGCTCGTCATAGAGAAGCCCCACCCAGAAGGCCGGCAGGCCGCACAGGCTGCGCCACGGCCCGCCGTCGGCGCCGCGCATCTCGATGAAGCGCTTGAGCCGCACCTCGGGGAAGATCGTCGAGAGGTGGTTCACCCAGTCCGAGCGATAGGCCTTCGCCCCCGGCAGGCCGGGCAGCCGCCCCTCCATCAGGTCGCGGAAGGACTGGCCGGCGACGTCGTGGTAGACGTCGCGCTTCACGAAGTACATCGGCACGTCGAGCGCATAGTCGACGTAGCGCTCGAAGCCGAAGCCCTCCTCGAAGACGAAGGGCAGCATGCCGGCGCGCTGGTTGTCGGTGTCGCGCCAGACCTCGCTCCTCAGCGACTGGAATTCGGTCGGCTTGCCCTCCTTGAAGGGCGAGTTCGCGAAGAGCGCCGTGGCGAGCGGCTGGAGCGCGAGCCCGACCCGCATCTTGGCGACCATGTCGGCCTCGCTCGAAAAGTCGAGATTCACCTGCACCGTGCAGGTGCGGTACATCATGTCGAGGCCCCGCGTGCCGACCTTCGGCATGTAGCGCGTCATGATCTCGTAGCGCTTCTTCGGCATGTGCGGCGTCTCTTCGAGCGTCCACTTCGGCGAGAAGCCGACGCCGAGGAAGCCGATGCCCATGGGATCGGCCACCTCCTGCAGCATGCCGAGATGGGCGTGCACCTCGCGGCAGGTCTGGTGCACGTTCTCGAGCGGCGCTCCCGACAGCTCGAACTGGCCGCCGGGCTCGAGCGAGATCGCGCCGCCATTTTTCGCGTCGTAGAGCCCGATGATGGCGTCGCCGTCCATCACAGGCTCCCAGCCGAGCTGGTCGCGCATGCCCTGAAGGAGCGCGCGGATGCCCCTCTGCCCCTCGTAGGGCACGGGGGTGTGGTCGTGCGTGTAGAAGCCGAACTTCTCGTGCTCGGTGCCGATCCGGAAATCGGCGGGGTCCTTGCAGCCGCTCTCGAGGTGGGCGACGAGCGCGTCGCGGTCCTCGATCGGCATCGTGTCGGTCTCGTCTCGGGCCATGTCGGGCAAACTCGAAATCAGGGGGGCGTGTGCCGCGCGCGTGCCGCTGCGGGTGCCGGTGACACAGGTTTCACCCGGCTATGTGCCACCTGCGGCGCCGTTCCGCCAGTCCCCCAGTACGGCCTGCACCAGGGCGAGCGCCGCGACGCCCGCCGTGTCGGCGCGCATCACGCGGGGGCCGAGCGAGATCGGCAGCACGTTCTCCTGCCGCAGAAGCAGCGCCCGCTCCTCTCCGGAGAAGCCGCCCTCCGGGCCGACGAGGACCGCGATCGGTCCGGCCGGAGCGCCCCGAAGCGCCGCGATCGGATCGGCGACCGGCGCCGCCTCGTCGCAGAAGACGAGAAGCCGGCCGGCCTCCCGCCCCTTCAGGAACATCGACAGGCTGACCGGCTCCTCGACCTCCGGCGCCCAGCAGATGCCGCACTGTTCCGCCGCCTCGACGGCGTTCGCGCGCAGCCGCTCGGTCTTCACCCGCTCGGCATTCGTGTGGTGGGTGATGACGGGCACGAGACGAGCGGCGCCGAGCTCGGTCGCCTTCTGGGCGATGTAGTCGACGCGGGCGCGCTTGATGGGTGCGAAGCAGTAGTGGAGGTCGGGGGCCGGCGCCTGCGGCCGCAGCTGCTCGACGAGGCGGGCCTCGGCGGCCTTCTTGCGCAGGTTGGCGAGCTCGGCCCGCCACTCGCCGTCGCGGCCGTTGAAGAGGATGACGGGATCGCCCTCGACCCGGCGCAGCACGTTGGCGAGGTAGTGCACCGTGTCCGGCGCGAAAGCGACGGAGGCGCCGTCGGCGAGCGGCGCCTCGACATAGACCCGGGGCGCCCTGTCGGCTCGCTGCGGCTTCACGTCTCGTCCCTCCCTGCCCGGCGGCGCGGGGGGGCGATGGTCAGTCCTCGACACCCCGCGCGATGATCTCGTCCTCGCGCAGAACGGGGCCGGTTGCAACGCCGCCGACCCTGCGGCGCGTCAGAAAGCGCGGGCGGCGCTCCGCGAAGAACCTGTTCGCCCGGCGCGCCCGCGGCGGGCGAACCGCCAGGCCGCCCAGCCTGCGCTCCACGTCGTGGATACGTCCGTCGGCATCCTCGATCAGGAGCGGGCATCCGAGGAGCTCGGCCCACACATGCCATGTCTCGAGGGCGTCCTCGGGCGAGCCCTCCACGGGCAGCGGCACGGCGAGATCGGCGTTGCCGTGCTCGAGCCTGAGGCTGATCTCCTGGCCGTCGGTGCCCGCGCGGGCCGAGAGGACGACACCACGGTAGGAGCGCGTCGGCACCTGGATGTAGAGCGGCACCCCCGCCTCGCATTCGCGGCGGATCACCACCGTCTCCCGGCGGATGACGGCAAGCTGCGGCACGGGGCCGCGCCGGCCGCGGCCGCTATAGCCGATACGGATTGGCATCTGATGCGGATCGGGCCGGACACACCTTCCCCGATCCCCGGGCATGGCGCCCGCGGCGGAACACGTCGTCATCACTGCTACTCCCTGCGGCCCTTATGGATTTTCTGGCGGGGCCGGATCTGGAAGCATCATGACCGAAGGGCGTTCCGTTCGGCTTAAGGGTTTGGGTTAAAAGGATATAAGCGTGGTCGCTCGGGTTGCGACGACCCGCGCAACCCTTGCTTTTCCGGGGGCCCTGCATCACCTCTGGGTCAGGTGGGCCAGCTGCGCGGCGCCTCGGCATCCGTGCCCGCCGCGCCATCTTGCAACGCAGCGAAGCGCCCCCTACACCTTGCTCCACGCCACCCGAGAAGAAGCTCCATGTCCGATCTGTTCGACCAGTCCGCCCTCGCTTCCCGCGCCGAGGCTCTCGTCGAGGCTGCGCGGAAGGCCGGCGCGGACGCGGCGGATGCGCTGGCGACACGTTCGGTGTCGCTCGGCACGCAGGTCCGCCACGGCGATCTCGAGGAGATGGAGCGGTCGGAAACGGACGTCCTGGGCCTCCGCGTCCTCGTCGGGCAGCGCCAGGCGACGGTCTCCACGCGCGACCCCGAAGGCACCGGGTTCGCCTCTCTCGCAGAGCGCGCCGTCGCCATGGCGAGAAGCGCCCCGGCCGATCCCTATGCCGGCCTCGCCACCGCCGACCTCTACGCCCATGATCTGCCGGATCTCGACCTTCTCGACCGCACCGAGGTTTCGGCCGAGGAGCTCGTGGCCCGCGCCAAGGCGGCCGAGGAGGCCGGGCTCTCCGTCGCGGGCGTGACGAACAGCGGCGGCGCCTCGGCGAGCTGGAGCCTGTCGGGAATCGTGCTCGCGACGAGCGAGGGCTTCTCCGGCCGGCACATGGGCTCGCGCCATTCCGTGTCCTTCCAGGCCGTGGCCGGAACGGGCACCGCCATGGAGCGGGACTACGACTACACCGTCGCCGCCTATATGGACGATCTCGAGGACGCCGCCACGATCGGCCGCCGGGCCGGCGAACGCGCGGTGAAGCGGCTCGGCCCCCGCAAGATCGAGACGGGCCGCCTGCCGGTCGTCTTCGACCCGAGGGTGGCGACGGGGCTCGTCGGCAGCGTGGCCGGCGCCCTGAACGGCAGCGCGATCGCCAGGGGCTCGACCTTCCTCGGCCGCTCGCTCGGCCAGAAGATCCTGCCGGACGACGTCACGATCGTCGACGACGCCACGATCCGCAGGGGCCTGCGGTCGCACCCCTTCGACGCGGAGGGCATCGCGCCGCGCCGGCTCGCGCTCGTCGGGGGGGCGTCGTGAAGAGCTACGTCCTCGACCTCGCCACCGCGCGGGAGCTCGGCCTTCAGACGACCGGCCATGCGGGCCGCGGCGCCGGCTCCGCGCCGAGCCCCGGCTCGAGCAACCTCATGCTCGAGCCGGGCTCCATCTCTCCGGAGGAGCTCGTCGGCGGCATCGGGCGCGGGTTCTACGTGACGAGCATGTTCGGCCACGGCACCAACATGGTGACGGGCGACTACAGCCGCGGCGCGGCCGGCTTCATGATCGAGAATGGAGAGCTGACCTATCCCGTCAGCGAGATCACCATCGCCGGCAGCCTGAAGGACATGTTCCTGAGGCTCCGGCCGGCGAGCGACACGACCTGGTACTCGGGGATAGCCGCGCCGACCATCCTGATCGAGGGGATGACCGTTGGCGGACGCTGACCTTCAGGATCTCGACCTCCTCACCGAGGCCGTCGCGGTGGCGGCCGACGTCGCGCGCGGGTTCTTCGGCGCCGGCCCCCGGAGCTGGACGAAGGGCGACGACTCGCCCGTCACCGAGGCCGACATCGCGGTCGACCGCCTGCTGTTCGAGAGCCTGAGGTCGGCGCGACCCGCCTATGGCTGGCTGTCGGAGGAGCGCGAGGACGATCCCCGGCGGCTGGGCTGCGACCGCATCTTCGTCGTGGACCCGATCGACGGCACCCGCGCCTTCATCGCCGGCGAGAGCGGCTGGGTCATCAGCGCGGCCGTCGTCGAGGCCGGCGTGCCGCGGGCGGGCATCCTGATTGCCCCTGTCACCGGCGAGACCTGGACGGCGACGCTCGGCGGAGGATCGAGACGGAACGGCCTTCCGCTGGCGGTCGCGGATCGGCGGTCCCTGTCCGGCGCCCATCTCGCCACGACGAAGAAGATGGCGAAGGAAATCGGTCTCGAGGACGACGACCGGGTGCGCCGCACCTATGACAGGTCGCTCGCGCGGCGCATCGCGCTCGTGGCGGGCGGCACCTACGATGCCGCCATCGCCTCGCGGAACGCGGCTGACTGGGATCTCGCCGCCGCCGCCCTCATCCTGACCGAAGCAGGCGGCCGGTTGACCGACTTCGACGGCCGGCCGCTCGTCTTCAACCGCCACGAGCCGCGCCACCCGCCCCTCGTGGGAGCGGCGCCCCTGATGCACGCCGCGCTCCTCGAGCGCCACCGCCGGACATCCCCAGTCATGCAAGAAGGAGATCGCTGACATGGCCGAGACCGCCGAGACCCCGAAACAGCTCCTGCACATCGTCTTCGGTGGCGAGTTGAAGGACGTGCAGGGCATCGAGTTCAAGGATCTGTCGAAGGTCGACGTCGTCGGGATCTACCCGAACTACCGCACGGCCTACGACGCATGGAAGGCCGCCGCGCATCGCACCGTCGACAACGCGGAGATGCGCTACTTCATCGTCCACCTGCACCGGCTGCTGACGCCCGACGCCACCTGAGGAAAGACGGCGCCTTGTGCCGATCCGCCGTATCGGCCACAACGAGGCGCACCGCGCGACGCTTAGGACCGGCGGCGCGGCACCACGGCCCATGGAAACGAGACGCCTTGGCTTCCGAGACACTCGCTGAGAGCGCCGATCTCGAGCGCGAAGACAGTCTGCATGCCGACCGCTTCACGACGATGGAGGTCGCGCGGCGGATCACCCGCGAGCACCTGTGGCCGCAGCGCAAGATCCTCTATGCCTGCTTCGGCGTGATGGCGGTGTCGGCGGCGACGACGGGCGCCATGCCCTTCCTCCTGCAGAAGGCGGTCGACGAGGTCTTCGTGAAGCAGCAGATGAGCTTCGTCATCATCCTGCCGCTGGCGATCATCGCCATCGTCGTGACGAAGGGCATCGCCGAGTACTACGCGACCGTGTGGCAGGCCCATATCGGCAACGTGCTGCTCGCGGATCTTCGCGTCAGGATGTTCGAGACGCTGGCGCGCGCCGACCTCGGCTGGCTGCAGCGGACGCATTCGGCCCGCTTCGTGTCGAGCTTCATGAACGACGTCCTGTCGATCAGGCAGGCCGCCTCGACGTCGCTCGTCGCGCTCGGGCAGAACCTCCTCAAGGTCGTCGTGCTGACCGGCGCGATGTTCTACATGGACTGGCGGCTGTCGATCCTCGCGCTGATCGCCATGCCGGTGGCGCTCCGGTTCATGCGCAAGCAGCGCAAGAGCATGCACGCCTCCGCCAAGCGGATGTTCCAGGAGACGGGCGACCTCGGGACCCTCGTGTCGCAGACGCTGACCGGCATCCGCGTCGTGAAGGCCTATGACCGCGAGGAGCAGGAGACGCAGAAGGCGCGGGCGACGATCGACCGCACCTTCGACTACATCATGCGCGGCGTGCGCACGCGCGCGGCCTCGGGGCCGACGACGGAGGCGCTGACGGGCGTCGGCTTCGCGCTCGCGATCTTCTACGCGGGCTATCAGGGCATCCAGGGCACGCTGACGGCGGGGCAGTTCTCCGGCTTCGCGGCGGCCGCGATGTTCGTATACCCGCCGATGAAGTCGATCGCGCAGCTCCAGACGACGCTACAGGAGGGGGTAGCGGCCGCCAATCGCGTGTTCGGAATCCTCGACGAGGCGCGTCTCGTCGAGGAAAAGCCCGACGCGAGGGACCTCACGCCGGGCCGGGGCGAGATTCGCTTCGAAAACGTCGATTTCGGCTACAAGTCCGGCGAGCCGGTGCTGCGGGAATTCTCGATGGTTGTGCCGGCGGGCAAGCGCGTCGCGCTCGTCGGGCCGAGCGGGGCCGGAAAAAGCACGGTTCTCAACCTTCTCCTGCGCTTCTATGACCCGCAGTCGGGCCGCGTCCTAATCGACGGGCAGGACATCTCCGACTGCACGATCACGAGCGTGCGCAAGGTGAGCGCTCTCGTCACGCAAGAGCCCGTTCTCTTCGACGACACGGTCCGCGCGAACATCACCTACGGCTCGGAAGGGGCGAGCGAGGCCGAAATCGTCGCCGCCGCGAAGGCCGCCGTGGCGCACGACTTCATCATGAACTTCCCCGAAGCCTACGACACCCCCGTCGGCGAAGCGGGCGGGCGGCTGTCGGGCGGACAGCGCCAGCGCGTCGCCTTCGCCCGCGCGATGCTGCGCAACGCGCCGATCCTGCTCCTCGACGAACCCACGAGCGCGCTCGACAGCCAGGCCGAGGCGCAGCTGCAGGCGGCGCTCGACGAGCTCCTCAAGGGCCGGACGGTCATCATGATCGCCCATCGGCTGTCGACCGTCCGCAAGGCCGACATCATCTACGTGATGGACCGCGGCCGGGTCGTCGAGGCAGGCACGCACGAGGAGCTCCTGTCCCGCGACGGCCCCTATGCCCGGCTCCACCGAACACAATACGGTGCGCCCGATGCCGACCTCGACAAGGTCCTGGCTGCCGATAACGGCGACTGACCCCATGCTGAAGCGGATCGGACGTTCGAGGCGCGTTCAGCACGCCGCCGGCGCGGCCATCGCGGCCTACCTCTCCCTCGTCTTCCGCACGAGCCGGTTCGAGGTCGATCCCCCCGACGGCTACGAGAGGGTCGATGCCGCCTGGCCGCCGATCATCGCGATCTGGCACGGCCAGCATTTTCTCCTGGCCTCGATCCGGCGGCCTCACCAGGAGTTCCGGGTGCTGATCTCCAGGCATCGCGACGGCGAGATCAATGCGGTGGCGGCGGAACGGCTCGGAGTGACAGCCATTCGCGGCTCCGGCGACACGCGGCGGCGCACGAACACGAAGGGCGGCGCCACCGGATTCCGCACGCTGCTGAAAACCCTCGACCAGGGCATCGGCGTCGCGCTCACGGCCGACGTGCCGAAGGTCTCGCGCAAGGCGGGGCTCGGCATCGTCACGCTCGCGCAGAAGTCCGGGCGACCGATCGTCCCCGTCGCCATCGCGACGAGCCGGCGCAAGGTCCTGAACACCTGGGACCGCACGTCGCTCGATCGCCCGTTCAGCCGAGGCATCATAGCCTTCGGAGAGCACATCCTCGTTCCCGCCGACGCCGACGACGACGCGCTGGAGGCCGCACGGCTTCGCGTCGAGGAAAGCCTGAACGAGGCGACGGAGAGAGCCGAGCGATCGGTGGGAGTGCGCCGATGACGAGCCCGCGCTCCTCGCTCCTGCGTGCCTACCGCATCGCCACCCGTCTCGGCACGCCGCTCGCGGGTTCGTTCGTGAAGTGGCGCGCGCGGAAGGGCAAGGAGGACATGGCGCGGCGCGGAGAGCGCTTCGGCATTCCCTCCGAACCGCGGCCGCAAGGTCCTCTTCTCTGGGTTCATGCCGCCAGCGTGGGCGAGACGATGGCGGTCCTCCCGCTGATCGCCCGGATCCTCGCGCACTGGCCGGTGCACGTTCTTCTCACCACGACCACCGTGACCTCGGCACGGCTGGCCGGAGAGCGGCTGCCGCAGGGCGCCTTCCATCAGTTCTCGCCGCTCGACTCGCCGCGTTTCGTCGAGCGCTTCCTCGACCACTGGCGCCCCGGCGCCGCGATCTTCGTCGAGTCCGAGATATGGCCCAACATCATTTCGAGCGCCCATAAGCGGCACGTTCCGCTCGTTCTCGTCAATGCGCGCCTGTCGGAACGTTCGTTCGAGCGGTGGCGCCAGAGGCCGAGGGCGGCGGCCGACCTCTTCCCGGCCTTCGACCTCTGCCTCGCGAAGAGCGAGCAGGATGCGCGGCGCTATC
This sequence comes from Lutibaculum baratangense AMV1, assembly GCF_000496075.1. Taxonomy (GTDB): domain Bacteria; phylum Pseudomonadota; class Alphaproteobacteria; order Rhizobiales; family Tepidamorphaceae; genus Lutibaculum; species Lutibaculum baratangense. The sequence goes on from NZ_AWXZ01000029.1 coordinate 215,094, forward strand.
GAGAACTCGGCACCTCGAGTGCTGCGAGTGTCGGCAACCTGAAGTTCGATGCGCCCGTCCTTCCCGCCCGCCCGACCGATCTGGCCGCCTTCCAGTACGCGCTGAACAGGCGACCGGTCTGGACGGCCTGCAGCACGCATCCCGGCGAGGAGGAGCTCATCCTCGATGCTCACCGGGAGATCGCGGGCCGACACCGCGACCTTCTCACCATCATCGCGCCGCGCCATCCCGAGCGACGGCAGGCGGTCCTGGATCTGGCGGCCGAGCGAGACCTGACGGTCCAGCTTCGCACCCAGGCCGGACGGGTGGCTCCAGAGACCGAGATCTACCTCCTCGACACGATCGGCGAACTCGGCCTGGCGATGCGCCTCGCTCCCGTGGTCTTCATGGGCGGCTCCCTCGTCCCGCACCAGGGGCAGAACCCGATCGAGCCCGCCAAGCTCGGTCGCCTCGTTCTGCACGGTCCGCACGTGATGAACTTCGCGGAGGTCTATGAAGCCCTCGATGCGGTCGGCGGGGCAGAGATCGTCAACGGCAGCCGGGATCTTGCGCGGCTCGTCGACCGTTTTCTGTCGTCTCCTTCGTCCGCGACCCGTCGCGGCGAGGCGGCCAAGGAGGCTATCATCCCGTTCGAGGGAGCGATCGCGCGAACGCTGAACGCGGTTTCGCCCATCCTGGAGCGCATGACGACCGAGGGGTGACGATGAGGGCACCGACCTTCTGGTTTCGCAGCGAAGGCGGCTGGCCCTCGCGCCTTCTGGCGCCCGCGAGCCTGGTCTACGGGGGCGTGGCGGGCCGCCGCCTCGCCCGGAAGCCGCGATGGCGCGCGCCGGTGCCGGTCATCTGCATCGGCAATCCGACCGTCGGCGGCTCCGGCAAGACCCCGACCTGCCTGCGGATCGCCTCCATGCTCCTGGCGGCGCGGCGCCAGCCCGTGTTCCTGACGAGGGGCTATGGCGGGTCGCTGAAGGGCCCCGTGCTCGTCGAGGACAAGCACAGCTCGGCGGAGGTGGGTGACGAGGCGCTTTTGCTTGCGCGACGGGCGCCGACCATCGTCTCCGCCGACCGCGTCGCCGGCGCGAAGCTCGCCGTCGAGCACGGCGAGGTCATCGTGATGGACGACGGCTTCCAGAACCCGGCCCTCTTCAAGGACTTGTCGCTCCTCGTGATCGACGCGGAGACCGGGATCGGCAACGGACGCATCATCCCCGCCGGCCCCCTGCGGGTGCCGTTCAAGGCTCAGCTCGCCCGAGCCGACGGGGTGATCGTCGTCGGCACCGGAACCGGCGCGGCGGCGGTCGAGGAGGCGGCCCGGAAGCGTGGGCTGCCAGTGCTGCGAGCGACGCTCGAAGTGCCTTTGGAAGGTCGCCGGCGGCTCGCCGGGCAGCGCGTCTACGCCTTCGCAGGTATCGGCCGGCCGACCAAGTTCTTCGCCTCGCTCGAAGAGGCGGGCGCAGATGTCGCCGGCGTCTGGGCCTTCGCCGACCATCATCCCTATACGGTGGCCGAAGCGGAGGAGATCCTCAACCAGGCGCGCAAGCTCGACGCCCATCCGGTGACGACGGAGAAGGATGCCGCGCGGCTCGGGGGCGACCAGCCGGAGGCCGTGCGACGGCTTCACGATCAGGTCCTCACCCTGCCGGTCGAACTCGAATTCTCGGAGGAATCGGCCCCCGTCGTCTTCGGCCTCGTCGCGAGCGCGTTCGGCGACCTCGACGCCGAGCCCTCGGGCGAACCCGACGCGAAGCGGGACGGTCGCCGACGGAAGACTCAGCCGGACGATGCCTCACGCAGTTCGACATAGCGCCTCATCGCCACCTCCGGGTTGGCGTAGGCCTCCTGGCGATCGACGTTCCAGTAGCGCAGGTCGGCGAGCGGGATCCTCTCGCCGGTGACGGCGCAGGTCACGTAGGCGCCCGGCTTCACGATGCGGAAGTCGCCGTCGAGATACTGAAGCACGGCCTCGCCCTGCGGCATCGGCCGCTCGAAACGGTTCATCGCTTGCGGTCCCTGTTCGCGCGGGGCGATCGCCCCTCTCCCCAACATAGGGGATGGGGAGGGTCGCTTCCAAGCCCGGCTACCGGCCGCAGGAGCGCAGCTGCACCGCGTACTTCCCGGAAATGTCGGCAAAGCGCTTCGCTGCGGCCCGGGCGCCGGCGTGGTTGCGTGCAGCGCCTCTCGCATAGCCGGTATGGCCGAGATGATAAGCCAGATAGAGGTCGTAAGGATTGTTCACGGAAATCCCGTTCCTGCGGCGGCTTTCCGAATGATACCAGCCGACGAAGTGGATCGCGTCCGCGAAGTTCGTGCGGCTCGCGCTCGACCGGCCGGTGGCGCGCTGATAGGTCTTCCACGTCCCGTCGAGTGCCTGGGCATAGCCATACGCGGACGATTGCCGCTTCCACGGGATGAAGCCGAAGAGCTTGTTGCGCGGCGGCCTCGCCCGCGGCTGGAATCCGGACTCGACATACATCGTCGCCATCAGGATGTGCACGGGCACCCCGAACTCGGACTCCGTGCGATAGGCCGCCTTGCGCCAGTTGTTGAACCAGCCATCGCGCTGATCGAAGACGGCGCACGTGTTCCCGATATTGCTCGGAGCCGTCGCGCACCCGCCGACGAGCAGGAGAAGGACCACGACAAATACGCTACGCATCGCTGAACCTCTCTGATCGAAAGGTTACTAGCGTGTGGACGTTAAGGAGACGTTTTGCCGGATCGTCCCCGCCGGCTACTCGTCGAACAGGTCCGTCTGCTTGGCCGGGACGCGCGGCGACTTCGGCTTGGAGCCCCTCGCGGGCCGCGGCGGCGGCTCTTCGCCGTCGAGTTTGGCGCCGATCTCGCCGTCGGCGAATTTCAGCCGCACCTCTTCGCCCGGCCGCCCCTCCCCTGCGCGGTGGATCAGCGAGCCCTCCTGCCGGTAGACGAGCGCGAAGCCCCTTTCGAGCGTCTTCTCGTGCGAGAGCGCCGACAGGAGTCCCGCGAGCCTGTCGAGCACCTCGCGGCGGCGCTGCAGCGCGACGGCTTCCGCACGCTCCTTGCGTTCCCCCAGCCATTCGACGCGCTCGCGAGCGCGGACGATGCGCTCGTCGAGGTGGCGCCGCGACAGGCGGGACCTCGTCACGTCGAGCCGGTTGCGGTGCTGGCGCGTGTTGTTCCGCAGCGCCATGGGCAGGCTCACCCACAGCGTGTCGAGGCGCTGGCGCGGCATGGCGAGCAGGTCGGACAGGCGCGGCAGTCCACGCTCGGCGGCCCTCAGCTGGTTTCTCCGCTCCTGGACGAGACGCGACAACGAGCCCCACAGGCGCCGCGAGCGGTCCTCCATAATGGCGGCCAGCTCGGCGCGAACCGGCACGGCCATCTCGGCGGCGGCCGTCGGCGTGGGCGCACGCACATCCGAGGCGAGATCGATGAGCGTCCAGTCCGTCTCATGTCCCACGGCCGAGATCAGCGGGATGCCACTCTCGGCGGCGGCCCTGACGACGATCTCCTCGTTGAAGCACCAGAGGTCCTCGAGGCTGCCGCCGCCGCGCGCGACGATCAGAACGTCCGGCCGCGGAAGGGCTCCGTCGGGCGCCAGCGCATTGAATCCGCGAATGGCCGCCGCAACCTGCTCCGCCGCCCCCTCGCCCTGAACCCGAGACGGCCAGACGAGGACGTGGGTCGGAAGCCTGTCCGTCAGGCGATGGAGAATGTCGCGGATGACCGCGCCGGTCGGCGAGGTGACGACGCCGATCACCCGCGGCAGGTAGGGAATCGGGCGCTTGCGCTCCTCGGCGAACAACCCTTCGGCCGCGAGCGTTTTCTTGCGCTCCTCGAGCAGCGCCATGAGTGCGCCCGCGCCCGCGGGCTCGAGCTGCTCGATGATCAGCTGGTAGCTCGAGCGCCCGGGATAGGTCGAGATCTTGCCCGTGGCGACGACCTCGAGCCCCTCCTCGGGCTTGAACTTCAGCCGCGGCATCGCCGTGCGCCAGACGATCGCGTCGATGCGCGCCTGGCTGTCCTTCAGGCAGAAATAGGCGTGCCCGGAGGCGTGCGGGCCCTTGTAGTTGAAGATCTCGCCACGCACGCGCACGTAGGGAAACGCGTCTTCCATGGTGCGCTTGATCGACAGCGAGAGCTCGCCGACCGTGATCTCGGGTAGATTCGTCTGCTCGTTCATGGCCGCCGACCATAGGTGATGCGGGACAGCGAAGCGAGGGTGACGCCGGCGCGGAGGGCGTGGTAGTTCGACGCCAAACGCAACTTCACCTTCAAGGGGCGACATGAAGGTTCTTCTGATCGGATCGGGCGGACGCGAGCATGCTCTGGCCTGGGCGCTGGCCGCCAGCCCCCTCCTGCAGCGCCTCTACGCCGCGCCGGGCAATGCCGGGATTGCAGAGGTGGCCGAGTGCGTCGACCTGAACGTCGGCGACCATGAGGCGGTGACCGCCTTCTGCCGCGAGCAGGGGATCGAGCTCGTCGTCGTCGGACCCGAGGCCCCGCTCGTCGCAGGCCTGGTCGATCATCTGGAGGCCGCCGGCGTCCGCGCCTTCGGCCCGAGCCGGCTGGCGGCGCAGCTCGAGGGCTCGAAGGCGTTCACCAAGGGGATCTGCGACCGCCACGGCATCCCCACCGCCCGCTACGGCCGCTTCAGCGATGCCGCCGAGGCCACCGCATATCTCGACAGGGTCGGCCTCCCCTGCGTCGTGAAGGCCGACGGTCTGGCGGCGGGCAAGGGCGTGATCATCGCGGAAACGAGGGGCGAGGCGGAAAGCGCAATCGCCTCCCTCCTCGAGATCAGCGACGAGATCGTGATCGAGGAGTTCCTCACCGGCGAGGAGGCGAGCTTCTTCTGCGTCAGCGACGGCGAGACGGTCGTTCCCCTCGCCACCGCCCAGGACCACAAGCGTGCCTTCGACGGCGACACCGGCCCCAACACGGGCGGCATGGGCGCCTACTCGCCCGCGCCGGTCCTCACGCCCGAGCTCTGCGAACGGGTCTTGAAGGAGATCGTCGAGCCGACGATCAGGGGGATGGCGGCCGAGGGCATGCCCTTCCGCGGCATACTCTATGCCGGCCTGATGATCGACGAGAGCGGGCCGAAGCTCCTCGAGTACAATACCCGGTTCGGCGATCCCGAGGCGCAGGCTCTGATGATGCGCCTCAAGGACGATCTTCTGCTGATCATCCTCGCGGCGCTCGACCGCACTCTCGACAGGATCAGCATACGGTGGCGGGACGAGGTTGCGCTGACGGTCGTGATGGCCATGCGCGGATATCCCGGCGCCTATGACACCGGCTCGGAGATCCGGGGCCTCGACGAGGCGGGCGAGGACCAGGACGTGATGATCTTCCATGCCGCCACCGAGCGCACGCCGGACGGGCGTCTCGTTGCGACGGGCGGTCGCGTGCTGGGCGTGACGGCGCTCGGGAAAACGGTCGAGGAGGCGCGCAGCCGCGCCTACGCGGCCATCGACCGGATCGACTGGCCCGAAGGCTATTGCCGCCGCGATATCGGCTGGCGCGCGCTCGCGCGACTGGTCGACGAGCGGCCCGAGGAGGACGACTAGCCGTTATTCCCCCAACCGCCAACGCCGCAGTCCATCCAGTGGGGGCTTCTCTCCTCCATCTCGCCGCGTTCGCAGCCATAATGGCTGGTGCAAAGGCTGCCGGCTCGCCTTCTCGCTCCCGTGGCGGAGGCGGTGTCGCCCCATGTCACGTAGCTTGGAGACTGCCCCTTGCCGGAGCTCGTGGAACAGCCGCCGGAGACGCTTGAGCGCCACCTGACCTCGACCTCGGAACCCCGCATCGGTCTCGCCCTTTCTGCCGGCGGCGCGCGCGGCCTCGCCCATGTGCAGGCGCTCGCGGCCTTCGACGAGCTCGGCCTCAAGCCTCACCGCATCGCCGGCACCTCCATGGGTGCCGTGGTCGGCGCGGCATACGCAGCCGGGCTTTCGGCGCGGGAGATCCGGCAGCACATGGTCGAGGTCTTCAAGGATCGCCGGGAGGTCTTCGCGCGTCTCTGGCGGGCGCGCAGCGGCAGGTTCGGCGATCTGATGACACCGAACCTCACGAACCGCGCCCAAGCCAATCCCGAGCGCCTGCTGCACGCCTTCCTGCCGCACGCGGTCGACGGGCGCATCGAGGACACGAAGATCCCGCTCGCGATCGTCGCCTCCGACTTTTACGGCTGGCATGAGGTGGCGCTGACGGCGGGCCCGCTTCGTCGAGCGATCGCTGCGTCGATCGCCATCCCGATGGTCCTGAAGCCCGTGATCGTCGACAAGCGCGTGATGGTCGACGGCGGCGCCTGCAATCCCCTCCCGGTCGAGATCGCCGCGCAAGGAGCCGACTTCGTGGTCGCCGTGGACGTCATCAACGGGCCGCACGGGCCCGGGGGCAAGATCCCGACTGCGTATGAGACGGCGTTCGGCGCGAGCCAGCTGATGATGCAGTCGATCGTCAAGGCGAAGATGGCGAGCCGACCGCCCGACATCCTGATCCGCCCCGAAATCGCACCCTACCGCGTGCTCGACTTCCTGAAAGCGCGGGAAATCCTCGAATCGACCGAGGCGACGAAGGAGCGGCTGAAGCGCGAGATCGACCGGCTGATGGTGAAGTCGCAGGCGTGAGGCGCGGCGTCGAAGTACCGCGGGACGCCACCAAAACGGCCACTGCGCAGGACTCTAGTCCCGCCGTCCGGCAAAAAAGGTCTTGAGAAGCTCTCCCGCCTCCCGCTCGGCGATGCCGGGATAGACCTCCGGGACATGATGGCAGGTGGTCTGCGCGTAATGGCGCCCGCCATGCTCGACTCCGCCCATCTTCGGATCGCTCGCGCCGTAATAGAGGCGCCGGATGCGCGCGAACGAGATCACCGCGGCGCACATCGCGCAGGGCTCGAGCGTCACCCAGAGGTCGCAGCCGACGAGCCGCTCCGAGCCGAGCAGGCGCGCCGCCTCGCGGATCACCAGCATCTCGGCATGCGCGGATGGATCCTTCAGCTCGAGCGTCCGGTTGCCGGCGCTCGAGAGGATTTCGCCGTCCTTCACGAGAACTGCCCCGACCGGGACCTCGCCCCGCGCCGCCGCCGCCCTCGCCTCGCCGAGCGCGCGCGCCATGTATGCCGAGCGCGTAAGGCTTGAATTCCCCATCTCGCCTGTCCCCACGGCCTCTGCTATCAGACCCCGATGAACACCCGCAAAGCCCCGGACCGGGAAGCGCCCCCCGCCGACGAGGAGCGCATCGCAAAGCGCATCGCCCGCTCGGGCGTGTGCTCGCGCCGCGACGCCGAGAAGCTCATCGCCGACGGCCGCGTCAGCGTCAACGGCAAGGTCCTCGCCACACCCGCCGTCACCGTCGGCCCGAAAGACCGGATCGCCATCGACGGCCAGCCACTGGCGGAGCCCGAGCCGACGAGGCTCTGGCTCTATCACAAGCCGAAGGGCCTCGTGGCGACGAACCGCGACCCGCAGGGGCGGCCGACGATCTTCGACCGGCTGCCCGAGGGTCTGCCGCGCGTCGTGACCGTAGGGCGGCTCGACATCAACACCGAGGGTCTCCTCCTCCTGACGAACGACGGCGGCCTGGCGCGCGTCCTCGAGCTGCCACGGACCGGCTGGCTGAGGCGCTACCGGGTGCGCGCCTTCGGCCGGATCGACCAAGCCCGCCTCGACACGGTGAAGGAGGGCATCACAATCGAGGGGGTCGACTACGGACCGATCGAGGCGAAGCTCGAGCGCGAGCAGGGCGACAATGTCTGGCTGACGCTCGCACTGCGCGAGGGCAAGAACCGCGAGGTGAAGAAGGTCCTGGAATCGCTCTACCTGCAGGTGAACAGGCTCATCCGCCTCTCCTTCGGGCCGTTCATGCTGGGCGACCTCGCGGAGGGCGCGGTCGAGGAGGTGAAGCCGAGGATCCTGCGCGACCAGCTCGGCCAGCGCCTCGCGGCCGAGGCCGGGGTCAGGCTGCCGGAGCCGGGACAGGCGGCGGGACAGGCGGCGCGGAAGCAGGGGGGCGGCGGTGGACCCACGAGGCCCGGCGCCCCGGGCAAGCAGGCGGCGCCGAAGCCCGTCGCCAGGGCCGAGGCGGAGGGGAAGCAGCGGGCCAAGGCACCGCGCCCTCCCCGCAAGGTCAAGCAGCCGGCGGACGCCCCCACGGGGCCCGGCAAGCGCGGCGGCGAGGACACACCACCATCGGCAGGATCACATGCGCGTCGTCGGCGGAAGGTTTAAGGGCAAGCCGCTCGCCGGCCCGAAGAGCGACGCGATCCGCCCGACCTCGGACCGCACGCGCGAGGCCGTGTTCAACATCCTCGAGCACCGCTTCGGCAATCCCGTCGACGGCGCCCGCGTGCTCGACCTCTGCGCCGGCACCGGCGCACTCGGCATCGAGGCGATCTCGCGCGGAGCCCGCTCCGGGCTCTTCATCGACATGTCGGCTGAGGCGCGGGCGCTGGTGCGCGGCAATCTCGAGACGATGGGCGTGATGGGCCTGGCGCGCATCTCCAGGCGCGACGCCGGGCATCTTGGCCCGGCCTTCAACCAGGGCGGCTTCACCCTCGTCTTCCTCGACCCACCCTACGGCAAGGGTCTCGCGCAACAGGCGCTCGACAGCCTCGCCAGGGGGCAGTGGCTCGCCGACGGGGCGATCGTCGTCCTCGAGGAGCGGGCGGGCGAGACGATCGCGCTCGCTTCCGGCTACACGGAAGAGGACCGTCGCGACTACGGCGACACCGAGATCCGCTTCCTGAGGTGGCGCGCCTCCGCCTGAGCGGACTGGGCCCGGGCACGCCTTCCACAGCCCCGCCTCTCCAGGACCCTCCCCCGACATCGCAGGGGCAGCTTCGCGCCCCCGATCACCGAAACCGGCACGTCGTCTCGGGGCGAATAGTGACCGGTCTCCAGCCTTCTGCGGCAAGATGTCGATATTTCATTCACCAAACCGAGAAATGGTCAGAGAAGGCCTGATTCACGGCCCCTTAATGAAGAAGAGGGAGAAGAAGTCCCGTTTCCATCTCTATCAGGGCCGTTCTTGGATGGAAGGGTCCGCTCCCGTGACATCAGCCACGCCGGCAAGAACGTCTCAAAGGCAAGAAGATGCGGAATCTCTCTACCACCAGCAAGTTGGCGATCGCGTTCGCGGTCATCGTCCTCACCTTCGCCGGCGCGAGCGCGCTCGTCTTCCGTGACCTCGGCGTCATCCGCGCCGCGGCCGATGCGAACGAGACGAGCATGGACCTCACGCTCCAGGCAGAAGAGATGCTCACCTACATGGTCGAGCAGGACAATGCCGTTCGCGGCTTCATGATCAGGGGGGAGGAGGAGTTCGCCCAGGCCTACGCGGCGGCGGTTCAGTCGTTCGCGGGCGTGGTCGACAGCTTCCTTGCCGCGACGTCGCTGCCCGCGCAACGCGAGCGCGTCACCGCGCTGGCCGCGGCAGCGGCCGAGTGGCAGACGCAGCAGGCCGAGCCTCAGATGCGCCTGTTCCGCGATGCGGCGACCCGTGGCGAGGCTCGCCTCATGATGGGCCGCATGACCCTCGCGAAGGTGCGCGAGATCCACGCCGAGGTTCTCCAGGCCCAGCGGCGCCTGATGGAGGCGCGTCGGGAGGCACAGTTCGATGCCATCGCCTCGTCCTCCCGCGCCCTGGCGCTGGGCGGGCTCGCCGCGCTCCTCGTCGCGGGGGTGATGCTCTTCCTGCTCACGCGCCTGATAGGGCGTCCGATCGTCG
>NZ_AWXZ01000030.1 GCF_000496075.1 Lutibaculum baratangense AMV1
TTTCTTCCGCCGCTCGGGATGCTGACGGGCGCCCGCCGAACGCTCCGGCCCTTATTGCTCGTGCGGAGCGAAGGGGACGGTCACGGAAATGATCTCCGTGGCCGCTCCTGGCCGCGAGCGGACCGGCAGCAATGGACGACCGCCGCCACGGGAGGAGACGTTCGGTCCGGAGCGACCACAGCACGACGATGCGGGCCTTCTTCGCCTTGTGGGCCGGCTCGACGTGGATTGTGACCGAGCTACCTTCGACCTCACTCGACCGAGAGGATTCGTCGCGGGCCCGGAGGGACGAGCACCTTCAGCCGCTCGCAGGGAACGCGCTACTCGGCCCGCACCACAAAGCGCGCCGCGTCGGCTGCGGCATAGCGTGCGACCATCTGTTCCGTCTCCGCGTTCCGCTTCAGAGCTTCGACGGTGTCGGCGAGCTTCGAGAGGGGGATGGCGCAGCTCATCTCGTCGTTGCGCATCCCGGTACGCACCCGGCTCAGCATGCAGCCGACGCTGATCGCGATCTCGTGGTCGTCCTTCGCTATTCGCGAGCACGTGGCACTGCGGCTTCCCCTCGAAGCGCACGCCGCCGAGAGCGTCGTCGAGCATCATCGCCTGCTTTGCGTTGAGGCGCAGGAAGACGATGTCGGGATCGACTGGCATCCGGTCGAGCGGGCCGTAGACGATCGAGCCCGGCCTGTCCTTCACGGCGGGCACGCGTGGAAAGTCCTCCGGAGTCACCCAGCCGGACTGCACGAGCGCGCCGACGTCGTTCTTCGAGGCAACCTCCTCGAGCGTCTTGAAGCCGTGCGTATAGCTGCCGACCGAGCAGTTGGCATGGTCCTCCTTCACCGTCGAGAAAACCCTTTCGGTGCCAAGGAACCAGAACACGCACGGCGCGGAGACGGCGCCTGTGCGACCGTCCTCCGTCGGCGCCGGATGCACGCCGCCGACCTGCTCGATGCCGTCTGTGTCGCTCTCGCTCCTGAAGGCTATGCCGACCGGCGGCACCGCCAGGCGCAGCAGTTCCTTCAACTGGTCCGCCAGAGCGACGGTCGTCGCGTTCGACATTGTCGGATCTCCCCCGTTCAATAAGGTGCGAGGCGGCGACTTCACGCGTATCGCCAGTGCAGAAGCCACCGCTCAAGGCGACCGGCGAGCGAGAAGAGCAGGAGCACGAACGCCATGATGATGAAGATCAGGGCGAGCGTCTGCGCTGCATTGTAGGTCGACTGGGCGAACGACAGGAGATAGCCGAGGCCACGGCTCGAGGCGACGAACTCGCCGACGACGGCGCCGGTAAAGGCGAAGCCCACGGCGACCTTGAGGCTGCCCATCACCCAGGCGGTGACCGACGGAACGTAAACCTCGCGCAGGAGCGTTGCACGTCCGCCGCCGAGCGTCTGAACGCGCTCCACGAGGCGCGTGTCGACTTCACGGATGCCGCTGTAGACGGAAAAGAAGATGAGGACCGCGACGAGGACGAGGCTCAGGGCAACCTTCGAGCCGAGGTCGATACCGAACCAGATGATGAAGAGCGGTGCCAGGATGACGCGCGGGATCGCGTTCAAGAGGATCATCACCGGCTCGAGCACGTCTGCGAGCGGGCGCACCATGGCGGCCGCGAAGCCGAGCGCGGACCCGATCAGGAGCCCGCCGAACAGCCCGAGCAGTGCCGCCGAGAAGGTTGCGGCGATGTGCTCCCAGATCGTGCCGCCAGCGAAGAGCTCGTAGAAGGTCATCGCAATGACGGTCGGTGGCGGCGCATAGAAGGGGTCGATCAGGCCTGCCCGGCTGCACACCTCCCAGAGCAGGACGAGAGTGGTCAGCGCGATCGCCTGTCGTGCCCAGGCCCGGGCAAGAGCGTCTCTCATATCCCGCCTCCGAGTTGGTCCACCTCGCCCGACAGATCGTGCCAGATGCGCTGCAGGAGCGGTGCGAATGTCGGGTGGCCTCGAACGCCGATGAGGTCGCGCGGCCGGGGGATGTCGATGGGGTAGCTCGCACTGATGCGTGCCCGCGGCCCGCGCGACAGCAGATAGACGGCGTCGGACAGCGCCTGCGCCTCCTCGAGGTCGTGCGTCACGAGAAGCACAGCGATGCGCTCACCTTCGACCCACTGGAGCAGGTCCTGCGTGACATGGTGCCGCACGATCGCGTCGAGCGAAGCGAAGGGCTCGTCCATCAACAAGAGCTTCGGCCGCAGAGCGAGCACCTGGGCGAGCGCGACGCGTTTGCGCTGGCCGCCCGAGAGCTGCCGCGGGTAGCGCTTCTCCAGACCGGAGAGTCCAAGCCGCGCAAGCCATCGGTCGGCCTCGCGGAACGCCTCCGCCTTCGGTGTGCCCCGGAGCCGGAGCCCGAGTGCAACGTTCTGCCGCGCCGTACGCCATGGCAGGAGCGCGTCATCCTGAAAGAGGAAGCCCATCTCCCGCGGCTCTACGGAAAGCTTCACCTCGCCGCCATCCGGCTTGTGCAGACCGGAGATCGCACGCAAGACCGTGCTCTTTCCGGAGCCCGAGGGGCCGATGAGGCTCACGACCTGGCCGCTCGCGACATCGAGCGAGACCCCGTCGATCACCGGCTCCGCCTTGCCGTAGCGCATGCGGAGGTTGCGCACGGCGACGACCGGACTTCCCGGGAGGCGCTCCGGAGGATCGGCTTCGGGATCGTAGGGGACGGGACGCTCGCTCAGTGGCTTCGGCTTTCTCCGCTGCGCTGTCGAAGTCAAACCGGCACGACCCCCGTATCGAGGAGCGTCGCGAGGTCGACCTCCGGCGGAAGAACGCCTCCCGTCTGAAGAGCGTCGACGACGCGCCGGCAGGCCTCGACATCGATCGCAACGGACTCCGGATAAAGCGACTCGCGATAGCGGGAGACGATGTCGTCGAACCGTTCCGCATCGCCGCCAACCAGAAGCTCCGCCGGCAGCGCCTCACGTAGCGCCGAGATGGGTGCTGTCCGCTGCGCCCGAAGGCCCCTCTCCAGCGCCCGAGCGAGGCGCTTCATCTGGTCGAGCCGCTCCTCACGCTCCTCGGAGCGGTAGGCGACGCCCATGAACTCGTAGGCCCCGCCAAGGACGCGCTCGGCATCGGCGATGTCCATCGCGTTGAAGAGGACTTTGCCGCCTTCCTCGACAATCAACGTAAGGGCCGGCTCCTGCACCATGCCCGCAGCCACCTGGCCGCGCCGCAACGCCTCGAACAGGTTGGGACCTAGAACCGCGAAATTGACCTTGTCGGCGCCCACGCCAGCCTCTGCGAGAAGGTAGAGGAGCATCGTATGGTCGGCGTTGCCGAGGGCGGATACGCCGACGGTCTTCCCTTCGAGATCGGCTAGGCCTGTAATCTCTTCGGCCTCGTTGGGCCCGACGGCGAGCGCGAATAGCGGCAGGCGGCCGGTCGTCATGAAGCGGCGGATCGCGGCGCCGTTCACGAAGGCCTGGACGGCAACGTCGAAAGAGGTTGCGGCATAGTCGACCGCGCCGCCGACGAGGGCCTGCATCGCGGCGTTTCCACCGCGGGTATAGACGAGTTCCACCGAGAGCCCCTCTTCCTCGAAGAAGCCTTGCGCTCTCGTGAACTCGTAGGGCGTGACGCACAGGAGCTGGCTGCAGAAGGCAAGCCGGACCGTTTCCTGCGTTTTGGCACCCGTCGTCCGGGTCATGAAACCCAGGCCGGCAAGCCCCGCCGTACCTTTCAGAAGGCCGCGTCGGTTGACGCGAGAGTCGGGCTTGCGCTCCCAGATGAGCTCCGGCTTGTCGTCACAGCAACTCATGGCCGGCTCCTTCGATGAACTTCTCTGTCGGGACCGTCGGCGCGCGCCCGTCCCTCACCCGTTGAAGAAGAATCTGCTCTTGCAGCGCGTGCTGAGGAGCTATCCTAGCAGATCCCCATGGTCAGCCGAGGCATGCGATCCCAAATCCGGCCCGTGACCGCGAACCGCTGTGCCTCGTCGCTGCTCCAGCGGGCACAATTTTCGCACCAAGAGGCTCGGCTGATCGGGGGATGCGACTACAGCGGCTTGTCCTCCTCGCTCAGGATGTCGAGGATCGGGCATTCCGGCGCATCTCCACCCTCGCACCGCGCCGCGGTCTCGGCGAGCGTCCGCGCCATCCTCTCGAGGTCGGCGATCTTCCCGCGGATGTCCTCCAGGTGCCGCAGCGCAGCTTCCTGGATGTCGCCGCAGCCGTGACCGCCCTCCACGAGGTCGAGAAGGTTGCGGATCTCGTCCACCGTGAAACCGAGCTCGCGGCTGCGCCGGATGAAGACGAGCCTGCGCCGATGATCGTCGGAGTAGCTCCGGTGCCCGCCGGGCGTCCTCGGGGGCGACGGCAGGAGGCCGACCCGCTCGTAGTACCGGATCGTCTCGATGTTGACCTCCGCGAGCCGCGAGAGGCTGCCAATGCCCTGTTCACGTCGATGTGTCACCGAAGGCCCTTTTATCTGTAGCGGCTACAGATTGCATAGTTTGCGGAGTTCTCATGGTCAACGAGGTGAAGGCATGGAAGGAAGCAACCATTCTGCGGCGCCGGGCCGCTCCTTCGACGACGGCAGGACGGCATCCGGAGCGATCGCCTTCGGCGGCCTTATCGGCGCAGTGGCGTCGACCTCGTGCTGCATCGTGCCGCTCGTCCTCTTCAGCCTCGGGATCGGGGGAGCGTGGATCGGCACCTTGACGGCATTGGCGCCCTACCAGCCGATCTTTGCAGTCGTGACGCTGGGTTTCCTCGGTTCCGGCTACTACCTCACCCGCCGCACGACACAGGACTGCGAAGGTGGCGCCTGCGCCCGCCCGCTGCCAAGCCGCCTCGTGAAGGCCACCCTGTGGGTCGCCACGGTCCTCGTGACCTCCGCGATCATCTTCCCGTACCTCGCGCCGTCACTGCTAGCGGCATGAAGGAGAGTTACATGAAGCGAAGGTGCCTGATCCTGTTGCCCCTCCTCACCCTGTCGGCGAATCCCGCTCTCTCGGCGGAACGCACTGTAACGCTCGCGGTGGAGAACATGACCTGCGTATCGTGCCCGTACATCGTCCGAAAGACGCTGGCAGCGGTGCCGGGCGTCTCGGACGTTCGGGTGTCCTACGAGGACGGATCGGCCGTCGTCACGTTCGACGATGCCAACACCACTGTGGATGCGCTCACCGAAGCGACCGCCCGTCGCGGCTACCCCTCTCAAATCCGGATGGAGCAAGAGGGCGGCTAGTCCATCTCCCATAAACCCTCCCGACCTGTTGAAGGACGACATGACCACCCTCGAAAGCACGATCACGTGTCCCCGCTGCGGCCACAGCCGGACGGAGACCATGCCGACGGCCGCCTGCCAGTTCTTCTACGATTGCAGCGACTGCGGCGCGGTCCTGCGCCCGCTGGAGGGAGACTGCTGCGTCTACTGCTCGTATGGCTCGCTCCCTTGCCCACCCGTGCAGGAGGCCCAGTTGAGCGGCAAGCCCGCCGCCTGCTGCGGCGCGGACACGGGAGGAACCTGATGACCCGGGAGTTCGACCTCGTCGTGATCGGCACGGGTACCGCCGCCAGGGTCGTGGCAACCCGGATGCGGGACGCGGGATGGAGCGTCGCCGTGGCGGATGCGAAACCGTTCGGGGGAACGTGCGCGCTACGGGGGTGCGACCCGAAGAAGATGCTCGTCGGAGGGACGGACGCCGTGGACCATGCCCGTCGGATGCGGGGCCTCGGCGTGAAAGGCGAGGCGGCCGTCGATTGGTCTGAACTCGTGGCCTTCAAGCGCGGCTTCACGGAGCCGGTCCCTGGGAAGCAGGAGACCTTATATGCCGACAGGGGGATCGAGACCTTCCGCGGACACGCCAGGTTTGCGGCACCCGACGCCGTGGAGGTCGACGGGACGACGCTCGGGGCTCGCCACGTCGTGATCGCCGCCGGTGCCCGTCCTGTCCCGCTCGGCATCCCGGGCGACGAGCATCTCGTCGACAACGAAGGCTTCATGGACCTGGAACGCCTGCCGCGGCGCATCGTCTTCGTCGGCGGGGGGTACATCGCCGCGGAATTTTCGCACATAGCTGCGCGCGCCGGGGCCCAGGTCACCGTGCTGCAGCGGGGGCCCCGGATGCTCAAGGGCTTCGACGCCGACCTCGTCGGCTGGCTCATGGAGAGGTTCGGTGACATTGGCATCGACGTCCGGACGGGCGCCAGCGTGGAGGCGATCGAGAAGGCGGGCGACGCCTATCGCGTGGTTGCGTCGCAGGGAGGCGACACTCTCACCGTCGAAGCGGATCTGGTCGTGCATGCGTCAGGCCGCATCCCCAACCTCGAGGGGCTTGATCTGGAACGGGGCAACGTGGCCACGAGGGACGGCCGTCTCGAGCTCGACGAGCACCTGAGGAGCGTGTCGAACCCAAATGTCTACGCGGCCGGCGACGCCGCGCAGGCGGGGCCTCCCCTGACGCCCGTATCGAGCCACGATGCTAAGGTGGTGGTCGAGAACCTCCTCCACGGCCCCCATCTGAGGCCTGATTACCGCGGTGTCCCGAGCGTCGCCTTCACGATACCGCCGATCGCGGCTGTCGGGCTCGACGAGGAGAGGGCGCGCAAGCAGGGACTGCGGTTCCGCACGAACGCCCGGTCGGTTCCGCAATGGTTCACGGCCCGGCAGGCGGCCGAGACGGTCTACGGATACAAGGTCCTGATCGAGGAGGATACCGGACGCATACTGGGCGCTCACCTGGTCGGGCCGCATGCCGAGGAGACGATCAACCTCTTCGCGCTCGCACTTCGGCACAGCCTGACGTCGGACCACCTCGCCGACACGATGTTCGCCTACCCTACCGCCGCCTCTGACCTGTCTAGCATGCTGAGCTGAAGTGGCGTCGCCCCGCATTCGACCCCTCGACGAGGCCGGAAACCCGCCCCGGCAAGCTCAGAAGCCGATGCTGCTCATCCTGACCGCGCGTTCGCGGCCGGAACTCGTCGAGGATCTCTCGGCCGCCCACGCCCGGAACCATCGGAATCCCGACCGCGAGCTGCCCCCTATCTGCCGATGCCGAAGATCTCTTCGGCGGCCTCGACCGCTTCCGGCAGCACCAGTCCGGCCGTAGCGAAACTGGAGGGAAGCTCACCTGCCCTCCATGCAGTTGCACGGCATCGAGCAGGACGTCGTCGATGCGTTGATGGAGGGGATCGGCACTGCTCAGGTGGAAGAGCGCCTAAAGCGGCTCCTGGAATTCGCCCGGAAGCTGACGCTGGAGCCCGATCGGCTGACACAACAGGATGCCGATGCCGTGTTCGACGCGGGGTGGGACGAGGAAACGCTTCACGCCGCAATCGGCGTCGTCTGCCGATCCAGCTTCATGAGCCGCCTCGTGATGGCGCATGGCTTGACCCCGCCGGACAAGGGGTCGGCAGAGGAGAATTGCGAAGGAGCGGCTCCAACACGGGTATGAGAAAATGCACGGCAGTCTCGACGGGAATGGCTGACGCCAGCCATCCCCTTGGGTCACAGGTGCGCGACCGTGGCCGGGCGGTCCTCAGGTCAGTTTGGACTTCCCCGAGGAGAACAATCCTGGCAGTCGCCGTGTCGATCTGACGGCTGCCAGGACGCCCCGCCAGCCGAATGTGGCGCCGACCGCCAGCCGCGCACGGTCCGAATAGCTTCCGAACATGGCTCCCTCGCCGTGCTCTTCGTACAGTTCGAGATTGATCGCGCTGACGATCAGGCCGAGATGCGTGAATGCCTGCGGGTAGTTGCCGAGGAAGTCACCCGACCTCTCGTCGATTTCCTCCGCATAGAGGCCGACATCGTTCGCCCTGCCCACCAGGTTCTCGAACAGCACTCTAGCATCACTGGCACGTCCGCAGGCCAAGAGGGCATCGACCAGCCAGAAGCTGCAGATCGTGAAGCGCCCCTCATCTCCGTCGAGCCCGTCCGGCTGGCGGTAGCGAAGGAGCAGGTCGCCTTCCCGAAGCTGCCGTTCGATTTTGCGAACCGTCGGCTCCAGAATCTGCCGGGCATCCGGAAAGCCCGAAGTTGCCAGCAGGAGCAGCGCCGCATCGGCATCGTCCGTCCCGTAGGAGCGACGCAGGGCGCCGTCTTCGGCGATCCCGCTGTGCCGTATGTCTCGCTCGATCGTGTCTCTCAGCTCCACCCATCCGCGCCGCGACCCGCACAGACGTATCGCCCGGTCCACGGCAATCCAGCACATCAGCTTAGAATGGACGAAATGCTCCGGCTGGGAACGCACCTCCCATATGCCGGCATCGGGGCTCCCCCAGCGTTGGGCGACGAGATCGATGAAGCCCGCGAGCATCTCCAGCGCGTCCCGCGACATCCTGCCCCCGAGAGCGCGATAGACGAGCGAGGCGTCCTCGATGAAACCGTAGACGTCAAGCTGCAATTGAGCGGAGGCCTCGTTCCCGACACGCACAGGGCGGCTGTCGCGGTAACCTGCCAGGTGCGGCAGCTCATGCTCGGGAAGATCAGACCTCCCATCGATGCCGTACATGAGCTGAATGTCCGGGTGCGTGCCCCGGCAACTTCTCTGAAGGAACTGGAAGAACTGCTTCGCCTCGCCGGCGTATCCGAGCGAGCAAAGCGCATGGAGGGCGAGGCTCGAATCCCTGACCCAGGAGAACCTGTAGTCCCAGTTCCTCTCGCCGCCGATCGCCTCGGGGAGAGACGTGGTCGGGGCGGCGACAATGGCACCCGTCGGCGCGTATGTGAGTAGCTTGAGCGTCAGCGCGCTCCGTATCACGTGCTCCCGGAAGGCGCCGCGATAGCGACAGAAGCCCGTCCACTCCTCCCAGAACGCCCGCGTAACACTCGTCCATTCCGGCACGCGACGCCGCCAGTCCTTCACCTCGTGAAGGCTCAGCACGATCGTCCGCTCCATGCCGGCGGAAAGAGTGAATTCCGTGAGCGCGGTCTCCCCCTCCTGTTGAAGCTCCACGTCGGCGTACAGGAACGGCAGTCCCGGCCCGGCCGCCGTGCCCCCCCGCACCGCAAGAGCTGCGGGTCGCCGCGCAAAGTCCGCCGATGGCCGGTAGCGCGCACGCACCTTCGCGTTGCCGCGGGTGCACCGGATCTTCCGAACCAGGACACCGGGAGCGGTCAACGAGACGTAGTCGAAAGCTCCGGCTGAGGCCGAACGTCCCACGACCATCATGTCCGTCAGCTCGAGCTCGCCCGAGCCCCCCTCGATGGAGGTGATCAGGATGTTCGTGGCTCCGAGGTAGCGCCGGTGCGTTCTCCTCTGCCCCTCCGCCGAAAGCGAGAGTGCCCCTCCTTTCTCACTGTCCAGCAGGCGACAGAAGACGGGGTTGGTGTCGAAGCGGCCGAGAGTGCACCAGTCGATGTCGCCGGTCCGCGACACCAGCGCGAATCCATGGCAATCGCCGATCGCCGCATATTCTCCGATCGGAGGCTGGGCTTGTGGTGACTGTCGCTCGCGTCCCGAGCCGCCCGGCGCCAATGCCTCAGCCATTGTCGCGGAAGCCCGGATAGAGGGACATTCCGCCGTCCACGTAGAGTGTCGTTCCGACCACGTAGTCGGACAGATCGGAGGCGAGCCAGACGGCCGCCCGGGCGACATCCTCGACCACGCCGACCCGGCCATAGGGGATGAGCTCCAGGAGCTGGCGCTCCGCCTCTTCCGTCTGCCAGGCCTCCTCGTTGATCGGCGTCTTGATGGCACCCGGGGCAATCGAGTTGATCCGAATCCGCCGATGCGCCACCTCCTGCGCAAGGCTCCTCATCATCATGTCTATCCCGCCCTTGGATGCTGCGTAGTTCACCCGCCCGGCGCAGGGAATGTCCTGGTGGACCGAGCTCATGCAGATGATTTTGCCGACCGAAGCCGATGTGGCGGGGCCAGGCTGGGTGTCGAACTGCGCAATGGCGGCCCGGGCGCACAGGAACTGCCCCGTGAGGTTGACGTCCAGGACCGATTTCCAGTGATCGAGCGTCATCTCGTCGATCGAGGCATCCTTCTGGATTCCCGCGTTGGGCACCATCACATCCAGCCGGCCCGCACGATCGAGAAAGGTGCGCATCATCTCCTCCACACCGTCCTCCTCCGTGACGTCGGCTTCGATCTCGAAGGCCTCGCCGCCGGCCTCGGCTATTGCCGCGACCACGTCTTCGGCAGACGCGCGGTCCGACCGGTAGTTCACACCCACGACGGCTCCCTCGCCCGCGAGCGCCTTGGCGATGCCCGCGCCGATGCCCGAACTGGCACCGGTGACCAGAGCGGCCTGTCCCGCGAGCAATCCGTGACGCTTTACAGACATGACGTCCTCCTCAGATGCTTGCTTCACCTCATCGTGTAGGTCTCTTCGCAAGCGGAAACGCTACGCCTTTCAAGGGGCTTTCTTTGAAGGGAACGGCGGACGTCCCATAGAGGCAGGGTATGCGCCCATGAACAGCGCCCGGTCGAGATTGCTGGTCGTGATCGGAACGATTGTCTCCATCGCGCTGCTCTACTGGCTTGCCGGCCGGTACACCTCCCTGCCGGACATGCTCGCCGAACCCGCGGCACTTCGTGAGGCCGTCGAACAACTGGGGGCGCTCGGCCCGGTCGCCGTCGTTGCCGCGATGGCCGCGGCGATCATATTCAGTCCAATCCCGAGCGGTCCGATCGGCCTTGCATCGGGTGCTGCCTTCGGGCCGCTATGGGGAGGGGTTCTCGTCGTCGCGGGGTCGTTCGCCGGTGCGACGGTCGCGTTCCTGATCGGACGCCTGATAGGCCGGCAGGTGATCTCCGGCTGGAAAGCCGCCGAAGCTCTCCACAGAAGGTTCGAAGACCACTCCCAGCTCTGGCTCATGCTGGCGGTGTTCCTCTCACGGCTGGTACCGTTCATCTCCTTCGACGCCGTCAGCTATGTGGCGGGTGCGACGCCGCTGCGGTACTGGCGCTTTGCCCTCGCAACCTTCCTCGGCGTGACGCCGATCAGCTTCGTCATCACCTATGCCGGCGAGGCAACATTGCTTGCCGGCTCGACCGCAGTGACGGTCGCGCTGGTCATTCTGGGCCTGGTCACTCTCGTGCCGGCGATGCTGGCCGGCATGCGGGGTCGTCGCAGCCGCAGGTGAGGTTCGGCTGGCCGCCAGTACGGAACAGGACGAGTCGACGTTTGGAGCTCTGACTGCGGGAACGAGCTGCGGGTGGCCTCGTTTTGCAGCAATCGCTGCGGATTGAGGAGGTCGGAAGTCTGACAGGTGTCGGCAAAGCGACCTTCACACGCACCTGTTTGTATCACGCAGCTTCCCGCGAGCAGCCGCAGTCGTGCTCGGCCTCAGCGATCGGGGCACCATAAGACGGTGCCGACCAGATTTCAGGGAAAGACGCGATCGATGAGGGCACTCTTCGACGGCCCTCTGGGACGATGCCCGTTTCTTGCGGCTATGGCGGGAGCAGATCCTGCGCTCGGAACCTTCTCTTCTCCGAGTCCGTTTTGCAGCGACTGATGCAAAAGGGAGGACCGCGTGGCGCGTCCACGGCAATTCGACGAATCCGCCGCTCTGGAAACGATCGTCCGGCAGTTCTGGGCGCGAGGCTACGGGGCCACCTCGGTTCGCGACCTGGAAGCCGCCACGGGGATCGGAATGACGAGCCTCTACAACGCGTTCGGAGGCAAGCGCGAAGTATTCCGCTCCGCGCTGGAGCATTACTCGGAGCGGCGGACCCGCGAGTGCCTGCGGGAGATCGAGCGCCTGCCGTCGCCTGCGGAGCGGATCCGCCTCTTCGTGACGCACGTCACCGAAGCGGCGTTGGGCGATCCCGACCGCATGGGCTGCCTCGTGATCAACACGGCGATCGAATTAGGACCGCATGATCCCGAAATTGCAGCGATCGTGGCCGGCTACCTTGCCGAGGTCGAGACATTCTTCCGGCGCAATTTCGAGGCCGCGCAACGCGCTGGAGAAGCCGATCAGTCCGTCTCCGCGGCGGATGCGGCTCGAGCCTTCAGCGCGCTGATGTTCGGGCTTCGCGTGCTCGCGAGGACACGCCCCCACCGCGCGACGATGGAGGGCGCCGCTCGCCCACTCCTGGGACTGCTCCAGAGTGCCGAAGCAACGCCGTCGAGCCCGGCGGGACGAGGCGACGAGATTCGAGTTCAAAAGGAAGAACAGAATGAGTGACCGTCTGACTGCGCCAGGAAACCCGATGCCGGTGATAACCTTGCCGTCCACGGACGGGACAGATTTGCAGCTCGGTGGTGAAGGGCGGTGGCAGGTAGCCGTGGTCTATCGTGGCCGGCACTGCCCGCTCTGTCGCAAGTATCTGAAGACGCTCGACGGGCTGCTCGAAGGCTTCCGTGAGGCGGGTGCCGAGGTGATCGCCGTCTCGGGCGATCCGCAAGAGCGCGCCAAGGAAGAGGCTGCCGAGGAGGGCTGGCGATTCCCGGTCGCCACCGAGCTTTCACAAGATCAGATGAGGGAACTCGGGCTGTTTGTTTCGGAGCCACGCTCGCCGCAAGAGACGGATAGGCCCTTCGCAGAACCGGGGCTGTTCGTGACCAACCCCGGCGGGGTCCTGCAGATCGTGGACATCTCGAACGCGCCCTTCGCCCGACCAGACCTGCAGGGCGTCCTCGACGGGCTGAAGTTCATCCAGGAGAAGCACTACCCGATCCGCGGCACTGCCGCCTGAAAGTCTGGAGGCCGAGATGAGCGAAACACGCTACGCCTATGAGCATGTCTCGTCAGAGATCCTGTCCGACGACATGCAGTTCAGAAAGGGCGCGCCCAAAGCCGGCGACCGCCTGCCGGAGTTCGACCTGCCGACCGCCGAGGGCGGGTGGCTGAGGACACGCGATCTTGCAGGGCGCCCCGTGCTGCTGGTCACGGGATCGTTCACCTGCCCGATGACGGCAAGTTCCAACCCGATCCTCAAGGAGCTCCATGGGAGATTTGGCCACCGCATCGAATTCATAATGCTCTATGTCCGGGAGGCGCACCCGGGAGAGCATCACGACCAGGCCGGGGTGGCCGAGGAAAAGCGCAATGCAGCTCGCTCGCTGCAGCAGCGGGACCGCCTTCCCTGGACGATTGTCGTGGACGACCCGGACGGATCGATACACCGGCGGCTCGATGAGAAACCGAACGCCGCGTACCTGACCGACGAGACCGGGACCATCGTCTTCCGGTCACTGTGGGCCGGCGACGAGCGAGGGCTTGTCCAGGCTTTGGAAGCCGTCGCCCGGGGTGAGCAGCCATCGAGGTCGGAGAGCACACGGCGGCTCGTGCCGATGGCACGCGGGGTCGGCACCATGCGCGAGATGACGCGGCGAGCCGGCCCGCGGGCCCAGAGCGACCTGTGGCAGGCCGCTCCGCCAATGGGCCTCATGGCTTCGCTCGCCGACCTCTATCGGCCACTGCCGCCTGCCTGGCGAACGGCGGCCGCCGCCGCGACGCTCGGGGTCGGCGTTGCCGTCGTCGCGACACTGGCAGCGCGGGCCATAAGCCGAAGGTGATCCCGGTGTTCAATGCAGAGAAGGAGTGCGCGCCATGACACCATTGTGGGCCGGACTCATCGCCGGCTTCGTCGCGACCGCCATCCTTTCGATGATGCAGTTGATGAAGCAGAGCATGAACCTGATGCCGCAGCTCGACATGATCGGAATGATCTCCGGCATGATGGGCGCCTCGCGTGCGATCGGCTGGGTCGTCCACTTCATCGTCGGCACTGTGATCTACGGGCTGGCTTACGCCTGGGTTTTCGCGGGCCTGTGGCCGGGTTCTCACTGGCTGAACGGAGCGGTTCTCGGCGCAGCGGGATGGCTGATCGCGATGCTCGTCATGATGCCGATGGCAGGGAACGGCGTCTTCGGGGCCAGGCTCGGCGCGATGGCGCCTGTGATGGCGCTCATGATGCATCTCATCTTCGGCGCCATCCTCGGGTTCGTCTACGGCTGGATCATCGCTTGACGGCGAGATTCGACCGCGACCTTCCCGATACGGTCACACGACGAGGAGCAGTTCAGCGAGGGGACGAAACAATGGAGATGAACAGCCGAACCATCGACGGCATTCCCATGCGCTGGCACGAGCGCGGCGAGGGCATACCCCTTGTCTTGATACACGGCATCCCTACGGGGCCACGGCTCTGGCGGCACGTCCTGCCCAGGTTGGAGGGAGCGCGGTGCCTGGCCTGGGAAATGGTGGGGTATGCCGGCTCGATCCCTGCCGGTCGGGGGCGCGATATCTCGGTGGCGAAGCAGGCCGAATACCTCGTGGCCTGGATGAACGCACTCGGGCTGGAGCGGGCGATCCTCGCCGGGCACGACCTTGGCGGAGGCGTTGCCCAGATCGCGGCGGTCCGTCACAGAGACCGCTGCGCCGGCCTCTTCCTTACAAACGCTATCGCCTACGACTCCTGGCCCATCCCCAGCGTGAAAATCCTCCGGGCCACTCGGAGCGCGATACGCCACCTCCCCGACGCGGCGCTGAAGATGGTCATGACGACGCTGTTCCGCCGCGGCCATGATGAACCCGCCCAGGCGCGAGAAGCGCTTGAGGCGCACTTTCCGGCCTACCTCGATAGCGACGGTGCTGCGGCACTCGCCCGGCAGGTGGCGGCGCTCGACGTCCGCGATACGGAGGCGGTGGCGCCGGAGCTGTCCCGGCTAAACGTGCCGGCGAGGCTCTGCTGGGGTGCGGCGGACCAGTTCCAGAAGGTCCGTTACGGCGAGCGTCTGGCGCACGATCTCTCGGCACCATTGCGCCGAATCGATGGGGCGAAACACTTCACTCCCGAAGACCACCCGGTTGTGGTCGCCGAGGAAATCAATGCTCTCGTCGCCATGGCCGCTGGAAGCACGGCGACGGCGTGAGCGAGGCTTGGTATGCGGACCATTCCCCGCGTTACCGTGGTCATCGCCGTACGAGAGCGGAGACCGCCTCCACGAGCGATGAGGCGTCGACGTCCGGCTGCAGCATGAAATCGGGGTAGCTCGTTCCGCGTGAGACGAACGCGCCGACGAGGCCTGCTGCCTTGGCACCATGGATGTCCCAGGGATGGGCCGCCACCAGGCAAAGTCGTGACGGTTCCACCCCCGCCCGTTCCGCCGCATGGCGGTACACCTCAGCACGCGGCTTCGCCAGCCCGACCTCGTCCACGGAAATGACGAGGTCCACGAACTCGTCGAGGAGAGCCCGTTCGAGCAGGGCCCCGGTGACGTCGGCACTGCCGTTCGAGAGTGCAACCACCCGCATGTCGGCTTCACGCGCCATCCGGAACGCCTCCGGGGCGTCCGGATGAGGATCGAGCACCGAAAAGCCACCGAGGACATTGGCCACCGACTCGGGGTCGAATCGGTGCCCCTTCTCCGCGAGAGCTTCCCGGAGAGCTGCTTCCAGAACATCGCGGAACGGGGCGAACGATCCGGTCGCCGCCAGTGCAAACGCGTCTCGCAAGCTCCTGGCGAACCAGAGATCCACAAGCTCGCGCGAGACCTCGAGTGCCTCCACGCGGTCGCGCAGCACATCGAGGGAGAAGACGGTTTCGATTATGTCAAAGGCGACGGCACGAGGGGCGTCTCCCGTAGGTGTTGCAGCTTCCGGCATCGGTTGCTCCTCATTTTGCTGGCACCCGTTGGCGGCGCATCTTTTGTCAGGCAGCGCGACAGGTGACCGCCGCTCCAGACGAAAGAACCGTTCACGAACGGTCAACCCTGGGTGAACAGGCCAAAATCGAGGCCAGAGGGGGTAACGTTCCGCAGCTCCAGCCCGACCACTCTAGGTCGCGGATATATGGCCGCGCCTTTTGGCAACCCGACCCAAGGGAGAAACGCAATGGTACACCTTTATTCGGACTGTTTGCCGTGGAGGGCTGTCGCGCTCGGAGCTTTCCTCGCCCTCGCTGCAGGTGTCACCGGCGGAACGGCCCACGCAGAGGATTTCGAGACGACGTTGAGTGCCGCCGACCGCAGCGGCGTACCCGAGGGGCAGGAGTCGGGGACTTGGATGGAGGCCACCGGCACCGCCTCCGCCGCGGCGTCGAGCGATCAGCATGAGGTCACGCTCGAGGCGACCGGGCTCGTGCCAGGGGGGCTCTATACGATCTGGTGGGTCAATTCGGGCACGTTCGGCATGGACATGGGGCCGGCGGGCGGAACTCCGGCAAACGAGTTCCGGGCGGGCGACGACGGTGGCGCCGAGACGACGATCACGGTTCCGGCCGACAACGATTACCAGATGTTCGTCGTCGCCTACCATGCAGACGATCGAACCCACGGCGACATGCCAGGCGAGATGGGCGAAGTGACGTTCGAGCAACTGATGGGCCCTTGGCCTGGGCCGGCGGGCCAGATGGCGGACATGTAGGCCGCCAACAAGATCTGCCCGGGCTCTTCCTTTCGAGCCCGGGCTCCATCATGTCGACTCCGCAGGAGTGTCCCGAATGCCGCGCATCCGCCCCGTCTATCTCGTGCTCCTCGTCTTCCTCTCAGCCGCCGTCGCGGCACATCTCCTGGGGCTCGGCGAAGTGCTGAGTTTCCAGACGGTGAGGGATCACCGCGATGCGTTGCTCGCTCATGTCGATGCGCGGCCGATCGTGGCCGCCGCGATCTTCTTCACCGTTTACGCTTCGATCGTGGCGCTTTCGCTGCCGGCGGCGACGGTCCTCTCGCTGCTGGGCGGTTTCCTGTTCGGCCGGTGGGCGGGTACCGCCCTGATCGTCGGCGCCGCGACCTGCGGGGCGGTCGCGATCTTCTGGATCGCCTCGACTTCGCTCGGAGAGAGCTTGCGCCGGAAGGCCGGGCCGCTCTATCACAGGGTTGCGCGAAACCTGCAGGAGAATGCGTTCGGTTATCTCCTGTTTCTGCGTCTCGTACCGCTTTTTCCGTTCTTTCTCGTGAACATCGTCCCCGCGATGTTCGGTGTGCGCACCCGAACCTTCGCGATCACCACCCTCCTCGGCATCATGCCGGGCTCGTTCGTCTACGCCAATCTCGGCGGCGAACTCGCCTCGATCAGCGATCCCGCCGACCTGATCTCGGCCCAGACGCTCCTCGCCTTCAGCCTTCTCGGACTGATGGCGCTGCTGCCCACGATCTATACCCAGTTGAAAAGGCCCGGTCGCCAGGCTTCCGCGATGATCGTCCTGCTCGCGGCTGCGATCGGTGGAGCCGGCGCTGTCGTGCCGACCTTCGCCGTCGCGGGTCCTTACGACAAGTTCGTCGAGACGTACGACAGCCTGCTCGGGGCCCACGTCGCGACTGCAAGGCGGAACGGCATCATCTATCATGGCGTGGACTATCGGGCGTGGGCGAGCGATCCGCGGCACGTCGAGGCTCGGCAGATCCTGCTGTCGAGCGATCCTGCCACGGGCCCAGCCGGAAACGACCGCCTCGCGTACTGGATCAACGCCTACAATTTCCTGACGATCGACCTCATCGTCGGGAGCGGTGAGCAGCGCTCGATCAAGAACCTCGGCAATCTCATCCAGACGGCCTGGCAGCGCCACAAATGGGCCATCGCCGGCCGTGAGTATTCGCTGGACGATATCGAGCACGGGATCATCAGGCCCATGGGCGACGCGCGGATCCACTTCGCCATCAACTGCGCTGCCATATCGTGCCCCGACCTGCGGACTGAAGCTTACCGAGGCGACCGACTGGACGAGCAACTCGACGACCAGGTCGCCGCGACGCTGGCGAATCCTTCAAAAGGCCTGCGCCGGGAGACGGCAGGCGTGGTCGAGGTGAGCAAGGTGATGGACTGGTTTTCCGAGGACTTCTCGCAAGGCGACCTGCGGGTCTGGCTGACGCGAGAGGCCGGGGTGAGACTGCCTCCGGACGTCGAGATCCGGTTTCTCGGGTACGACTGGACCCTGAACAGCCGCTAGACGACGCGGAGCCGGAACGGCTCGTCATCAAAGTTCGACAATCCAGGGAGTGGACCAACCATGCTGAAGCATCTGGTGATGGCGGCGGGGCTCGTGACGATCGGCTTCGTCGACGCTCGCGCGGCGGAACTGGTGGAAACCGAAAGCCCCCTCTCCGTCGCGGAAACGGTTGCCAACTTCGTCGAGGCTGCCGAGAACGCCGGCGCGACCGTGTTCGCCACCGTGGATCATGCGGAAGGTGCCAGGTCCGTCTCCACGGAGCTCCCGGAGACGACCGTGATCATATTCGGCAATCCGAAGATCGGCACGCCGGTCATCGCGGCCGAGCGGCGCGCGGGGCTGGACCTCCCGCTCCGGGTCCTCGTGTGGGAGGAGGGCGGCCAGACCCGGATCGCCTACGAAGACCCGGAGGCCGTGCGCGAGCGGCACGACGTCGAAGGTGCCGACGAAGCCTTCCGGACGATGAAGGGCGCACTCGACAAGCTCGTTTCGGCGGCGACCGGCGGCTGAACCGGCAGAGCAGCGCGGTCTCCGCCCAGACGGACCGACATGAGATACGGGGGCCGGGTAAGAACGCCCGGGACCCTATCTCTGCGTCCGGACCCCAAAAGCTGCCTCGGTGCCGCCGCTCGAGACCATCGGCGGCGGCCGCAGATGCTCAGAAGCCCGGGAGCCTCTGCAGCAGGGACACGAGGCGGCGGGTGCGATCGTTGAACAGGGAAGGCTTGTACCACTCCCCGGCCGCCTGCCGGCTCACTTCGGAGATCGTGGGGTAGGGAAAGATCACATCCGTGAGTGCCTTCAGCTTCAGCTTTCGGCTGATGGCCAGGCCCCAGAGCGCGATCAGCTCACCCGCTCCGGGCCCGACGATCGAACATCCAAGGATACGTCCGTCGGGCCGCGCGACGACCTTCAGAAGCCCCTCACGGCGCCGCTCCGCCACCGCCCGGTCGAGGCCGGTGAACGCGTGCGTGAAGCTCCTGACGCCGTCGCCGTGGCGCTCGCGGGCAGCCTCGAGCGTCAGCCCCACATGGGCGAGTTCGGGGTCGGTGTAGGTGACCCAGGGCAGCGCGTCGTAGTCGACCTTCGCCGGGATGCGGAAGGCGATGTTCCTCACCAGGATCCCGGCGTGGTAGCCGGCGACATGCGTGAACTGCGGGCCGCCGGCAACGTCGCCGATCGCATGGATATGCTTGCGGCTGGTGCGCAGCCGACGGTCGGTCCTGATGCCCTTCCTGTCGTACTCGACCCCCGCAGCCTCCAGGCCCAGCCCGTCGACATTCACCTTGCGGCCGGCCGCCACGAGAAGGTGCGAGCCCGCGACCTGATGTTCGGCGCCTTCCATCGACAGCCTGACTCGGTGGCCTCCGGGCAGATGCTCGACCGAGCGCACCTCGACGTTCTCGAGGATCTCGATGCCCTCCGCCTTCAGGCACCGGCGCACCACGTCGACGAGTTCGGGATCGTCCTTGGGCAGGACCGTGCGCATCTCGAGCACGGTCACCCTGCTGCCGAGCCGGCGGTGCGCCTGCGCCATCTCCAACCCGATCGGGCCGCCGCCGATCACGACGAGGTGCTCCGGCGTCTCCTCCAGCGAGAAGATCGTCTCGTTCGTCAGGACCCGCCCGGGTTCGAGCCCGGCGATGGGCGGAATCGCGGCGCTCGATCCTGTCGCGATGACGAAGCGCTTGGCCTCGACGGCGGTATCGCCGGCCATGACGCGGGTCGGGCTCTCGAAGCGGGCGCATTCGCGGATCACGGTAACGCCCATGCCCTCGAATCGCTCCTGCGAGTCGTGAGGCGCGATCGCCGCGATCGTCTCCGACACGTAGGCGTTGATGGCTTCACGCGGCGCCGGTTCAACCTCAGCCGGGTGCACGCCTGCTGCGACGTGCCTGCGCTTCGCCAGGGACAGGAGAGCCTTCGACGGCACGCAGCCCGTATTGAGGCAGTCCCCTCCCATCTCGCCGGACTCGATCAGGACGGTCTCGAGGCCGAGCTGTGCCAATCCGGCCGCCGCGGAGAGGCCGGCCGAGCCGGCACCGATGATGCAGACGTCGCAGTTGATCGCGCCGGCCATGCGTAGCCACTCCTTGAGCATGAGAAAGTCGGATGATGCCGCCGACGCACAGTGCCAGCGGCGGGAGACGACGGCCGAGGATTCAGCCGTGCGTTCCGCGGATGGGGTAGTTCTTCTCCTGGATGAATTTCAGCCCCTTCAGCAGCATTCCAAGATCCGGTCGCGAGAACGGAGCGTTCGACACGTCGACGATCTGGAGGCGGCCTTCGGGATTGACGACGAACAGGCCCGGCTCCGGGAAGGGTCGGTCCGTCTCCTCCGGCGAGCGGGGATCGGACACGTAAAGGCCCAGCGCTGCCATTTGATCGACTGTCAGCCCGTACGCCACGGGAAAGGTCCAGCCTTCTTCGCGAGCTTCCGTCTCCGCCTTCTCCTGCGGATCGCCCGAAACCGCCACGACGTTCACGCCGGCGCCCCGAAAATCGCCGAGCTTGTTGTTCAGATCGCCCAGATAGGCCTTGCAGATCGGGCAGTGCTTGCCGCGGTAGACCACGACCGCGTTCCAGCCGTCGCCCCTGCCGAGTTCGATCTCGCCGCCCCCGACCTGCGGGACGGTGACCGAGGGCAAGGTGCCGCCGGCTTCAAGCTTCTGCGTTGGCATAGTCATCCTTTCGAGTTCGTTTGGGGGACAGGTCCGTTGCCCCCGATACACAGTTCACCGGAACGGGCAAATCGTTACACCGGGACATTCTCGGAAGCCGCAAGCGCGGCGAGCAAGTCGCCGTCCAGCCGCGCGATGTCTTCTGGGCGATCGACGTCCCACAACGTCGCCGGCTCGCTCCACGACATCCCGGTGCGGCGCATCCGGTGCCGCGTTTCCTCCATGACCCGATCGCTGCCCCACGGCATTTGGCGAAACAGTTCGGGCACTGGCCTCCTCAGCCCCACGAGGACATAGCCGCCATCTTCGGCGGGCAGGAAAACGGCATCGCTGCCCAGTTCGAGCGCCCGGGCAGCCGCTTGCAAGTGGGTCGCCTCGAGGCTCGGGCAGTCGGTCCCGATCAGGAGGAGCGGCCGAGCATCCGTCTGTGCCCGGAAGGCGCCCAGCATCCGGTCCCCGAGATCGTCCCCGCCCTGGTCGTGCAGCCGAATGCGGTACCGCTCCGCCAGGGCACCGAAAAAAGGGTGCCCGCTACCGGGTGCGCACCAGAGGGAGACCGGGCCGAGGCCGCTGCGGAACACCGTCTCGACAGTCCGCACGAGAAGCCATTCCTGTAGCCTGGCGGCGCTCTCGGCACCGATTGCGGGCGAGAGGCGGGTCTTGGCGAAGCCGGGGATCGGGGCCTTGGCGAAAATGGCGACCGACATCATGCCTCGACCCGTCGCCGGTGACGTCCCTCAGGTGAGAGGGACGTTCCGGCATTCTGAGAAACGCGGACGGGCGAGAGCGACTGCCACGCTCTCGCGAAGGAGGGGACGGCTTCGTCCTGCAATCCGATCCGGCCGCCCCGGAGCTCGAGAATTCTGTCGCAGAAGCGCTCGGCCAAGGCGTGCTGGTGGAGCGTGCAGCAGATGGCCAGCCCCTTCTCGGCTGTGAGCTGCTTCAGCAGGGTCAGGACCATCTCCGCGCTATCGGGGTCGAGGCTCGCAACGGGTTCGTCGGCGAGAATGACCGAACTTTCCTGGGCGAGCGCGCGGGCGATCGCGACACGCTGCTGCTGGCCGCCGGAGAGAGTGCTCGCCCGCTGATGGGCGTGGTCGAGCAGCCCGACCCGGTCGAGCGCTGCTGCGGCCAGAAGACGGTCGGACCGCGAAAATCGCCCAAGCGCCACCCGCCAGGCCGCCGCATCCGCCAGTCGCCCCGCGAGGACATTGTCCAGCGCGCTGAGGCGCCGGACGAGGTTGTACTGCTGGAAGACGACGCCGATCCGGCGGCGGACCCTGGCCAGGTCCCGGGCGCGGAGTCCCCCAAGGGGAACACCCGCCACTCTCACCTCGCCGGCATCCGGCGCGGTGAGGCCGGTCATGCACCTGAAGAGGGTGGACTTGCCCGCCCCGCTCGGTCCGACGAGCGCCACGAATTCGCCCGGACGGATCGACAGGCTTGCACCGTCCAGCACGGTGTTGCTCTCGAAGCTCTTGGCGAGGTCGATCGCCTCGATGGCCGGCTTCATGCCAGTCTCCTGCGCAGAAATGCACTGAGCTGGTCGATGGCCGTGACCATCGCGAGGATGATCAGGATGATGGCCAGCACCCGGTCGAACATCAGAAGGTCGACGCTGTTCTTGAGTTCCTGCCCAATCCCGCCGGCCCCGACGATGCCGAGAACGGTCGAGGCGCGCACGTTGAACTCCCACATGTAGAGCGATGTCGACGTGAGGCTCGGCAGCACGTCGGGCAGAAGCGCGTGGCGGATGGCCTTCAGCCGGCCGCCCCCCGTCCATCAAGGCCGCCTCCAGCGGGCCGGCCTCGGCGGATTCGATGCTCTCCGCCCAGAGCTTGGCGATAGATCCCGCCGTGTGGAGGCCGACCCCGAGCACCCCTGCGAACGGCCCGAGCCCGACCGCCGCGACGAAGATCAGGGCGAACACGAAGCTGTCGATGCCGCGCAGCGTGTTGAGTAGCGCGCGAGCGGGATAGTAGAGCCAGGCCTCGCTCGTGTTGCGTGCCGCGAGGATGCAGAGCGGCACGGCGAGAACTGCACCCAGCGTCGTGCCGAGCGTTGCCATCGCGACGGTCTCACCTGCCCGGTGGAGCAGGACGGGCAACTCCGCGAAGTCGGGGGGCCAGGCCCGCCCTGCCCAGCTCACCAGGCGCGGAAGGCCTTGCCACAGGGCCACGGGGTCGATATCGGCGAAGTGGGCACACGCGGCGTAGAACAGCACCACGACGCCACCGCCGATGACCATGCGCGCCCGCCTTCGCAGGCCGACGGGGCGGGCGAGCGCGGCCTCGAGCCGGTCCGTCGTCATCAACGCTGTTTGAGCTTGCCGAGAGCCCGCCCCGCATTCTCGATCATGGCGTAGCTCTCATGGTCGGCGGGCACCCACCCCGTGTAGTGCGGGGGCATTATTTCCTGCGCCTGCTCCTCGCCGATGCCGACGACGATCTCCTGGAGTCGGGAAACGATCTCCGGGTCCAGGCCCTCGCGAACCACCAGCGGGTCGTTCGGCAGCGGGTCGGACCTCCACACGATGCGAAGGTCATCGCGATCGACGATGCCACGCTCGATCATGGCCGCGAGATTGCGATCGTAGTCCGTCGCGAGATCTACCTGCCCGTTGGCCACGGCCATGACGTTCGCCGCGTGAGACGCGCCGTCGCGGTAACCAAAGTAGCTCCTCGGGTCGATGCTCCGTTCGTGAAACCAGAAATGCGGAATGAGCCAACCCGATGTCGAGCCTACATCGGCGAACGAGATGCTGAGACCTTCCGCATCCTCGGGCCAGCTTTCGATCGGAACGTCGGGCCGCGCCAGAATGATGGCGTGATAGGTCGGCTCACCGTCGTACTTGACGGTTGCGACGGCCTCGGCGCCACCCTCGTTGTGGGCGAGGACATAGCCCCAGGGCCCCATCCACGCGACGTCGGCCTGGCCGTTCGCGAGAGCGACCGCGATGCCGGCCCAGTCGTTCGTGACGGCGAGCTCGTAGTCCGCGTCGAGTTGCTGGGCGATGTAGGCAAAGAACGGCTCGTAGGCCGTCTTCGTATCGCTCGGAGTCGCCTGGAAGGGACCAACGGCGAAGCGCAGCGTCTCCGCCGACGCACCCGGGGCTCCGAGTGACAGAAGGCCGCCTGCGACGAGGCAAGAAGCGACGAGACGCCGGAAGGCGAGGTTCAACGAAGGCACGCTGGGGATCTCCACCAATTCGTTTCCGGTTGCTGCGAGCCCGCTGCGACCGATGGCTTGAGCACGCGTAACGAGTGGTCGCTCCAGACGACTAACCGTTACAGCCGGAGGAAGTCTCAATGTTCAGAGCCTGGATCAGATCGACCGTCCTCGTCGTCCCCATGATGGTCTTGGGCGGGGCGGCGCCGTCCGCCACTGCGGCTCCGGACGACTGGCGGGTGGAATGGCCGCGCACGGACTTCTCCCGATCTACGGTTGACCTCGCGGAGATCCGATCGGGCGGCCCCCCGAAGGATGGCATTCCATCTATCGACAACCCCGCCTTCACGGCCCTGGTCGACGGCGAGGCCCGGGGATGGGCGAAGGATCTTCAGCCGCAGGAGCCGGTCATCTCGCTCGAGATCGATGGCGATGCACGGGCATATCCGTTGCGTGTCATGATGTGGCACGAGATCGTCAACGACGTGGTGGACGGTTTGCCCGTTGCCATCACCTACTGCCCCCTCTGCAATGCCTCGCTCGTGTTCGACCGGACCGTCGGCGGGCGTGTCCTCGACTTCGGGACCACCGGCAAGCTCCGGCATTCCGACCTCGTGATGTACGACCGGCAGACCGAGAGCTGGTGGCAGCAGTTCACCGGCGAAGCAATCGTCGGGGAGATGGCGGGGACGGAGCTGAAGCGCATCCCGTCCCGGCTCGAGTCATATTCGAGCTTCGTCCAGCGCCATCCCGACGGCAAGGTCCTGGGTCCGGAAAATCCGTCGGTTCGGGCATATGGGCGCAATCCCTATCTCGGATACGATCGCGAGGGCGCCACCCCGTTTCTCTATGACGGCAGCATGCCCGACGGCATCGAGCCGATGGCCCGGGTGGTGGCGATCGAAACCGCTCCGGGCCGGCACGAGGCGTACCCCCTCGAGCTCGTCCGCTCGAAGGGCGAAATTCGCGATGGCGACATCGTGCTTCGCTGGAGAGCCGGCCAGAGCTCCGCGCTGGACGCATCCACCGTCGCGGGTGGGCGGGATGTCGGCACCGTAATCGTCCAGCGCCTGCGGTCCGGCGAGGCCGTCGACCTGCCCTACGACGTCACCTTCGCCTTCGCATTCCATGCCTTCAGGCCCGATGGCGTCATCCATCGCCGCTGAGGAACGGCAGCGGGCCTTTTTGTAACGGTCGGGGCCGGCCGGAGACCAATTTCGCAACGCCGTCTTGCGCGCGGCAACCGAAACGGAACGAACGGATCGAGCGGATGACGTCAGGAACGGGGCTCCGGCCCATGAATCCCGCCACGAGGTACGAGCGGACCGTCCTGGTCTTCGGCGGGCCCTACAGCAATCTCGAGGCGACACGGGCCCTGCTAGATCAGGCGCGCCGATTGGAAATCGCCCCGGACCATGTCATCTGCACGGGCGACGTCGTCGCATACGGAGCCGATCCGGTCGCGACCGTGGAGCTGATCCGGCGCTCGGGGGTTCGGGTGGTTCGGGGGAATTGCGAGCAGAGCCTTGCGGCCGGGATCTCCGACTGCGGGTGCGGCTTCAGCCCGGGCAGCGCCTGCGACAGGCTTTCCGCCGCCTGGTTCGCGCATGCCGATCGCCACCTCGACGAGGACGCCCGGGCTTGGATGGCGGGCCTGCCGAGCCGGCTCGACATCGAGATCGGCGGACGCCGCCTGGCCGTCGTGCACGGCGGGACCGAGACCGTGAACAGGTTCATTTTCGCCTCCACTGCATCGAGAGAAAAGCAGCGGGAGCTTGCCCTCGCGGGCACGGACGGGCTGATCGGCGGCCACTGCGGCATACCGTTCACGCAGATCGTCGGGGGGCGGCTCTGGCACAACGCGGGCGCCATCGGGCTGCCGGCCCACGATGGCACCACGCGATCCTGGTACAGCCTCCTGACGCCCGAGGGAGACGGCATCCGGATCGAGCATCGTGCCCTGGAATACGACCATGCCTCTGCCGCCAGGGCGATGCGGGACGCCGGCTTGCCGGAAGGCTACGCCGCCGCGCTCGAGACCGGCATCTGGCCGAGCTGCGACGTCCTCCCGGCCCGCGAGATCGCGCAGGCGGGACGCCCGCTCGTTCCTGGGCAGGCCTTCTGGCCCCACAGTGCCGAACTGGCTCCGTCGCGGCGTCGGGAGCCGGCTGTGGATCATTTATGGCCGGCATTCCCGAAGGCGGAGGCCGAGAGACACAAGTTTCGCGACCCCGACTTCACGGCGGACGGCCATCCCCGCGGCCGGGTCGGCCTGAGGCAACTCGAAACGCTCTGGTTCAACACCGGGACGCTCTGCAACCTGACCTGCAGGAACTGCTACATCGAGTCGAGCCCGCGCAACGATCGCCTGGTCTACCTGACCCGAGCCGAAGTCGCGGGCTATCTCGACGAGATCGAGCGGAATCGTCTCGGAACGTCCGAGATCGGCTTCACCGGCGGGGAGCCGTTCCTCAATCCGGAGATGATCGGCATGCTGGACGACGTCCTCTCCAGGGGCTTCCGTGCGCTCGTTCTCACCAACGCGATGCGTCCGATGATGCGGCACGGCAAGGCTTTGCTCGCGCTTCGGGAGCGCCATGGCGGCCGGCTGGCGATGAGAGTGTCGCTCGACCATTTCTCAGCACGTCGGCATGAGGAGGAACGTGGGCCGAGGACCTACCGGCCGACGCTCGACGGGCTGGTCTGGCTCGCCCGCAACGGCTTCGAGCTCTCCGTGGCCGGACGCACCATGTGGGGGGAGGATCTCGACGAGGAGCGTGACGGCTATGCGCGCCTCTTCGAGGAGCATGGCATCCAGGTCGACGCGCACGACGGTGCTCGACTGATCCTCTTCCCCGAGATGGACCCGGACGCCGAGGTTCCCGAAATCACCACCGGGTGCTGGTCGATCCTCGGCAAGAACCCCGAGGACATGATGTGCGCCTCCTCCCGGATGGTCGTGAAGCGCAAGGGCGCAGAGCGCCCGAGCGTCGTCGCCTGCACGCTGCTGCCCTACGAGCCCGCGTTCGAACTCGGAACCACCCTTGAGGAGGCGTCCGGCAGCGTTGCTCTCAACCACCGGCATTGCGCGAAGTTCTGCGTCCTGGGCGGCGCCTCGTGCAGCGCGGGGGACAGGGCGACCAAGCCGGCTGTCGGGAAGAACGGCGTGGCCGCGACGCCGGATCCCGCCGAAGCGCTGGTGTGACCGCACGATGCGCCAGCGCGATCCGCCCTTGCCCGGCGGCAGAGGCCGGCCAGGCACATCCGGGCAGCAGCCCGTCACTCCCCACCCGGATCATCGCGGAGTAGATGCGCTGCACCTCCGCACAGAACTCATGGAGCACGCCTTGACGCGCCCCCTCATCGAAACACGCGGCCATCGCGGGCTCACGCGACGCGGCCTCGTCCTCGGACTGCCTCTCCTGGCGGTCGGCTGCACGGCATCCGGCTCGCCACGCATCGCCGAACATTCGCCCACGCCCGCGCCGATACCCTCGCGCTATGTCGCGATGTACGCGGCGGTTCCGAACGAGCGGTTCCCGATCCCGGCCGTCGACCTGAGCCGGATCGATCCGCGCTTCTACCGCCAGCAGGTCGCCTACCCCACGCCGGAGCAGCCGGGGACGATCGTGGTCGATACGAACAGCAAGCACCTCTACCTCGTGCAGGACGGCGGACGGGCCATGCGATACGGGGTCGGCGTGGGCCGGGCCGGGTTCGGCTGGAGCGGAACCGCGACGATCCAGAGAAAGGCGACATGGCCGACATGGACGCCGACCGGGAACATGATGGAGCGCGATCCGGAGCTTCGCCGATATGCCGGCGGCATGGAGCCGGGACTGGACAACCCTCTGGGCGCCCGGGCCCTCTATCTGTTCAAGAACGGTCGCGACACGCTCTACCGGCTCCATGGCACCAACGAGCCGTGGAGCATCGGCAAGGCGATGTCCAGCGGCTGCATAAGGCTGCTGAACCAGGACGCGATCGACCTCTATCGCCGCACGCCGAGGGGAACGAGGGTGGTCGTGCTCGAGCACGCCAGCGTCTAGCCGGCTCCCACGACTCCCTGTCCCTACAGCCGACCCGGCTCGTTCACCACCAACCCGCGAAAGATTGCCCATGATTCCCTCGTCGCAGGTCGCCCTTCTTCTCACGCGTATCGGTTTCGCTCTCTTTCTGCTCGTCTGGGGGCTCAACAAGATACTGAACCCCACGGGAACGGCCGCGATCTTCAGCGGGTTCTACGGCGTCGACGGCCTGGCTCCCATGCTGTCGACCGTGCTCGGCACCATTCAGATCGCGATCAGCCTCGCCATCTTCGTCGCCCTCTGGAAGACGATCTCTTATGGGCTGGGGGTGGCGATCCACGGCGTGTCGACGGTCTCCACCGCACCTCACCTCCTCCTCCCGCTCGCCGAGGGCTCGAACCTCCTGTTCATGGCAGGCCTCCCCGTCCTTCTCAGCGCAGTGGGCCTGTTCATCGCCCGCTCCGAGGACCGGATCCTGAGCCTCGACGAAATGCTGGAGAGGCGCGCCCTGCGGGAAGCCTGACCGTGAGGGCTTCACCTGCGGCTCACGTCGGATTGACCTGCCTC
Organism: Lutibaculum baratangense AMV1; assembly: GCF_000496075.1. Lineage (GTDB taxonomy): Bacteria > Pseudomonadota > Alphaproteobacteria > Rhizobiales > Tepidamorphaceae > Lutibaculum > Lutibaculum baratangense. The sequence goes on from NZ_AWXZ01000030.1 coordinate 28,250, forward strand.
GCGCGCGCCTGACACCAACGTGACAGCGCGTGACGAGGTCTCCTGCCTATTGTTCGGGCAGTCAGTCGTGGCAGTCCGGTATCGTCGCCCGCAGATGACGTCGAGGCCGGACGCAGCCACCTGAACGAGACACCAAGTCAGGTTGGGCCGGGATAGGATGAGAACAGAAGCGGCGGTCAGTGCAGACGACAGCAGTCAGGACGAGGCCGAGGCGCTGCAGCGAGGTGACGAGCAGGTCTTCCGCCGCCTCTACGACGCCTACGGCAGCAGCCTGATCGCGCTCGCCAGAACCTTCGTGCGCGACCGTGCGACCGCGGAAGAAGTGGTGCAGGATACGTGGATCGCCGTCCTCACGGGGATCTCGCGATTCGAGCGGCGGTCTTCCCTCAAGAGCTGGATCTTCTCGATCCTCGTCAACAAGGCCCGCACGAGGGCGAAGCGGGAGCATCGGTCCGTGCCCTTCTCCGCCATGCTGGTCGAGGACGCCGACGGGGCGGTCGATGCCTCCCGGTTCGACCGGGCCGGCATGTGGTCCGATCCTCCCCATGAGTTCGACGTTCACGATCCGGAAAGAGTGGTCGGCGGCAGGCAGATGATGGAGCATCTGGCGGCCGCTCTCGAGGATCTGCCGCCCTCCCAGAGGGCAGTCGTGGTCATGAGGGACGTCGAAGGCCACGACATGCGCGAGACGTGCAGGATCCTCGGCATCAGTGAGGGGAACCAGCGGGTGCTCCTCCATCGCGCGCGGGCCAGGCTGCGAAGCCGGCTCGAGCAGATTGCGTCGGACCGTGACGCGCGACCTCCCGGCAGGAGGGAAAGGCGTGTAACGGAATCGGATGCGGGCAGACTTCCCTCTGACATCCCCGTCGAGAACGAGCGACGGTAATCGAGGGCCGCCCGTGCTGAACTGCCGCGAAATCACCGAGAACGCAGACCGCTATCTCGACAAGGAGATGGGGTTTCTGGAGCGTCTGCAGATGCGCCTGCATCTGATGATGTGCCGTCACTGCACCCGATACGTGGAGCAGCTCAAGGCGACGATCGCGATGCTGCGAGACCTCCGGCTGGAGCAGCCCGCAGAGGAATCGAGGGAGCGTCTCGTCGAAGTCCTGCGAGGAGATGGCGGGAGGCCCCCGCTTCGATACTGAGTGCGCCAGTCTCCGACCTCGGCTCAACCTCTTCGCCCCGGAGATCCATATGAGTTTGACGACGCAGAGGGTTGATTTCCCCGGTCACGGCGGTGCACGGCTGGCAGCTCGCCTCGACCTGCCGAACGGGCCGACACGCGCGTACGCCCTCTTCGCCCATTGCTTCGCGTGCTCGAAGGATCTCGTGGCGGTGAGGCGGCTCGCCGCCGGGCTTGCGCGCGAAGGAATCGCGGTTCTGCGGTTCGACTTCACCGGTCTCGGCTCCAGCGAGGGCGACTTCGCCTCGACCAACTTCTCCTCGAACGTGGCGGATCTCTGCGTCGCCGCCGATTTCCTCCGCGACCGGTATCAGGCCCCCGAGGTGCTGATCGGACATTCCCTCGGAGGAGCGGCCGTCCTGGTCGCGGCAGGCGACGTTCCCGAAGCGAAGGCCGTGGTCACGATCGGCGCGCCGTCCGACGCGGCGCACGTGCTCGAGAACTTCGGAAGCAGCATCGGGGAGATCGAGCGAGCCGGCGCGGCGGAGGTGAAGCTGGCGGGGCGAAGCTTCACCCTGACGCGCCAGTTCGTGGAGGACGTGCGGTCCCAGCGCGTGGCCGAGGCGGTCGCAGGCCTTCGACGGCCGCTTCTCGTCATGCACGCCCCGCTCGACGAGGTCGTCGGTATCGACAACGCGACCGAGATCTTCAGGGCGGCGAGGCACCCCAAGAGCTTCGTCTCGCTGGATGGCGCGGATCATCTCCTCTCGCGCCCGTCTGATGCCGACTTCGCCGCCCGGGTCATCTCCGGCTGGCTGTCCAAGTACATTCGGGAGGACCCGCCGCAGGGTGAGGAAGCGGTCGAGCACGTGCGCGTGACCGAGACAGGCGCGGGAAAATTCCAGAACGCCGTCCAGGCCGGCAGGCACCGGATCTTCGCCGACGAGCCGGAGAGCGTGGGCGGCCTCGATTCCGGTCCCTCTCCCTACGACTTCCTCTCCATGGCCCTCGGGGCCTGCACGTCCATGACGCTCCGCCTCTACGCCCAGCACAAGAAGCTCGATCTCGGCCGCATCAGCGTCGATGTCTCGCACGCGAAAGTCCATGCCCGCGACTGCGAGGATTGTACAGCGGGTGCGTGGAACGGCCGGATCGACCGCTTCGAGCGGACCATCTCGATCGAAGGCCACCTCCTGCCGGAGCTTCGGAGCAAGCTCGTGGAAATCGCCGGCAAGTGCCCGGTACACCGCACGCTGGAGGCCGGCGCCAGTGTCGCGACCGTGGTCGATGCTTCTCCCGACACGCCCGATGCCGTCTCAGGGCCGGAGACGGACGCGGCCGCCGGCTCGCACGGAATTGACTGGCCTTGACCACACGATGATCGGGGGGCGCGCTAGCCTTCGGACCAATGTCAAAGGAAGGGAGGAGACCATGACTATCCGGAAGATCGGCATCTTCACCGCCGCGTTGTTCGGTGCCTGGCCGGCCGCCACGGTTCTTTCGCAGGACAGTCCGTTCGGCGGTCCGGAGGATGTGGAGTACGCAGCAACACTTTGGGAGGTGATGACGAACGCCCGGCTCGCCGGTGAAAACTCGATCAAGGTGCGCCCGTTCGAAGGCAGCGAGCCGCACGGCACCGTGCAGGAGGTGCTTTCCACCACGGCGACGGTCGACGGCCACGAGGGCAAGTTGCTGGTGAAGCGGAACCACGGTGGCGAGGGAGTCACCATCCAGGAGGTCTACGACAACCCCGTCGAGCACCTGGCGGCGGTGACGATCATGTTCAAGCGCGAAGAAGGCTACGACCCCGAGAACCAGAACTGGTTCTGGGCCAAGTACCTCCCCTCCGGAGAGCTCGACGTGAATCCGGATGGCGTGGAACTTGCGGGACGGGTCGCCAAGGGCGCCGATGAGGGCTGCATCGCCTGCCACAGCGCAGCCGGCGGCGAGGACCTCGAGACCCTGACGTCCCGATAGCGCGGAAGACACGGTTGCCGCACCGGCGCGATCCGGTGCGGCACATCCGCCGCGAGGCGACCCCCTCTGAAGCCGCAAATAGGCTCTCGGGTGCGGGGGTAACCGGCTTCAGCGGTCCCTATGTTCCACGCGTTGAACGTCTGCTTCAGGTGTCCTCTGTTCACTGCCTGAATGACCGCGTCGGGCGCGAACCCGATGGGTGGGCCTGGCCGGGAAGGGTCTGGCCGCTATTGGCCAGCCGGACGGAGGAACCAGCCATTCGTCGCGTCCTTCAAACCGCTGATGCGTCCTCCTGCCGGCGCCGGAGGAGATGGATATGTGATGCCCCTCCGTGGACGCGATGACGTTACAGCGACGGATGCTGTTCGACGATTGGTGTCACGAAGCTCCCTTTCGGCTATCTGGAATTGAGCCGCCTCCGTCGAGCCTGGGCGGTTCGCCAGCGTCGATCCAAGCGCACCAAGGGGCTTGGCATGTCTGCCTGAAAGAGCACGGAGAGCCGATGAACACGAACAAAGTTCCCACCAAGCCGTTCCCGGATCAGAAGCCGGGCACGTCGGGCCTGCGCAAGAAGGTCAAGACCTTCCAGCAGCCGCACTACGTGGAGAACTTCGTCCAGGCGATCTTCGACGCGGCTGGCGATCCGCGCGGCAAGGAACTCATCGTCGGCGGAGATGGACGCTTCTTCAACGACCGCGTCGTGCAAACGGTGATCAGGATGGCTGCCGCCAACGGCTTCGCGTGGTTGATCGTCGGGCGAGACGGGCTCCTCTCCACTCCCGCCGCCTCCTGCATAATCCGCAAGCGCAGGGCATTCGGTGGCGTCATCCTGTCGGCGAGCCACAATCCTGGAGGCTCGGAGGGGGACTTCGGGATCAAGTTCAACGCCTCGAACGGTGGTCCGGCGCCCGAGAGCCTGACGGACGCGATCAGTCGCCGCTCCTCCGAGATCGACACCTACTCCATCGTGGACGCCCCGGACGTCGACCTGAGCCGGCTGGGGGAGACCGACCTCGGCGGCACGGTCGTCGAAGTCGTCGATCCCGTCTCCGATTACGCGGCTCTCATGGAGGAGCTGTTCGACTTCGACCGTATCGCCGGGCTGTTCGCTTCCGGCTTCCGAATGAGGTTCGACGCGATGAACGCCATCACGGGCCCCTACGCCCGCGTCATCCTGGAAGAGCGTCTCGGTGCCGAGGCGGGAACCGTGACGAATGGCGAACCCCTGCCCGACTTCGGCGGGCGTCATCCCGACCCCAATCCCGTGCACGCCCGGGATCTCGTTGAGCTGATGCAGCGGGATGAATCTTTTGGCTTGGCCGCCGCATCCGACGGCGACGGCGACAGGAACATGATCGTCGCGCCCGGCATGTTCGTCTCGCCGAGCGACAGCCTCGCCGTCCTGACGGCGAACGCGCATCTCGTGCCGGCCTATTCCGGCGGGCTCGCGGGAGTCGCGCGCTCCATGCCGACGAGCCGGGCGGTGGACCGTGTCGCGGATTCACTGGGCATCGACTGCTACGAGACGCCGACCGGCTGGAAGTTCTTCGGCAATCTTCTCGATGCGGGGCGCATCACGCTCTGCGGCGAGGAAAGCGCCGGCACAGGATCGACCCACGTTCGCGAAAAGGACGGCCTCTGGGCCGTCCTGTTCTGGCTCAACGTGATCGCGACGCGAGGCATGCCGGCGGACGAGATCGTCCGGCAGCACTGGAAGCGCTTCGGACGGCATCACTACGCCCGGCACGACTACGAGGGGCTGGACCAGGACGTCGCAAACGATCTCATGCAGGACCTTCGGGATCGCCTGCCGGATCTGCCGGGGAGATCCTTCGGCCCGCTGACCGTCGAGAGCTGCGACGACTTCGCCTACCACGATCCGGTGGACGACACGGTCTCGCGGCACCAGGGCGTCAGGGTCTTCTTCAGGGAAGGCGCCCGGGCTATTTTCCGCCTCTCAGGCACCGGCACCTCCGGCGCTACTCTGAGGCTGTATCTCGAGCGGTTCGATCCCTCCCCCGCGGACGACGCGGCCGGCGGGGGAGAGCCGCTTGTCTCCGTCGCCCGGGCAGCAGGCGAAATCTCGGAGCTGGCCGCCCGTACCGGCCGCGGCTCTCCGACGACGATCACATGATCGAGGATCCGGCGAGCTTCGTTAACGATCGATTAACCCTCCTCGGGCCCTAATGGACTTTCGGGTTCGCCTTTCACCGTGACCACGGATGTACTGGCACAGGTGTCGAGGCGAACTGAAAAAGGTCGGGGTTTCCC
>NZ_AWXZ01000031.1 GCF_000496075.1 Lutibaculum baratangense AMV1
CGGTGCCGCCCCACGGGGCGGCACCGTTTTCGTGCGTCATCCCGCGGGATGGTGCATGAGGTGGCCATAATGGCCGGCCACCACACAGGACGGCAGCCTATCCCGTGGGTATGCGCGAAGCTCGCCGAGCTGTCGCCGATACTCTTCCTCGATGCCGCCTTGCGGCAGGATATCGCCCTCCACGATGGAGGCACGCTTGCGTGCGAAAGCCTCGTAGCCACCCAACGACGAGAAGTGCCACCCGGCATCCGGGACGATGTCGACGGGCAGGCCGACGCCTGTGGAGACGCGGTTGCGCAGCCTGAGCGCCAGCGCCGAGAGCGGGACTGGCAGCCGTCGGCGCTTGCTCAGCCGCGCCTTCGTCATCCGCAGGAGCTGCGGCGAGGTCAGGTGGCGGCGCTCGACGAGGCGAGGTCCCAGCAGCCACCGCGCTCGCGGGTGAACGAGGTCGAGACGGAATCGATGCAGGCTCTGCTCGAAGACGACGAGACGCTCGCGGTAGCGGCCGCCCGCGATCACTTCCCGCAGCGCTGAGGCGCGGACGATCTCGTCGACGTCGCAGAGGAGGACGAGGTCGCCGGGCTCGGCTTCCGCGAGCCCATCCTCGATCCGGTCGCGCTGGTAATGCTCGCGCTCCCAGCCACCACCCCGCGCGTGCTTGCCGCGCGCAGGCGGCAGGACGCTGGGAAGGTGCACCTTGATGTGGACGATCCTGTCGGCCCAGGCGGCGAAGCGCTCTTTGTGGGCCTCGAAGTGGAACGGCTTCGGCCCGCCCCGCAGCGTCTCGTTTGCCTCGACGAGCACGAAGCGGTCGACGACCTCGTCCATCTCCCTCAGACGGATCTCGAGCACGTCGAACTCGTCGTTGAAGACGAAGCAGTCGAAGAGGCGCATTGGCTGATCGCCGCCAGCTGAGACAGGGGCGCGTCAGGTAGCACGGAGCAGCAGCAGCCGGAAGCGTCGGGCGAGCGCCCGCCGACGTCACGCGCCGTCTATGCGTCCACCGCCAGCCCGAACTCAGCCGCGCTCGAAGAGAGCCAGCGCCAGAAGCTGCCGGCATAGGAGCGGAAGATCGCCACCTCGAAGACCGGTTCGTCCGCCGCGCGGTCCGCGAGCCGCCAGAGGATGACGCCGATATGGGCCGCATCCGTCACCGCCGCCGCGCCCACGGGGAAGACGTCCGGGTGAAGATCGAGATGGATCCCCTTGGCGAAGACGTCGCGAATGCGCGGGCCGGACAGCCAAAGGACCGCATAGCCGTCTGTCTGGTCGCTCACGGAGGCCGCCTCGCCGAGCGCCGAGCGCAGCTCTCCCGCAAGCTCGTAGCCGCCGCCCTCGCGCACCGCAAACCATGCATCTGGACCGGTGGAGACGAAGGTGAGGCCATCAGCGGCGGCCCACATCGCCCTGTCGGGCGGCGTCAGGCCGTATCGCGTCGCCGCGGCTTCCCGCGCGGCTGCGCCCCGGCCCCGGCGCGCGATGACGGTGGCGAGCGACAGATCCGTCCGCTCGCTCACGCGAACCCCCGGCGCGGAAACCTCGCCGACCGGCATCATGAGGCCGTGGAAGGCCGGGCGGGCAGACAGGGTGACATCAGCCATGATGCTTCGTCCCTTCGGGATCGTAGAAGACGGGCGAGCAGAGCTCGACCTCGGTGTCGCCGCCGCGAACGGGGTCGTAGGCGCGCATGATCTCGCCGTGGCGCTCGGGCCCCCGCTTCACGAGGGCAAGCCCTATCCAGTGCCCGAGGATCGGCGAGTGGGCGACGGAGGTGAGGTAGCCCTCGTCATTGGCGATGACGGCTTCCGCCCCCTTCCCCAGAACATGGGCGCCGGCCCGGATGCGCTGCGAGGGGTCAACCGGCTTCACGCCGACGAGCGTCGGGCGATCCGGATCGGCGAGCCCGGGCCGCCCGGCGAGCACGCGGCCGATGAAGTCCTTCTTCGTCGACATCATGCGGCCGAGACCGAGATCGGCGGCCGTCGTCTGACCGTTCAGCTCGCCGCCCGCGACATGCCCCTTCTCGATGCGCATGACGCTGAGCGCCTCCGTGCCGTAGGGGGTTATGTCCCAGTCGCGTCCGGCTTCCATCAGCGCCTCGACCAGCGCCTCGCCGTACCGCGCCGGCACGGCGATCTCGTAGGCGAGTTCGCCGGAGAACGAGATCCGGAAGAGCCTCGTCGGCACGCCCCGCCAGGCAAACTCGGCGACACCCATGAAGGGGAACGCCTCGTTCGAGACGTCGAGTGCGTCACCAAGGAGCCGCTCGAGCACGCGGCGGGCATTGGGTCCGGCCATGGCATACTGCGACCACTGCTCGGTGACGGACACGAGCTGCACGTCGAGTTCCGGCCACAGCACCTGCCGGCAGAACTCGAGATGCATCATCACCGGCCCGGCATTCGCCGTGGTGGTCGACATGACGTAGTGGGTTTCGCCGAACCGCGCCGTGGTGCCGTCGTCCATCACGAAGCCGTCCTCGCGCAGCATGACACCGTAGCGTGCCTTGCCGATCGCGAGCTTCGCGAAGGCGTTGATGTAGACCCTGTTCAGAAACTCCCCGGCATCGGGCCCCTGTATGTCGATCTTGCCGAGAGTCGAGACGTCGCAGATGCCGACGCTCTCGCGAACGGCCTTGACCTCCCGGTTCACCGACTGGAGCCAGTCGGTTTCGCCGGGCCGCGGGAACCACTGCGCCCTCAGCCACTGCCCGGCCTCGGTGAACACCGCCCCTTGCCGCACCGCCCAGGCATGGCCGGCCGTCAGGCGCGTCGGCTTGAAATCCTTCCCCCGGTGATGGCCCGCCAGGGCGGCGATCGCGACGGGCGTGTAGGGGGGCCGCGCGACCGTGGTGCCGACCTTCTCCATCGGCTGGCCGGTGAGAGCCGCCATGATCGCGTGACCGGTGACGGCGGAGGTCTTCCCCTGGTCGGTCGCCATGCCGAGCGTCGTGTAGCGCTTCAACAGCTCGACGGCCCTGAAGCCCTCGCGCTCGGCGAGCGCGACGTCGGAAACCGTCACGTCGTGCTGGAAGTCGACGAAGGCCTTCTCCTTCGAGGCGGCCACATGCCACAGGGGGGAGACCGCGACGTGATCGTCGTCGCAAGGCAAAGGCTCGGCCGGCGTGATCGCGAAGCCGAGCCCGGCGGCCGCGTCGGCGCCGGCCGTGGCGCCGTCACGCAGCGCGTCGGCGAGGCCGTAGCGGCCCGTCACCGAGCCGGCGACGGTGATATGCGCCGGCGGGTTCGACGGAACGAAGGCCGAGACGTCGTCCGACCAGCGGGGCTTGCCGCCGAGATGCGTGGTGACGGCGAGGTTCGGGTTGAAGCCGCCGGAGACGGCGAGGCAGTCGGTCGTGATCTCGTGCGTGCCGCCGTTCGCGTCGGCCACCGTGATCGAGGAGAGCGCCTTCGCGCCCTTCGTCGCGATCACGCTGCCGCCCTCGATCAGCCTGGTGCCGCCCTTCGCCGCACTCTCGCGCAGCGCCTCATTCGTCACGCGACGGCTGTCGATCACGGCTTCGATGGCCACTCCGGCGGACCGGAGATCGGCGACCGTGCGCCAGCCATCGTCGCTCGAGGTGAACACGGTGACCCGCCGTCCGGGGGCGACGCCGAAGCGGTTGACGTAGGTGCGCACGGCCGACGCGGTCATCACGCCCGGCCTGTCGTTCCCGCCGAAGGCGATCGGCCGCTCGATGGCGCCCGATGCGAGCACCGCCCGCCTCGCCACCACGCGCCACATGCGCTGGCGCGGCAGGTGGCGCGGCGGCACCGGCAGGTGGTCGCTCACCCGCTCGAGAAGCCCGAACTCGTTGCCGTCATAGGCGCCGAACACCGTCGTCCGCCGCATCAGGCGCACGTTGGGAAGCGAGGCGAGCTCCGCCACCGCCTGGCCGGCCCAGTCGCTCCCCGCCATGCCCGCGACCTCGCGCCGGTCGCCGAGAAGCCGGCCGCCGAAGGAGAAATCCTCGTCGGCGAGGATCACGCGCGCCCCGCTGCGACCGGCTGCGAGCGCCGCGGCGAGGCCGGCGGGCCCGGCGCCGATCACCAGCACGTCGCAATAGGCATAGGCCTTCTCGTAGTGGTCGGGGTCGGCCTCCATGCTGACGCGACCGAGGCCTGCGGCGCGGCGGATCGCCGGCTCGTAGATCTTCTCCCAGAAGGAGGCGGGCCACATGAAGGTCTTGTAGTAGAAGCCCGCGACGAAGAACGGCGACAGCAGCGAGTTGACCGCGCCGACGTCGAAGTCGAGCGACGGCCAGCGGTTCTGGCTCTGGGCGTCGAGCCCGTCATAGAGCTCGGCCACGGTCGCCTTCGTGTTCGGCTCGCGGCGCGCGCCCGTCCTCAGCTCGACGAGCGCGTTCGGCTCCTCGGGACCGGCCGTCATGATGCCGCGGGGACGGTGATACTTGAACGACCGGCCGACGAGCTTCACGCCGTTCGCGAGCAGCGCCGAGGCGAGCGTGTCGCCCTCGTGGCCGATGTAGGCCTTCCCGTCGAAGGTGAAGGCGAGTGTGCGTGAGCGCTCGACGAGGCCGCCCGCGATCCGGTTCGGCTGGCCGCTCATCGGGTGGTCTCCGGGTTGGCGAAGGACGCGCCGTGGATCTCGTGGGTGCGCGTGTCGCGCCTGACCTTGAGCCACGAGCGGCAGCCAGAGCCGTGGTACCAGAGCTCCTCGTGGATCCCTGCCGGGTTCACGCGGGTGTGGACGGCTTCCACGAAGGCCTCGAGCGCGTCCGGCGCTTGCGGGTCGGGGCGTCGGTAGGCGGCGTCGCCCAGATAGGTGAACTCGTGCACGTCGCGGCTTCCGCAATGGGGGCAATCGATTCGCATGTTCTTGTCGCTTCAGTGCAGGTTGGGGCGGGCGCCGACGCCCTTTTCGTCGATGACATGGCCGGTCGCGAAGCGGTCGAGCCGGTAGGCGGTCGCCGTCTCGTGCATGCGGCCCGTCGCGATCAGGTGGGCGAAGCAGAAGCCCGAGGCGGGCGTCGCCTTGAAGCCGCCGTAGCACCAGCCGGAGTTCACGTAGAGGCCGTCGACCGGGGAATGGTCGATGATCGGCGAGCCGTCCATCGACATGTCCATGATGCCGCCCCAGGAGCGCAGCAGGCGCACGCGGCCGATCGCCGGCATCAGCGACATGCCGCCCTCGCACACGTCCTCCACCGTCGGCAGGTTGCCGCGCTGGGCGTAGGAGTTGTAGCCGTCGATGTCGCCGCCGAAGACGAGGCCGCCCTTGTCGGACTGCGAGATGTAGAAGTGGCCGGCGCCGTAGGTCACGACGGTCGGGATCATCGGCTTGATCGCCTCCGACACGAAAGCCTGAAGCACGTGGCTCTCGATCGGCAGACGGAACCCCGCCATCTCGGCGACGCGGCCCGAGTTGCCGGCGACCGCCATGCCGATCTTGTTCGCGCGGATCGTGCCGCGGCTCGTCTCGATGCCGACGACGCGGCCGCCCTCGCGCAGGAAGCCCGTCACCTCGCAGTTCTGCACGATGTCGACACCGCGCTCCGAGGCGGCGTGGGCATAGCCCCACACGACCGCGTCATGACGCGCCGTGCCGCCGCGTGGCTGGAAGAGCCCGCCCTTGATGGGGAAGCGCGCGTCGTCGAAGTTCAGGAACGGCACGAGCTTGCGCACGCCCTCGGGGTCGAGTAGCTCCGCGTCCGCCCCGTGCAGGCGCATCGAGTTGCCGCGCCTCGCGAAGGCGTCGCGCTGGGCGTCGGTGTGACAGAGGTTGAGGACGCCGCGCTGGCTCACCATCGCGTTGTAGTTCACGTCCTGCTCGAGCCCCTCCCAGAGCTTCATCGACAGCTCGTAGAAGGCCTCGTTGCCCGGCAACAGGTAGTTCGAGCGGATGATCGTCGTGTTGCGGCCGGCATTGCCGGAGCCGATCCAGCCCTTCTCGATCACGGCGACATTCGTGATGCCGTGCACCTTCGCTAGGTAGTGGGCAGTCGCGAGCCCGTGGCCGCCGCCGCCGATGATGATGACGTCGTAGGAGGGTTTCGGCGCCGCGTCCCGCCAGGTGGGCTTCCAGCCCTTGTGGCGGTTCAGCGCCTGCATGAAGACTGAGAAGCCGGAATAGCGCATGGAGGGGCCTTCTCGAAGCGCCCGGACCGGTCGGGCGCGTGAATTCGCTTGCGTCACGCCATGATGACCACTAGCGACATCGCCACATGACGCAGAGCGACACTCGCATGCCGGACACCGACACCCCGATGGATGATCGGGCGAAGCGTCTCGGCTTCCTCCTGGTGCCGGGCTTCGCCACCATGTCCTATGCCTCCGCGATCGAGCCGTTCCGCGCGGCGAACGTGCTCTCGGGGCGGGAGCTCTATCGCTGGCGGCATATCTCGCCGGCCGGAACGGACGTTCGCTCCTCGACCGGCCTCGCCTACCGGGCCGACCATCTGGCCGGTGACAGGTCCGACTACGACACGGTCTTCGTCTGCGCCGGCGGCAATCCCGCCACGTTCGACGATCGCCGCACCTTCCAGTGGCTGCGCAGCCTGGCGCGGCAGGGCGTCGCGCTCGGCGGCGTGTCGGGGGGTCCATTCATCCTCGCCCGCGCCAGCCTTCTCGACGGGTACCGCTGCACCGTGCACTGGGAGCACGTGCCGGCCTTCCGCGAAGCCTTCCCACGGCCGGAGCTGACGACGGCACTCTACGAGATCGACCGCGACCGCCTCACCTGCGCCGGCGGCGTGGCCGCGCTCGACATGATGCACGAGCTGATCGAGAGGGAGCACGGGCCTGAGCTCGCCGCCGCCGTCAGCGAGTGGTTCCTGCAGACGCATGTGCGGGCCGGCAGCGCCAACCAGCTCATGACGCGGCACGAACGGTTCGGGCTTGCGAGCCCGCGCCTGTCGGTCGTGATCGAGGCGATGGAGGCGAATGTCGAGGACCCCCTGCCCCGCGAGGAACTGGCGGATGTCGCCGGCGTGTCTCTGCGCCAGCTCGAGCGCCTCTTCGCCCGCCACATGAAGACGAGCGTCGACACGCACTACCGCCGCCTTCGGCTCGAACGCGCCCGCGCGCTCCTGCGCCAGACGACGCTGACAGTGAGCGAGATCGCGATGGCGACCGGTTTCGTGAGCCCGAGCCACTTCTCGCGGAGCTACAAGGCGAGGTTCGGACACGCGCCGGCGCGCGAGAGGGAGAGCGCCCGGCCCGCATGACTGACATGCGTGCCGCAGATGGGCGGCATGACGAATCTCATGTCACGAGCAGGATCGACATGTGACACTTCACCTGTCCCCCGCGTGCCTTCTGGAAGCCTGCCTATGACGTCCACCTCCCCCACCTTCGCCGAGCTCTTCACGCCGAAGCTCGTGACGGTCTTTCGCGAGGGCTACGGCCTGCGGGACATGCGAGCCGATGCCGTCTCCGGCTTGACGGTGGCGATCGTCGCCCTGCCCCTTTCGATGGCCATCGCGATCGCTTCCGGGGTTTCGCCGGACCGGGGCCTCTACACCGCCATCGTCGGCGGATTCTTCGTGTCGCTGCTGGGGGGCAGCCGCTTCCAGATCGGCGGCCCGGCGGGCGCCTTCATCGTGCTGGTCGCCGCGACCGTCGCGCAGTTCGGCGTCGACGGGCTGATCCTCGCCACGGCGATGTCGGGCCTCATGCTGATGGCGATGGGCTTCCTGCGCCTCGGGACCTTCATCAAGTACGTTCCCTACCCCGTCACCGTCGGGTTCACCGCCGGCATCGCGGCGATCATCTTCGCGAGCCAGATCGGCACCCTGCTGGGCCTGACACTCGAGGGAGCGGAGCCCGGGCCGATCGTGCCGAAGCTGCAGGCGCTGGCGGGCGCGCTACCGACGGTCACACCGTCCGCCGTCGCCATCGCGGCGTTGACCATCGGCATCATACTCGGGCTCCGGCGCCACCGGCCGCACTGGCCGGGGATGCTGATCGCGATCATCGTCGCCTCTTTCGTATCCACGCTCCTCGCCCTGCCGGTCGAAACGATCGGCACGAGGTTCGGCGGGATTCCGCGAGCCCTGCCCGCCCCGGCGCTGCCGGAAATCTCGCTCGCACGGATCGTCGAGCTGCTGCCGGCGGCGGTGTCCTTCGCGCTGCTCGGCAGCATCGAGAGCCTGCTCTCGGCGGTCGTCGCCGATTCCATGACGGGACGTAGGCATCGCTCCAACTGCGAGTTGGTGGCGCAAGGGGCGGCGAATCTCGCCTCTTCGATCTTCGGCGGATTCTGCGTCACCGGCACCATCGCCCGCACCGCGACGAACGTCCGCTCCGGCGCACGCGGCCCCGTCGCGGGGATGCTGCACGCTGCATTTCTCCTCCTCTTCATGATGGTGGCCGCGCCGCTCGCCGCATACATCCCGCTTTCGGCGCTCGCGGGCGTGCTGGCAGTGGTGGCGTGGAACATGGCGGAGAAGCACGAGTTCGCTACGCTCCTGCGGGCCTCGCGCGGCGACGCGGTCGTGCTGTTGGCGACGTTCCTTTTGACGGTCTTCCGCGACCTGACGGAGGGCATCCTCGTCGGCTTCGCGCTCTCGACGCTGCTCTTCCTCCACCGCATGTCGGAGGAGGTCGAAGTCGAGAACGCGTTGCGGCAGGACGACGTGGCCGATGCGACCGACGCTTCAGGACGCGGCCGCTACGACACGGCGCTCGCCACGGACCGCGACATCGCGGTCGTCCGCATCTCGGGAGCCTTCTTCTTCGGGGCCGCCGCGAAGGTCGCGGTCGCGCTCGACCGCATCCAAGAGCATCCGAAGACCTACATACTGGACCTCTCGGGCGTGCCGCTGGTGGACTCGACGGCGGCCAGCACGGTGGCGAGCTTCGTCCGAAAAGCGCGGGGCCGTGGCGCGCAAGTCTTCGTCTCGGGAGCCCGTCCGGAGGCGCGCACCCTCTTGGACGCACATGGTGTGCGCCCGCCTTCCGTCACCTTCGCCACTACGACCGAGGAGGCTGTGGCTCTCGCGCAAGCCGCGGCCGAGCCCGCATCGCATCACCCAGCGCATGGTCAGTCGGCCGCTCCGGTCTGATATGGATCGGGGCGTGCCCCGATCCACCCATCGGAAGGAAGCGCCGACGCGATGGCAAACGCCACTCTGACCGAAGTTCCGGCGCGAGGCCCACGCTTCGCCCTCGTCGACCTCGTTCGCGGCCTCGCGATCATCGGCGTCGTGATCTACCACTTCGCCTGGGACCTCGACTATTTCCGCTATCTCGCCGTCGACGTCGCAAGCGACCCGCTCTGGCGCGGCTTCGCGCGCCTTCTGGCAGGCACGTTTCTCGCACTCGTCGGCGTGAGCCTCGCCCTCGCCCACCGCCGCGGCTTTCGCAAGCAGGCCTTCCTGCGCCGACTCGCGATCCTGGTCATCGCCGCGCTCGCCGTCACCGTCGCCACCTGGCTCGCCTTTCCCGAGAACTTCGTCTTCTTCGGCATCCTGCACGCCATCGCCCTGTTCAGCCTGCTGGCGATCCCGTTCCTGCGCGCGCCGGTCTGGCTCGTTGCGACGACGGGGGCGGCGATCCTTCTCCTGCCGCTCTGGGTCGCACTCCCCGCGTTCGACAGCCGGTGGCTCGCCTGGATCGGCATGGTGGCGACAGTTCCGGCGACGAACGACTACGTGCCGGTGTTCCCGTGGTTCGGCGTGACGCTCATCGGCCTCGCGCTGGCGCGTCTGGCGCTCGACACGGCGGTGGAGGAGCGCGCGGCCGGCTGGAGACCTCGCCTCGCCCTCTCCCGTGGTCTTGTGCGTACCGGCCGATGGACGCTCGTGATCTACCTCCTGCACCAGCCTGTCCTGCTCGGGATCCTCTACCCGGTCTCCCTCGTGGTGCCTCCGAGCCGCGAAGCCGAGCGAGCCCCCTTCGTCGGCAGCTGCGCCCGTACCTGCGTCGCGTCCGGCGGGGAAGCGGCGATCTGCGAGCGCGCCTGCGGCTGTTCGGCGGACGCGTTCGCCGAACAGGATCTCTGGTCGCTGCTGCGCCGCAGCGATCTCACCGACGACGAACAGAGGAGGATCGGCGAGATCACACGTGGCTGCTACGCCGAGGCGGTGCGCGCTTCCGAAGGCTCGGATTTCGATTCCGGCGCGGACTGAGCCTCTTCGGCAGCCGGATCCTGCTCCTCTTCCGTGGTGCCGGCCGCTCGATCCCCTTCACGCTCGACGATGTGGCGCTCGTGCGGGAGGTAGAGGCCCTCCTGCCTCTGGAGCCATCCGATGAGGTCCTCGCGCACGTCGGCCGCGAGGTACCAGGACTCCGTCGCGTTGCGGCCGGTGACCCACACCCACACCTTGATCGCCTCGGTCGAGACCTCCACCACGTTCATCTCACGGTCGCTGTCGAGCCAGCGGGGATCGTCGGTCATCAGCTCCTTGCAGTAGTTGCGCAGCGCCTCGAGATCCGTGCCGAGGTCGACGGGCAGTTCGACGACCCTGGATGTCGTCATGTCCTTCTTCGACCAGTTCTCGAACGGCTCCGTCAGGAGGTGGCTGTGTGGAACGATGACGCGCTGCTGCGTCCAGGTCCGCACCACGGAGTACATGAACCTGATGTCTTCGACGCGCCCCCAATGGCCGCCGATTTCCACGACGTCGCCGATCTCGATCGGCTTGGTCAGGGCTATCTGCACCGACTCGACGAGGCCGCTGAGCACCGGGCGCGCCGCGAGACCCAGTATGACGGCAAAGGCGCCGGTCGATGCGAGGAGCGACATGCCGATGGAGTCGAAGACGTCGAGATAGGAGAGCAGGAGGCCGACGCCCACGACGGCGGCGACGAAGAGGACGACGCGGCGCATCACCGCGATATTCGTCTGGTACGTGCGCGCGAGCTGCTCTCCGTCGGGATCCGCGGCAGGCCCGCGGGTCGCGAGCGTGGTCGCCACCGTGCCGGCGACCCTGGAGACCGCCCATGTCGCGAGCAGGAAAATGACCGCGACCAGGAAGACGTCGATGTGAGCCGTCAACACCCCGTCGAGCGGCAGCAACGACTTGACGGCGACCAGCAGGACGACGGCCGACGTCAGCCAGCTCACCGGCCGCTGGCAGCAGGCGATGATGGCGTGCGCCCAGTCTCGATCGAAGACCCGCGGCAGCAGCCCCATCAGGCGGTGGGTTAGAAGATACAGAAGCAGCGCGCAACCGATCAGCACGGCGAGCACGACCCACTCCCAGAGGGCTATCGTGCCGTAGTCACTCTTGTCGAGATTCTCGCGGACCCAGCGCTCCAGCACCCCTGGCCCATGCACCTCGTACAAGCGGTCGACATTTCCGACCGTGTACGGGGAGAATGCCCAGAGCATCTCGCCTCCGGGCAGGCGGTGACGCTGCAGGTTGATCGGTACGGGGCGGCCCCGATCGCTGATGGTGCCGAGCTGGATCGTTCGGCGCGAGAACGGCTGCGAAACGCTCTGATTGGCCGCGGCGGGGTCGGGCGTGACCTGCGCGTCAGGCACGTCCGGCAACCTGTTCCAGTCGATGAGGGACTGCGACTCCAGGAGATAGACGAGCTTGCGCGCCAGGTCCGGGCCACGCCGAGCCTGCTGTTCCGGCGGGATGTGGGAGAGGTTCAGGATCTGGGCCGCATCGGCGAAGGCCTCCCGGTCGGCTGCGTCCAGGAAGAACTCCACCGCGGACTGCGGCGTGTCGCGCACATGGGGCACCTCGAAATCCGGCATCCCCACATTGAAGTCCTCGACGAGATAGACGGGGTCCTCTTCCGCCTCCTGCGACCACGCCGCAGAGGCGAAAAGAACGAGCGCCAAGAGGGTCATGACGAGACGTGTGAGTGGCGCGCGCGCCGGCATTGCCTTCTCCAGGCCATTCATTCGCTGCTGAGCCACCCCTTGCTCGCAAACGGCTCCCGGAACGAAGCGTTCCGGGAGGAAGCGTTGGCAACGGCCTCCCGACGTGATCAGGTCTCCCGCGGCGCCCCCCGAGAGGAACCGGTTTGCGAATGGAAAGAGAACGACCCGGCGAGGTGAAGCTCGAACAGGGAGCGCTCGAGCGCTCGGAAGGGGACCGCGTCGTGTTCATCGGGCGCATCCGCTCGCAGTGGATGGACCGGAGTCAGACGCCGAAGAACCTGCGCCAGGCACGCGAGCGGGGCCCTCATGAGGCGAGCGTCGAGGTGGACGAGCCGTTCCGCCCCGGCCTCGCCGACCTCGCCGGCGCGTCCCACGTGATCCTGCTCACATGGATGCACCGCGCCGAGCGCGACGTCATCCGTCAGCTGCCGCGCCATGCCGAACGACCGCTCGGCCTGTTCTCGCTGCGCTCTCCCGCGCGGCCCAATCCGATCGGCCTCGAGATCGTGAGGCTCCTGGATCTCGACGAGGATCGTGGCCTCCTCACCGTCGACGCGACCGACTGCCTGGATGGGACCCCGCTCGTCGACATCAAGCCCTACCTGCCGTCGATAGACGCCTTTCCGGAGGCCGTGCCGCCACGGCGGTAGAAGCCGCCCGGCCGCGCCGGAGCTAGCCCGTCCCCCACATCGCCCGCATCCGGGCCGCGATGTCGATCGCAGGCCGCGGCTCGCCGGAGCGCCCCTCCTCCGCGGCCTGCGGGGCTTTCGGCCAGTGCGTCAGGTCGAAACGGTCGAGAAGCGCCGAGGGAATGAAGCGCGTCCGGGCGGCATAGACGTGCCGGTCGCCGCGCGAGGCCTGGCCGTGCGTATAGAAGCGCTGCGGCACGACGAGCTGCAGGCGGTCGCGCGCGCGCGTCATTCCTACGTACAGAAGCCGCCGCTCCTCCTCGATCTCATCGGCCCGCCCGGTGGACATATCCGAGGGAATGCAGCCGTCGACCACATTCAGTACGTAGACCGACCTCCACTCCTGCCCCTTGGCCGAATGGATCGTGGAGAGGATGAGGTAGTCCTCGTCGAGGAGCGGCGCCCCGGCTTCCGCGCTCGTCGCGTCGGGTGGATCGAGCGTCAGGTCGACGAGGAAGCGCTGGCGCGAGGGCGCCGCGGCCGCGATCGATTCGAGCTGCACGAGATCGGCGAGCCGCGTCTCGGGATCCTCGAAGCGCCGTTCGAGGTGAGGCTCGTACCAGGACCGGGCGGCGGCGAGCTCCGCCGGCCACGGCACCGCCCCCGACCGCAGGAGCCCGAAGGCCCGCGCGAAGTCGGTCCACGCCCGGTCGGCACGGGGCGGTGCGGGAAAAGCCTCGACCGCCGCCTCGGGCACCGCCGCGGCCGCCACCAGGTCGAGAGCCTTCCCGGCTGTGGCGGGGCCGATGCCCTCCATGAGCCGGAGCACGCGGAAGCCGGCGACCCGGTCGCGCGGGTTCTCGGCAAAGCGGAGCACGGCGAGCAGGTCCTTCACGTGCGCCGATTCCAGGAACTTCAGGCCACCGAACTTCACGAACGGGATGTTGCGCCTCGTCAGTTCGACCTCCACCGGTCCGGAATGGTGGGAGGTGCGGAAGAGAACCGCCTGATCCTTCAGCGCGAGCCCATCCTCCCTCTGCGCGAGCACGCTTTCCGCGATGAAGCCCGCCTGGGCCTGCTCGTCGCGCACGACGACGATGGCCGGCTTCTCCTGAGACTGCCTGTCGGTCCAGAGGTTCTTCGTGAAACGCTCGCTCGACAGGCCGATCACGTCGTTCGCGGCGGCGAGGATCGTGTCGGTCGAGCGGTAGTTCCTCTCCAGCGTCACCACGCGGGCGGGCGGATGGAAGCTCGAGGGGAAGTCGAGGATGTTGCGGATCGTCGCCGCCCGGAAGGAGTAGATCGACTGGGCGTCGTCGCCGACCACGGTCACTCCCTCGCCGGACGGCTTCAGCCCCAGGAGGATCGCCGCCTGCAGTCGGTTCGTGTCCTGGTATTCGTCGACGAGGACATGGTCGAAGCGGGCGCCGATATGGGCCGCGAAGGCCGGCTCGCCGCAGAGCTGGGCGAGGTAGAGCAACAGGTCGTCGTAGTCGAGCACGCCCTGGCGCTGCTTCGCGCCGACATAGGCCTGGAAGAGCCCCCGAAGCTCGTCCGCCCACATGGCGCACCAGGGGAAATGCCGCCCGAGAACGGGCTCGAGCTCGTCCTGGGCGTTCACCGCGCGGGAGTAGATGGAGAGGCACGTGCCCTTCATCGGAAAGCGCTTCTCCGTCTTTCCCAGGCCGAGCTCGCCGCGCACCAGGGCCATGAGGTCGGCGGAATCCTCGCGGTCGAGGATCGTGAAGGCGGGGTCGAGACCGATCTCCGGAGCATATTCGCGCAGGAGGCGCGCGCTCATCGCGTGGAAGGTGCCGGACCATTGAAGGGCCTCGGCCATCGCCCGCCCGCTCTCTCCGAGCGCGCGGGCGAGGATCCTCCCGGCCCTCGACGTCATCTCCGCGGCAGCCCGGCGCGAGAACGTCATCAGGAGGATGCGCCGCGGGTCGGCTCCGGTCGCGACGAGGTGGGCGACGCGGTGGGCGAGCGTGTTCGTCTTGCCCGACCCCGCTCCCGCTATCACCAGGAGCGGCGGACAGCCCCCGCCCTGCGTGCCGTGCTCCACCGCGAGACGCTGCGCATCGTTCAGGCCGTCGAGATACTGAGCGCCCATCGCCCGGAACGAATCTCCCCGAGAATTCCGTTGATAGGAAGCCGCATCCTTCCCTCATCCGCAATGCGCGCGTTCGGGTCGCAGGCCGTGGCAGGGTCGAGAGGAGACGCGACAGGTGGGGTCGGCAGGCCGGGACAGGGCGGCCGGAACGGGGGTCGCAACGAAACGGATCGATACACCGAAGCTCCTGAAGCGCTTCGCGGTCGAACTGGGCCCGCCCCTCGTCTTCGCGCTGGCGCTCCAGATGACGGACGTTGCGCCGGCGATCGGGATCTTCCTCGCTGTCACGGCCCTGAGCACCCTTCATTCCTGGTTCGAGCTCGGACATTTCCCGCGCATTCCGGCGACGCTCCTCGCCGTGTCCGGCGTCCTCGGCGGCCTGAGCATCGCCACGGGCGAGGAAGCGTTCATCGAGGCGAGCGCCTCCGTGATCAATGCCGGCGCGGCCGCCGCGCTGGCGGTCGGGCTGATGACGGGGCGTCTTTTCCTGAAAGGGTCTCTCCAGTCGGGCTTCCGCCTGCGCGACGAAGGCTGGAGGGCTCTCTCCCTCCGCATGATCGCCTATCTCCTGACCCTCGCGGTGGTGAACGAGATGGTGCGCCGCGCCGTGCCGATCGAGACCTGGGCCTGGTACAAGGCGTCGATCCCCGTCCTGAACCTCCTCTTCCTCTCGGCGAACTGGCCCCTCATCCGCCGCAACCTCATGCCCCGGAGCGAGTCCGAGCCTGCAGCGGCGGCGCGCGGACCTGCCCGCGAGCGGTGACATCCGAAGCAGACGGGCCTATGTCTGGGCACCGTGAGGCGGTCGCGCAGCCTTGGCTTTCAAGCCCCGAGCGCATCGCCACCCACACAAGCGCAAGGGACGAGTCATGAGCGGAAGCGATCCCATCGTCATCGTCGGCGCGGGACAATGCGGCCTGAAGGCCGCCGAGACGCTGCGGGCGGCGGGCCACGCGGACGACGTGATCCTCATCGGGCAGGAAGCGCACCCCCCCTATCAGCGCCCGCCGCTCTCCAAGGCGTTCCTGAAGGGTGAACTCGCGCGCGATCGGCTGTGGCTGAAGGCCGAGGCCTTCTATGTCGACCAGCGCATCGAGGCCCGCTTCGGCACCACCGTGACGGCGCTCGACCCCGGCCGGCACCGCATCACGCTCGGCGACGGCCAGAAGCTCGCCTACTCGAAGTTGCTGCTCGCGACAGGCACACGCGCCCGCCGCGTCGCGCTGGAGGGGGTCGACCTGCCGGGCGTCTTCACGCTGCGCGAGATCGCCGATGTCGAGTGGCTGACGACTCACCTGAAGCCCGGCATGCACGTGGCGATCGTCGGCGGCGGCTATATCGGCCTCGAGGTCGCCGCCGCGTTGCGCTCGGCGGGGCTGGAGATCACGGTCATCGAGGGTGCCGACCGGGTGATGCAGCGCGTCGTGTGCCCGGAGGTGTCGAGCTTCTTCGAGAGGCTGCACCGCGAGCACGGTGTCACGATCCACACCTCGACCACGACTCGCCGCATCCTCGGGAGCGAACGCGCCACCGGCGTGGAGCTCGGCGACGGCCGGACGATCGCCTGCGACGCTGTGCTGATCGCCGTCGGCGCCGAGCCGGTGGCGGATCTCGCCGAGGCTGCGGGCATCGCCGTCGACAACGGCATCCTTGTCGACGAGGGCTGCCGCACCTCCGCGCCGGACGTCTACGCGGCCGGAGACTGCGCCGCCTTCCCCTCCGCCAGATACGGACGCACCCTCAGGCTCGAGAGCGTCCAGAACGCGATCGACCAGGGCAAGGCGGCCGCGAAGAGCATGCTCGGCGAGGACGTCTCCTACGATCCGCTGCCCTGGTTCTGGTCCGACCAGTATGACGTGAAGCTGCAGATCGCGGGGCTTTCCGCCGGATACGACGAGGTGCGCATCGAGGGGGATCCGGAGGCCGGCGCCTTCACCGCAACCTACCTGAAGGGCGGCCGACCGATCTGCGTCGACGCGGTGAACCAGCCGCGGGCGCACATGATGGCGCGACGCTCGCTCGCCGATGCGGCGACGGGACGGCAGGCCGCGGAATAGCGGCGGCCACCCCGGGCTTCAGGCGACCCGGCCGCGTGCGGCCACGGGAAGACGGCGCGCCGTGCCGTCCGCCTCCACCGCGACCAGCTCGTCGAACATGTTGACGACGACGCAGACGTGGTTCGGCACGATGCGCACGATCTCGCCGATCTCCGGGCGCCGCTCGCAGCCCGACAGGTCGACGACGCCGTGCTCCTCGGAGAGCTGGAAGATCTTCGCCTCGGGGTAGTCGACGAGATGGCCGTGCCCGCCGAGCGACGGGCGGTCGCTCGTGAGAGTCTTGGAGCCCGCGTCGATCACGCAGCGGTCGGGCGACGGCTTGCTGACGACGGTGGCGTAGACGTGGAGCGCGCAGTCATCGAGGGCCGCGGCGCCGCAGGCGACCATGTCGCGGTCGTTGAAGATCGACGTGCCGGACCGGTATTCCGTCGCCTCCAGAAGGCCGATCTCCTTCAGGTTCGGCGTGCCGCCGGCCGAGACCGTGCGGACCTCGAGGCGGTGACCGGCACAGCCTTCGCGCACCGCCGCGACGAAGCGGCTCGTCTCCTCGGCACCGCCGACGGGCGGATAGATCATCAGGCCGGCGAATTCGAGGCCGGGCAGACTCGAGATACGGGTGGCGAGGGCCACAGCCTCCTGCGCCGTCTCGACGCCGGCGCGCCTGCGCCCCGTGTCGCACTCCACGAGGACATCGAGCGGACGGGCCGCGCCCGCCATGGCGCGCGAGAGCCCCTCGGCCGTGACGGCGCTGTCGCAGGCGACCGTCAGCCTGATCCGCTCCGCGAGCGCCCGCAGCCGCCTCAGCTTCGGCGCGCCGAGGATGTTGTAGCAGATCAGGATGTCGTCGAAGCCCGCATCCGCCATGACCTCGGCCTCGCCGAGCTTCTGACAGGCGATGCCCACCGCCCCGGCGGCGATCTGCATGCGCGCGATCTCCGGCGACTTGTGGGTCTTGATGTGCGGGCGGTTGGCGATGCCGGCCCGGTCGCAGACCTGCTGAAGCCGGGCAATGTTCGCCCTCATCCGCTCAAGATCCACGACGGGTACCGGCGTGTCGACCTCCGGTCCGGCGGGCACACGGTTGTCGTACCCAATGTTCCCAGCCTCCATGCCCGTCGCAGCCATGTCGCATCCGCCTCCATCCACGCACTCGTCCCGACGGGCAGGAAGCACGAGCGATGCGACCGGGCAAGCCTCGACCGGACAAGCCGCGCGGCCGATCTCGAAGCGGGCCGGGGTCGACGGTGGCCCATATGTCTGATAGTCGACATTTCTCCAACACCGTACCGCCTTCCCTTGCGTCAGGGGGTGGTGGCGTCCACCGTGCAGGTGGAAGGAGACCGACGTATGCGCGTACTGCTCGTCGAGGACGACTGGATCATCGCCGAGGCGATGAAAGACATGATCGAAGACGCAGGACACGAAGTCGTGGAACTCGCACGCGACGAGAGCCAGGCGCTCAAGGCGGCCGAGGAGCACCGGCCGGACATCGCCGTCACCGACCTGAAGCTCGCCGGCGGCGACTGCGGCGTCACGGTCGCCCGCCTGCTTCTCGAGCGGTTCGGCATCCGCTCGATCTATGCGAGCGCCCACGCCGAGCTGAAGGCGGACAGGATCCGCGCGTTCGACCCGGAGCCTCTCGCCCTTCTGCCGAAGCCGGTTCTGCCCGGGAGACTGGCCGGCGCCCTCGACGCGGCCGTGGAATGGCTCGCCGGGCGGGATCGCGACGAGGCAACCGGCAGCATGGTGCTCGTGCCGGGAGCCGCCGCGAAGCCTCGCGTGAAGTAGGGCTCCCCTTGTTCCCGGTGGCGGATGCGCCGCCGGCCCCGTAGGCTATGCCGCACGAGCCACGGGAGGAAAGACCGGAAGATGCGAATCGCCGTCATGGCGGCCGGCGGAGTCGGCGGATATTTCGGCGGACGCCTCGCGGCGGCCGGCCACGACGTGCACTTCATCGCACGCGGCGCCCATCTCGACGCGATCCGCGCGGAGGGCCTCAGGATCGAGAGTCCGCTGGGCGACCTGCGCCTCGCCGATGCCTCGGCGACGGACGACCCCGCCACGATCGGCGGCGTGGACGTCGTCATCTTCGCGGTGAAGCTGTGGGACACGGAGCGGGCGGCGATCGCCTGCCGGCCGCTCCTCAAGCCCGACACGCTGGTCGTCACATTCCAGAACGGCGTCTCCAGCCTCGGCACGCTGAGCGAGCATCTCGGAGCCGAGCACGTGGCGGGCGGCGTCGCCCACATCGCCGCCGTCATCGGCGCGCCCGGCCTCATCCGCCATGGCGGCACGATGGCCAAGCTTACCATCGGGGAGCGCAGCGGCGGGCGATCCGCCCGCATCGGCAGGCTCGTGGAGTGCTTCCGCGCGGCCGACGTGGAATGCCTCGAGAGCGAGGCCATCGAGCGCGCGATCTGGGAGAAGTTCGTCTTCCTGAGCGCGCTCAGCGGCATGACGGCGCTCTGCCGGCAGCCGATCGGCCCCATCCGCAGCGCCCCCGACGCCTGGGCCTTGTTCGGGGCCGCGGTCGCAGAGACCGCCGCCGTCGCCCGCGCCTGCGGCGTGGACCTCCCGCCGGACACCGAGGAGAGGACGCTGTCCTTCAGCGCCGGCCTCCCCGAGGGCATGAAGGCGTCGATGCTTCACGACCTCGAGGCCGGGCGGCCGCTCGAACTGCGCTGGCTGAGTGGCGAGGTGGTCCGGCTCGGGCGGGTTCACGGCGTCGCGACGCCCGCCCATCTCGCCGCCCTTGCGGCGCTGAACTTCTATTCCGGGGGGCGGTGACGCCCTGCCGGCCGGCTCGCTGCGGCTAAATCCGGTCGAACAGCAGCTTCAGGCGCGCCTTGCCGGCCTGGCGAATGTGGACGCGCGCGGCGGCCTCGGCACGGTCGGCATCGCGGTCGTCTATGGCGTCGAGAATGGCGGTGTGCTCGGCGTGGACGATCTCCGCCCTGCCCGCCATCTCGAAGGTCGTGCCCGGCACGAGCGCGAGATGGTCCGACAGGCGCGAGAGCGCCTGCTCGCCGTAGCGGTTGTGGCCCGCGCTGCCGATCGCCGCGTGGAACCTCTTGTTCAGGACCGCGAGCCGCTGCGGGTCCCGGGCCAGCGTCCGGCTCTCCTCCAAGAGCTCGCGCAGCGCCTCGATCTCCGTCTCGGACGCGTGCTGGGCCGCGAAGCGCGCCGAGGCGGCCTCGAGGAACTCCCGCAGGGCGTAGAGCTCGATGACCTGCTGGCGGTCGAGCCTCGCGACGGCGAAGCCCCGCCCGCCGCTCGTCACGAGCTGCCCCTCGGAGACGAGCCGGCTGATCGCCTCGCGGACCGGCGTCCGGCTGACGCCGACGAGATCGGCGAGATCGGCCTCCCGCACGCGGGCGCCGGGCGCGAGCAGGCCCTCCCGGATCATCGTCCTCACCCGCTCGTGGACGAGATCCGCGCGGGACGTGTCCGCCCTGGCCATGCCGCCTCCCGTCTCTCTCTCTCCGGGACCTGCCCCTTGATGCGCGTCTACTCTCGGGCCGCGGGCTCGTGCTGCGCGGCTGCCTCGATATAAGGGAAGGGGACGCCCAGCTCCTCGCCCACGCCGACGAGCGCCTTGACGACCTCGGGCGTGAGCGGAATGCCCTCCTTCAGGCGGGTCTGCGTTCGCCGCGCCTCGAGCTCGCCCGGGTAGAGCACCTCGTCGAAGCCCGCCGCGGGCTCCAGGGACTTCAGCCGGGCGATCGCCTCCTCCATCCGGCCCGCGAACTCGTGGGGCTCCATGAATGCCGCGAGGTTGATGGCGAGGAAGAAGTGCCCGACATCCTGAGGCGCTTCGAAATCGGTGTTCATGTCGCGGATCGCTCCGGCGAAGGCGGAGCCGGCGAGCACCCCGCCCATGATGTCGACCATCATGGCGAGCGCGGAGCCCTTGGGACCCGCGAAGGGCAGCATCACGCCGCCGAGCGCATCCTGGGCGTTCGTCGTCGGCCTGCCCTCGGCGTCGAGCGCCCAGCCCTCGGGTATCGGCTCGTTCCGGCGCGCCGCGAGCCGGATGTGGCCGCGCGCCGCCACGCTCGTCGCCATGTCCAGCACCCACGGGGCGTGACGCCCGGCCGGCACCGCCACCGCGAAGGGGTTCGTCCCGAAGAGCGGCTCGCGGCTGCCATAGGGGGCGAGCGACTTGGACGCCGGCGACATGACGATGCCGATGCAGCCCTCGGGTGGCGCCTGCAGCGCGAAGAGGGAGGCGGCGCCGAAATGATTGCTGCGCCTGACGGTCGCTCCCCCGATGCCGAAACTGGCGGCCCTCGCGAGCGCCCCCTTCATCGCATGCTCGGCAACGACAGGACCCATCGCGTTGTCGGCGTCGATCGCGACCGCCCAGGGAAAGCGGGAGGTCTCTTCGAAGCGCGGCCTCGGATTGACGAGCTCCGGCCCGAACCGGCCGACATAGCCCGGTATGCGCGCCACACCGTGCGTGTCGACGCCGCGCAGATTCGCCAGGACCAGCGACTTGCCCACCGCCTCGGCATGTTCGCGAGGAAGTCCGCAGCGGTCGAACACCTCGATGGCGAAGCCCTCGAGCAAATCTGCAGGCAGGTTCGTGACCTGGTGTGACATGCGGTTCCCTCGCATCCTTGAAAGACGCTTACTGTGTACGCATGAATGGTATTGCATGCAATGGTGTGGCCAGCGGAGGCGAGGCTTCGAGCGCGCGCTCGAGCCTCCGTGGCGGAGGCGGGTCGTCGGGAGCGGCAGGGGGATGCCGCTCTCGGGTGCGAGCCCGACCTTGTCCATCTCGATCCGATGTCTCAATCGTGCGGCATTGAACCCCGGCAGCCGCAGGATCGCTTGACACGGATGCGGGTGATCCCATCCTTCAACCACATGCTGAAGCGCTCCGTCATCTTCTTCGTCATCTGGCTTGTGCTGAGCGGAGGTGCCGTCAAAGGACTGGCGCCAGGAGCGCTCGCGGCCATAGGCGCGGCATATCTCAGCCTCCGGCTCATGCCGCCGCAGGGATACAGCCTGGTCGGGCTGATCGCCCTCTGGCCGCGCTTCATGTGGCGTTCGCTGCTTGGCGGCATCGACGTGGCGTGGCGGGCGCTACATCCGTCGAAGCCGCTGAGGGCCGGCTGGCTCGAACACCCGACCGCCCTGCCCCACGGGGGACCGCGCGTCGCCCTGGGCAGCGAGATGAGCCTGATGCCGGGCACCCTGATCGCGGGCTCGCGCGGCGACACGCTCTACGTGCATTGCCTCGACACGTCGCAGGACGTGACGTCCGTCCTCTCCGGGGAAGAGCGCCGCATCGCGGCCCTGCTCACCCGTGGTCGGGAGCGGCAGGATGGATGAATTTCTGTATCTCGCCTGCATCGGCCTTCTCGGCACCGTCGCGGCGAGCCTCGTGCGCGTGCATCTCGGCCCGAACCGCGCGGACAGGATGATGGGCGCGCAGCTGATCGGGACGGGCGGCGTCGCCATCGCCCTGGTTCTCGCGGGAGCGGCCAGGGACGCATCGATGATCGACGTCGCGCTGGTTCTGGCCCTCCTCGCGAGCTTCGCCGCCGTGGCGTTCGTGAAGGCCACGAGCGCCGACGGCGCTGGCGATCCGGAGGAGGACGGATGAATGTCGCGGACTGGCTCAGCGCACTGAGTATCCTCGTCGGAGTGGCGTTCTTCATCGCAGGGACCGCCGGGCTCCTGCGCTTCCCTGACGTGCATTCGCGCCTCCACGCCCTGACGAAGGCGGACAATCTCGGTCTCGGCTTCATCTCGCTCGGCGTGGCGATCCGCATGGCCGAGCCCTGGAGCATCGCGAAGATCCTCGTCGTCTGGATGCTCACGGTTCTCGCGGCGGCCACCGTGGCGCAACTCATCGCGCGGGCCGCGCTGGGCACCGCCCCCGAAGAGGCGGGAGCGGACGACCATCGATGAACCCGGCGCTCCTGTTCGACGTCGCGCTCGCCGCTCTCGCGGTCGTCGCCGCGCTCAGCGCGGTCGCCGGACGTGACCTCTTCGCCTCCGTGGCCTTCTACATCGTCTACGGCATCCTCATCGCCCTCGCCTGGATGCGACTTGGCGCGGTCGACGTGGCGCTGGCCGAGGCAGCGATCGGTGCCGGGCTGACCGGCGTGCTTCTCATCGGCGCCTGGTCGCAGCTGCACCGGAAGGGAGCCACGGAGACGCCGCCGGGTCCGTCTTCGGCGGCGCGGCTCCTTGCCGCCGGCGCATCGGCCAGCGTGGCCGTGCTCGTGGCGGTCATCTTCGTGGGACTGCCCGCGGATGGCGCAGGGCTCGCGCCGGCAGTGCGGGAGAACGTGGCGGAAAGCGGCGTGAGCAACCCCGTGACCGCCGTCCTCTTGAACTTCCGGGCGTACGACACGCTGATGGAGACCATCGTCCTCGCCGTCGCTCTCGCCGCGGTGTGGTCGCTGACGCGCGACGAACTCTGGGGCGGCATACCGGGCCTCCGCCAGCACGCCCGGGACGGCGGCGTGCTCGCCACCTTCGGCCGGCTCCTTCCGCCGCTCGGCCTGCTGGTCGGCGTCTATCTCGTCTGGGCCGGAAGCTCTATGCCCGGAGGCGCCTTCCAGGCGGCCACGGTGCTGGCGGCGGTCTGGCTCCTCCTCGTCATGTCGGGAGCGATGGACGAGCCGGCGATCGGCTCCACCGCCATCCGCCTGACGATCGTGGCGGGCCCGGCACTCTTCCTGGCCTACGGAACGGGCGGAGCGTTCCTCGGCACGTTCCTCGGGTTCCCGGCGGACGTGGCCGGCATGCTGATCGTGGCGATCGAATACGTGCTCACAGTGTCCATCGCAGCCACGCTGGCGCTGCTGGTGGCCGGCGTACCGAGGCGCCAGGAATGAGCACGGCCCTCGTCTATGCGCTCTGCGGCGCGAGCCTGGTCGGCGTCGGGCTCTACGGCTTCATCACCAGGGCCCACCTCCTGCGCCGCATCCTCGCCTTCAACATCATAGGCAGCGGGATCTTCCTCCTGCTCGGCGGAGCCGGCAGCCGCCAGGGGGCCGTCAGCCCCGATCCGGTCCCGCAGGCCGTCATCATCACCGGCATCGTCGTCGCGCTCTCGCTGACCGCTCTCGCCGTGGCGCTGCTCGTCAGGCTCGTGGAGGACACGGGCCGCGCGACGCTGCCCGGAGAGGATGCGAGCCGCGACGCATGACAGCCTCCGGACTCGCGGCCCTGCCTCTCCTCGAACTCACGGTGGTGCTGCCCCTCGCCGGGCTCCTGCTCGCCTTGCCGCTCGGCCACCACGGCGCCCGTGCCACCCTGGCCCTCGCGCCCATCATCCTGCTCGTGACGGCGCTGCTCTGCATCGAGATCATGTGGTCGGGTGCGCCGATCGAGCGCGTGGCCGGCGGGTGGGACGTGCCCCTCGGCATCGCGCTCCGGGCAGACGGGATCTCCGGCGCCTTCCTTCTGACGACGGCGCTCGTGGCATGCGCCGTCGCCGTGTTCCAAGCGCAGGGCGGGCAGGATGGCGGGGCCACCCGCCGCTCGACCTTCTGGCCCCTCTTCCTCGCGACGTGGGGAGCGCTCAACGCCGTCTTCGTGAGCGGCGACCTCTTCAATCTCTACGTCGCGCTCGAGCTCCTGACGCTCGCCGCCGTCGCCATGGTGGCCTACGGCAGCACGGAGGCGGCGATGCGCTACCTCCTATTCGCGCTGTCGGGATCCCTCGTCTTCCTTCTGGGCGTCGCCCTGATCTATGCGGGGAGCGGCACGTTCGACATCGGGCTCCTGGGCTCGGCGGGCGCCGGAGACACCGCCATGACCGTCGCCGCCGCGTTCATGACGGCGGGCCTCCTCGCGAAGGCCGCCCTCTTCCCGTTCCACGCCTGGCTGCCGCCCGCGCACGGGAACGCGCCGACGCCGGCCAGCGCCCTCCTGTCGGCGCTGGTGGTGAAGGCGCCGTTCTTCATCCTCGTTCGGATCTGGTTCGACATCGGACCGGAGACGAGTGGCGTTCTCATGCAGTTGCTCGGCTATCTCGGCGTCGCCGCGATCCTCTACGGATCCCTCCTCGCCATGCGCCAGGAGCGCCTGAAGCTCGTCATCGCCTATTCGACGGTCGCGCAGCTCGGATATCTGTTCCTCGTCTTCCCGCTGGCGGGTGCCGCGCAGGATCTGCCGTGGACAGCGGGCACCTGGAGCGGCGCGATCTTCCACGCCCTCTCCCACGCGCTCGCGAAGGCGGCGCTCTTTCTCGCGGCAGGGATCGTCATCGAGGCGGTGGGCCACGATCGACTGCAGGGCCTGGCGGGGCTCGCCCGCGACCTGCCGATGACGGTCTTCGCGTTCGGGATCGCGGCGGTGTCGATCATGGGCCTGCCGCCGAGCGGCGCCTTCATCGGCAAGTACCTGATGCTGACGGGCGCGCTGGCGGGAGGCCATGTCTTCCTGGCGATCGTCATGATCGGCGGCGGGCTCCTCGCCGCGGCCTATCTCTTCCGGCCGCTGAGGCTCATGCTCCTCGCCGGCGAGACGCAGCCGGCCAAGGCGATCGCGCGACGCAGGCAGGTGGTGCCGCTGCTCCTCGCCCTGGCCGCGGTGGGCCTCGGCATCGCCGCGAGCCTCCCCTACGCCCTCCTGCAGATCGGGCGGTCCCTCACGGCGACCGAGGGCATCGAATGAGCGGGATCATGCCGGCCCTCCTGATGCTGTGCCCGCTCGTTCCGGCGGTGCTGACATTCTTCCTGCGGGAGGACAGCCACAGGCTGCGCAACGCGGTCGCAATCGGCAGCGCGCTCCTGAAGCTCGCGCTCATCGCCGTCGTCCTCCTGGGCGTCGCCGCGGGCAACGAGTACGAGTTGCGCATCCCGTTGGTGCCGGGGCTCTACATGCTCCTCAGGGTGGACGAGCTCTCCCTTCTCTTCATCACGCTCTCGTCCTTCCTCTGGCTCGTTACGACGGTCTACGCCATCGCCTACCTCGGAGGGCATGAGAACCTCTCGCGCTTCTTCGGCTTCTTCAACCTCTGCGTCGCGGCCACGACCGGCATCGCCCTGTCGGGGTCGCTCGTTACGTTCTTCTTCTTCTACGAGCTCCTGACCCTTTCGACCTGGCCGCTCGTCGTGCACAACGGCGACGAGAAGTCGCTGTCGGCGGGCCGCACATACCTCGCCTACACGATGGGCGGGAGCGCGGCGCTTCTCCTGGGGATCGTCTGGGCCGAGGGCGTCGCAGGGCCGGTGGAGTTCATCGCGCCACTCGATTTCGAGGACACCGGCACGCTGGCCCAACGCCTCATCTTCGTCCTCTGCGTCGGCGGGATGGGCGTGAAGGCGGCCCTGATCCCGCTCCACGGCTGGCTCCCCACCGCCATGGTCGCGCCGGCGCCGGTCAGCGCCCTCCTCCACGCGGTGGCCGTCGTCAAGGCAGGCGCCTTCGGGATCATTCGCTTCATCCACGACGTCTACGGCATCGCGCGCGTCGAGGAGCTCGCGCTCGGCCTCCCCCTCGCGCTGATCGCCTCCGCCACCATCATCTACGGTTCCGTTCGCGCCCTGCAGCAGACGGACATCAAGCGCCGCCTCGCCTTCTCCACGGTCAGCCAGGTGTCCTACATCGTGCTCGGCGCGAGCCTCGCGGGCCCGATCGCGGCGATCGGCGGACTGGTGCATCTCGTTCACCAGGGGCTGATGAAGGTCACCCTCTTCTTCGCGGCCGGCGCCCTGGCCGAGCGGATCGAGGTGCGTTCGGTGGACCAGCTCGACGGCGCCGGGCGCCGCATGCCCCTCACCATGGTCGCGTTCTCGCTCGCCGCCCTCGGCATGATCGGCGTGCCGCCGCTCGCGGGCTTCATGTCGAAGTGGTTCATCGGGGTGGGCGCGCTCGAGGCCGGACGCGGCTGGGTCATCCTCGTGCTCGCCGGGTCGAGCCTGCTCAACGCCGCCTATTTCCTGCCGCTCATATACCGTGCGTGGTTCAAGCCTGCTCCCGAAGGCGCCGTTTCGGCAGGGGCCGAACGTCCTCTCGCGCTGATCCTGCCGGCGGTCGTGACGGCGATCTCGGTTCTCGGCGCGGGCGTCCTCGCGGGGCTGTGGATCAGCCCGCTCGGCTGGGCGACGCTGATCGTCGAGCGGGAGTATCTGCCATGAGCGCGGACCTCCTCGCCCTCCTGCTCCCGCTGGCGATCGCCGTGCCGCTCGTCGCGGGACTCCTGAGCCTTCTGGGGCCGCTTCGCCCGCACGCATTGTCGCTCCTGCCGCTCGCCCCGGTTCCCGGCCTGCTCGCGGCGCTCCTGGTGCCGCGACACACTTCGTTCGAGGCTCCCGACCTGCTGATCGGCGTGAGGCTCGCCCTCGACGACAACGGCGCGATGTTCCTCGCCATGGCGTCGCTCCTGTGGATCGCGGCGGGCTTCTATGCCCGGAGCTACCTCAGGAGGTCCGACCACCAGCCGCGCTTCGCCGCCTTCTGGTGCCTCACGCTCGCCGGCAATCTCGGCGTCTTCCTCGCCGGCGACGTCGCGACATTCTACGCAGCCTTCGCGTGCGTCTCGCTCGCCGCCTATCCGCTCATCGCGCACGAGCGGAGCGCCGAGGCGCTGCGGGCGGGCCGCGTCTACATCGTCCTCGCGGTGGTGGGGGAGACGTGTCTGCTTCTCGGCTTCATGATGGCGGCGACGAGCGCCGGCAGCCTGCTCGTCCCCGAGATCCGGCAGGCCCTGCCGGGGGCGCCCCACCCGAACCTGACGATCGCACTCCTTCTTGCCGGCTTCGGGATCAAGGCCGGCCTCGTCCCGCTCCATCTGTGGCTGCCGCTCGCGCATCCCGCCGCCCCGACGCCCGCATCCGCGGCCCTGAGCGGCGCGATCGTGAAGGCCGGCATATACGGGCTGATCCAGTTCCTGCCGGAAGGCGCGGGGCCCGCCTTGTGGAGCGACGTCATCGTGGCGGCAGGCCTCGTAACCGCCTATTCCGGGGTGGCGGTGGGGCTCACACAGTCGCACCCGAAGGTGGTGCTCGCCTATTCCACCATCAGCCAGATGGGCGTGATCGTCGCCGTCATCGGCACTTCCCTCGGCCACGACCCAGCGCCCGGCACGCTCGCATCCGCGAGCTTCTACGCCCTCCATCACGGGCTCGCGAAGGGCGCCCTGTTCCTCGGCGTCGGCGTGATCGCCGCCTCGGGGCCGAAGGTCGTCCGGTCGGTCATGATCGTCATGGCGCTCGTCGGGCTCGGTGTCGCGGGACTGCCGCTGACCGGCGGGGCGCTGGCGAAGCTCGCGATCAAGGGGTCGTTCGCGGCGCTGCCGCTTCATCTCGTGACGCTCAGCGCGGTCGGCACGACGCTCCTCGTCCTGCGCTTCCTCATCGTGGTCCGCGCCACCGCGGCGGCGGAGCCCGAGGCGCGGCCCGAAGCCGGCCTTCTCTGGCCGTGGCTCGCGACGGCGGCTTTCGCGCTCGCGGTGCCGTGGCTGCTCTTCGCCGCTGCGACCGGCGAGGCTCTCTCCTACCCGCTGAAGCCGGAGAACCTCTGGTCGGCCCTGTGGCCCGTGCTGGCAGGAGGCATCCTTGCGATCGTCGCGGCTCGCGTCATGCGGCTCGAGCCTCCGAACGTGCCGGAGGGAGACCTCGTCGTTCCCCTCGGCAGGCTCACCGACGGTCTCGTGCGCCTGGTGGCGACCCTGCCACCGCTTCGCCTGCCCATCGGCGGAGGGTGGAAGCGCCCCGGCATGGTGGGCGACGGGCTCTTAAAGGTCGAGAGCGCGCTGACGCGGTGGCCGGCGGCGGGCCTCGTCCTGCTCCTCTTCATGCTCGGCGCCGCCGCGACGAGCGGCGGGCTCCGGTGAGGCACCCGTGGACCTGCGCCGTGGCTTCAGCGCCACGGCCGGCGAGCACGTTCCAGTCGGGCGCAGAAAACCTTCAGATCGCATACAAGATTAGGTAAACGTACAAGACGCACCGCTCGGCCGTCGTGTAGGCGGCTGCCGAGGGGTGCGCGGGACGTCCGACACTTCCCGGCAGGGGGAGGCGCGTGCGTGCGTGGTCCGCGGTTGCTCCCCGACGCGCCACGGCGGCCCGCGCGGCCGTCGGCAACGCGGCGGGACAGCCTCGCGACACCGCGCGCCTCGTCTTGGAAGCCAGCCTCCGGCGACTGCGACGCCACCGTCGCTTTCGATCCACTCGCCGCAAGCCAGCCATCTCCCGAAGCCACTTGCGCGAAAGTGAACCATGTCGATCGTCGCCATCCCCAGAGTTCTTCCGGCTGGAGGCCGGGCCGGCCAGCTTCCCCGCCTTGCCCCGCTTCTCCTCGGTTGCACCGCCCTCGTCGCGCTCGTGCCTGCGAGCGTGGCGGCCCAGGAAGGCGCCACCGTCGATCTGGAGACGATCGAGGTCCAGGCGGAGGAGAGCATAGACGACTCGGCCACGATCGTGGCCACCGAGCTCTCGGCCGGCGGCAAGCTCTCCGGCGAGATCCTCGACATCCCTGCCTCCGTCTCCGTGATCACCTCCAGGGAAATCGAGCAGCGCGGGGCGAAGGATGTCGAGCAGGTGCTGCAGTACACCGCCGGCGTCGTCACGGATTTCTACGGGTCGGACGACCGGTACGACTTCTTCAAGATTCGCGGCTTCGACGCCTACACCTACCGCGATGGCCTGTCGCTCGGCTCGCCGTTCGGCAACGTGCGCGAGGAGCCTTTCGCGTTCGACCGGGTCGAGGTCGTCAGGGGCGCGAGCTCGACGCTCTTCGGCGTCTCGGATCCCGGAGGCATGGTCAACTTCGTCACGAAGACGCCGAAGCACGAGCGCTTCGGCTCGGTCTCCGGCACCGTCGGCTCCTGGGAGCACGTCGAGGTGGGCGTGGATTTCGGCGACAACATCACCGCCGACGACACGCTCTCCTACCGCTTCGCGGCGAAGATCCAGGACAGCGAGCGATATTACGACCAGTCCCGGGACGACGAGCAGTTCGCACAGCTCGGCCTCTCATGGCGCCCCAGCGCCGCAACGACCCTGACGGTCGTCGGCGATTACCTCAACCGCGACGCAACACCGGGCAGCGGCGGGCAACCCGTGGGCGCCGGTCTCAACCGCGGCCTCTTCTTCGGCGAGCCAGACTTCAACTATCAGAGCGTCGAGCGGACGACGCTCAACGTGATGTTCGACCACGACTTCGGCAACGGCCTGAGCGTCCATTCCAACACCCGCTACAGCGACGCGAAGACGGATTGGGGCTACGCCTACATCTCCGGAACGGTGTCCGTGGAGGACACGATCGCTGCGCGAGCCTTCTTCGCGAACGACCGAGCGGAAACGACCTTCATCACCGACGCGAGGCTGCAGTACGAAGCGACGTTCGGGCTCGTTGAGAGCAAGACCGTGCTCGGCGCGGAATATGCCGACACCTCGACCGACAACGCGACGTGGTGGACGCCCGCGCCGAACATCGACTGGCGGAACCCCGTCTACACCGGCGGCATCGACCTTTCCGCGATCTCTCCCTTCGCCAGCACGAGGACCGACCACGACAACCGCGCCGTGTACGTGCAGGAGGAGTTGCGTCTCGCCGACAGGCTGATCCTCAATGCGGGCCTGCGCTACGATGACCTCGAGACGACGGAGAGGAACGTCCTGAGCGGCCTCTCGCAGAGCGGCGATTTCGGTGAGACCACGCTGCGGGCGGGAGCCACGTACAAGATCACCCCCGACCTCTCCGCCTATGCGAGCTACGCCGAATCCGCCGTCCCCGCCGGGGTGGGCGTCGAGCCGGAGCTGGGCGAGCAGTACGAGCTCGGCATGAAATACCGGCCCTTCGGTGCGCGGACGCTCGTCACGGCCGCCATCTACGACCTGACGAAGAGCAACATCACGCGCACCGATCCCTTCGGCAACCCCTCCACAATCGGCGAGGTCCGGGTCAGAGGCGTCGACCTCGAGGCGAAGGCCGAGCTCATCCGGAACGTCAGCCTGACGGCGGCCTATTCCTACATGGATGCCGAGATCGTGGAGAATGGCGGCGACGGCACCGAAGGCAACCGGCCGAGCCTCGTGCCGGAACACCTGGCGTCCTTGTGGGTGAACTACACGCTGGAGGGAGCCGGCCGCAGGGGAGACACGACATTCGGGCTCGGCGCCCGCTACACGGGCTCGTACTTCTTCGACGACGCCAACACGCAGTCCTCCGACAGCCACGTCGTCCTCGACGCGAACATGAGCTACGAGGTGTCGGAGAACACGGAGCTCGCGCTCAACGTCACGAACCTGCTGAACGAGAAGCACGTCGCCTATGGCGGCTTCGGCGCCGACTTCTACAATCCCGGCCGCGCCGCCTACCTCACGCTGCGCCACAGCTGGTGAGGAGGTTCGGACCTTGCGGCGGCCGGGAGATCGCGCCCCCTCACCTGCCCCCGCGAGGGGTCGCCCCCGCCTGCCGCGCGCCGGAACGCTCTGCCGCCCGGCGCCAGGCGGCCGGCGTCGTCCCCGCGCACTGGCGGAACACTCTCGTCAGATGAGGCTGATCGAAGAAGCCGAGCTGGGCGGAAATCTCCGCGATGCTCAGATCCGTCTTCGCGAGCAGGTCCTGCGCGCGCTCGACCCGCCGCCTGAGCTGCCACTGAAGCGGCGACTCCCCCGTCGTCGCCTTGAACAGTTGCGCGAACGAGGTCTCCGACAGGCCGAGCACACCGGCCATCTCGGAGGTGGTCACCCGGCGGGTCCCCTGTTCCTCGAGATGGGACGCGAGGGCCGCCATCTCGGGTCCGCTCAAGCCTGCCCCGCCCGCCTCCCGCCCGCTCCGGCCCATGTCGAGCAGGCCGGCGGCCATTGTGGTGACGAGGCCCTGCGCGTAGAGGGGGTGCTTCGTGGGGCTCGTCACCTCGCCCGCGAGCAGGCTCGCCAGCACCTCGATCGCCGCCACGTCCTGAAGCTCGACGGGCCGCTTGAGAACGGCGAGGGCCGCGGAACGGCCGAGATGGGGCGCGATCGCCCCCAGGAGGAAGTCCCTGTGGACATGAACGTCGAGATGCGAGAACTCGTGCTCCGCCGCGAACCGCGTCCACATCGGCATGCCCGCCGGCACGTAGACCGCACGCGTCATCGGACGGCCCCTCCGCTCGATCGCGCCGTCCTCGCTGGACATCCGGATGTGACGGGACACGTCGTTGAAGAAGAAGACGATCCGCGGATCGGGAGAGAGGTAGTAGCCTTCGGCGCCCTTCTCGCCCCGGGCCTCCCAGAAGACCCCCATCGCGCCGTCGAGCTGGCGCCACCTCACCGGCGCGGTGGCGGTGATGCCCGGCGTCCTGCAGGTCATGGAATGGCAGAAGCTCATCGCGCGCAAAGCTCCATCTGGCATCGTTCGGGGGGAGCAGCGCATCGCGATTATCAGGGTTCTGCGCACGGGGGCAATCGCCAAAGCGGCCTCGGCCGCGGCGGGTGCCGACCGAGGGACATGCGAGATGCCACGACGCCCTGACCGGAGCACCGCGAGCGCACGGCACACGGCACGGCGCGTGGGACCGACACGCCGGGAGGCGCTGGCCGCGCTCGCCGTCGGCCTCTTGCCCGTCCGTGCTGCGGGCGCCGAGAGCCTTCGCTTCGCCCACGCCTATGGCGAGACGGTTCTGCCCGCGCCGGCCCGGCGCGTGGTGTCGCTCGGCTACACGACCCACGACCCCCTCCTGGCGCTCGGAGTTCCCCCCGTCGCCGTGCGCTACTGGTTCGGCGACCACCCCTTCGGCGTCTGGCCGTGGGCGCAGCCCTATCTCGATGGAGCGGAGCCGGAGGTCCTATCCGGGGAAGTGTCGATGGAGAGGGTGGCGGCGCTAAGCCCCGACCTCATCGTCGCGATCGGCTCGGGCATCTCCGAGGCCGAATATGCCGTGCTGTCGCGCATCGCTCCGGTGCTGATGCAGGCGCCGCAATACACCACTTACGGCATGCCCTGGGACGAGACGACGAGATGGATCGGGCGTGCGGTCGGCCGCGAGGCGGAGGCGGAGCGGCGTGTCGTCGAGGCGCGGCAGGCCTTTTCCGACGCGCAGGCCCGCAACCCTTCCTGGGCAGGCAAGACGGCGGTTGCCGCCTATCACAGGGGTGGCGAGACGGGCGCCTTCATCGGCGTGGACAACCGGGCGCAGTTCCTGGCGGATCTGGGCTTCCGTCCGACCGCCGAGGTCGCGCGGCTGTCGGGGCCGGAGGAGTTCTACGTCCCGCTCTCGCCCGAGGATCTCTCCCCGCTCGACGCCGACCTGCTCGTCTGGGTGTCGGGGTTCGGCAGCGTGGAGGATCTCGCGGCCCTGCCGATGCGCCGGACGCTCGCGGCCCATGTCGAGGGCCGCGAGGTGCTGGCGGGACAGCTCGCGGCGGCGGCGATGTCGCATGGCAGCGTGCTGTCGATGCCGTTCGCGCTCGAGGAGCTCGAGGCGGATCTCGCCGCGGCGGCGGACGGCGATCCCGCGACGGAGGTCCGTTCGGCGAGCGAAGCGGGGCTTGCGCCGTGAAGCGCTGGGCACTCGTCATCCTGCTCCTTGCGACAGGGACGCTGCTGACGCTCGCCGTCGGCGTGCGCGACGTGCCGCTCGCAGCGCTCTGGCAGGCGATCCTCGCCCCCGACCCGCAGAACCCCGACCACGTGACGATCCTGTGGATCCGCGCGCCGCGCCTTGCCGCGGGACTGGTCGCGGGGGCGGCGCTCGGCATGGCCGGCAGCGTGATGCAGGCGCTCACGCGCAATCCCCTCGCCGAGCCCGGCATCCTCGGGGTGAACGCTGGCGCCTCGCTGGCGATCGTGCTCGGGGCCCTCCTCCTCGGCGCCACCGACCACGGCATGATGACCGCCCTCGCCTTCCCGGGCGCCGCGCTCGCCGCCGTCGCCGTCTTCGCGATCGGCGGAGGGCTGAGCGGCGATGCCGGCCCGATCCGGCTGACGCTGGCGGGCGCCGCGATGAACGCGCTGCTCCTGTCCCTCGTCCACGGGATCGTCCTGATGCGCGCCGACACGCTGGAGGTCGCCCGCTTCTGGGTCGTGGGCTCGCTCTCCTCCGCCATCGAGCGCCCGGTAGGGGCGATGAGCCTCGTGGTGCTCGGCGGCGGCCTCATCGCGCTCGCGATCGCGCCACGGCTCGAGGCGCTCTCGCTCGGCAGCTCCCTCTCCCGAGGCCTCGGCGTCGGCCCGCGAATGGCGCAGGCGCAGGCTCTCGTGGCGGTGACGGCGCTGACGGGGGCGGCGGTGTCCGTCGCGGGTCCGATCGCATTCCTCGGCCTGATGGTTCCGCCGCTGGCACGCCGGATCGGCGGCCACGTGCTGCGTCTCGAGCTCCTCGCCGCCGCCGCGCTCGGCGCCGCATTCCTGCTCATCGCCGACACGGCCGGCCGGCTGATCTTCGCTCCGGCCGAAATCCGGGCGGGGATCATGACCGCCCTCCTCGGAGGCCCCGTCTTCGTCCTGATCGCGCGCAGGCTGAAGCCCGGAGAGCAGGCGTGATGCGCGCGCCGATCCTCGCCCTCCTCCTGGTCCTGCTGGTCGCCCTCTCACTGACGGTGGGCGAGGTGAGCATCGGGCTCGCCGACCTGTGGCAGGGCCTGTGGGGCGGGGACGGGCCGGGGGCGCTGACCGTGCGGGTCCTTCGCGCGCCCCGCGTCGCCGTCGCGGCCGGGGCCGGGGCCGTTCTCGGGCTGTCGGGCGCGGTCTTCCAGATGCTGTTCCGGAACCCGCTCGCGGCGCCCGACATCATGGGCTTCACGTCGGGCGCGGGCCTCGCGATCCTCGCATCCGTCGCCCTCGGGCTCGCGCTGCCGCTGCCGCTCGTCGCCACGGCGGGCGGACTGGCGGCGGCGGTTCTGGTGGCCCTGCTCTCCCACCGGCCGGGCCACCCGACGCCGGCGATCACCCTCGTGCTGGTCGGGCTGGGCGTCGGCTTCACGGCCTCGGCCCTCGGCTCATTCCTGATGACGCGGCTCCCGTCCTCCGGCGCGATGGAGGCCCAGCGCTGGCTCTCCGGCTCGCTCGCCGCGCGCGACTGGAGCCATGCGCTCCAGGTCTGGGCGATCGGCGCCGCCCTCGCCCTGGCGCTCGCGCTGCAGGTGCGCGCACTCGACCTTCTGGAGCTCGGACGCGACCTCGCCGCCGGCCTCGGCCTGCGGGTCGAGCGTGCGCGCTGGATGCTCGCGGCCACGGCGGTCGGGCTCGCGGCGGCGGGGGTGGCCGTCGCGGGGCCGGTGCCCTTCGTGGCGCTGATGGCGGCGCCACTCGGCGCGCGGCTCGTGGGCGCGCGGGCGCCCGGAGCCCGGCTTGTCGCCGCGGCCGGCGCGGGAGCCTGCGTGATGCTCGCCGCCGACCTCGCCGCGCGCGCCGCCATCCCGGGCCTGCAGCTGCCTGTCGGCGTCATGACGGGTGCGCTGGGCGCGCCCTACCTCCTGTGGCGCCTGTCGCGGGAAATCGAGAGGGGTGAGCTGTGAGCGAGACCACGCTGCGCGCCAGGGACCTGACGCTGGGCTACGGCTCGGCGATCGTGACCCGGAACCTGTCGCTCGCGCTTCCGACGGGCCGCGTCACGGCGATCCTTGGCCCGAACGGCTGCGGGAAGTCGACCCTGCTCAAGGCCTTCGCCCGCCTGATCCGGCCCGTTTCCGGCGACATCACGCTCGGCGGCACGGACATCAGGCGGCAGGACACGCGGGCGCTGGCCCGCCGCATCGGCATCCTGCCGCAGGCCCCGCTCGCGCCCGAGGGCATCACCGTCGGCAACCTCGTGCGGCGCGGGCGCACGCCCTGGCGCGGCCTCCTGTCGCCGTGGACGCAGGCCGACGAGGCGGCGTTCACCGAGGCGCTGGAGGCCGTCGCGATGACGGCGCTGAGGGACCGGCAGCTCGCGGAGCTGTCCGGCGGACAGCGCCAGCGGGCATGGCTCGCGCTGGTGCTCGCCCAGCAGACGCCGTTCCTTCTTCTCGACGAGCCGACGACCTGGCTCGACCTGCCGCACCAGATCGAGGTGCTGAGCCTCATGCGGAAGCGCAACCGCGACGCCGGCACCACCGTCGTCAGCGTGCTGCACGACCTCAATCTCGCCGCGCGCCACTCCGACCATCTCGTGCTCTTCGGACATGGCGGCTCGCTGGTGGCCGAAGGGCCGCCGGAGGAGGTCGTGACGGCGGCGAACCTCGCCACCGCCTTCGGCCTTCGGGCCCGGATCATGCCGGACCCGGTGTCCGGATCGCCGCTCGTGATCCCGCTCTGAGGCTCAGGCCCGCCCGCTTTCCTCGACGAGCCACGACTCCACCGCCCGCATGGCCGGGCTCGGCGGCTTGTTCCGCGGGCGCGTCAGCCAGTAGCGGCCCGTGGCGATCTCCGCCGCGAACGGCCGGGCGAGGCGTCCCTCCGAGAGCTGGCGCCGGAACATCAGCGCGGGCAGCAGCGCGACGCCGAGGCCGGCCGCGGCGAGCTCGGCCATCGCGACGGAGGAATCGAAGACAGGGCCCTGCAGATCGGGGCACGCCGCGTCGGCGGCGGCGAACCACATCGCCCACTCGTCGGCGCGATAGGATCTGAACAGGGTCTGGCCCGCCAGATCCGCGGGATCACGGAGGCGGGCGGCCAGTTCCGGCGCGCAGAGCGGCGACAGCGGCGCCTCGAAGAGCGGGACGGCGATCAGCCCCGGCCAGTCGCCGTCGCCGAAGCGGATCGCCATGTGCAACCCCTCCTTGGCGATGTCGACCCGGTTGTTGTTCGTGAACAGGCGGAGACTGATGCCGGGGTGGCCGGCGACGAAGGCCGGCAGGCGCTCGACGAGCCAGCCGGCTGCGAAGGTGGTGACGACGCCGAGGTGCAGGGTCTCCCGGTAGCGGCCGTCGAGGAACCGGTCGAGCACATCGCCGATCTCGTCGAAATTGCGCGTGAGGACCGGGTGGAGCGCCGCCCCCTCGTCGGTCAGCACGAGCCCGTTCGAGGTGCGGGTGAACAGCGTGACGCCGAGCAGGTCCTCCAGCCGTGAGATCTGCTGGCTGACGGCGGCTTGGGTGACCCGAAGCTCGATCGCGGCGCGCGTGAAGCTGCCCTGGCGGGCCGCGACCTCGAAAGCGCGGAGGCCGTTGAGCGGAAGGTTGGGTCGGTCCACGCCTATCAGCTCATCTTATGGGGAAGATCAGGATTAGTCGTTTGCCGCACCTCAACGGCAGCTTCTACAAGAGGCGCACAGGGATGATTGCCCTGTTTCAGACCAGACGTCATTAGGTTTTCTTGTGCGCTCTCGGCGAGGCGGGCGGCTACCCGTTGCCGCCGCCCGGGGCGGATCCTTCAGGAGGCGACCATGCGACCCCTATATTCCCTTCCGCTCGCCGCGCTGGCGCTGGCGGCCGGCCTGATCTCGGCTCGCGCGGAGACAGTCGTCGAGGCAGCCGAAAGGCTGGAGACCGAGCTCGGCGGCCGGATCGGCGTCGTGCTGCGCGAGCAGGACGGCGCCCTGGTGGCGACGTACCGCGCGGACGAGCGCTTCCCGCTTGGTAGCACCTTCAAGGTTCTCGCCTGCGGCGCCCTCCTCGCACGGGTCGACGCGGGCGAGGACGACCTCGACCGCATGATCGAATACGGCCGCGAAGAGCTCGTCACCTACTCGCCCGTGACCGAAAAGCACGCGGGCCAGGGCATGACGCTGCGCGACCTCTGCCACGCGACGATCACGCTCAGCGACAACACCGCCGGGAATCTCGTGCTCGAGAGCATCGGAGGTCCCGAGGGACTGACCGAGTTCCTCCGCCAGGCCGGCGACGAGGTGACGCGGCTCGACCGCTGGGAGACCGAGCTGAACGAGGGCCGGCCGGGCGACCCGCGCGACACCACCTCCCCCGAGGCGATCCTGGCGACGCTCGAGAGGCTTCTCTTCGGCGAGCTGCTGAGCCCGTCCTCCCGCAGGCAGCTCGAAGACTGGATGATCGCCGACCAGGTGGCCGACGCGCTGATCCGCTCGAGCCTGCCCGACGACTGGAACATCGGCGACAAGACGGGCGCCGGCGGACGGGGCACGCGCGCAATCGTCGCCGTGATCCGCCCGCCGGAGAGCTCCCCCTGGCTCGCAGCCATATACCTGACGGGCAACGAGGCAGATCTCGACACCCGCAACCGCGTGGTCGCGGAGATCGGCGCCGTCATGATCGACACCATCGCGTCGCGCTGACGAGGCCGATGCGTGAGGTGTCGCCGAGAACCGGCGGCACCTCGGTCAGGACGCATGTCGGCTTCCTCGTCCTGGCGCGGGAGCGATGACATACCGACATAAAGATGTCTTTAAGTCTCGTCTTGACACTGGCTCACGGCTCCGCCACGCTCGGCATGTCGTGGTTCTTCGGCGCGCATCCCGCGTGCGTCGGAGCTAAGAGGGAAGCCGGTGCGCCCACGGGCAAGGCCGGCGCTGCCCCCGCAACTGTGAGCGGCGAGCCGACATCCTGATCAGGCCACTGGGACCAGAGCCCGGGAAGGCAGGACAAGGCCAGGACCCGCAAGCCAGGAGACCTGCCGCGACCTCGTGAAACGTCCTCGGGCGGGGTGTCCCGGTGGATCGCCTGGCCGCACGATCCTGGCATCGCGCGGGCACATCCATGCGTATCCGCTCGGCCTTTGCCCCCAACTTGATGAAGGGGTCACAGCCGATGTCCAAACTTTCCATTCCTGTTTCCACCCTCGGAACGCCGCGGATCGGCCCACGGCGCGAGCTGAAGTTCGCGCTGGAGAGCCACTGGTCCGGCAAGTCGTCGGAGGCGGATCTGCTCCA
Organism: Lutibaculum baratangense AMV1; assembly: GCF_000496075.1. Taxonomy (GTDB): domain Bacteria; phylum Pseudomonadota; class Alphaproteobacteria; order Rhizobiales; family Tepidamorphaceae; genus Lutibaculum; species Lutibaculum baratangense. The sequence continues at coordinate 38,317 of NZ_AWXZ01000031.1, forward strand.
GGTGGCAGCCGGGCTGCGGCGCGCGAACTGGGAGCGCCAGCATGCGCTGGGCGTGACGAACATTCCCTCGAACGATTTCTCTCTCTACGACCACGTCCTCGACACCGCCTGCATGGTGGGCGCCGTCCCGCCGGCCTATGGCTGGACCGGCGGCGACGTGCCGCTCGAGACCTATTTCGCCATGGCCCGCGGCAGCGAGCGCGCGCCCGCGCTCGAGATGACGAAGTGGTTCGACACGAACTACCACTACATGGTGCCCGAGTTCGCGGAAGGGCAGCGCTTCGAGCTCGCCTCGACGAAGCCGATCGACGAGTTCATGGAGGCGAAGTCCCACGGCTTCCACACCCGGCCCGTCCTCGTCGGCCCCGTGACGTTCCTGAAGCTCGGCAAGGCGCACGGCGCGACGTTCGATCCTCTCGATCTCCTGCCCGGCCTGCTGCCCGTGTATGTCGAGGTTCTGCGGCGCCTCGCGGCAAGCGGGGCCGACTGGGTCCAGATCGACGAGCCGTGCCTGGCGCTCGACACCGACGCGAAGACGGAAGGCGCGCTGCGGGGCGCGTACGACACTTTCGCGTCCGAGGTGCCGGAGCTGAAGGTCATGCTCGCGACCTACTTCGGCGCGCTGGGAGACAACCTCGACACCGCTCTCGCCCTGCCTGTCGCCGGCCTGCACGTCGACGCGGTGCGCGCGCCGGAGGAGCTCGACCGCGTCGTCGCGCGCGCGCCGCGCGACATGGTCCTGTCGCTCGGCATCGTCGACGGCAGGAACGTGTGGCGCAGCGACCTCCAAGCCCTGCTCGGGCGGCTGGAGCCGGCCGTCGCGGCACGCCGGGCGGATCACGTCGAGATCGCGCCCTCCTGCTCGATGATCCACGTGCCGATCGACCTCGAGCTCGAGGAGGATCTCGATCCCGAACTGCGCGGCTGGCTCGCCTTCTACGCCCAGAAGATGCGCGAGCTCGTGACGCTCGGCACCGCGCTCGCGGAGGGTCGCGACGCCGTCCGCCGGGAGATCGAGGAGACGGAGATCGCGCTCCTCGGCCGCATGGCCTCGCCCAGGGTCCACGACGCGACGGTGGCCGAGAGGCTCAGGGCCGTGACGCCCGGCATGGATCGGCGGCGCAACGCGTTCGAGGTGCGAAAGCGACTGCAGCAGGAGGCGCTCGCCCTGCCGGAGTTCCCGACGACGACGATCGGCTCCTTCCCCCAGACGGCCGAGGTGCGCAAGGCACGCGCGGCTCACGCCCGCGGCGAGTGGAGCGACGTCGCGTACATGGCCTTCCTCAAGGAGGAGACGGAGAAGGCGATCCGCTGGCAGGAGGCGATCGGCATCGACGTGCTGGTCCACGGGGAGTTCGAACGCAACGACATGGTGCAGTATTTCGGCGAGCAGCTCTCCGGCTACGCCTTCACGAAGCACGGCTGGGTCCAGAGCTACGGCTCGCGCTGCGTGCGTCCGCCGGTCATCTATGGCGACGTGTCGCGCCCGCAGCCGATGACGCTCGACTGGGCCCGGTACGCGCAGTCCCTGACGAGGAAGCCCGTGAAGGGCATGCTGACCGGGCCCGTCACGATGCTGCAATGGTCGTTCGTGCGCGACGACCTGCCCCGGTCGCAGGTCTGCCGTCAGATCGCGCTGGCCCTGCGCGACGAGGTCGGCGACCTCGAGGCTGCCGGGATCCAGATCATCCAGATCGACGAGCCCGCGCTGCGCGAGGGCCTGCCGCTGAGGCGGGAGGAATGGGCGACATATCTCGACTGGGCCGTCGGCGCCTTCAGGCTCGCGTCATCGGGCGTGCGTGACGAGACGCAGATCCACACGCACATGTGCTACTCGGAGTTCAACGACATCATCGACTCCATCGCGGGGATGGATGCCGACGTGATCTCGATCGAGACCTCCCGCTCCAGGATGGAGCTTCTCGAGGCCTTCGTCGCCTATCGCTATCCCAACGATATCGGGCCGGGGGTCTACGACATCCACTCGCCCCGCGTGCCGACGACGCAGGAAATGGTCGACCTCCTGCAGAAGGCCGTCGAGCGCCTGTCGGGCGGCCAGATCTGGGTCAACCCCGACTGCGGGTTGAAGACCCGCGGCTGGGACGAGACGCGCCCCGCGCTCCAGCGCATGGTCGAGGCCGCGCGGCAGTTGCGGGAGGGCCTGCGGCACGCGGCCGAATGAGCGAGGCCGCTTCCCAGGCCGCACGAGACGGCGGGCGCTCCCGGAGCGCCCGCCAAGAATGTCCAGAACCTCAGTCCCAGTCGAGCGAGCCGCCGGTCTGGTACTCGATGACGCGGGTCTCGAAGAAGTTCTTCTCCTTCTTCAGGTCCATGGCCTCCGACATCCAGGGGAACGGGTTCTCCGCCGGCGGGAAGACCGGAGCCAGTCCGAGCTGCGCGCAGCGGCGGTTGGCGATGAAGCGCATATATTCCTCGCACAGGCCCGCATTGAGGCCCAGGAAGCCGCGAGGCATCGTGTCGCGGCCGTACGCCGCCTCGAGCTCCGCCGCGTCCTTCAGCATCTGCCGGATCTCCTCCTGGAAATCCTCGCTCCAGAGACCCGGGTTCTCCGCCTTGATCTGGTTGATGACGTCGATGCCGAAATTGAGGTGGAGGCTCTCGTCGCGCAGGATGTACTGATACTGCTCGGCGATGCCGACCATCTTGCCGCGCCGCCCGAGCGACAGGATCTGGGCGAAGCCCGTGTAGAACCACATGCCCTCGAAGACGACGTAGAACGCGACGAGGTCCTTCAGGAACCGCCGGTCCGTCTCCGGCGTGCCCGTCTCGAAGGAGGGGTCGTCCAAGCTCTGCGTGCGCTCGAGCGCCCAAGCCGCCTTGTCGGTGATCGACGGCACCTCCCGATACATGTTGAAGAGCTCGCCCTCGTCGAGGCCGAGGCTGTCGACGATGTACTGGAAGGTGTGGGTGTGCACCGCCTCCTCGAAGGCCTGTCGCAGGAGGTACTGGCGGCACTCCGGGTTCGTCAGGTGACGGTAGATCGCGAGCACGATGTTGTTCGCGACGAGGCTCTCGGAGGCGGCGAAGAAGCCGAGATTGCGCTTCACCATGCGCCGCTCGTCCTCGCTGAGGCCGTTTCTCGACTTCCACATCGCGATGTCGGCCTGCATCGAGATCTCGGTCGGCATCCAGTGATTGTTGCAGCCGGCGAGGTACTTCTCCCAGGCCCAGCCGTATTTCAGCGGCAGGAGCTGGTTGACGTCCGCGCGGGCGTTGATCATCGCCTTGTCGTCGACCCGCACGCGGGCCGCGCCGCGGTCGATCTCTCCAAGGCCCGTCGCGTCGGCGGCCCCGGGGAATTGAGCGCCTCCGCCCGGGAACGGCGACACGGACGGCTCGGGGGCGGCGGCCTGAAGTCCTCGTTCGCTCCAGTCGAGCATCTCGTATTCCTCCTTCTCGTGGCCGCTCACTGGCAGGCTTCGCATTCGGGATCGTCGATCGCGCAGGCCTGCGGGGCCGGCACCGGCCGGGCGGGCGCGGCCGGCTCCGCCGCGGGACGCACCGCGTTGAGCTTCCCGTCGGTGCCCTTCAGCGTCGACTTCTCGACATGGCTCGCGGACTGGGCGCGCAGGTAGTAGGTCGTCTTGAGGCCGCGCCGCCAGGCGAGCCGGTAGAGCTCGTCGAGCGCCCGGCCGGACGGCTTCGACATGTAGAGATTGAGCGACTGGGCCTGGTCGATCCACTTCTGCCGCCGCGAGGCGGCCTCGACGAGCCATGACGGATCGACCTCGAAGGCGGTGGCGTAGAGGGCTTTCAGATCGTCGGGCACGCGGTCGATAGGGCCGAGCGAACCGTCGTAGTACTTGAGGTCGGACACCATGACCTCGTCCCACAGCCCCCGGTCCTTGAGGTCGCGCACGAGGGCCGCGTTCACGACGGTGAAGTCGCCCGACATGTTCGATTTCACGTAGAGGTTCTGGTAGGCGGGCTCGATCGACTGGCTGACGCCGCAGATGTTGGAGATGGTCGCCGTCGGCGCGATCGCCATGCAGTTGGAGTTGCGCATCCCGACCCGCCGCACGCGAGCCCGAAGGGCCTCCCAGTCGAGCCGCGCGCTGCGGTCCATCTCGAGCGACGGACGCGCTTCCTGAAGACGCCCGATCGAGTCGATCGGCAGGATGCCCTGCGACCAAAGCGAGCCCTCGAAGCTCTGGTAGCGGCCGCGCTCCTCCGCGAGGTCGACCGAGGCCTGGATCGTCTCGTAGGACACGATTTCCATGCTCTCGTCGGCGAACGCGACGGCCTCGTCGGAGGCGTAGGCTAGCCGCAGCGCATGGAGCGCGTCCTGGAAGCCCATGAGGCCGAGCCCCACGGGCCGGTGCCGCAGGTTCGAGGCGCGTGCCTCGGGGATCGTGTAGAAGTTGATGTCGACGACGTTGTCGAGCATGCGCATGGCGGTGCGCACCGTGCGCGACAGATGCTCGCGGTCGATCCCCTCGCCGCTCACATGGGCCGCGAGATTGACCGAGCCGAGATTGCAGACGGCGACCTCTCCGGCCGAGGTGTTGAGGGTGATCTCGGTGCACAGGTTCGAGGAGTGCACCACGCCGACGTGACCCTGTGGCGAGCGCAGGTTGCAGGCATCCTTGAACGTGATCCAGGGGTGACCGGTCTCGAACAGCATGGTCAGCATGCGCCGCCACAGATCGACCGCGCGGACCTTCCTGAAGACGCGGATCTCGCCGGCCTCGGCCCGGCGCTCGTGCGCCTCGTAGGCGTCCCTGAACGCCGCGCCCGTCAGGTCGTGCAGGTCCGGCACCTCGTCGGGCGAGAACAGCGTCCAGCCCTCGTCCGCCGTCACCCGCTCCATGAAGAGGTCGGGCACCCAGTTCGCCGTGTTCATGTCGTGGGTGCGGCGGCGGTCGTCTCCGGTGTTCTTCCTGAGGTCGAGGAACTCCTCGATGTCGACGTGCCACGTCTCGAGATAGGCGCAGACGGCGCCCTTGCGCTTGCCGCCCTGGTTCACGGCGATCGCGGTGTCGTTGGCGACCTTCAGGAACGGCACGACGCCCTGGCTCTTGCCGTTCGTGCCCTTGATGTGGGCCCCGAGCCCCCTCACCGGGGTCCAGTCGTTGCCGAGCCCGCCCGAGTACTTCGCCAGCATCGCGTTGTCGCGCACCGCCTTGAAGATCGAGCCGAGATCGTCGCACACGGTGGTCAGGAAGCAGGAGGAGAGCTGCGGCCGCGGCGTGCCGGCGTTGAAGAGCGTCGGCGTCGAGCACATGAAGTCGAAGGACGACAGGAGCTCGTAGAACTCGATGGCCCGCGCCTCGCGGTCGATCTCGCGGACGGCGAGCCCCATGGCGACGCGCATGAAGAAGGCCTGCGGCAGCTCGAAGCGCGTGCCCTCGACATGCAGGAAGTAACGATCGTAGAGGGTCTGGAGGCCGAGATACTGGAAGGCGAGGTCGCGCTCGGGCCTCAGCGCGGCCGCGAGCCTGGGGACATCGAAACGCGAGAGCTCCGGGTCGATCAGCTCGGCCCTGACGCCGGCTTCCAGGTAGGCGGGGAAATAGCCTGCGTAGCCTTCCGCCATCTGCGCCTGCGTCGCCTCGACCCGCCGCCCCTCAAGGAAGCTCAGCGCCTCCCGCCGGAGCTTGTCGAGAAGAAGACGCGCGGACGCGAAGGCGTAGTTGGGCTCGCGCTCGATCAGCGTTCGGGCGGCGAGGATCGGTGCCTCGGCGAGCTCGCCCGTCGTGATGCCGTCGTAGAGGTTGCGCCGCGTCTCCACGAGGATCGGCTCACATGCCACACCTTCGAGGTCCCGGCACGCCTCGTCGACGACGAGCTCCAGGCGCTCCAGGTCGAGCGGCACCCGGTTGCCGCCCTCGTCCGTCATGGTCAGGCGCGGCGCGGCGGCCCGGGCACCGGGGGGCTCGGCCGCACGCTCGCGCGCCCGCTCCTCGCGATAGAGCACGTAGGCCCGCGCCACCTTGTGATGGCCGCCGCGCATCAGCGCCAGCTCGACCTGGTCCTGGATGTCCTCGATGTGGAAGGTGCGGCCCGCCTCGGACCGCCGCGTCAGACCCGCCACGACATCGTCGGTCAGTCCCTCGACGATATCGTGCACGCGCGCCGACCCGGCGGCGCCCGCGCCTTCGACGGCGAGGAAGGCCTTCGTGAGCGCAACCGCGATCTTTCCCGGATCGAACGGCGTGAGCGCGCCGTTGCGCCGGATGACCTGGTTGCGCGTCGCCATCAGCTGTACGGGAGCGTCGGGTTCGGCAGGCCGGACGGCCGGAGAGGAGGACATCGCTTCTTTCAACCCCTGTTCGAGATGGGGTCGGAGGCCAAAGCAGATGCGCATGGGAGGGGCGGCCGGCACCGATCGCCGGCCATGCTCCATGGCGATCCACCGGGACACCCCGCCCGAGGACGTTCGCGTTCATGTCACGGCAGGTCTCCTGGCTCGCGGGTCACGGCCCCGTCCGGCCTTCCCGAGACCTCGCGATCTCAGTGGCACAGTCGGACGAGGCTCTCCGCCTACAGTTGCGGGGGCAGCTCCGGCCTCGGCGAGCACGCCTGATCCGGATTCCCTCTTAGCTCTCGATCTTGCGATTCGAGAGAACCGTGTACGCTAGATATGGTGTTTGAGGATCGAACGCGCGTCAATATGCGGTGCGCGAAGTCGCGGCGGCCTGTGGATCGCGGGGATCGCGCACCGCACCCGGAAGGTCGGCGGGTCCGGGTGCCCGTCGGCCGCTAGCCCGCGAGGAAGCGGATGCCGTGCGCGGCGCCGAGCCTCGCCAGCGCGTCGGGGCTCTGGTCCGCGACCTCGTGGACGCCCTCGAAGAAGGCCGGCAGCGACAGCGCGGGCGCGACCCAGAAGAGGCACTTGCAGATATGGCGGCTCTTGTTGAAGACCGCGTGCGACACGCCGCGCGGCAGCGTGACGAGGTCGGACTGGGTCGCGTGGCGCCAGTGACCATCGATCAGGAGGTCGAACCGCCCCTCGAGGACGAGAAGGAACTTGTCCTGGGCCTCGTGGAGATGCAGCGGGACGCTTGTCCCGGGGTGGAAGGTCGCGTGCCAGGCGAAGCTCGAGGCCGTGAGCGCCTTCGGCACGTAGGTCTGCCCGAGAAAGTTCCACTCGGCACCGTCGAGGCCGTGCGGAGGACCGACGATGGCCGCTCCGGCCGTGAGAGACCTGAGAGGGTCAGGCACGATCGCCTCCTTGGGCGGCGGAGATCTGAACGCCTTCGCCATCAGGAGACGCCCTCCCGCCCCGAACCCGACATGCTCGTCTCCGCGTCACCGGCGGCAGACGGCTTGCGGGCGCGGAAGTGGTGGGGGCAGTGCTCGCCCTTGTCGAGGACGACGATCATCGCCGACCACGTCTCGATCTGCCGCGCGATCTCCTCGACGCCGAGAGCCGCCTCGAACGCCGCGCGCTCCGGCCCCGAGAGCCGCTCGCGCTCGCGCCTCGCCTCCTCGCGGTACCACCCGTTGCGGTTCCTGAGCTCGATGTCGACGAAGCCCGCGCCTTCGAGCGCCCGTCGGTAGGTGTCCGGCGAGGCCATGCCGAAGTCGAGATCCTCGAGCGCGAGGTAGCGCTTCATCTCGTCGGAAGGCTCGCCGTCATGGGCGGTGAGCCAGTCGGACGCCACGAACCAGCCACCGGGCTTCAAGACCCGGAAGGCTTCGGCCGCCAGCGCCTGCTTGTCGGGGATGTGGACGATGGAGTCCTTCGAGAACACGACGTGCAGCGAGGCGTCCGGCAGCGGAAGCGGCCCGGGGCTCACCATCCGGATCTCGACGACGTCCGAGAGGCCCGCCTCTTCGACCCTGCGCCTCGCGGCCTCGCAGACGTCGAACTCGACGTCGATCCCGATCACGGGCGCCGCACCGTAGTCGCGGGCGAGCGAGACGGTGATGCCGCCGGAGCCGCAGCCGATGTCGAGCACCGAGCGGCCGGTGAGAACCATGCCCTCGAGGATGCGGCGGACCTCATCGGGACCGCCCGGCGACAGGTAGCCCTCGCCCCAGAGTCTCTCGAGGAACGCGATATGGGTGTCGTCGTAGAGCAGTTCACCGCTCGACATGTCTGATCCCCCTCTTGAGTCAGCGCTTCGGCGACGCCTTCAGGATCTCCTCGCGCCGGCCCGGAAAGACCGACGCCATGAACTGCAGCGTCATGTCGAACGCCGTCTCCCGATCGAAGCCGACGCCGCCGGCCAGGTGGATCCGGTGCCAGAAGCCGTCGGTCAGGGAATCGATGGAGTCGCCGACGACCACCGGATCCCATCCTCCGGCCATGTCCGCCGAGGCCGCCATGCAGCACTCCCGCATGCAGCCGGCGCGCTCGTCGTCGAAGGACTTCGAGATCTCGGCGAAGATCGGCCGCGCCGACGCTTCGCCCCAGAAGGCGTGCCAGACCGCGAGGGTACGACGGTTGCAGACCGAGGCATCGAAATCGGCCCGCACCAGCGCGACGATCCTGTCGAGCGGATCGTCGCCCGCCTCCGAGATCGCCCGCTGCCAGGTCGCGCGGTAGTCCTGATAGACCCGCCTCAGCGTCTCCGCGAGCAGTGCCTGCTTGTTCTTGAAATAGAAGACGGCGACGCCCTGCGAAAGGCCAGCCGCCTGGGCGACGGTCGCGAGCGTCGTCGCCGCGAGCCCGTTCCTGTCGATCGAGGAGATGGTGGCGTCCACGATCTGCTGGCGGCGCTTCGCGGCGTTCTCCGCCCGCTCCTTGCGCGGTCTCTGCTCGCTCGCTCCGGCGTCCGCGGCCATCTGTCGTCCTGTTCGGTCTCTATCCTGCGGTTCTAGTCGAAGCCGCCCGTCCTTTCCAGCTGCATATTTGTTTGAGCGCTCAAAAAACTTTACGGCCACGCTTGACGGGGCTAGCCTTGGCCCGCATCGCCGCAGTCGGAGGACGGGAGACGCATGAGCGAGGCTGGACGCTACGACGCGATCATCGTGGGCGCGGGCCACAACGGCCTGACGACCGCCTGCTATCTCGCCAAGAGCGGGCTGAAGGTTCTCGTCGTCGAGAAGAACGACTGGATCGGCGGCGCCGCCGTCAGCCGCGAGCTCTATGACGGCTGGACCTACTCGAACTGCTCCTATGTCTGCTCGCTCCTGCGGCCGGAGATCGTGCGAGATCTCGACCTGCCGCGGCACGGGCTGCAGGTGATCCCCTACGAGGGCGGCGCGACCTTCACCCCCGACGGCGACCACTTCGGCTACTACAACGACCATGATGCGCTGCGCCGCGAGATCCACCGCCACGAGCCGCGCGACGTCGACGCCTACGACCGGTTCTCGCAGGCGGTGATGAAGCAATGCCGGTTCATCCGGCCGCTTCTCATGCGCACGCCGCCCGACCCGACTTCGTTCAAGCCGCGCGACGTGCAGGAGCTCCTCTACCTCCTCAAGCGCTTCCACGACCTGGGGCCGCGCGACATGGGCGAGGCGATCCGCTTCTGGACGATGTCGATCGGCGACTATCTCGACGGCTTCTTCGAGTGCGAACTGATCAAGGCGCACATCGCGGGCGGCGGCATCATCGGCACGGGGCTCGGTGTCTACTCGCCGGGCTCGGCCTACGTGCTGCTTCACCACTACATGGGCGACGTCGACGGCGCGATCGGCGCCTGGGGCTTCGCCCGCGGCGGCATGGGCTCGGTGTCCCAGTCCCTCGCCTCGGCCTTGCGGGAGTTCGGCGGCGAGATCCGCACCGGCTCCGGGCTCGAGCGCTTCCTCGTGAAGGACGGCAAGGTCACGGGCGTCGCACTCGAGAACGGCGACACCTACGAGGCTCCCGTCGTCGCGTCGAACATGGACGTGAAGCGCACCTTTCTGAAGCACCTGGAGGAGGCGGACCTGCCGTCCGAGTTCGTCGGCGCCGTGCGGAAGTTCAAGATCCGCGGGTCGAGCGGCAAGATCAACGTCGCGCTCGACCGGATGCCGGACTTCCCCGCCGCCCCGAAGGACGCCGTCTTCCTGCGCGGCGACATGCACGCGTCCGAAAGCCTCGCCGAGCTCGAGCACGCCTTCGACGACTGGAAGGAATGTCGCTGGTCGGAGAATCCCTATTTCGACATGCTGATCCCGAGCCAGATCGACCCGACGATGGCGCCGCCGGGCAAGCACATGATGACGCTGTTCATCCAGTACGCGCCCTACGAGCTGGCCGACGGGCGAAGCTGGGACGGCCCGGCGCGCGACGAGTTCGCCGAGACGGTCATCTCGAAGATCGAGACGATCTCGCCGGGCTTCCGCGACCTGATCCTCCACCAGGAGGTGCGCACGCCGTGGGACATCGAGCGGGAGGTGGGACTCACGGAAGGCAACATCTTCCAGGGCGAGTTGACCTTCGACCAGCTCCTGTTCAACCGTCCGGTGCCGGGTTACGCGCAGTACCGCTCGCCGATCCGGGGCCTCTACATGGTCGGCTCCTCGGCCCACCCGGGCGGCGGCGTGATGGCCGCGCCAGGCGCCAACGCGGCACGCGAAATCCTGCGCGACATGGGCGCCATGAAGACCCTCAGGTCCCGGTCGAGGGCCGCCTGACATGCAGATGCCGAGGAAGACCATGTACGATGCGGTCGTGGTCGGTGGCGGCCACAACGGCCTCGCCGCCGCGGCCACGCTCGGGCGGCAGGGCCGCGATGTGCTGCTCGTCGAGCGCAGCTCCACCCTCGGCGGGATGGCGCGGACCGAGGAGATCGCGCCCGGCGTGCGCGCGTCCCGGATCGCCCACCTTCTCTACAATCTGAACCCGACCGTCGCCGGCGAGCTCGACCTCGAGAGCCACGGTCTGCGCTTCGCCGCGAAAGACCTGCCGACCGTCTCGCTCTCGCCCCACGGGGAGCACATCGTCGCCAACGGCGACGAGGCATCATTCGCCGACGGCACCGTGCATCCGGACGCCGCGGCCTATGCGAGGCTGAGGCAGAGGCTCGCGCGCTTCGCGACACTCCTGAAGCCGCTGCTCGACCGCACGCCGCCCGACCTCGCCTTCGACGGCCTCGACCGGGAGAAGATCGCCGAGATCGGGGGCGCTCGCCGGGCTCGGCCTCTCCGTCCGCCGGCTCGGCAAGGCCGAGATGGAGGCGTTCCTGCACGACCTCCTGTCGAACGTCCGCGACCTCGTGATGGACGAGATGCCGGATGGCCCGCTCGCGGGGATGCTCGGCGCCGACGCCGTGCTCGGCGGCTGGGCCGCGCCACGGTCGCCGGGGACGGTGCTGAGCCTGATGTACCGCATGGCCCAGGGCGGCCGGGTCTCCCTGCCGGAGGGCGGGATGGGCTCGGTGACCGAGGCCCTGGCCACGGCCGCCGCCGGTTCGGGCGCCGAGATCGTCACCGGCCGGTCGGTCGAGCGGATCACGGTGCATGGCGACCGCGCAACCGGGGTCGCCCTCGACGACGGGATGCTGATCGGCGCCGACCTCGTCCTCTGCAGCTCCAGCGTCGGCCATGCGATGAGGCTCGCCGGGGTCGAGCATTTCGACGCGGAGGCGGCGCGCCGCATCCGCCATGTCCGGGCGCGCGGCGCCGCCGCCAAGATCAACCTGGTCCTGTCGCAGGCTCCCGGCGTGGAGGGGCTCTCGGACGAGCAGACGGCCGGGCGACTGTTGCTCGCGCCGTCGCTCGAATACATCGAGCGCGCCTTCAATCCCGCCAAATACGGCGAGATGTCGAAGGCGCCGCTGATCGAGGCCGTCATACCGACGCTGAGCGACCGCACGCTGGCGCCGGAAGGCACGCACGTCCTCTCGGCGATCGTGCAATACGTGCCGCACGGCCTCGCCGGCGGCTGGAGCGACGAGGCGAAGCGGCGGCTCCTCGACCTGACCCTCGATGCGCTCACCCCCTTCATGCCGGGCCTGCGCGAGACGATGGTTCACGCCGACATCCTGTCCCCGGTCGACATCGAGGCGATGACCGGCGCACCCGGCGGCCACTGGCACCACGGCGAGCTCACGGTCGACCAGATGCTGATGCTCAGGCCCGCCAACGGCATCGGACGCTACGCGACGGGCCTGCCGGGCCTCTATCTCTGCGGCGCCGGCGCGCATCCCGGTGGCGACGTCACCGGCTCTCCTGGCCGGAACGCGGCACTCCAGGCCCTGAAGGACGAGGCGGCTGCGGCATGAACGAGATGATCCGCGACACCTCCACCGCCGCAGGATCGCGCAAGGGCGTCGAGCGCGGCCTGAAGACGACGCCGTTCGACGCGCGCCTCAAGGCGCTCGACCTGACGCGCGACTGGATGTGGTGGGCCGGCTGCGCCTCGCCCGCCGTGCTCGACACGGTCGAGAGCGAGTATTTCGCCATCCGCAACCAAGCGACGCTCTACGACATCTCGCCGATCTACAAGTACCGGATCTCCGGCCCCGAAGCGGAGCGGGTCGTGAACCGGCTCGTGACCCGCGACATCCGCAAGCTGAAGCCCGGCCGCGTCGCGTATGCCATCTGGTGCGACGAGGACGGGATGGTGATCGACGACGGGACAATCTTCCGCTTCGGCGAGAGCGACTTCCGCCTGTGCTGCCAGGAGCCGCAATATTCCTGGCTCCTCGACATCGCCTGGGGCTTCGACGTGGAGATGAGCGACGAGACGGAGGACGTCGCGGCTCTCGCGCTGCAGGGTCCCACCTCCTTCTCGGTGCTCGAGGCGGCGGGTCTCGGCGACGCCAGGTCGATGAGGCCCTTCGACCTGCGGGAGGTCGAGCCGGGTCTGTGGATCTCGCGGACGGGCTTCACCGGCGATCTCGGCTACGAGCTCTGGATCTCGCCGGGCGCCGCCCTGCCCCTCTGGGACCGGCTGTGGGAGGCGGGCCGCCTGTGGGGCCTGCGCGCGATCGGCTACCGGGCAATGGACATTGCCCGCATAGAGGCAGGCTTCGTGATGACCGGAGCCGACTTCATCTCCTCGCACCGGGCGACGCGCACGGGCCGCACGCGCTCGGCCTTCGAACTCGGCTTCGGCCGGCTCGTCGACTTCGGGAAAGGTCACTTCAACGGGCGCCGCGCGCTCCTGAAGCTCAGCGAGAGGGAGCCGCGCCACATGCTCGTCGGGCTCGACATCGCCGGCAAGGCCCCGGCTCGCGATGCCCTCGTCTATCACCGCGGCCGCAAGGAGATCGGCCGCATCACCTCGGCGGCCTGGTCGCCGACGGCCAAGCGCAACATCGCGCTCGCCGAGCTCGCCGCGCCCTTCGGCGTCACGCGAAGCGACCGGATCTTCGTCGAGATCTACGTCAACAAGGAAGGCAGGTGGGATCGCGTCATGGCGCCCGCGCGCATCGTCGAGCGGCCGTTCTACCGGCCGGCACGCGTCCGCGCCACGCCGCCCAAGCCCTTCTAGAGCCCGAGGACCGGATCAGGCGTCATGCTGGACAAGAAGACGACATCGAACGGCACCGATCCCCGCGCCATCCGGCAGTGGGACAACGAGCACTTCTTCCACCCTTGGGACTCCATGGGGGTCGCGGGGATGGACCGGGTGATCGCGCACGAGGCGAAGGGCATCTACCTCTACGACCCGCAAGGGCGCCGCTACATCGACGGGCCGGGCGGGATGTGGAACGTGCAGATCGGTTACGGCCGGGAGGAGATGGCGCAGGCGATCGCCCGGCAGGCGATGAGCCTCTCCTACCACAGCCCATGGGCGTTCGCCTCGGAGCCTTCCGCCGTGCTGGCGAAGAAGCTCGCCGACATGGCGCCGGGCGACCTCAACTCCGTGTTCTTCACGACGGGCGGCTCGTCGGCCGTCGACAGCGCGCTGCGTTTTGCCCAGTTCTACAACAACTTGCGGGGGAAATCTCAGAAAAAGCTCTTCATCGCCCGCGAGAAGGGCTATCACGGCTCGACCTATCTCTCCGCCACCGTCTCGGGCAAGGAGCGCGACAAGAGCTTCCTCGACACCGAGAAGCGGCTCGTGCGCTTCCTGCCGAACGTGAACCCCTATGTCCGGCCGGAGGGGATGAGCGTCGAGGACTGGTGCGACCTCAAGGTGCAGGACCTCGAGACCGCGATCGTCGAGGCCGGCCCGGAGAACGTCGCCGCGTTCATCGCCGAGCCGATCCTCGCATCGGGAGGCGTCATCGTGCCGCCGCCCGGCTACCATCGCCGCACGCTCGAGGTCTGCCGGCGCCACGACGTGCTCTACATCTCCGACGAGGTGGTGACCGCCTTCGGGCGGCTCGGCCACTGGTTCGCCTCGGAACCCGTCTTCGACATCGTGCCCGACATCGTCACCTGCGCGAAGGGCCTGACATCCGGCTACCTGCCGCTCGGCGCCTGCATCATCTCGGACCGGCTGATCGACGAGGTCTCCGGCCCGGACCGCGAGAGCGTGCTCTTCTCGAACGGCTACACCTATTCGGGCCACCCCGTCTGCTGCGCGGCGGCGCTGAAGAACATCGAGATCATGGAGCGCGAGAACCTTCTCGAGCACGTCCGGCAGGTCACCCCGAAGTTCCAGGCGCGGCTGAAGGCCCAGTCACGCTTCGAGATCGTCGGCGATGCCCGCGGCATGGGTCTCGTCGGTTGCGTCGAGTGCCACGTGCCCGAGGGCCGCGGGCGCAGCGAGGCCGACCGGCTCGAGCTCGACAAGGACATCGGCGCGCGCATCGACGCGAAGTGCGAGGAGATGGGCCTGATCGTGCGGCCACTCATCAACATGTGCGTGTTCTCGCCGCCGCTGATCATCACGGAGGACGAGATCGACGAGATGTTCGACATCCTGGAGCGGGCGATCGCACGGGTCGAGGCGGAGGTGCTCTGAGAGGCGGCTTGCTCGCAACCGCCGAACGGGAACGGCCACCGCAGGCCGGCGGCCACAACGATAAACCAGAGAGGAGAAGAACCATGAAGGGACTGCCCCTGATCACGGCGCTGGCGATGGGGACCGCGCTGGTGCCCGTGGCGTCGCACGCCGCGGACGCAGAGCTCGTCGTCTTCGACTGGGCGGGCTACGAAGACCCGGCCTTCCACCAGGCCTATATCGACAAGCACGGGGCCTCGCCGACCTTCGCGTTCTTCGGCGACGAGGAGGAGGCCTTCCAGAAGCTGCGCTCGGGATTCAGGGCCGATGCCGCGCATCCCTGCTCCCAGTCGGTCGCGAAGTGGAACGAGGCGGGCCTCCTGCAGCCGATCGACACCGGACGGATCGAGGCGTGGGACGACCTGATCCCGGCCTTCCGCGACATGGAGGGCTTCACGAAAAACGGGGACACGTATTTCGTCCCATTCGAATGGGGCAACACGGCCCTCACCTACCGCACGGACAGCCTGAACGAGGACGACGTCCGCTCGCTGCAGGCCTTCGCCGATCCGAAGTTCGAGGGACAGGTCTCGATCGGCGACAATGTCGACGACGCCTACGCCCTCGCCTTCCTCGCCACCGGCGTGCACGACTGGACGGAGGCGACCGACGAGGACTTCGAGAGGGCGTCCGACTTCCTTCGCAAGGTCCACGAGAACGTGCGCGCCTACTGGTCCGACGGCGCGAACCTCGCCCAGCTCATGCAGTCGGGCGAGGTGACGCTCGCCTGGGCCTGGAACGAGACCGCGACGACGATGCAGGCCGACGGGCAGCCCGTCGCGATGAAGCTCGACACGGAAGAGGGATCGAGTGCCTGGGTCTGCGGCTATGTCCACCTGGCCGATGCGCCGGGCTCGGAGGAGAGGTTCTACGACTTCGTGAACGCCACCCTCACCCCGGACGTCTCGGAATACCTCGTCACGGCCTGGGGCTACGGCCACGGCAACGAGAAGGGCATGAGCGCGCTCGGTGAGGAGACGTTGAAGGAGAGCGGCTTCACCGATCCCGCCGCGATGCGGGAGGAGACGCTGTGGCAGGCGCCGATCGGCCACGAGATGCGCGAGAAGATGATCGCGGAGTTCGAGCGGATCAAGGCGGGGTTCTGAGCGGGAGGCGGCGACGTCGCGAGGCTCCGCCGGCGAAGTTATCCATAGCCGCTCCGGCAGACCGAACTTCATACGGGCGACTATCGTTCGCCCCGCATGACACCGTTCTGGAAGCTGTCCGCCGCGGGCTTCGCCGCGACCGCCATCACCTACGGGCCGGCCCGCATGGGGTTCGGCCTGTTCCTCCCGCAGTTCAAGTCGGAGTTCGAGATCTCGACCCAGACCGGCGGTCTCGTGTCGAGCCTCGGCTTCCTCGGATTCTTCATGGGCCTGCTGATCTCGCAGGCCATGACGAACCGCAGAGGGCCGCGTCTGTCCATCATGGCCGGACTGTTGGCCGCGACGGTCGGCATGGGAGCCGTCGCCGCGGCTCCGAACCTGGCCATCCTCTCCCTGGGCGTGCTTCTCGCGATGTCGAGCGCCGGCTTCTCGTGGGCGCCGTTCAACAACGTGATCCACCGGAAGGTGGAGGACGGCGCGCGGCCAGCCGCGCTGTCCCTCGTCAGCACCGGCACCGCCCTGGGGATCGCGGCCGCGGGGGCCGCAGCGCTCCTTCTCGGCATCGGCGGCATTTCGTGGCGGCTCTGCTGGGCCGCTTTCGCGATCGCCAGCGCGCTTGCACTTCTCGGCAACTGGATGGCGCTGCGGGAGGTCGCAGGCACCCCGCAGGCCGGCCCGGCGCAGCAATGGCGCCAGCTGCTTCAGGCTTCGGCCATGCCGCTCCTGGGGATCGGCCTCAGCTATGGCGTGACCTCGGCGATCTACATTTCCTTCGCGGCCGACCGGATCGCGCAGGCCGGGGGCGTCTCGGGACTGCCGGCGAGCACGTCCGGCAGCCTCGTCTTCATCTGCTATGGCCTGTTCGGCCTGCTCGGGCTCCTCACGGGCCGCCTCAAGGAGGTGCTGGGCCTGCCGTGGCTCCTGCGCCTCCTGATGCTCTCCTGTGCCCTGTCCCTGGGTCTCCTCGCGCTGATGCCGACGAGCTCGGTGGGCGTCGTGGCTTCGGCGGGGCTCCAGGGGATCTACGTCATGATGATGAGCGCGGTGCTGGCATTCTGGTCCGAGCGGCTCTTCCCGGCGCTCCCGTCGCTGAGCTTCACGATCGTGCTTCTCGCCGTCGCCGCGGGAAGCGTGCTCGGTCCGGCCGCGGCGGGACTGGCCTCCGATGCACTCGGGGGATCTCCGGCGTTCCTGGGTACGGCGGCGATTGCCGCGGCGACGGCCATCGCCTTTCGGTCGAGACACATCAGGGAACGCCCGGAGGCAGACTGAAGGTGGGCTCTCCGCGCGGCGGTCAAGAAGACGCCGTCACCTCGGGCATTGTTGACATTCCCGCACCCAGCGCCCATCTTCAACTTGCTATGTTCAGTCCCGAGACAAACCGCATCCTGCTGTTCGCAGGGTCGCTTCTCGCAGGATCCCTGCCCCGAGCGGGCTAGGGCACAATAGCGCTCATCTCCGCTCGGGGACCTCTCTCACCAGAAAATCGGCGAGTCAGGGACCGGTCGACACGATCGACCGGGAGCGGGATCGGCAATGCGCAATCTTCAGGGACTGCACGGCGAGGCGTTCGGTACGACCTCGTCCGGCACATCAAATGACTGGACATACCCGGCTGAGTTCGAAGCCCTCGACGCGGTGCGACCGCTGGAGTGCTGCCTGACGGTCAAGGACCACGGCCTGCTCGAGCACCAGATGCTGGAGCTCGCGAAACGGCCGCGGCAGTCGGATTTCCTCGTAAGGCTTATGCGGGCGAAGCTGGCGGATGCCCGCATCGTGATGACGGCGGACCTGCCGCCCGACATCGCCAGCGCCAACAGCCGGATCGGCTTCTCCATAGAGGGCGGTCCCGAGGAGCAGCGTGTTCTGACCTTCTGGGATCATGAGGCGCTCGCCCATCAGGGCCTGCCCGTCACGACCCCTCTGGGTGCCACGCTCCTTGGAATGAGGGCAGGTCAGACTGGCGTCCACATCGAGGTCGACGGCAGGCAGCGCGGTCTCGAACTGAGACGCGTGCTGTTCCAGCCCGAGCACGCGCGGCGGTCCATGCGACAGCATTGCGGCGAGTACCGGAGATGACGGCGCAGGCAGACGCGGGCCCGGCTCATCCGGCTCACCAGAACGACAAGAAAAGATGGATACTGAAAATGCTATACTTGAATGAAATGACGACCACCGACCGGGATCCGCCGGTGTACCTGGACTCGACCTATGTCGACCAGCTCCAGGCCTTGGCCTCGGCCGCCCAGCTGCGGCAACCGGAGGTGGCGGACCGGCTCCTCCACGAGATCGAGAGGGCCACGATCCTCCGGAGGGAGGACCTCCCGGGCAACGTCGTGAATATCGGCTCGAACGTGACGTTCCGGGACGAGGTGTCGCAGCGGGTGCAGACCGTGCGCGTCGTGCTGCCGGGCGAGGCCGATATCGCGCAGCGGCGCATCTCCGTCCTCACCCCCATGGGTGCGGCCCTGATCGGGCTCGCCGAGGGCGCGTTGATCGCCTGGGACACGAGGACGGGCGAGACGCGCCACCTCACGGTGCTGAGCGTGGAGGCCGACCGGGCCTAGTTCAGCACCAGCACCGACTCCGCGCCCCACCCCACGCGCGCCGGGTCGCCCGCCGTGAGGATCGGGCGCCCGGCGGTGTTGCGCATTGAGATCATCACCGGTGCGCCGGCGCCCGGGAGCATGACGTTGTAGTAGGTCATGTCGCCGTAATAGACGGCCTCCACGACCTCACCCTCCGTCACCCGCTCCGCCGTCTCGCCCTCCTGCAGGAGGAGCGTCAGCATCTCCGGGCGCACGCCGACCTGGACGTCCGCGCCTTTCACGCCCTCCGGCGCCTGGCTTGTCGGCACCTCGACCTGCCCCAGCGCCTGCACGTCGAGACGGTAGGTGTCGCCACCGTTCGAGACGACGCGGCCGGAGAAGAAGTTCATGACGCCGATGAAGGAGGCGACATCGCGGTTCACAGGCCGGCGGTAGAGTTCCTCCGGGCTCGCGAGTTGGGCGATCCGGCCGCCGAACATCACCGCGATCCGGTCCGACATGATGAGCGCCTCCTCCTGGTCGTGGGTGACGAGGATGAAGGTGATGCCGACCGCGCGCTGAAGCCGCCGGAGCTCGACCTGCATCTGCTCGCGAAGCTTCTTGTCGAGCGCGGAGAGCGGCTCGTCGAGCAGCAGGACCTTCGGCCGGAGAACGAGCGCACGGGCGAGCGCGACGCGCTGGCGCTGCCCCCCCCGACAGCTCGTTCGCGCCGCGACCGCCGTAGCCGGCGAGGTCGACCATCTCGAGCGCCTCCTCGACGCGGCGCCTCTGCTCGGCCTTGTCGAGACCCAGGCGCCTCAGGCCGTAGCCGACGTTCCGCTCGACATCGAGATGCGGAAAGATCGCGTAGCTCTGGAACACCATGTTGGTCGGGCGGCGGTTCGGCGGCACGTGGGCCATCGCCTTGCCGGCGATGGCGACGGTGCCGGAGGTCGGCTCCTCGAAACCGGCGATGAGGCGCAGCAGCGTGGTCTTGCCGCAGCCGGAGGGCCCGAGCAGCGAGAAGAACTCGCCCTCGCGAATGTCCGCGGAGACGCCGTGAAGCGCGGTGAAGTCGCCGAACTTCTTCTGAACCTCCCTCAGCTCGATGATCGGCCGGGCGGCCGCGGGACGGGCAGAAACGTCCTGTTTCACATCATCCCTCCGGATGGGTCGCCGCCGCTGGCTCGTGCTCGCGAGCGCCGGCGGAAGTACTCCGCCGTCACGAGGAGGACCAGGGAGAAGAGGAGAAGAAGGAAGCCGAGCGCCATCATGCTCGGCAGTTTCGCGGTGAAGCGCAGCTGGCTCCAGATGTAGACCGGCAAGGTCGGCTCGGTCCCCGTCAGGAAGAAGGCGATGATGAACTCGTCGAGCGAAATCGTGAACGAGATCAGGAGGCTCGCGATGATGCCGGGGGTGACGAGCGGCAGGGTCACGCGCCAGAACGTCATCAGCGCGCTCTCGCCGAGATCCTGCGAGGCCTCCTCCAGGTTGCGGTCGAAGCCCTGGAAGCTCGCGTTCAGGATCGAGATCGAGAACGGCAGGCACAGAAGGACGTGACCCAGGACGACGAGCCCCAGCGAAAGCCCGAAGCCGAGCTGGACGAGCACGACGAGCAGCGACGTCGCGATGATGATCTCCGGCAAGACCAGCGGCAACATGATGAAGCCGAGGATGCCGCGCTTGCCGGGGAACGCGTAGCGCGCCCCGGCCCGGGCGGCGAAGATGCCGAGCGTCGTCGAGATGACGGCCGTCGCCAGCCCGACATAGAGGCTGTTCTCGACGGCGCGATGGACCGCGGCCGTCTGCCAGAGCTCCTCGAACCACCTGGTGGAGAACCCCTTCAGGGGAAACGCGATGATCGTGCCGTCGTTGAACGCGAAGAGCGGCAGGAGGAGCACCGGCGCGTAGAGGAAGACGAGATAGGCGACCGCGTAGACGCCGAGCCATCCGTGCTTGCGCATGACCACCCCTACCCCGCCTGCCGCGGCCCGACGCGGCGCGACAGCCACACGAGGACGAGCGAGATCGACGCGACCATCGTCATGGCGGAGATCGCGAGGGCGGCGCCGAGCGGCCAGTTGTTCGCCTTGCCGAACTGCACCTGGATCATGTTCGCGATCATCAGCCCGTCCTTTCCGCCGACGAGCTGAGGCGTCACGTAGTCGCCGATCGTCGGGATGAAGACGATGAGCGCCGCCGCCAGCACGCCCGGCAGGGCGAGCGGCAGGGTGATGCGGCGGAAGCGCTCGATAGGTCCGTCACCGAGATCCTCCGCCGCTTCGAGGAGGCTGCGGTCGATCCGCTCGAGCGCCACGAAGATCGGCAGGATCGCGAACGGGGCCCAGGCGTGGATGAGGGTGATCACCACCGCGTTCGCGTTGTAGAGAATGAACCTCAGCGGCTCCTCGATGATGCCGAGCTCGATCAACCCGGTGTTGAGGACGCCCTGGTAGCCCAGGATCACCTTCCAGAGGAACACGCGAAGCAGGTAGCTCGTCCAGAACGGGATCGTGATCAGGAAGATCCAGAGCGCCTTCCGCTCCTGCGGCACGCGGAAGGAGACGTAGTAGGCGATCGGGAAGGCGAGCAGGATCGTCCCGAGGGTCACGACCCCCGAGATCGCCAGCGATCGCAGCATCAGGAGCCGGTAGAGCGGGTCCGTCCACGCCGCGCGGTAGTTCGCGAGGGTGAAGGTCCGGTCGATCGTGAGGTAGTCCTGCGTCCAGAAGCTGAACGCGACGATCATCGCGAGCGGGGCGGCGAGGAGCAGGAGGGCGTACGCGAAGGGCGGGGCTACCATGACGTAGCCGCGGGCCGAGGGCCGCGCCACCAGGTCGCGGAGCCGCCCGAGTATGGCAAGGCGATCCGCCTCCGGCAGTCGCGCGAGACCCGAGTTCCGAGCCGGCTCGCTCGTGCTCATCCGATCCCTTCCGTGCCGCGCGCCCTCACCTGTCCCGCCTCACGACCCGCGCGAGGCGAGAAGCTCCGCGTTGCGCCGCGCCAGCGTTCCCTCCGCCGGAGCCTGGGCCTCGTTCATGACCGGCATCACGGCCCGCAGCTCATCGTGGTAGGTCCGCACGCCATACTCAAGATCCGAGAGCATGATGCCGTCGAAGGCGCTTGAGTTCGACGCCTCGCAGGACCAGATCGTCAGCTGCTGGTCCTCCTCGCTGGTGATCGCGTCGATGCGACCGCTGAGATAGCGGGCGAGCTTGAGCTTCCGGCTTTCCTCCGGCCGGCGGTAGACGGCGCCGCGGAGGATCGTGCGGTTCACCGCCACGGGGATCTCCTGGTAGAACATCACCGAGTCCGGATAGAGCCCGATGACCGCGTTCGGAAAGATCCCGGCATAGAGCCAGGCCTTGCGGTGGCTCTCGGGCAGCCACGTCGCCTCCGGCAGGACGCTGCGATAGTGGCGCACGCTCCAGAGCTTGCCGTGGCTCTCGTTGAAGGTCGCGAAGGAGCGGGAGGTGCCGCCCACGAACGGCTCGTCGTAGTAGTGCTGCCCGTAGAGCTGTTGCAGCGCCGGATGGGCCATCGGCACGTGATACCCCTCGTTGTCGACGTCGCGCACGGCCTTCCAGTTCACCTCCAGCGCCTCGCTCCAGAACGCGTCGCCGGCGGGAAGAAGCGTTTCGGTCTCGTATGGCGCGATCTCCTCGTCGAAGCGGGCCATGATCTCCCGGATCGACGGCTGCTCGCTCGGCTTGAACCGGATGAAGACGAAGCCGCGCCAGATCTCCATCTCCACGGGCTTCAGACCCCACTCCACGGGATCGAGGTCCGGCAGGGTCTCCGGTCGCGCCGCGCCGCGCAGAGTGCCGTCGAGATTGTACGACCAGGCGTGGAAGGGGCACACGATCGCCGCCTTGCACTGCCCCCTCTCCGCCGCCACGACACGGCTGCCCCTGTGGCGGCAGACATTGTGGACGGCGCGGACCTGCATGTCGCGGCCGCGAATGATGACGGCGCGCTCGCCTGCTATGTCGAAGCAGAGATACCGGCCGGGCTCGGCGACGTCGTTGACGTGGCAGGCGAGCTGCCAGCGGCTTCGGAACAGCTCCTCCTTCTCGACCTCGAACATCTCCTCGCTCGTATAGGTCCAGGCCGGCAACCCGCGGCGGTCCCAGTCGTTCGGCACCGCAGTCGTTGCTTGATCGGCGAGCATCGCTGTTCCCCATATTTTTTTGAGCGCTCAGATAAAAAAGCACCCCGGCCGATCGATGGCAAGGGGAAGCCGGTGCCGCGGGCAGAGCGACACGGCGCTGGCGCGAGCGCGGGAGTGCCTGAGCCGGGCTTCTCCTGCGTCCGCAATCGCGCCTCTGTCGAGAGTCCGGCGCGCTCGATCAAGGAGCGCCGTGCCGTCCTGTTCGCCAGCACTGGTTGCGCGCCGACGAAAAAGGGCGGCTCGCGGGAGCCGCCCTCTGAGAAGACGAGTGTGCGTCAGCTTACTGGCAGTAATGCCGGTAGCCGTCATAGCCGAGATAGGTGCCCGTGCGGGCGTCGTAGGAGCGGTACTTCGAGTAGCAGTACGCGTCCCAGTCGGCGCGGCTCATCTCCGGGCGGTAGGCCCGGTAGTCACGGTATTCGCGGTAGACGGGTGCCGGGGCAGGCTGGGAGGCGATCGCTCCACCGATCAGGGCGCCGGCGGCCAGACCGATCACGCCGGCGGCCAGCGCGCCGTCATTGCTGCGGCGGTGGTAATAGTGGCGCGGCGCCGGCCGGTAGTGGCCGTGATAGCCGTGCCCGCGCCAGCCGGCATCCGCCGTCGTCGCGGTGAGGGGAACGGCCGTGGCGGCCATCGTCAGGGTCAGGGCGCCGGCCGCGATCTTCCTGGTGAGCGACTTCATCTGCAAATCTCCTCGATTGGCGGAGGTCGATGTCGCGCGTCCCGTCGCTGCAGTGCTCCGCCTTGAGCTTATGTTTGTCAGGAAGAAGCTGAACGGTGAATGAACGGTTCCCGTCGTGCCTCAAGTCCTGGCGTCCGGCACATATGGCCGGCTCAGTTTCCCTTCTTCTTGTAGGTCCGCGTGCCCGGTCTGCCGCCGGTGGATCTGCCGCGTCCCTGTCCGCGGCCGTCCTGCGTTCCGCGCTCCGGCTTCGCCCAGTCCTGCTTGCCGAGCGGCGTCGGGTTCATCGCGTGCGGGCCCATCTCGTCGAGTGTCGGCTTGCGGATGCGCTCGGACGAGGAGGCTGACTTGCCCTCTCGCCGACCCTGGCGGCCGCCATCCGCAGGTTCCGGCAGCGCCATCTGGTCGGCGCCCGCCTCGAGCTCCACCTGCTCCAGCCGCTTGACCTCGTCGCGCAGCCGCGCCGCCTCCTCGAACTCGAGGTTGGCGGCGGCTTCCCGCATCCTCGCCGAGAGGTCGTCGATGACCGCGCGAAGGTTGTGGCCGTAGGTGGACGCGGCCTCGGCGAGGCCCGCATCGACCGTGACGTGGTCCTGCTCGTAGACGGACTGGAGGATGTCGCCGATCGCGCGCTTCACCGATTCCGGCGTGATCCCGTTCGCCTCGTTGTATTCGAGCTGCTTCGCGCGGCGGCGCTCCGTCTCCTCCATGGCGCGCCGCATCGAGCCGGTGACCGTGTCGGCGTAGAGGATGACCTTGCCGTCGACGTTGCGCGCGGCGCGCCCGATCGTCTGGACGAGCGAGGTCTCGGAGCGCAAGAAGCCCTCCTTGTCGGCGTCGAGGATCGCGACGAGGGCGCATTCGGGAATGTCGAGGCCCTCGCGCAGGAGGTTGATGCCCACCAGCGCGTCGAACGTGCCGAGCCGGAGGTCCCGGATGATCTCGATGCGCTCCAGCGTGTCGATGTCGGAGTGCATGTAGCGCACCCGGATGCCCTGCTCGTGCAGGTATTCCGTCAGGTCCTCCGCCATGCGCTTCGTCAGCACGGTGCAGAGGACGCGGTAGCCTGCGGCCGTGACCTTGCGCACCTCGTCGAGGAGGTCGTCGACCTGCGTCTTCGCCGGCCGCACCTCGACCGGCGGGTCGATCAGGCCCGTCGGGCGGATGACCTGCTCGACGAAGACGCCGCCCGTCTCGCCCATCTCCCAAGGACCGGGCGTCGCCGAGACCGCCACCGTCTGCGGCCGCATCGCGTCCCACTCCTCGAAGCGCAGGGGCCGGTTGTCCATGCAGGACGGCAGGCGGAAGCCGTACTCGGCCAGCGTCGCCTTGCGCCGGAAGTCGCCGCGATACATGCCGCCGATCTGCGGGATGGTCACGTGGCTCTCGTCGGCGAAGACGATGGCGTTGTCCGGCAGGTACTCGAAGAGCGTCGGAGGTGGCTCCCCGGGGTTTCGGCCGGTGAGGTAGCGCGAGTAGTTCTCGATGCCCGCGCAGGAGCCGGTGGCCTCGAGCATCTCGAGGTCGAACACCGTCCGCTGCTCGATGCGCTGCGCCTCGAGCAGGCGGCCCGCCTTGTTCAGCTCGTCGAGCCTCGTCTTCAGCTCAGCCTTGATGCCCTTGATCGCCTGGTTCAGCGTCGGCCGCGGCGTCACGTAGTGCGAGTTCGCGTAGACCTTGATGACCTTGAAGCTGTCGGTCTTCTTGCCGGTCAGCGGGTCGAACTCGTCGATCGCCTCGATCTCGTCCCCGAACAGCGAGATGCGCCAGGCGCGGTCCTCCAGATGCGCGGCCCAGAGCTCGATCGTGTCGCCGCGCACGCGGAACGTGCCGCGGGCGAAGCCGACGTCGTTGCGCTTGTACTGCAGCGCCACGAGGTCGGCGATCAGCTGGCGCTGCTCGATGCGCTCGCCGAGCTTCAGCTGGAAGCTCATCGCCGTGTAGGTCTCGACCGAGCCGATACCGTAGATGCAGGAGACCGAGGCGACGATGATCACGTCGTCGCGCTCGAGCAGTGCCCGGGTCGCCGCGTGGCGCATCCGGTCGATCTGCTCGTTGATGTTCGATTCCTTCTCGATATAGGTGTCCGTGCGCGGGACGTAGGCCTCCGGCTGATAGTAGTCGTAGTAGGAGACGAAGTACTCGACGGCGTTGTCGGGGAAGAACGACTTGAACTCGCAGTAGAGCTGCGCGGCCAGCGTCTTGTTCGGCGCGAGAATCATCGCGGGGCGCTGGGTGCGCTCGATCACCTGCGCCATCGTGTAGGTCTTGCCCGAGCCGGTGACGCCGAGCAGCACCTGCGTCTGCTCGTGCGCGTCGATGCCGGCAACGAGCTCCTCGATCGCCTGAGGCTGGTCGCCGCGCGGCTCGTACTGCGAGACGATGCGCAGCGGCACGCCGCCTTCGGATTTCTCCGGCCGGGGCGGACGGTGGGGCACCCATTCCGGGCCGTCGTCGCGCACGTAGAACGGCCGGCCGCGCTCGAGCAACGCCTGGAGGTTGTCCTCCGCGACGCGCGCGACGCTCGGCCCTGCGCCCGCCGGTCCGGCGTAGTCCTGCCCCTCGGTGCCCTCGATGCGCGGCGCGCGCTCCGGCCTGCTCGCCCTGGAGCGGGGGGTCCTCGCGGGCTTCTTCGGCTCCGCGGCTTCCTCGGCACGGGTGTCCGTCGCCCGGCCGCCTTTGGCCTGGCGCGATTCCGGCGGGAACATCGCGTCGAGATGGAACGGGTCGCCTTCGAAGGAAGCCTGTGGCGCCTCTTCGAAGCCGGTGGGGGCGAGAGTCTTCTTCGTGCGCGGCATCGGCAGAATATGGGCGCTCAAGGCCCGCCTGGCGAGGGGCGAAGCTGCATCTGCCTGACAGATCCCGTCAGGAACGACGGTCCCGACGTCGATCGGTCACGCCTGCTCCCCGTGCTCCTTCTCCCAGATCTGCTTCAGGAGACCTCCGGCGGAACCCACGAGCATCAGGAAGGAGCCTACGATGAAGAGCCAGACGCCGATCGTCTTGATATCCTCGAAGCGCGGCAGGAACAGGATCGATCCGGCGAAGAAGGCAAGGTTACCGGTGAGCCCGAGAGCAAGGTGAGCCCAGCCATAGTCGCGCAGGATCGTACGGATCATGGAACGTCTCCTTTCAATCTTCATGCGATCGGTTGTTCCCAGTTCGGGAAGACGGCGCGAGAGCTCAGGGAGCGAGCCCGATTGCAGCCACCACGTAGGCCATCGCCTCTACAGCGGAAGCGCTTCGAGGAACTTTCAGGTGGCGGTCCGGCGTGCAACACTTGACCTTCGTTGCTCCCGGGGGCGGAACAGGGAGCCTCCTCGGGGATTGTGTGAGTGTCGGGAACATGAGGTTCCGGATGCGGTGACGGCCGGCCTCGCCGGCCCGCTGCCGTCGAAGGGGAGGCCGACGAACGGCGACGCCCGTGGATGAGCCTTGTCGACGACGAAGAACCACCATCGGCCCAGAGAGCACAGCGGAGCGTACAAACATGAAGATGATCATTGCAGTCCTGTCCCTCGTCTTTGCCGTTGCGGCCTGCACCCCGACGGAGCAGGGCGCGGCGATCGGCGGTGGCACGGGTGCCGTCATCGGTGGACTTGCGACGGACAGCGTCGGTGGTGCGGTGATCGGCGGCGCGGCGGGCGCGGTTGCCGGCGCTCTCATCGGTCGCGCCTCCGAACAGGGTCAGTGCCGCTACCGCGACCGCGACGGTCGCGTCTACACGGCGCGCTGCCCGCGCGGCTACTGAGCTGACCTAAGCTCAGGCGGATCAGTTCTGACGGCGGGGCCTTCAAGCCCCGCCGTCACGCGTTGTGGGCCTCCAAGATCTGCATGACGCTGTGGGAGATCTGCGCCATGCCGCAGGCGTCCACGGTCTTCGAACTCGCGGGAACGGCAGCCGTTGTCATCCTGTTTTCCTGAAGGAACGGAGCGACAGGAGCACCGGATGAACGCCGAGACGAAGCCCCGCCACCCCGAGCAGCTGAGGCACGCGATCGATCGGGGCGAAGGCGGCGACAAGGTCGCCTATCCCGACCCGGCCGCCTCTCCGCTCGGAACCGACGAGGAGGCAGGCGGCAACCCGTCGTCGCCCGAGGCCACCGCGACGGCCTACCGGCAGGAGGTCCGCAGCACACCCCGCGAAAGTTCGCGAGGGGACGGGTCGCGCGGGCTCCTGATCGGGCTGTGGGCGGTCCTCGCCGCCGTGGTGGCGGCGTTCCTCGTCTTCTTCTTCGCCTATGGCGGCTGAAATCGCGACAGGCGCGCCGACTTGATCGAAGTCGTGGCGGCACCGGCCAAGTCCCGGCATCCTTTGGCTCGACACGATCATCCGTCGAGCCGGAGCCGCCGCCGTGGACAAGAAGATGCAGATCCATATCTGGTACGTGATCGGGGCTTTCCTGCTCCTGATCCTGTTCCAGAGCTGGTACACGACCTCCCAGACCGTCGAGCAGATCCCCTACTCGCAGTTCCTTCAGGCGCTGCAGGACGGGCGCATCGCGCAGGTCGAGATCCAGGAGGAGCGCCTCGTCGGCCGCTACCGGGAGCCGCAGGCCGGGCGGTCGATGTTCGTCACGAACCGCGTCGAGCCGGAGATCGCCGGGCAACTGCGCGCCCACAATGTCGAGTTCGACGGCACGGTCACGAACACCCTCATCTCCACCAT
This sequence comes from Lutibaculum baratangense AMV1, assembly GCF_000496075.1. GTDB lineage: Bacteria > Pseudomonadota > Alphaproteobacteria > Rhizobiales > Tepidamorphaceae > Lutibaculum > Lutibaculum baratangense. The sequence goes on from NZ_AWXZ01000031.1 coordinate 66,273, forward strand.
CCTGTCCTGGGTGCTCCCCCTCGTCTTCTTCTTCGCCCTGTGGATGTTCCTCATCCGCCGCGTCGCCGACCGCCAGGGCATCGGCGGATTGATGAGCGTCGGCAAGTCCAAGGCGAAGGTCTATGTCGAGCGCGACACGAAGGTCAGCTTCGAGGACGTCGCCGGCGTCGACGAGGCGAAGGACGAGTTGAAGGAGATCGTCGCCTTTCTCCGTGACCCCGCGACTTATGGTCGGCTCGGCGCGCACATTCCCAAGGGGATTCTCCTCGTCGGTCCGCCCGGCACCGGCAAGACGCTTCTCGCCCGCGCGGTCGCCGGCGAGGCGGGCGTCGCCTTCTTCTCGATCTCGGGCTCGGAGTTCGTCGAGATGTTCGTGGGCGTGGGCGCGGCGCGCGTGCGCGACCTCTTCGAGCAGGCGCGCAAGGCGAAGCCCTGCATCATCTTCATCGACGAGCTCGACGCGCTCGGCCGCGCCCGCGGCCCCGGCATCATGGGCGGCCAGGACGAGAAGGAGCAGACGCTGAACCAGCTCCTCGCCGAACTCGACGGCTTCGACCCGAGCGAGGGCATCGTGCTGCTGGCGGCGACGAACAGGCCGGAGATCCTCGACCCCGCCCTGATGCGCGCGGGCCGCTTCGACCGGCAGGTCCTCGTCGACCGGCCGGAACGCTCGGGCCGCCTCCAGATCCTCGAGGTGCACATCCGGAAGGTGAAGAGCCTCGCGCCGGACGTCGACCTCCAGCAGGTTGCCGCGCTCACCCCCGGCTTCACCGGCGCAGACCTCGCGAACCTCGTCAACGAGGCGGCGCTTCTCGCGACGCGACGGGGCGCCGGCGAGGTGACCATGGCCGACTTCACCAACGCGATCGAGCGCATCGTGGCCGGGCTCGAGAAAAAGAGCCGGGTGCTCAATCCACATGAGCGCGAGGTCGTCGCGCATCACGAGATGGGCCATGCCCTCGTGGCTGCAGCGCTGCCGGGCATGGACGCGGTCCACAAGGTGTCGATCATCCCGCGCGGCATCGGCGCGCTCGGCTACACCATCCAGCGGCCGACGGAGGAGCGCTTCCTGCAGACGACGGAGGACCTGAAGAACCGGATGGCCGTGCTGATGGGCGGACGGGCGGCCGAGAGCCTCGTCTATGACGAGGTCTCGACGGGCGCCGCCGACGACCTCGTGAAGGTGACGGACATCGCCCGACAGATGATCACGCGCTTCGGCATGGTGCCGGAGGTGGGTCAGGTCGTCTACGAGCAGGAGCGGCAGGCCTTCCTGCAGAACCAGATTCCCTGGTCGCAGAAGCAGGACTATTCCGAGGAGACCGGTCGCGAGATCGACCTCGCCGTGCGCAAGCTCGTGGACGAGGCCTTCGCGCGGGCAACCGAGGTGCTGCGGGCGCGCCGCGCCGATCTCGACGCCGGCGCCAGGCTGCTGATCGAGCGGGAGACGCTGACGAGCGCCGACTTCCCCGCCCTCGCACCCCCGGACAAGCGGCATCGGGAAGCCGCGGAGTGAAGCGCCGTCGCCCGTCTTGCCCGGGGTGACGGGATCTGGAAAGACGTGCCCGTGCCGGCGGGGCTGTTCCCGCCGCCGCCATGCGGGACGGCAGGATCGATGCTCGACCATCGCGGACTCCAGGACAGACGCACCCGGGCGACCGCGGGCGCACGGTCGGCTCTCGCCGGAACGGCGGGTGCCGAGGCTGCGGCCGGCAGTGCCCTGCCCGCCATCGGGACGATCTGCCTCGGGATCCTCTTCCTCTGCACCAACGACGCCGTCGCGAAGTGGCTGACCGAGTATTACGCGCCGCTGCAGCTCGTCTTCATGCGCAACCTCATCGCCCTGCCCTTGGTGGCGCTGCTCGCGGTCGGCCTGCGGGGCAAGGGCGTCCTGTACACGAGGCACACGCGGCTGCACGCGCTGCGCGGCGCGCTGGTCGTCGCCGCGGCGGTCGCGTTCTTCACCGGCCTCACCCTCCTGCCGCTCGCCGAGGCGACGGCGCTCGTCTTCGCGGCGCCGCTCTTCATCACCGCGCTCTCGGTGCCTCTTCTCGGCGAGCATGTGGGCTGGCGGCGCTGGGCGGCCTGTCTCGTCGGCTTCACGGGCGTGCTGGTCATCGTGCAGCCCGGGGGCGAGACGTTCCAGACGGCGTCGCTCCTGCCGCTCGGCACAGCCGTCCTCTATGCACTCCTCATGCTGTCGGCGCGGCGCATCGGCAGCGCCGAAAGCGTCTGGACGCTGATGGTGCAGGTGACGTTCTGGCCCCTCCTGTTCAGCGCCCTCGTCCTGCCATTCGTGTGGGAGACGCCGCGGCCCGAGCACCTCCTGGGCTTCGCCGCCCTCGCTCTCTGCGGCACGCTCGGCATGACGCTGATCACCCAGGCCTTCCGCATGGCGCCGGCCGCCGTCGTGGCCCCGTTCGACTACACCGCCCTCCTCTGGGCGACCGTCTTCGGCTTCGTCCTGTGGGGCGAGGTGCCCGGCGCCTGGACCTATGTCGGGGCCGGGATCATCATCATGAGCGGCATCTACATCCTCTTCCGTGAGAGGCGGCGCAGATGAGGCGGAAGAAGAGAGGAACCCCGCACCCGGCGCCCCCGTTCTCTGGGGGCACCACCTCCCGGACAAGGCTCCCATGCACCCTCCCCACGTGAACATCCTGCGCAGCACGTCCGACCGCATCAGGGAGGGCTCGCCGTTTCCCCTCGGTGCAACCTGGGACGGGCTCGGGGTGAACTTCGCGATCTTCTCCGCCCACGCGACGAGGGTCGAGCTCTGCATCTTCGACAACGAGGGCGTGAAGGAGCTCGAGAGGTTCGAGCTGCCGGAATATACCGACGAGGTGTGGCACGGCTATCTCCCCGAGGCCCGGCCGGGCACGGTCTACGGCTTCCGGGTCCACGGGCCGTACGAGCCGGAAGCCGGTCACCGCTTCAACCACAACAAGCTGCTGATCGACCCCTACGCGAAGCAGCTCGTGGGGAACCTCAAATGGGGCCCCGAGCTGTTCGGGTACGTGATCGGCTCGAAGGACAAGGACCTCTCCTTCGACGACCGCGACAGCGCCGCGCTGATCCCCAAGGCCCGGGTGATCGACCCCGCCTTCACGTGGGGCGCGGAGCGCAGGCCGGCCGTCCCGTGGGACCGCACCGTCATCTACGAGATGCACGTCAAGGGCTTCACGAAGCTGAACCAGGCGATCCCGGAGCCGCTGCGCGGCACCTTCGCGGGCCTCGGCAACCCGCGTGTGACGCAGTATCTCAAGACGCTCGGCGTCACCGCAGCCGAGCTCCTGCCGATCCACGCCTTCGTCGACGACTCCTACCTGATCGACAAGGGGCTGAGGAACTACTGGGGCTACAACTCCATCGGCTTCTTCGCCCCCGACCCGCGCTATCTCCAGTCGCCTTTCGTCAACGAATTCAAGGAGATGGTGAACCAGTTCCACCAGTCCGGCCTCGAGGTGATCCTCGACGTCGTCTACAACCACACCGCCGAGGGCAACGAGCTCGGGCCCACCCTCTCGTTCAAGGGCATCGACAATGCCAGCTACTACAGGCTGATGCCCGACGAGAAGCGCTACTACATCAACGACACCGGAACCGGAAACACGGTGAACCTGTCGCACCAGAGGGTGCTGCAGATGGTCGCCGATTCCCTGCGCTACTGGGCGACCGAGATGCGGGTCGACGGTTTCCGCTTCGACCTCGCCACGATCCTCGCGCGCGAGCCCTACGGCTTCGACGAGGGTGGCGGCTTCCTCGACGCCTGCCGGCAGGACCCGGTGCTGTCGAGCGTGAAGCTGATCGCCGAGCCGTGGGACATCGGCCCCGGCGGCTACCAAGTCGGCCAGTTCCCGCCGGGCTGGGCCGAGTGGAACGACAAGTTCCGCGACACCGTGCGCGCCTACTGGAAGGGCGACGAGGGCAAGCTCGCCGATTTCTCCGCCCGCCTCGCGGGCTCGGCCGACCTCTTCAACAAGCGCGGCCGCAAGCCCTGGGCCAGCGTCAACTTCATCACCGCCCATGACGGCTTCACGCTGAACGACCTCGTCTCCTACAACGAGAAGCACAACGAGGCGAACGGCGAGGACAACAAGGACGGCCACTCGCACAACCATTCCTGGAACCACGGCGCGGAAGGACCGACCGAGGACAGAGCGATCCTCGCGTTGCGCGAGCGCCAGAAGCGCAACCTCCTGGCGACGCTCCTGCTGTCCCAGGGGACGCCGATGATCCTGGCCGGCGACGAGTTCGGCAACTCGCAGCACGGCAACAACAATGCCTACTGCCAGGACAACGAGATCAGCTGGCTCAAGTGGGACGACATCGACACGGCGGACACCGACCTTCTCGACTTCGTCCGCACGATGATCGCGATCCGCAAGACCTATCCGATCCTCCACCGGACCCGGTTTCTCGCGGGCGAGTACAACGAGGAGCTCGACGTCAAGGACGTCACCTGGCTCCTGCCCAACACCGAGGAGCTGGCAGAGGAGCACTGGCACGACGGCAACGGGAGGTGCTTCGGCATGCTGCTCGACGGGCGTGCCCAGCCGACCGGCATCAAGCGACGGGGCGACGACGCGACGCTCCTCATCGTGACGAACGCCCACCACGAGCCGGTCGAGTTCACGCTCCCGGAAGTCCCCGAGGGCGACCACTGGCTGCGGCTCATCGATACGATGGAGGGGCGGATCGGCAAGCTGCCGGGCTTCGGGTTCGGCGCCGTCTACGAAGTGGGGCCGCGCTCGCTCGCGCTGTTCGTGCTCGAGGCCCGCGACCGGCCACGCCGTCTCGTGCGGCAGGGCATCGACGCGATCCTCGACGTTCAGGAGGGCGGCCAACCCTAGCCCGGCGCCGCCTCGCCTTTCTCCCGCCCCGAAGGTTGCGTCCGCACGCGATTCCCCCCATGACACGTCCGTGACGGCGGGGCCTGGGGCGCCTCGCTCCGTTGGGGAACGTCGCAGGCGGGCAGGACGAGATGACGAACAGGGGCTTCTCCGTTGTCGAGAACGAGTGGATCTCGCTCTCCGACGGCTCGCGGCTCGCGGCACGGATCTTCATGCCGGATGCCGCGGCGGCGGAGCCCGTTCCCGCCATCTTCGAATTCGTGCCCTACCGCAAGGGCGACGGCACGAGGCAGCGGGACGACACCTATTTCCCGGCTTTCGCGGCCGCCGGCTACGCGGGCGTCCGGGTCGACATCCGCGGCTCCGGCGAGTCCGACGGCGTCATCGACGGCGAGTACACGCCGCGCGAGCTGGCCGATGCCTGCGAGGTGATCGACTGGATCGCGGCGCAGCCCTGGTGCTCCGGCAGCGTCGGCATGATGGGCATCTCGTGGGGCGGCTTCAACGCGCTCCAGGTGGCAGCGCTCCGCCCCGCGCCGCTCAAGGCGATCATCTCGGTCGCCTCGACCGTCGACCGCTACGACGACGACATCCACTACAAGGGCGGCTGTCACCTCGGCTCGAACTTCGCCTGGGCGGCCGCCATGGCGAGCTTCCAGTCGCGACCGCCCGATCCCGAGATCGTCGGCGAGGCGTGGCGGGAGATGTGGCTCGACCGGCTGGAGAACGAGCCCTTCATGCTCGAGGAATGGCTCGCCCATCAGCGGCGCGACGCGTTCTGGAAGCACGGCTCGGTCTGCGAGGACTTCGCCGCGATCGAGGTTCCGGTTCTGCTTGTCGCCGGCTGGGCCGACGGCTACCGCAACACGCCCCTGAAGGGACTAGAAGGGCTCCTGCGGGACGAGAACGGCCGCCAGCGCCACAGCAAGGCTCTGATCGGCTCCTGGGCCCACCGCTATCCCCACCTCGCCTGGCCGGGACCGGCCGCGGACTTCGTCGAGGAGGCCGTGCGGTGGTGGGGACGCTGGCTGAAGCGCGAGCGCACGGGGGCGGCCGCCTTGCCCGCCGTCCGCGCCCATATTTCTCACTCGCCGCGCCACTCCCCGAGGCGCGAAAACGACCCGGGAAGCTGGGTCGGCGTGAAGGAATGGCGGCAACCGGAGCTTCTGAATCTCCACGCCGGAGAACACGGCAGCCTCGTGCGCGAGCAGGAGAGCTGGCAGCCAGCGGAGATCCACCTGAACACGCCCGGCGACCTCGGCACCGCGGGCGGCGAGTACTTCACCGAGGAGACCGGCGTCGGCATCGCGGGCGATCAGCGCTACGACGACGCGGCCTCCCTGACCTTCGAGAGCGCCCCGTTCGACGAGCCGCTCGCGCTTCTCGGCCGTCCGTCACTGACCCTGACGCTGCGGACGAAGGATCCCCAGAACCTCGTCGCACGGCTCGTCGACGTGCATCCCGACGGCTCGGCGACCCGCGTGTCTCTAGGCGTGCTGAACCTCGCCCACCGCGACGGCCACGAGCACCCCCTGGACATGCCGGCGGACGAGCCGGTGACGGTGCGGCTGCTCCTCGACGCATGCGGCTATCGCTTCGCGGCAGGGAACCGGCTGCGCCTTTCCCTGTCGAACGCCTACTGGCCCATGGTCTGGCCCGCTCCCGGCACTGGCGGGATCCGGATCGAGCCGCAGAGCATCGAGCTGTCGCTGCCGCTCCTCGGCGAGGACGCAACCCCCGTCGACGTCCCTCCGCCGCCCGGCCCCGCCGAGGCGCAGACCCCTACCGAGCATCGGCCGCCGGAACTCCGTCGCACCGTGGAGCGAAACCTCGTCGACGGACGCACGACGTACAGGGTGTTCGAGGACAGCGGCGCGCGGGAGGCGACCGAGACGGGCCCGACGACCCGGCTCGTGCGCCGAGAGATCTGGACCATCGACCCGGACGACCCGCTCTCCGCGCGGGCGGAGGCCCATTGGACGGCCGAGACGTCGCGGGGAGACTGGCGCATCCGCACCGAGACCTTCGCATCCCTGTCGTGCACCGCCGGCGACTGGATCGTGTCTGCTTCCGTCCTCGCCTACGAGGGCGACCGGCGGATCCACCGGAAGGTCTGGAGCCGGGTCATCCCGCGCGACCACATGTGACACCGGTCAGGAAGGCCCGCGCGGCCTTTCCGCCCGCCCCGACCGCGATAGCTTCCGCACCCGAGCGAGGAAGGACCACGAGACCGTGCCCAAGCACGCCGTCGACAAGGAGCTGAAAAAGCTCGCGCGCCTGGACGAGGCCAGCAGCGGCCTCACCCGCGCCATCGCGCCCCCCGGGCTGGCCATCGTCTTCCTCGCCGCCGTGGCCGTGTTCGCGGCCACCTTCGTCGCGTCGGGCCCTCTCGGTCTCTACGTGGTCGTGGCCGCCTTCATCGCGGGCTACATGGCCCTCTATGTCGGCGCGAACGACGTCGCCAACAACATGGGACCGGCCGTCGGCGGGCGCACGCTCACCCTGATGCAGGCCCTGATCATCGCGGCGATCTTCGAGGCGGCGGGCGCGCTGATCGCGGGGGGAGACGTCGTCGGGACCATCTCCAAGGACATCGTCCGCCCCGCGCCGACGATGGAGACCACCCGCTTCATCATCGTGATGATGGCGGGCTTCCTCGCCGCCGCCATGTGGATCCACCTCGCGACCTATCTCGGCGCCCCCGTGTCGACGACCCATTCCGTGGTCGGCGGCGTCCTCGGCTCGGCGGTCGCGGCCTCGGGCCTCGACGTCGTCAACTGGCCGACGATGGGCGCGATCGCGGCGAGCTGGATCATCTCCCCCGTCATGGGCGGCGTCATCGCGGCCGCCCTGCTCTGGGCGCTCAAGAGGACGGTCCTTCTGCGCGAGGACGACCGGGTCCGTGCCGGGCGCCGCTACGTGCCGGCGATGGTGGGGCTGATGGCCGGCGTCTTCACGAGCTACCTCATGCTGAAGGGGCTCTCGCATGTGTGGGCGCCGCCGACATGGCTCGTGCTCGCAGCGGGGCTTCTCGCCTTCCTCGCGGGATGGATCGTCGCCCGGCCATGGATACGCCAGCAGTCCGTCGGCATGCCGGACGAGCGCAAGGCGGTCGCGAACCTCTTCGCCCTGCCACTCATCATATCCACGGCCTTCCTGTCCTTCGCCCATGGCGCGAACGACGTGGCGAACGCGGTCGGGCCGCTGGCGGCCATCGTCTCCGCCGCGGGCAGCGGCATGGCCGCTCCGCAGGACGTCCCCCTGCCCCTCTGGGTCCTGATGATCGGCGCCGTCGGCATCTCCACGGGACTCGCCCTGTTCGGCCCCAGGGTGATCCGCACGGTCGGCCAGAGCATCACCCGGATGAACGCGAGCCGTGCCTTCTGCGTCGCCCTCTCCGCGGCCGTCACGGTGCTCGTGGCCTCGGCGCTCGGCCTGCCGGTGTCGTCGACCCACGTCGCGGTCGGCGGCGTGTTCGGCGTCGGCTTCCTTCGCGAGAGGCTGATGAACAAGGGAATCCCGAACCCCGCCGTCCAGCCCCGCACGAGGTTCCTGAAGGTCGCCACCCTCAACGAGACGCCGGAGCAGGCGGTCGCCCGAATGCAGAAGCGGCAGAAGCGTTATCTCGTGCGGCGGCGCTACGCGCTGGCGATCGGGGCGGCATGGGTCGTGACCGTGCCGGCATCCGCCCTTCTGGCGGCGACGCTCTACGGCGTCCTGAGCCTGGCGACCGTGGGTTCGCTGTGAGAGCGGAGTTCGACGCTCAGTCGTGGAGATCCGCGGCCGACAGCGTGTCGGGCGGCTGGACATGCCCGCGCTCGCGGCGATCGAGCTGCCCGAGAAGGTCTTTCAACCGGCGTTCGCTGATCAGCCGCCGCGCCTCCTGAAGCGTCGCCCAGTGGCGCCGGCGCTGCGACTGCTCCTGCCAGTCGTCGAGCTGACGGATGACGCGTAGCGGATACATGTCGACTTCGATCGCCTGGCGCCTGATGCCGCGGATCTTCCAGGTCCGGAACGAGCCGATGGCGCTGACGTCGACGTCGCCTTCGACGCCGGCCTCCTCCAAGGCCTCGCGGGCCGCCGACTGCGCCGCCGTCAGGGATGAGCCGATGCCACCCTTCGGGAAGATCCAGCGTCCGCTCCGCCTCGATGTGACGAGCAGGAACACGGGGATGCCGTCGACGACGGTATAGGGGATGGCGCCGCTCTGGCGTTCGGAGATCCGCGTCCTCTCGGCCGGCGCGGCCCGAAGCGCCCATCTGAAGCGGCCGAGAAGTCCGACGTCCGTCACGGGTCCTCTCCTTCACAGATTCCGCTTCAAGGCCGACCTCGCGCGGTTGCCGCGCGAGGTCTGGATATGGGATTCTCCGACGCAGCCGCAACCGCGCAGGAGCCGTTCCGGTTCCTCAGGCCGCCTTGGCGCTCGGCAGGCCGGAGATCTCGATCTCGAGCTCAAGCGTCGAGATCGGGCTGCCGCGATCCATCTTGATCTGCACCTTCTCCGGATCGACGGAGACGTGCTTGGCGATGACCGCGAGAACCTCTTCGCGCAGCTGGTTGATCAGCTCGGCGTTGCCCGTGCCCGAGCGCTCGTGCGCGAGAAGGATCTGCAGCCGGTCGCGCGCGACGGGCGCGCTCGAGCGGCGCATCAGGAAGTCGAGGATCTTCATGCCGCAGCCCTCCGCCCGAAGAACTTCAGGAAGCCGAAGCGGCTGGTCGGCGCCGTCAGCGGCAGGTCCGCGCCCTCGAGGCGCTTCGCGGCGGTGATGTAGGCCATGCCGGCGGCGCTCTGCGGGTTCGAGACGGTCACGGGCGAGCCGACATTCGAGGCCTTGAGGACGTCCTCGCTCTCCGGCACGACGCCGAGCAGCGGGATCGACAGGATGTCGAGCACGTCCTCGACCTTCAGCATCTCGCCCCTGCTGGCGCGGCGCGTGTCGTAGCGGGTGAGAAGGAGGTGCTTCTCGATGTCGCCGCCCGTCTCGGCCTTGAGCGTCTTGGAGTCGAGCAGGCCGATGATCCGGTCGGAGTCGCGGACGGAGGAGATCTCCGGGTTCGTCACGACGAGGGCGACGTCGGCATGGCGCATCGCGAGGGTCGCGCCGCGCTCGATGCCGGCGGGGCTGTCGCAGACGATCCAGTCGAAGCTCTTCTTCAGCTCCTCGATGACGCCGTTCACGCCGTCCTCGGTGAGCGCGTCCTTGTCGCGGGTCTGGGAGGCGGGAAGGAGCGAGAGCGTCTCGATCCTCTTGTCCTTGATCAGGGCCTGCGAGAGCTTCGCGTCGCCGTTGATCACGTCGATCAGGTCGAAGACCACGCGACGCTCGGCGCCCATGATCAGGTCCAGGTTGCGCAGGCCCACGTCGAAGTCGACGACGGCGACCTTCTTGCCCTCGCCGGCGAGCGCCGCACTGAGAGCGGCCGCCGTGGTGGTCTTGCCGACCCCGCCCTTGCCCGATGTGACGACCAGTACCTTAGACATCTCTGCGCGTCCTCCGCGGTTCGATCAGTTGAGAGTGGTGAAGCGGATGGACACCCCGTCCAGCCGCGCCTGCACGCGCTTGCTGCGCAGCAGGGGGTCCATGGTCTCCGCCGTCATGAAGACGGCGCCGATGGCGACGAACTCCGCCTCGAGCCGGCCGGCGAAGATGCGGGCGTTCTCGTCGTCGGAGGCGCCGGCGCAGACCCGGCCGCGCAGCGCGCCGTAGACATGGACGGAGCCGCCGGCGACGACCTCCGCACCGGAGGACACGGCACCGGTGACGATGACGTCGCCGTCCGGATTGACGATGCTCTGTCCGGAGCGGACAGGGCCGTCGATGATGAGGGTCTTGCCGCCGGAAGCCAGATCCTCCGTCGAGGGCGCGGCCTCGTCGCCGGGCTTCTCCTCGCCGGCGGCGGACGCCTCGGCCGTCAGGGCGGCGGCCGCGGTGATCTCGCGCATGCCGGCCTGGCGGGCCTGGCTGATGATCGGCGGCATGCCCATCGGGAGCCACGCCGATTCCACCCCGTCTATGCCCATCACGCGGATGCCGCGCTGGCTGAGCCTGGAGAGGAGATCGAGCAGCGTCTCGCGATCGACCGTGTGGTTCGACAGGTCGAGCAGGACGGGACGGCCGGCGAAGAAGTCGGGAGCGCCCTTCAGCCAGTGGTCGAGGCCGACGAGCCAGTCCGTCAGCTCGCCGTCCGGCTGCAGAACGAAGGCGAGCAGCGAGCGCGCCTTCATCTTCAGGGCATTGCGTGGGTTAACGGGTGCGTTCACGGCATATTCACCAAGTTCGGGTCGCGAACTCGATTTCGCGCCCTTATGGTTAACTGCCGGTTAATGCCCCGAGATTTCCGGTTACGCCGAAGAAGCTTTCCACAACGGGCGAGGTCGCCCGAAGGTCTGTCAGTGTCGAACGGCGCGGAACGCTTCGGCCGCCGCACGTCGCGGGTCGGCCGAGCGGGGGGCGACGGCCTCGAAATCTCCTCGCAACGCCTTGAGCGCCGCGCGTTCCGCCTCGATCTCGCGCTTCGTGCGGATGCCCATCCGGCGCAGGACCGGGAGCGGCGGGCACCAGCCTTGCACCGCATGCTGTAGGAGGAAAGCCGTCACCGCGGCGGGCAGGACGAGCCATCTTCTGTCATGAACCGCACCGAGCACGGTGCCGGTGAAGGCGAGCGTCGCGGCGTTCGCCTCAAGAACGCGCTCCACGTCCCACTCCTCGTCGAGCTCCCGCAGGCGGCGGGGAATCTCGTGCGGGTGGCGGGCTTGGTGGTGGATGCTCGCCTCGGTCTCGTTCTCGATCTCGTGGTTGATGGAACCCGCCGTGTGGCGGGCGACGCGACCGTCTCTCATGGTCGGGGTCTCCGGGTGCAGTTGTCGTGAGAGAACGCGGGCCGGGCCGCCCCGGTTCTTCCGGAGGCGCGTCCCCGACATCTGCTGCAGCCGCTAACTTTTTTGGCAGGGTTCCCACCGGCGTGAAGCCTCTGCTACCGTTTTGAGGTCCAACAGCCGTCGGAAACCTGCCGCGCACCCCGCGCGCGCACGTCCCGCGGCACAGGGGCGGCGGGGGCCTGAACAGCTTCTTCGAGACGATCTGTAGCCGACGCGACTGCAGCGGGAGGCCTTCCGCCTGCTCGAACGACCAGAGGAGAGGAGCAAACGATGAAGCGGACCATCCTGAAGGGACTGGGGCTCGCGGCCGTGGTGGCCGTCGTCGGAGCGGCAGCGAATGTCGGATCCATAGGTCCGGCCGCGGCGCAGTCGACCCTCGAGAAGGCGCGCGAGCAGGGCTACATCCGCGTCGGCTTCGCGAACGAAGCCCCCTACGGCTACGCGACGCCCTCGGGTGAGTTGACGGGCGAGGCGCCCGAGGTCGCGAAGGCCGTGCTGGAGAAGATCGGGATCGGCGAGGTCGACGGCGTCCTGACCGAGTTCGGCTCGCTCATCCCGGGCCTGAAGGCCGGCCGTTTCGACATCATCGCAGCCGGCATGTTCATCACGCCGCAGCGCTGCGAGCAGGTGCAGTTCTCCGAGCCTTCATACGGCATCGGCCAGGCCTTCCTCGTCGCGGAAGGCAACCCGAAGGGCATCGAGACCTACCAGACGATCGCCGACAACGCCGACCTGAAGCTCGCCGTGATGGCCGGCGCGGTCGAGGCGGGTTACGCGCGGAACGCCGGCGTGTCGGACGGCCAGCTCGTGATCCTGCCCGACCAGGCGAGCCTCGCGAGCGCCGTGAAGGCCGGGCGCGCCGACGCCGCGGCCCTGACCGCCCTGTCGATCAAGCAGATGGCCGAGCGGAACGAGGGCGTCGAATCGACCGCGCCCTTCGCCGAGGTCGCCGGAGAATCGGTCATGGGGCATGGCGGCTTCGCCTTCCGGCCGGAAGACACCGAGCTCTACGAGGCCTTCAACGAGGAGTTGAAGAACTTCGTGGGGTCGGAGGAGCATATCGAGCTCGTCACCCCCTTCGGCTTCGGCGAGGGCTTCCTGCCGACGATGACGACCGAGGAGCTCTGCTCCGCGGGCTGAGACGGCGCGAGGCGCGCCGCCCTGGCGCGCCTCTCATCACGAAAGGCTGGACCATGAGCCGATGAGAGCGCTCGTCGTCTGCGGCATCGTCTGCTTCGCGGCAGGCCTCGCAGTGGCGGGGCTGCCGGGCCTGCGCGATTTCCTGCCGCAGCTGCTCGCCGGCGCCGTCGTCACGATCGAGATCACGATCGGGGGCTGCGCCGTGGCGGTCGCGGCGGCGCTCGTCGCGGCGATGGCGAAGATGTACGGCCCGGCGCCGCTGCGCTGGCTCGCGGTCGCCTATATCGAGCTCTTCCGCGGCACGTCCGCCCTCGTCCAACTGTTCTGGCTGTTCTACGTGCTGCCCCATTTCGGGGTGCTGCTCGAGCCGATGACCGTCGGCATCGTCGCGCTCGGCCTCAATGTCGGGGCCTACGGCGCCGAGGTCGTCCGGGGCGCCGTGAATGCGGTGCCGCGCGGGCAGTGGGAGGCGACGGTCGCGCTCAACATGACGCGCGCGCAGGCGCTGCGGCGGGTGATCCTGCCGCAGGCCTTCGTCGCGATGATCCCGCCCTGGGGCAACCTCTTCATCGAGCTTCTCAAGGCGACGGCGCTCGTCTCGCTCATCACGATCTCCGACCTCGCCTTCCGGGCGCAGCAGCTCAACCAGATCACGTTCGAGACGGTGAAGATCTTCACGATCGTGCTCCTGATCTACCTCGCGATCTCCTCCGTCATCACCGTCGGGATGCGCGCGCTCGAGGAGCGCGCCGCCCGCGGCATCGGACGCGGGAGGGCGTGATGTTCTGGGACTGGAACTACGCGATCGAGATCCTGCCCATCCTCGCCCGCGCGTCGATCGTGACGATCCAGGCGACGCTGCTCGGCTTCGTGCTGGCGGCCGTGCTGGGGCTCGTCTTCGCGGTCCTGCGCATGTCGCGCGCCCGCTGGGTGAGTCTGCCGGTCGCGGCCCTCGTCGAGTTCGTGCGGTCGACGCCGCTCCTGATCCAGATCTTCTTCATCTTCTTCGTGCTGCCGGAGTTCGGCATCACGATCGGCGCGCTGACGGCCGGCATACTGGCGCTCGGCCTGCACTACGCGACCTATTGCTCCGAAGTGTACCGGGCCGGCCTCGAGAACATCCCCCGCGGCCAGTGGGAGGCGTCGCTCGCGCTCAACCTGAGCCCGTACCACACCTTCCGCGACATCATCATCCCGCAGGCCATCCCGCCGATCGTCCCGGCGCTCGGCAACTATCTCGTCGCCCTCTTCAAGGAGACGCCCCTGCTCTCCGCGATCGCGGTTCTCGAGCTCATGCAGACCGCGAAGATCCTGGGGTCCGAGAGCTTCCGCTACACCGAGCCGATCACGCTGGTCGGCCTGTTCTTCCTCGTCTTCAGCCTCGCAGCCGCCTGGCTCATCCGCCGGGTCGAGGCGCGGCTCAGCCTGTCGAAGGTCTGACGCGATGACCGAAAGCCCCGCTCCCGAGACGTCGCAGCCGATGGTCCGCTTCGAGCGGGTCACGAAGCGCTACGGCTCACTCGTCGTCCTCGACGAGCTCGACCTCGACATCGCGCGCAACGAGAAGGTCGCGATCATCGGACCGTCCGGATCCGGCAAGACGACCGTCTTGCGCATGCTGATGACGCTCGAGAAGATCGACGGCGGCGTGATCCACGTCGACGGCGAGCCGCTGACCCATATGGAGAGGAACGGCCAGCTCGTCCGCGCGAACGAAAGCCATCTCAGGCGGATGCGCGGCAAGATCGGCATGGTCTTCCAGCACTTCAACCTGTTCCCCCACATGACCTCGCTCGGCAACTGCATCGAGGCGCCGATGCGGGTCCTCGGCCTGTCGCGGCGGGAGGCGGAGGACAGGGCGCGCGAGCTTCTGGAGATGGTGGGCCTCAGGGACAAGATGGGCCACTACCCCTCCCAGATGTCCGGCGGCCAGCAGCAGCGCGTGGCGATCGCCCGCGCCCTCGCGATGCGGCCGAAGGTGATGCTGTTCGACGAGGTGACCTCGGCGCTCGACCCCGAGCTCGTCGGCGAGGTCCTGAACGTGATCCGCCGGCTCGGCGAGGAGCACGACCTCACCATGCTGATGGTCACCCACCAGATGGGCTTCGCCCGCGAGTTCGCCGACCGCGTCTGCTTCTTCTACGAGGGCAAGATCGCCGAGCAGGGGGCTCCGGCGGAGCTGCTCGGCAACCCGAAGGAAGAGCGGACACGCCAGTTCCTGAGTGCCGTCCTGGAGGCCAGCTGATGCCCGAGATCACGATCCTCACCGAGCGCGAGCTGCGCGAGTGCGTCACGCTCGACCTCGAGGCCGTCGACATCGTGGAGGAGGCGTTCGCCGCCCTCGCCCGTGGCGGCGTCGTGATGCCGCCCGTCCTGTCGATGGCGATCGAGGCGGCGAATGGCGAGGTCGACGTGAAGACGGCCTACGTTCCGGGCCTCGACGGGTTCGCCGTGAAGGTGAGCCCCGGCTTCTTCGACAACCCCGGGCTCGGCCTGCCGAGCCTGTCGGGCCTCATGGTGGTGCTCGACGCCCGCACCGGCGTCGTGAAGGCCGTGCTCCTCGACAACGGCTACCTCACCGACATCCGCACGGCCGCGGCCGGCGCGGTCGCCGCCCGCCATCTCGCCCCGCGCGAGGTTCGCACGGCGGGGGTGATCGGGGCGGGCGTTCAGGCCGAGCTGCAGGCGCGTGCGCTGCGGCTCGTCCGGCCGTTCGAGGAGCTCGTCGTGTGGGCGCGCGACCGGGAGAAGGCGAAGCGCTTCGCCGACAGGATGGCCGGCGCCCTCGGCTGCCGCACATCGGTGGCCGACGACGCCGCGGAGTGCGTGCGGCGGGCGCAGGCGGTGGTGACGACGACACCGGCCCGCACAACCGTCCTCGAGGCGGACTGGCTGCACCCTGGGCTGCACGTCACCGCAATGGGCTCGGACGCGCCGGAGAAGAACGAGCTCGCGCCCGAGGTGCTGAAGGCGGCCGGACGGGTGGTCGTCGACCGGCTGCAGCAGTCGCTCGAGCGCGGCGAGCTGCGGTCGGCGAAGGCGGCCGGCCGCATGCCGGACGGGGCGATCGACGAGATCGGCGAGATCTGCGCGGGCCTGAAGCCCGGGCGCCGCTCCGAGGACGAGGTGACGATCTGCGACCTCACCGGCACGGGCGTCCAGGACACCGCCATCGCCAACCGCGCGCTTCAGGCCGCGCGCGCCAGGGGCTTTGGCACGCCGATCGAGGCCTGACCTACTTCAGGCGCGCCAGGATCTCGCCGACGACGCCGCGCCGGAAGGTCAGGACGCAGATCACGAAGATCGTGCCCATGACGACCGTGACCCAGCTCCCCATCGTCGCGAGGTAGTTCTGCAGCGTTATGATGATGCCGGCGCCGACGACCGGGCCGAAGATCGTGCCCATGCCGCCGATCAGCGTCATCAGCACCACCTCGCCCGACATGTGCCAGTGCACGTCCGTGAGGGTCGCCGTCTGGAACACGATCGCCTTCGTCGCCCCCGCGAGCCCGGTCAGCGTCGCCGAGATCGTGAAGGCGAGCACCTTGAAGCGCGCGACGGGATAGCCGAGCGAGACCATCCGCGCCTCGTTCTCGCGGATGCCCTTCAGCGTCTGCCCGAACGGCGAGTGGATCGTTCGGTAGACCACCAGGAACCCCGCCAGGAAGATCGCGGCAACGAAATAGTACATGGCGAGCGAGTTGCGCAGGTCGACGAGCCCGAGGATCGTGCCGCGCGGAATGCCCTGGATGCCGTCCTCGCCATGGGTGAACGGCGCCTGCAGGCAGAAGAAATAGACCATCTGTGCGAGCGCCAGCGTGATCATCGCGAAGTAGATGCCCTTCTGCCGGATCGCGATCGCGCCGAAGACGAGCCCCATGATCCCCGCCACGACCGCGCCGCCGAAGATGCCGAGCACCGTCGTGACGCCCCAGACCTTCACCGCATGCCCTGCCACGTAGGCCCCCATGCCGAAGAAGGCGGCGTGGCCGAAGGAGAGGAGGCCGACATAGCCGAGCATCAGGTTGAAGGCGCAGGCGAAGAGCGCGAAGCACATGAGCTTCATCAGGAAGACGGGGTAGAGGCCGATCAGCGGCGCGACGATGATGATCGCGAGGCCGATCGCCGCGAGGATCCAGCTGGTGGCGCGCCGCCCTCCGCGCGAGCGCAGGTTCATCACGGCTTCGCTCATTCGCGTGGCCTCCCGAACAGGCCGTGCGGCCGGAGAATGAGAACGATCGCCATGATGACGAAGACGACGGTCGACGAGGCTTCCGGCCAGAACGTCCGGGTGAGCCCCTCGACGAGGCCGATGCCGAGCCCGGTCACGATCGAGCCGAGGATCGAGCCGAGACCGCCGATCACGACGATGGCGAAGACGACGATGATGAGGTTCTGCCCCATGATGGGGCTGACGGTGTAGACCGGCGCGGCGAGGATGCCGGCGAAGCCGGCCAGCGCCACCGCGAAGCCGTAGGTGAGCGTCATCATCAGCGGCACGTTGATGCCGAAGGCGCGGACGAGCTCCGGCCGCTCGACCGCCGCCCTCAGATAGGCGCCGAGCTGCGTGCGCTCGATCAGAAGCCACGTGCCGAAGCAGACGATCAGCGAGGCCACGATCACCCAGCCGCGATAGGCGGGCAGGAACATGAAGCCGAGATTGTAGCCCCCCTGCAGCGCCTGCGGCGGCGCGTAGGGCTGGCCCGAGACGCCGTAGTAGTTGATGAACAGGCCCTCGATGATCAGCGCGAGGCCGAAGGTCAGAAGCAGCCCGTAGAGGTGGTCGAGGTCGTAGAGGCGCGACAGCATCGTGCGCTCGATCACGATGCCGATCGCGCCGACCACGAGCGGCGCGAGGACGAGGGCCGGCCAGTAGCCGATGCCCAGATGCGTGAGCAGGAACCAGCCGACGAACGCCCCCATCATGTAGAGGGCGCCATGGGCGAAGTTGATGACGTTCAGCACGCCGAAGATCACGGCCAGGCCGAGGCTCAGGAGCGCGTAGAACGCGCCGTTGATGAGCCCGATCAGCAGCTGCCCGAACAGCAGGGGTGCCGGGATGCCGAGGATCGTCTGCATGCGCCGCTTTCCTCTCTACACGTGGCGGACGGCCCGGGACGAGAACGCCCCGGGCCTGGTGGGACCGAGCCCGGTCAGTTGGTGACGAGGCTGCAGGTGCTCTGCTCGAGCGGCTGGAAGGCCTCGGCCGCCGGGATCGTCGCCAGGATGTTGTAGTAGTCCCAGGGCTTCTCGGACTCCTCGGGGGTCTTCACCTGCACGAGATACATGTCGTGGATCATGCGGCCGTCGGCGCGGATCTCACCGTTCTCGGCGAAGAAGTCGTTGACCGGCACGGTCTTCATCTGGTCGACGACCGCCTTGCCGCCATCGTCGTCGATCTCCGCGGCCGCCTTCAGGTAGTGGGCGACGGCGGAGTAGACGCCGGCATGCACCATGGTCGGCATCTGGCCGTTCATGCGCTCGCCGAAGCGCTCGGAGAACTCGCGGCTCTCGTCGGTGCGATCCCAGTAGAAGCCGGTCGTCAGCGTCAGCCCCTGCGCGACGTCGAGCCCGAGGGCGTGCACGTCGGTGATGAAGCCCAGAAGCGCCGCGAGCTGCTGGCCGCCCTGGACGATGCCGAAGGAGTTCGCCTGCTTGATCGCGTTCGTCGTGTCGCCGCCGGCATTGGCGAGGCCGATGACCTTCGCGCCGGAGGACTGCGCCTGCAGCAGGAACGACGAGAAGTCGGTGGTGGACAGCGGGTGCCGCACCTGGCCCACGACCTGACCGCCATTCTCCTCGACGACCCGCTTCGTGTCCGCCTCGAGCTGATGGCCGAAGGCATAGTCGGCGGTCAGGAAGAACCAGCTGTCGCCGCCCTGCTCCACCACCGCCTTGCCGGTGCCGACGGAGAGCGCGTAGGTGTCGTAGGTCCAGTGCACGAAGGTCGGCGCGCACTGGTCGTTCGTCAGCGCCGTCGTGGCGGCGCCGCTGCTGATGAAGGCGGTGTCGGTGTCGGACGTCACCTGCTGCACCGCCAGCGCCACCGACGAGGTCGGCACGTCGATGATCAGGTCGACGCCGTCCTGGTCGATCCACTGCCGCGCGATCGACGAGCCGACATCGGGCTTGTTCTGGTGGTCGGCCGACAGGATCTCGACCTGGAGGTCACCGCCGAAATCCTCGACGGCCATGCGCGCGGCGACGACGGAGCCCTCGCCGGACAGGTCGGCGTAGAGGCCGGAGCGGTCGTTCAGCACGCCGATCTTGATGACGCCGTCGGAGATCTCGGCCTGCGCGGCACCGGTCGCGAGCCCCACCAGGGCCGTCGTCGCGAGTGCCAGTTTCGTCAGTCTCATGGTCTTCCTCCCTGTGGAACGGCCCTTCGGACCTGGTCGTGCTCTCAGACGCCGAGGAGCTTGTTGAGCTCCCCCATCCGCTGGTTGATGTCGTCCCGGCTGTAGCGATCGACGACGACGCCGTGCTCGATGACGTAGTGGCGGTCGGCCAGCCGGGCCGCGAAGTGGAAGTTCTGCTCGACGAGCAGGATCGTGAAGCCGAGGTCGCGCAGCCGCCGGACGCTCGCGCCGATCTGCTGCACGATCACGGGCGCGAGCCCTTCGGTCGGCTCGTCGAGAAGCAGGAGCTTGGCCCCGGTCCGGAGGATGCGGCCAATCGCCAGCATCTGCTGCTCTCCCCCCGACAGCCTCGTGCCGGAGGCGCCCGTGCGGCGCTCCTTGAGGTTCGGGAAGAGCTCGTAGATCTCCTCGACGGGCAGGCCGCCCGGCTGCACGACCGGCGGCAGCATCAGGTTCTCCTCGACCGTCAGGCTCGCGAAGATCCCCCGCTCCTCCGGGCAATAGGCGATGCCGCGCCGGGCGATCCTGTCGGGCGTCAGCGAGACGATCTCGTCGCCACGGTGCTTGATCGCCCCCGTGCGGCGCCCCACGAGCCCCATGATCGCCCGCAGGGTCGTCGTCTTGCCGGCGCCGTTGCGCCCGAGAAGGCTCACGACCTCCCCCTCACCCACGGCGAAGTTCACGCCGTGCAGGATGTGCGATTCGCCGTACCAGGCATGCAGGTCGCGGACCTCGAGAATCGCCGGCCGGTCACTCATCGCCCGTCCCCATGTAGGCCTGCCGCACCTCCTCGTTGCGCGACACCTCCTCGTAGGTGCCTTCCGCCAGGATCTGTCCGCGCTGCAGCACCGTGATCGTGTCCGAGAGGTCGGCCACCACCTCGAGATTGTGCTCGACCATCAGGACGGTGCGGTCCTTCGACACCTTCCGGATGAGCGCCGAGACGCGTGCGATGTCCTCGTGCCCCATGCCGGCCATCGGCTCGTCGAGGAGCATGACCTTCGGCTCGAGGGCGAGGGTCGTGGCGATCTCCAGCGCCCGCTTTCGCCCGTAGGGCAGCGACACCGCCGGGGTCTCCACGAACTCGCTCAGGCCCACCGCCTCCAGCAGGTCCCGGGCGCGCTCGTTGAGGCTCTCCAGGACATGCTCGGCCTTCCAGAAGCGGAACGACAGGCCGGTCGGGCGCTGCAACGCGAGGCGCACGTTCTCGAGCGCGGTCAGGTGCGGGAAGACGGCCGATATCTGGAAGGAGCGGACGAGCCCGTCCTGCGCCACGTCGTGCGGCGCAGCCTTCGTGATGTCCTTGCCGTCGTACCGAATGGTGCCGGCGGAGGGCTGGAGGAACTTCGTGATCAGGTTGAAGCAGGTCGTCTTGCCTGCGCCGTTCGGGCCGATGAGGGCATGGATCGTCCCCTCCCGAACCTTGAGGTGGACGTCCTTAACGGCAACGAAACCGGCGAATTGCTTCGTAAGACCTTCGGTCTCGAGTATGAAGCCGGTCATTTCCCCACCTTGTCGCCCTCTCGCAGACGTTATGGTTTTGCATAACAGGTATCTGCCTCGCGCATGATTGTCCACATCGCCGAAGGTCTGATGACGTTGCGACAGACCGCGGCACGCGCCGCTGCACGGGTGTCAGGAACCGACCGACAGCCCGGGTGTTGGGCTTCATCGCCCTCACTCGAGCGAAGGGAGGCCCGGAGACATGCGGAACGGACGGATGGACGACCAGGTCGTGGTGATCGTCGGAGCGTCGAGCGGGCTGGGCCGCGCCACCGCGCACGCATTTGCCCGCCGTGGCGCGACGCTGGTGCTCGCAGCACGCGGTGAGCGACCGCTGCAGGAGGTCGTCGGCGAGTGCCGAAGGCTCGGTGGCGAGGCATTCTCGGTGGTCGGCGACGCGACCGACATCCGCGACATGATCGGCCTGGCGCAGATCGCGGTCGACCTCTTCGGCGGGATCGACGTGTGGATCAACAATGCTGGAACCGGCGCCGTCGGCGACTTCCTCGACACGCCGATGCCGGCGCATGAGCAGGTCATCCGCACGAACCTCATGGGCCCGCTCAACGGCGCCTACGCCGCGATGCCGGTGTTCGAGCGGCAGGGTCACGGTGTCCTGATCAACGTGAACTCGGTCGGCGCGTGGTCGCCCACGCCCTACTCCGTCGCCTACGGCGCGAGCAAGGCGGGCCTGCGCGGCCTGACGCGTGCGCTGCGCGCCGAGTACTCCGACTGCCGCGACATCCATGTCTGCGCGATCTACCCGACCTTCCTCGACACGCCGGGTCTCCGTCACGGAGCGAACTACGCCGGCAAGAAGGTCAGTCTTCCACCCGGCGCCTGGGATGTGGAGACGATCGCCGAGCGCATCGTCCATCTCGCGCGACACCCGCGCGCGTCTCACCTGCCCGGCATCCTGTCGCGCCTCACGCGCCTTTCCGACATCGCAGCACCCCACCTGACGGAGACGATCTCCGGCTTCCTCCTCGGCAGTTACCTGAAGCACGCCGAGGAAGTTCCGGTCAGCGACGGCGTGCTCTTCGAGCCGGACGAAACCGTGACGGGCCCGCACGGCGACTGGCCCCGCAGCGCGCTGCCGATGGGTGCGGCGATCGGTATCGGCGCGCTGGGCCTGGCCGCGGCTGCCTTTATCGCAGCGAGGCGGCTACGATAACGGTGGCCGGCCGTGCCGGTCCGTCTCTTGCTGAGGACCTGAACGCTTGCGCCTGATCTGGCTCGGCCTCGGATGGCTGTCGGTGTCGCTCGGCGTGCTCGGGATCGCGCTGCCGCTTCTGCCGACGACGCCGTTCCTCCTCCTGGCCGCCTATTCCTTCGCCCGTTCCTCGCAGCGCTTCCACGACTGGCTCGTCGAGCATCCGCGGCTCGGGCCGCCCATCCGCGACTGGCGCGAGCACGGTGCGATCAGGCGTCGCGCCAAGGTCGCAGCCATGGTGGCCCTCGCCGCCGCCCTCGGCATCAGCCTCGCGGCGGGAATGGCCTGGTGGGTGATAGGCCTGCAGGCCGCCACCGCCGTCGGCGTCGTCACCTTCATTCTCACACGGCCGAGCGGCCCCCGCGAAGGGACCGAGCCTCAGTAGGCGGGCTCGGGGATCTCGGGCGGCCCCTGGTTGAGCCGGGGGTTGTCGTGCTGCTCGACGTGGATCGTGTCGCGCGAGGCATAGCGGTCCGCCGACGACACGGCGAACCTGTCGTAGCCCCACATCGTCAGCCCGGCGAGCAGCAGGGCCAGAACCGAGCCGGCGAGGAAACCCTTCATCAGCACCTCCTCATTCCGCCGGCTCCGGCGGCGCCTTGCCCTTGCGCACGAGCTTCTCGTACCAGATCAGATGGTGCTCGTGCGCCCAGTTGCGGTCGACCCGGCCGGACCACATCGCGTCGAACGCGCCCTCCATCCCGACCGTGCCGATATAGATGTGCCCGATGATCACCGCGATCATGGCCAGCGCGGCGCCGGCATGGATCGACTGGGCGAGTTGCATGCCGTCGTAGCCGAAGACGATGAAGGGGAACATCATGATGATCCCCGTGGCGATCAGCGTGAACCCGCCGATCACGACGAGCCAGAAGATGATCTTCTGCCCGGCGTTGAAGCGCGGCGCCGGCGGCGGCTCCACGTTGGGATTGACCATCCCGCCGCCCTTCTTGAGCCACTTGAGGTCGATCCCCGTGATGATGTTCTGCCATACCCACATCGCGAACATGAGGCTGATCCCGAGCGTGAACGGCACGAGGAGCGCCATGTGGAGCCACACCGAGCCCTGCGCGAGATCCCCGAACAGGGAGGGCCCCAGCCATGGCCGGATGATGTTCGTGCCGTAGAGGATCACGATGCCGGTCAGCGCGAGCAGCAGGAAGCTCACAGCCGTCATCCAGTGGTTCGCCCGCTCGATCAGGTTGAAGCGCTGCACGGTGCGGCCGCTGAAGCCCTCCTTGACCTCCACCCGTCCCCTGATGGCGAGGAAGAAGGCGAGAAGCGCCGTCACGCCGAAGACGAGGAAGCCGCCGCCATAGCTGATCAGGCCGTTGCGCGTGCTCCGCCAGTCCCGGCCCTGCGGCTGCTCGAAGACCTGCATCGCGCGGCCGGGAAGGGTCGAGGATCCGGCGTGGAAGGCAGGGTCCTGCAGCAGCGGGTCGTCCTCCTGCACCCGCGCGAGCCAGGCCTCGTAGGTCTCCCGTGGCGAAACCTCGAAGACCCGCGGCCCACCGTCCGGAAGGACCGCGAGCGGGGGCTCGTTCCGCCCGGCCTGCGGCGCGGGGGCGTCGGGCGACGGGCCGGTGTCGCCGCGCCAGTCCATCAGCCTGGCACGCTGGTCGAGCGCCTCCCGGCCACCAGTGCCCTGCACCGGATCATCGGCAGCCTGCCCGCCGATGACACCGTTCGTGGGAAGGACGCGGTGCTCCGGCCCGAGAGCCAGCACGGCGATCCAGGCGATGAGGGCGAGGCAGACGACGCCGACGAATGCCGCGATACCCCGTAGCATCATGGTCCCGCTCCTTCTCACTCGCCCATGAGCGGGCCGTAATAGGCCGTCGACCAGCCCCACGCCCCGCTGCCGTAGCCGCGCTTCACGACGCGCTCCTTGTAGATGTCCGCGACGATCGCTCCGTCACCTGCGAGAAGTGCGCGCGTCGAGCAGACTTCCGCGCAGAGGGGGAGCTTCCCCTCCGCGATCCGGTTGCGCCCGTATTTGAGGTACTCCTCTTCGGAGTTGTCCGCCTCGGGCCCGCCGGCGCAGAACGTGCACTTGTCCATGTCGCCGCGGGAGCCGAAATTCGTGGCCTTCGGAAACTGCGGCGCCCCGAAGGGACAGGCGTAGAAGCAGTAGCCGCAGCCGATGCAGAGGTCCTTGTCGTGCAGCACGATGCCGGTGTCGGTCTGGTAGATGCAGCTGACCGGGCAGACGGCGATGCACGGAGCGTCGGTGCAGTGCATGCAGGAGATCGCGATCGAGCGCTCCTCCGGATCCCCGTCGTTCAGCGTCACGACGCGCCGCCGCAGCATGCCCCAGGGCACCTGATGCTCGTTCTTGCAGACGGTCGAGCAGGCGTTGCACTCGATGCAGCGCTCGGCGTCGCAGAGAAACTTCATCCTCGCCATCGACTGGCTCCTCGTCAGGCTTTCTCGATCCGGCAGAGCGTCGCCTTCGATTCCTGCATGAAGGTCACGACGTCGTAGCCGTAGGTCGAAACGGTGTTGCAGGCCTCGCCGAGGACGTAGGGGACGGTGCCGGGCGGGTAACGGTCCGCGAGGTTCTTGCCCTGGTAGACGCCGCCGAAGTGGAACGGCATGAAGACGGTGCCGGGACCGACCCGCGGCGTCACGAGCGCGGCGACCCTGACGCGCGAGCCTTCGGGCGTCAGGACCCAGATGAACTCGCCGTTCGACACCCCCGCGGCGACCGCATCCTGCGGGTTCACCTCCGCGAACATCTGCTGCTGGAACTCGGCCAGCCACTTGTTCGACCGCGTCTCGTCGCCGCCGCCCTCGAACTCGACGAGACGGCCCGAGGTGAGCGACATCGGAAACTCGCCGGTGTAGTCGACCTGCTGGATCGACCAGTAGAGAACGGGAAGGCGATAGTCGCGGCGGTCGTCATAGGTGCGGTAGCGCTCCACGAGATCGCGGCGCGGCGTGTAGAGCGGCTCGCGGTGTACGGGAACGGGGTCGGGGAAGTTCCACACGACCGTGCGCGCCTTGCCGTTGCCGAACGGGGCGCAGCCATGGGCGATGGCGACCCGCTGGATGCCGCCCGACAGGTCGGTCTTCCAGTTCACCTTCATAAGCCGGTCGACGAAATCGCCCTCGAGCTCGTTCTCCGCCGAGCGCTCGCCGCCGCCGCCGAAATCGGCGGTGCCGGTGTCCTGCCCGCCTGAGCCCTGCTGATCCCGGCTGCCGCTGTCCTCCTCGTCCTCCCCGGACTCCTCCGGGTCGAAGCGCTCGTAGATCTCGGTCGCCGCCGCTGCCTTGCGCTGGCCCGACCGGCTCCGCGGGACCTGCTCGACGTCGCCGGACGGCCGACGGACCGACGCGAGGATCTCGTCCAGGCGTTCCTTCGCCGCAACCTCGGAGATGTCGAACATGTCGTGCTCGAACCTCTCCGCGGCGATTGCGGCGATGATCAGCTGCTCCCGCTCGGTTAGCTCTCGGTTCCAGCCGAGCTTGTAGAGCATCGCGTAGGTGAACTCGGGATAGCCGTCGGTCAGTTCGGAGCCCCTGGTGTAGCTGCCTTCGGCGAGCAGGTTCTGCCCTTCGTGCTCGACGCCCCAGCGCGCCCGGAACGGCAGCCCGCCTTCCGCCACCGGCAGGTCCGTGTTGTAGAGAATGTGGGTCCCCGGGTGCCCCATCTCGGGCCTGCCCCAGCTCGGCCACGGCAGGCCGTAGAACTCGCCTTCCACGGGGCCGACGCCACGGATCGTCGTGGTGTCGAACTTGTCCTGGTTGGCCATGTGGCGCTTCAGCCGCTCGGGGCTCTGGCCGGTATAGCCGATCGTCCACGTGCCGCGGTTGAACTCGCGGGTGATGTCCTCGGCCACCGGCTCGCCGTCCTCGATGCCGATGTGCTTGAAGAGCTCGTCGGCGAAGCCGAGCTTCCGCGCCAGCAGGTAGGCGATCTCGTAGTCGTTCTTCGCGTCGAAGATCGGATCGACGACCTTCTCACGCCACTGCACCGCGCGCTGCGAGTTCGTCACCGAGCCCGAGTACTCCATCGTCGTCGTCGCCGGCAGCAGGTAGACGCCGTCCGTGCGATCGTGCAGCACGGCCGTCAGGGTCGGGTGCGGGTCGATGACGACGAGCGTGTCGAGCGTGTTCAGGCCCTTCACGAGGTCGGGGTTGCGGGTCTGCGAGTTCGGCGCGTGGCCCCAGAAGATCATGCCGCGCACGGGGTTCGGCTGGTCGATGTTCTCCGCCGGCTCGAGCACGCCGTCGAACCAGCGCGAGACGGGCATCCCCTGCCCCTCCATCAGATCCTGGGAGGCGAAGCGGCCCTTCACCCACTCGTAGTCGAGGTCCCAGACGCGGCACCAGTGTCGCCACGCGTCCTCCGTCAGGCCGTAATAGGCAGGGAGCGAGTGGCACATGAGGCCGAGATCGGTCGCGCCCTGCACGTTGTCGTGGCCGCGGAAGATGTTGGCGCCGCCGCCGACCTTGCCGATGTTTCCGAGCGCGAGCTGGATGGTGGACGCGGCGCGGGTCTTGGAGTTGCCGATGTGGGACTGCGTGAGCCCCATGCACCAGATCAGCGTGCCTGGGCGGTTCTCGGAGATGATGCGCGCCACCCGCTCGACCTGCTCCGCCGCGATGCCGGTGATCTCTTCGACCACATCGGGCGGATAGTTCTGCACCTCGCGGCGCACCTCGTCGAAGCCGAAGACGCGCCGGCCGAGATACTCCTGGTCCTCCCAGCCGTTCTCGAGGATGTGGTGCAGCACGCCCCACATGAACGCGACGTCGGTGCCGGGCCGGATGCGGACATATTCGTGCGCGTGGCGGGCGGTGCGCGTGAAGCGCGGATCCACGACGATCAGCTTCGCGCCGTTCTCCTTGGCGCGCAGGAGATGCAGCATCGAGACCGGATGCGCCTCCGCCGGGTTGCCACCGAGGAGGAAGATCGACTTCGCGTTGTGGATGTCGTTGAACGAGTTCGTCATCGCGCCGTAGCCGTACATGTTGGCCACGCCGGAGACGGTCGTCGAATGACAGATGCGCGCCTGGTGATCGACGTTGTTCGTGCCCCAGAGCGCGGCGAACTTGCGGCAGAGATAGGCCATCTCGTTCGAGAACTTCGCAGAGCCGAGCCAGTAGACGGATTCGGGGCCCATCTCCTCCCGGATGCTGAGCAGGCGGTCGCCGATCTCCTCGATCGCCTCCTCCCAGCTCACGCGAACCCACTGCCCGCCGACCAGCTTCGTCGGGTATTTCAGCCGCCGCTCGCCGATCGCCTGCTCGCGGGCGGCCGCCCCCTTGGCGCAGTGGGTGCCCATGTTCACGGGACTCTCGAAGGCCGGCTCCTGCCCGATCCACACGCCGTTCTCGACCTCCGCCCAGAGCGAGCATCCGACGGCGCAGTAGGGGCAGACGGTCTTCTTCAGCTGCGGCGGCTCGGGCGCCTGCGCGTTCTGCGCCGACGCCCTGCGGGTCACCAGCGGGCCGCTCATCAGGCCCGCCGCCACCGCACTCACGCCGGAGTTTCGGAGGAACGTGCGACGGTCGAGCCCGTCGGCTTGCCCGAGCGGCAGGCTGGCGCTCAGTCTGCGCACGGAGGTGGTGGCGGACTTCTTCCTGAGCATCAGCGCTCCATCCTCTCGATCGGCAACGGGAGTGTCAGCGGTTCAGAAGCGGGCGAGGCGGTAGAAGGTCCTCACGTGCTCCGTCTCGCGGTAGTCGGCGGCGGCGGCGGCATCCCGTGCGTCCTCGGCCACCGCGTCGCCGGATGCGGCGATCACGGCGCCCGCGGCGGTGCCCAGCGTTGCGAGCTTCAGGAAATCGCGGCGCCCGCCGTCGGAGCGTTTCTCGGCCATGGCAATCATCCTCTCTGGTCGCCAACGGCTCACTTCCCGACGTCGTTCCCGTACAAGCGTCTGGAAATCAGATCTCTTCGGCGACCTGTCCGTATGAAATGACCGTGAACAGGGCCGTCCCGCCGATGATGTTCCCGATGAGCGCCGGGATGAGGAAGCCGAAGACCATCGCGAAGACGCCCATCTCGCCCTGAACAACGAGAAGAAACGCCTCGAAGCTCCCCGCGATGACGTGCGTGAACTCTCCGAGCGCGATGATGTAGGTGATCGTCACGATGACCAGGAACTCGGAGCTTCCCACCGCGGCGAGAAGCCAGACCATCGCCGCGACGAGGAATCCGGCCGTGACGCCCTTCAGCAGCATCTCCATCCAGCCCTTGTCCATGGCGTGCCGGGAGATGTCCATCATGTGGCCGAACGTCGCCTCGTCGAGGACGTGCGGCACCGAGTTGAAGAGCGCCGCGGCGAACGTGCCCACGAGGTTCGCGAGGAGCACGATCGACCACAGGCGGCCAACGCCGAGGAAGCGCTCTCTCGTGCGCGCCCTCACGAGCGGCAGGATCGCGGTGATCGTGTTCTCGGTGAAGAGCTGCTGGCGCCCCAGCACGACAATCAGGAATCCGACGCTGTAGCCGAGGCACTCGATCAGCGGGCGCCAATCGGCATCCGGCAGATGGCTTCGCAGCAGCGCCTGCGCGAGCACGGAGAAGCTCAGCGAGACGCCCGCCGCGGCGCCGGAGAAGAAGAGCGACTTCGCGGGCCGCCCCAGCTCCTCGCGCCCGCCACGGCGGATGATCTCGTAGATGACCGGCGCCCGCAGCCTCTGGCGGTGCCGGACCTCCTTCGCTTCGGTGCGGGTGATGTTCGTGTTGGTGCCGGCATCGCTCGCCGGCCCGTCGTCGTTCCTGCTGAAATCCTGCCCCGCCATGCCACCTCTCTAGCTGAAGACCGCGTGCCCTTGCGGGCCTGCGGCAAGCCTAACGGTCACGGCGGCTGCCGGTTCGGCCGGGAGTGCCGGGCGACGGACGCGCTTTACTGAGCGTCGCCGCCGGCCGGCGCGTCGCCGCCCCCGCTCGGCGCCTCGATCGACACGTCCACGTCGGGCCCGCCGCCGCCACCACCGCCGCCGCCGACGAGGCCGAAGCCGCCGAACCCGAAGAACATGAGGAGAACGACCACGAAGATGCCGCCGACGATGAAGGCGAGCATCGTGTTGCCGCCGCCGTTTCCGTCCGCCATGGGGGATACTCCTTCTTCCACATCAGGTGGCAGGCTGAACGCGAGGAGGAGCGTCCGGTTCCGCACGGGCGGATCGGGCGTCAGAGCCGGTGGCGGCGGAGATACCACTCGACGAAGGCGGGCACGCCCACCTCGATGGGCGTCGCGGGGCGATAGCCCGTCAGCGCCTTCAGGAGGCGATGATCCGCGAAGGTCTCTCGGACATCGCCCGGCTGCATCGGCAGGAGGTTCCGCAGCGCCGGCCGGCCGACGGCCTGCTCCACCGTATCCACGAAACGGAGAAGCTCGACCGGCTCGCCGCCTGCGATGTTGACGACGCGGTGGGGACCGACGGGGGAGAGACTGTCCGCCCCACCCTCGACTTCGACCGGCCTGCCGGCGGCCGGCACAACGTCGCAGAGCCGGACGATCGCCTCCACGAGATCGTCGACATAGGTGAAGTCGCGCTTCATGCGCCCCTCCCCGTAGACGTCGATCGGGCGGTCGGCGAGGATTGCCTCCACGAACCTGAAGAGCGCCATGTCCGGCCGTCCCCAGGGGCCGTAGACCGTGAAGAACCGGAAGCACGTCGTCGGCAGGTCGAACAGCTGCGCGTAGGCGTGCGACATGACCTCCATCGCGGTCTTCGTGGCGGCGTAGAGCGTAAGCGGGTGCGCGACCGCGTCCGTCTCGCGAAAGGGCATCGCCTCGTTCGCCCCGTAGACGGAGCTCGTCGAAGCCAGCAGGAGATGACGCGGCTTCACCTCGCGAGCCGCCTCGAGGACGTTGAAGGAGCCGGTGAGGTTCGCGTCCGCGTAGGCGCGGGGGTTCTCGATCGAATACCGCACGCCGGCCTGCGCCGCGAGGTGGACGATGATCTCCGGACCGACGCGCCGCGCCGTCTCGATCAGCCGGGGGTGGTCCTCGAGCATCGCCTCGACCATGTCGAAACGCTCGTGGCCCCCGAGGCTCCGCGCCCGGTCCCGCTTCAGTCCGACGTCATAGTAGGGCGTGAAGCCGTCGTAACCCGTCACGTCGTGCCCGTCGCGCAGCAGGCGCCGGCACAGGTGGAAGCCGATGAAGCCGGCCGCGCCGGTGACGAGGACACGCATGTTCTGCCGTTAGCTCCGCTGGATGGCCGTCGAGCAGGGGTTGAATGGGGCATGACGCACCGCGGCGCAAGTGGCGCGATCCGGCAGGGGTGCCAAAAGGGCGGATGCCGGACCAGAGGGACCCGTGACGGCGCTACGATCGTTGCGCGACACGCGAGCCGGCCCAACGACGGGCGAGGTCGCGGACAGGAGGCAATCGTGAGCACAGCCCGGCAGCGGCACGAGCCCGGGGGCATCGCCCGCACGGCTTTCGTCTGCGCATCGATAGGCGTCGGCGTCGCGGCGTTCGCGTATCTCGTGTGGCAGGCGTCGGTCGCGATACTGGTGATCTTCGGCGGCATCCTGCTCGCCACGTGCTTCGACGCCCTGGCACGCCTCCTCGGTCACGTGCTGCCGGTCCATCGCAAGTGGCGCGTCATCTCGGTCGTGATCCTGCTGGTGACGGTCGTCGCCGCCGCTCTCGCCTACGGTGCGCAGGCCATCATCGCGCAGATCAACGAATTGGCCTCCGTTCTCGAGGACCAGCTGCGCCAGCTCCAGGAGCAGCTGGTGGACCTGGGCCTGCTGAGCGAAGGCGAGAACGCCACGGGGATCGAGGGGCTCTTGCCCGACACGTCGTCGATCTTCGGGGGCGCGACGCAGGCGGTCCTCACCTTCTTCGGCGGGGCCGGCAACTTCATCCTGCTCCTGTTCCTGGGACTGTTCTTCGCGCTCGATCCGTATGTCTACAAGCGGGGGCTCGTGTCACTGTTTCCGCCGCGAAGCCGCCCGCGCGCCTCCGAGGTCCTGCACGACTCCGCCCATACCCTCAGGATGTGGCTCGTCGGCCAGGTGATCAGCATGGGCATCATCTTCGGCTTCAGTCTCGTCCTCCTACTCGCGGTCGGCATGCCCTTTGCCACCCTGCTGGCGGTGCAGGCCGGTGTCCTCGCCTTCATCCCGCTCATCGGGCCCGTCCTGGCCGGCATTCCCATCATACTCGCCGGCCTGTCCGAGAGCCCCCAGATGGCCCTCGTCGGGCTCGGCGTCTACCTGCTGATCCAGGCGCTCGAGAGCAACGTCATCCAGCCCGTCGTCCAGAGGCGCACGATCAGCCTGCCGCCGGCCTTCACCCTCAGCCTGCAGCTCGTCGCCGGCGTGCTGTTCGGCCTGCTGGGCGTCGCGCTCGCCGTCCCGCTCGGCGCGACGGTGATGCGGATCGTTCAGATCGCGTATGTCGAGGGCGTGCATGGGGGGCCGTGGAAGGGCGACACGCCCAAGGAAGCCGGTGACTGAACCTGCCGTTTCTCCCCGGCCGGCATAGAAAAGTGTCGCAGAGTGTCGCGAGGCGCCGGGACTGCGAAGCCTGCGACACTCGCGGATTCATTCGCCACATTAATCGACAATCTTGGAGCATATTACGCTCGACGGCTGCCTCGTCCCGAAGCCGCCGCAGCGCCCCGAGACCGAGATCACATGAGAACGAGCCGACAGCTCATCATCCTCCTGCTCGTCGCTTCGACAGCGGGCGCCGCATACTGGTGGCGCGACAGCCTGCCGCTCGACCAGGTGGTGGCCGCCACGTCGAGCGGCGGTGGCGCCCCTGCAGCAGACGGAGCACGGCCGCGCGGTCCGAGAGGTCCGAGCGAAACGACGGTGACCACCGCCGAAATCCGGCTGGGCCAGCGCAGCGACCGGGTCAGCGCGGTGGGCTCCGGCCGGGCGGTGCGAAGCCTCACGGTGGCGGCCCAGGTCGGCGGCATCGTCGGCGAGGTGGCCTTCCGGCCCGGCCAGCGCGTGGAGGCGAAGGACCCGCTCGTGGTGCTGGAGAACGAGGCGGAGCGCATCTCCGTGGACAGGGCGGCGGCGGCACGCGACCAGGCGAAGGCGACCGTGGACCGATACGAGGTGCTGGCCCGGACCTCGGCGGTGTCGACGGCCCAGCTCGAGCAGGCTCGGACCGACCTCGCCGTCGCCGAGGCGGATCTCGCCGCCGCGCGGCACGCCCTCGAACAGCGCACCATCCGGGCCCCCTTCGGCGGGATCATGGGGCTCACGACGCTCACTGCCGGCGACTACCTCGCCACCGGGGCGAGCATCGCCACGATCGACGACCGCTCGACGCTCGTCATCGAGTTCACGATTCCCGAGGCGGCCGCCGGCTCGGTCGAGCTCGGCCAACCCGTCAGGGCCGCCCTCGTCTCGCGCCCCGGCGACGTCTTCGCCGGCACGATCTCCGCGATCGACAGCCGGCTCGACCCCACCTCGCGCAGCCTGAGCGTCGAGGCGGAGGTGCCGAACGCGGACGGCCGGCTCATCCCGGGCTCGACCTTCAGCGTCGAGCTCCGCATCGAGGGCGGGGACGCTCCGGCCGTTCCGGGCCTGGCGATCCAGTGGGACCGCAACGGCGCCTATGTCTGGCGCCTGAAACCCGACCGGGCGGTCGAGCGCGTGTCGATCGCGATCCTGGAGCGCGGCGGCTCCGCGGTGCTCGTCGACGCGGAGCTGTCTCCCGGGGATCTCATCGTCCACGAAGGCGGCGACCAGGTCCGCACGGGCCAGACGGTGGCTCCCGTCGGGGACGCCGCGGCGGAGCAACCGACGGAACTGAGCGCAAGACAGGCGGGGGAAGTCGATGGCCGCATCCACTGACGGTCCGCCCCCGGGCGAGCTGGGCTGGGTCAGCGTCTTCATCCGCCGCCCCGTCCTCTCGACGGTCCTGAGCCTTCTCGTCATCGTCGCCGGCCTTGCCGCCCTGATGGCCGTCGAGGTTCGCGAACTGCCGAGCGTCGACCGCCCCGTCGTGACCGTGCGCACGACCTATACCGGCGCGACGCCGGAAGCGATCGACACGCAGGTGACGGCGATCATCGAGAGCGCCGCCTCGCAGGTGCCGGGCGTCGCGAACATCTCCTCGACTTCCTCCTACGGCTCGAGCCGCGTGGTGCTCGAGTTCACCGATTCCGTCGATCTCGACGTCGCCGCCTCCGACGTCCGCAATGCCGTCGCCGCCGTGGAGCGCCGGCTGCCGGACGCCGCCGAAGATCCCGTCGTCGTCAAGGCGGACGACGACGGCGAGGCGATCATGCGCATCGCGGTGTCCTCTGAGACGCTGTCCGAGGGCGAACTGTCGAACCTCATCGACGACATCATCGCCGACCGGCTCGCGTCCGTGGAGGGGGTGGCCGCCGTCAACAGCTACGGGCTGCGCAACAGGATCGTCGACGTGAAGCTCCTGCCGGTGAACCTCGCCGCGCGCGGCCTCACCGTGGAGGATGTCGAAAACGCTCTCTCCCGCGTGACGGTCACGGCACCCTCCGGTGCGCTGCGCAGCGAGAGCCAGGAGCTCCTCGTGCGCGCCCAGGCCCCGGTCACGACACCCGAGCAGGTAGGCGCGCTCTACCTCAACGAGCAGACACAGATCCGCGACATAGCTCTCGTCGACTGGGCCCTCGAGAGACCCTCCGGCTACACGCGCCTGAACGGCCGCTCCTCGGCGGGCCTCGAGATCATCCGCCAGGCCCAGTCGAACACGATCGCCATCTCCGAAGGCGTGAGGCAGGCGGTCGTCCAGCTCCGGCCTTCGTTGCCCGAAGGCGTGTCGATCGTCGTGACCTCCGACGACGCCGTCTTCATCAAGGGCGCGCTGCAGGAGGTCGTGTCGAGCCTCATCCTCGCGACGCTGATCGTGATCGCGGTGATCTTCCTGTTCCTGCGCTCTCCGCGCCTGACGCTCATCCCGGCCGTGACGATCCCCGTGTCGCTCCTCGGCACCATCGCGGCGATCTGGCTGTTCGGCTTCTCGGTCAACATCCTGACGCTGCTCGCGCTCGTTATGGCCACCGGCATGGTCGTGGACGACGCGATCGTCGTGCTCGAGAACATCGAGCGGTGGCGCTCGAAGGGGGTCGGGCGGCGCGCGGCCGCCCTGATCGGCACGCGCGAGATCGTTTTCGCCGTCCTTTCGACGACCGCGACGCTTGCCGCCGTCTTCATCCCGATTTCCTTCCTGCCGGGCCAGGCCGGCAAGCTCTTCGCCGAGTTCGGCTTCGTCCTCGCCTTTTCGGTGACGATCTCGTCGATGGTCGCCCTGACGCTGTGCCCGATGCTTGCGGCCCGCCTCGCGCCGGACCACGCGACGGCTCCGCGGCGCGGGATCGTGGCGCGCAGCTACGACCGGGTCGGCGGCGCCCTCGCCGCCGTCTACGCCCGCACGCTCGGCTGGTGCCTCGCCGCGCCGCTCATCACCGTTGCGCTGGCCCTCCTCTTCGCGACGGCGACGCTCGGCGTCTTCCGCTCGCTCCCCCAGGAACTGACGCCGCCGGAGGACCGCGGCGTCATCCTGATGATGCTCTTGACCCAGCAAGGCTCGAATCTCGATTATCTCAGCGGCAAGATGGCCGTCGTCGAGAGCGGCCTGCAGGAGCTCGTCGACAAGGGCGAGGTGACGAACGTGCTCTCCCTCGTCGGGCGCCGCTCGACGAACTCGGGCTTCATCGTGGCGACGCTCGCGGACTGGTCGGAGCGCGAGCGCAGCCAGCAGGAGATCCAGGCGGAGCTGCAGAGCCGCTTCTCGAAGATCCCGGGCCTCAACTTCCGGGCGATCTATCCCAACAGCCTCGGCATCCGCGGCGCCGGCCAGGGCCTCCGCTTCGCCGTCGCGGGACCCACGTACGCGGGCGCAGCCGACGCCGCCGACGCGATTTCGGCGCAGCTGGCGCAGAGCGGCACCTTCACGAGCGCCCGCCCGTCCTTCGACACCACCCAGCCCCAGCTCAGCGTCGTGATCGACCGCGAGGCCGCGACGGCGCTCGGCGTGTCCATCGACGCCGTGACGAAGCTCGTGAACGTGATGATCGACGACTACGACGCCGCCGATCTCTTCGTCGACGACGAGATCATCGACGTCGTGCTGTCGGCCGGCGCACGCCCCATCAACGATCCGACCGATATCGCGAACCTCTTCGTCAGGACCGGGGATGGGCGTTTCGTCAACCTCTCGTCGCTCGTGAAGGTCGAGGAGGTGGCGATCGCCCCGAACCTGTCGCGCGAGCAGAAGCGCCGCGCCGTGCCGATCACGGCGGCACTGGCGGAGGGCGTGGCCTTGGGCGACGCGGTTGCGGAGATGCGGCAGTCGGCGGCCGACGTGCTGCCGCCGGAGATGTCGATCATCCTGCTCGGCGAGGCGAGCGTGCTCGAACAGTCGAGCCAGAGCCTGTCGGTCGTGTTCGGCTTCGCGCTGCTGATCGTGCTTCTCGTGCTGGCCGCGCAGTTCGAGAGCGTCGTCAGCGCCGCGGTCATCATGATCACGGTGCCGTTCGGGATCGCAGCGGCCGTCTACGCCATGTGGTTCACCGGCGGCTCGCTGAACTACTACAGCGCCATCGGCCTCGTCCTGCTCGTCGGCATCATGGCGAAGAACGGCATCCTGATCGTGGAGTTCGCGAACCAGCGGCGCGACGAGGGTGTCGGTGTGCGCGACGCGATCACGGAAGCTGCAGTCACCCGGCTGCGCCCCGTCGTGATGACTGCCCTCTCGACCGTCCTGGGTGGGCTCCCGCTCGTCTTCGCCTTCGGCGCAGGCGCGGAGGCGCGCGAGGCGCTCGGCTGGATCGTGATCGGCGGCCTCGGCTTCGCGACGATCTTCACGCTCTACCTGACGCCCGTCGCGTTCCTGATGCTCGCTCCCTTCAGCAAGCCTCGCGCGACCCAGGAGCGGGCGCTCGTCGAGGAGCTCGCGCGGGCGCGCACGCTCGTTTCCGGAGACGGCCGGATGCCCGCGGAGTAGCGTGCCGAAGACACTGTGTGCGGTGCGTCACACTGATGGGAATGTGAACGTCCGCGATCCGCCTGTGGGAACCGGGAGCGCCCCCTCTGCATCTATACTCCACCTGCGTGGGCGCTACGGAGCGCCGGTGGCACGTTTCGGCGGAGCGCGTGAGCGAAATGCAGAGAACGGCGCACATGATACGGCAATGGGTGGCGGGCCTCGCCTGCCTCGCCATCGCCTGTCTTGCGCTCGCTCCAGCGCCCCAGCTGGTGGTCGCCGGAAAGGCGCCGGTAGAGGCGACGTCGTCGCCGACCGACCTCCCCGCCGGCACCGGAGAACGCTGCCAGGCTGCGAAATGCGCGATGCTGCTGCCGGCCGCAGGGTCGCCGATCGGGGGCGGAAGCCATGCCGGCGGGAGCGCGTACGAGTCCCAACCCGACGATCGGGCCCCGAACGGACGGCGCGCCGGGGACGACCCTCCCCCGCCACGGCGGGCGCCGATGCAGACCTGAGCGGCCTCCGCGCCGAATCCAAAGTAACACGAGTGAAGATCGGCGGCGGCGATCACGACCGCACCGCTGACTTTCGGAGCAGTTCGCGAGACATGACACACAACCCCGAGAACAATGGCCGTGGTGGCCTGACACGTCGCGGCCTCGTCGCCGGCCTTCCGCTGTTTCTGGCGGCCTGCAACAGCGGCGCCCGTCCCGATCCACTGGCCGTCCGTCCCGAGATGCCGGCGATGGACATTCCGGCCCGCTACGTCAGCATGTACGGGCCGATGCCGAACGAGCAGTTCCCCGTCCCGCGCATTGATCTCCGCCAGATCGACCCACGCTACTGGCGACGGGAGGTCCCGGATCCCACGGGCGAGGCGCCCGGCACGATCATCGTCGATACGTCCGGGCCGTTCCTCTACCACGTGCAGACCGGCGGGCGCGCGATGCGCTACGGCGTCGGCGTCGGCCGGCAGGGCTTCGAGTGGGCCGGACGCGCGACGATCCAGGACAAGAAGCCCTGGCCCACCTGGACGCCGCCGGCGAGCATGATCGAGCGCCAGCCGGAGCTCGAGAAGTACCGCAACGGCCAGGATCCGGGCCTCGACAACCCGCTGGGCGCCCGCGCGCTCTACCTCTTCCAGAACGGCCGTGACACGCTCTACCGCATCCACGGCACGAACGAGCCGTGGTCGATCGGCAAGTCGATGTCGTCGGGCTGCATCCGGCTCCTGAACCAGGACATCATCCACCTCTACGACAACACGACGATCGGCACGCCCGTCCTCGTGAAGCAGGGCAACACCGGCTGGGCCTGATCCCGGCGAACCGGAGGGGGTGCGAGCACGTTGTCGGGTATTCCAATCCCGGCGGCATGACATGCACCTCCTCCGAGTGACCCATCGCACCACCTATCGCTACGCGCGGCCCGTCGCCTTCGGCGACCACCGCATGATGTCGCGTCCACGCGACAGCCACGACCTCCGGCTCAGGGAGACGTGGCTGACGGTGAGCCCGGCCGCCGAGACGAAGTGGATGCACGACGTCTTCGGCAACTCGGTCGCCCACCTGCACTTCACCGAGCCGGGCGACACGCTCGAGATCGTGTCGGAGTTCCTGGCCGAGCACTACTCGATCGCGCGCGACGCGATCGAGCTCGACCGCCACGCCGAGACCTATCCGTTCTCCTATTCGGCGGACGAGGTAGTCGATCTCGGCCGGACGCGCGAGCGCCATTACGACGATCCCGACCATGTCGTCGACGAGTGGGCGCGCAGCTTCATCGACGTGACGCCCGACCGGCAGACGCTGCCGATGCTCGAGGCGATGTGCATGGCCGTGAAGCGCGACTTCGGCTACGCCCGGCGCGAGGACGAGGGCACCCAGGATCCCGGCGAGACGCTGCGGACGAAGGCCGGGAGCTGTCGCGACTTCGCCCTTCTCATGATGGAGGCCTGCCGCAGCCTCGGCCTCGCGGCGCAGTTCGTCACGGGCTATCTCTACGACGACGCGCTCGTGGGCGGTGGCGAGGGCCTCGTGGGCGGCGGCGAGACGCATGCGTGGCTGCAGGTCTTCCTGCCGGGGGCCGGCTGGGTCGAGTTCGACCCCACGAACGGCATCATCGGCGGCCGCAACCTGATCCGCGTCGGCATAGCCCGCGATCCTTCGCAGGCTTCGCCCCTGAGCGGATCCTACGAGGGTGCCGCCGAGGATTTCCTCGGCATGGACGTCGAGGTGACGGTCGCCGCTGAGGGGCCGGACGACCAGCGCGACGCGGCCTGAAGCCTCACAGCGGATGAAAGCACGCCGCCTGCCGCCCGGCTTCGACCGGCGCGAGCGGCGGCTCGGCTTCGCGGCAGTCGGCCTGCACGCGCGGGCACCGCGGCGCGAACGGACAGCCGCCTCGCGGCAGCTCCGGGCGGGCCTCGGTTCTCGCATGCCGTGCCTTTCGCCGCCGCGCGGGATCGGGCAGCGGCACCGCCGACATGAGGAGCGAAGTGTAGGGATGGGCGGGCGCCGCGAACACCGCGTCCGTGGGCCCCGTCTCGACGATGCGGCCCTGATACATCACCGCGACCCGCCGCGTGACGTTGCGCACGACGCTGAGGTCGTGGCTGATGAAGAGGAAGGTCACGCCCCTCGCCTCCTCGAGCTGGCGCATCAGCCGCAGCACCTGCGCCTGAACCGACACGTCGAGGGCCGAGACGGGCTCGTCCGCGACGATCAGGTCGGGCGCGGTGATGAGCGCGCGCGCGATCGCGATCCGCTGCCGCTGACCGCCCGAGAACTCGTGCGGGTAGCGCGCTGCATGTTCGGGCTCCAGCCCCACCGCCTCGAGCGTCTCCGTCACGAGGCGTCGCCGCTCCGCCCGTGACGAAGGCCCAGGCAGCGCCGCCAGCGGCTCCGCGATGCTCCACCCGACGGTGCGGCGCGGGTCGAGCGACCCGTAGGGGTCCTGGAAAACCATCTGCATGTGCCGCCGCGCCGCGGCGAGCGCCGCCCTCCCCGCGCCGAGATCCACCCCCGCGACCTCGATGCGGCCGGCGGTCGGCCGGTCGAGCCCCATCACGAGGCGTGCGAAGGTTGATTTGCCGGACCCGGACTCGCCGATCAGGCCGACGCTCTCGCCCCGCTCGATCGACAGCGAAACCCCGTGCAGCGCCCGGAAGACACGGCCAGGCCCGAGCAGCGACCGCCGCGGCAGCGCGAAGTCGCGCACGACGTTCTGAGCCCTCACGAGCGGCGGCATGTCGGGCGTCACGTCCCCCCTCCCCGCCGGCCCATAAGGTCGCGAGACGGCATCGCCTCGAACAGCGCGCGCGTATAGGGATGGGCCATCTCGCGGAACACCTGCTCGGTCGGCCCCTCCTCGAGGATCTCCCCCGCCCGCATCACGTACATCCGGTCCGTCGTCTCGGCGATCACGCCGAGATCGTGGCTGATCATGAGAAGCGCCATCCCGCTTTCGGCAGTCACCGCGCAGAGGAGGTCGAGGATCTGTGCCTGGATCGTCACGTCGAGCGCGGTCGTCGGCTCGTCGGCGATCAGAAGCTCGGGGCCGCAGGACAAGGCCATCGCGACGACGACGCGCTGGCGCTGACCGCCCGAGAGCTGGTGCGGATAGAGACCGAGAGAAAAGCGGTCTTCGGGCATCCCGACCTTCTCCAGCATCTCCCGCGCGCGGTCACGTGCGGCCCGGCGCGAGAGGCCGAAATGCCAGCGCGGCCCCTCCGCCACCTGCTCGCCGATCGTCCGCACGGGGTCGAGCGCCGTCATCGGCTCCTGGAAGACCATGGCGATGCGCCGGCCGCGGATGCGGCTCATCTCGCGGTCGCCCTGGCCGATGAGCTCGCGGCCGTCGAACCTGACGCTGCCGCGCCGCCACATGCCGTCCGGCTCGAGCCCCATGAGGGCGAGCGCCAGCATCGACTTGCCGGAGCCCGATTCCCCCACGAGCCCCACCGCCTCGCCGCGGCCGATCCTGAGGTCGACGCCGCGCAGGATCTCCATCTCGCCCAGCCCGAGCTCGAGCCCCCGTATGTCGACGAGCGGGCTCATCCGACGCGGGTCCTCAGCCGCGGGTCGAGAAGGTCGCGGAGCCCGTCTCCCAGGAGGTTCAGGCCGAGCACGGTCAGCACGATGGCGAGGCCGGGAAAGACGACGAGATGGGGCGCCACCGCCACCAGTGTCTGCGCCTCGTTCAGCATCTTGCCCCAGGAGGGAGCCGGCGGCTGGGCGCCGAGGCCGAGATAGGAGAGCGCCGCCTCGCCGAGGATCGCCAGCGCGAACTGGATCGTCGCCTGCACGATCAGGACGGCCGCGATGTTCGGCAGGACGTGCTCGACGGCGATGCGCGCGCGCCCCTTGCCCGCGGCCCGCGCCGCCAGGATGAAGTCGCGCCGCCAGACCGGCAGGGAGGCGCCGCGCGTGACGCGTGCGAAGACCGGGATGTTGAAGATGCCGATCGCGATGATCGCGTTCACGCTGCCGGGTCCGAGAAGCGCCGTGATCATCACCGCCGAGAGGATGAAGGGAAAGGCGAAGGTGAAGTCGGCGAAGCGCATGATCGCCTCGTCGGCGAGGCCCCGCGTCGCCGCCGCCATGCTGCCGAGCGGCACGCCGATGCCGATCCCGATGCCCACGGCGACGAGCGCCACGAGCACCGAGTTGTGGCTGCCCGCCATGATCATCGACAGGACGTCGCGCCCGTAGAGATCGGTGCCGAGCCAGTGGGCCCGCGACGGGCCCTGCAGGCGGTCGGCCATGTTCATCGCCACCGGGTCGTAGGGCGTCCAGGCGAGCGCGACGAGCGCCACGGCGAGGAACGTCGCGGTCATCGCGAGCCCGATCACGAGGCCTGCCGACGCCCCGCTTCCCGCCCCCGCGGCCGCGGCGTCAGTCGACATCACCGCTCCCCGTCCTCAAGCGCGGGTCGATGGCGAGATAGGCGAGGTCGACGAGGAAGTTCACGACGACGACGGCCGCCGCGATCAGAACGACGAGCGACTGCACCACGATCAGGTCGCGCTGTGCGATCGCCTGGAAGAGGAGCCGCCCGATGCCCGGCAGGTAGAACACGTTCTCGATGACGATCGTGCCCGCCAGCAGGAACGAGAACTGCAGGCCGAGGATCGTGACGACGGGGATGAGCGCGTTCGGCACCGCGTGCCGCCACAGGGCCGCCCGCCGCGTCAGCCCCTTTGCCCGTGCCGTCCGCACGTGGTCCTCGCCGAGCGTCTCGAGCACCGCCGAGCGCGTCACCCGCGTCAGGATCGCCGCCTGGGGCAACGCCAGCGCGACACTCGGCAGCACCAGTGCCTTCAGGGAGGGCCGGAGCCCAGCCTCCCACCCGGGAAACCCGCCGGCCGGGAAGATGCCCATCCCGACCGCGAAGACGAGGACGAGCAGCATCGCGAGCCAGAAGTTCGGCACCGCCACGCCGAGCTGCGCGGCGGCCGAGATGCCGAGATCTCCCGCACGTCCCCGCCGGCTCGCCGCCACGACCCCGCAGGGTATCGCGATGGCGGTGGAGAGCAGGATCGCGAAGACGGCGAGCGGCAGGCTCACCGACAGCCGCTCCGCCACGAGCTGCGAGACGGGGACCGCGTAGGTGTAGGACGTGCCGAAATCGCCGATGAGGACCCCGCCGGTCCAGGCGAGATATTGGGCGACGAAAGACCGGTCGAGGCCCATCTGCTGGCGCAGCGCGAGGAGTGTGTCTTCCCGCGCGCCGGTGCCGAGAATGATCGCGGCGGGATCGCCGGGCAGCACCCGCATCACGGTGAACACGACGAGCGACGTCGCAAGGAGCGTCAGCACGAAGGCGACGAGCCGCTTGGCGATGAGGACGCTCATGGGGTCATGGCCCGCATATCGCCAATCCGGGAGCCCCGGGCGCCTGCGGCGTCATTCCCGCCAGCGCACCTCCGTCAGGTCGTTCGCCTGTATGGGGGTGTTCCGCCACAGGCCTTCCACCGCTGCGTTCCAGACCCCGATCTTCGGCAGCTGGTAGAGGAAGCCGTTCACCGCGTCCTCGGCGAGGATGCGCTGCGCCTCCGCCATCAGCTCATGGCGCCGACCCTCGTCCGCCTCCGCCGAGAGCTCCTCCATCACCCCGTCGAACTCGGCACTGTCGTAGCCGAAATAGTAGTCGTCGCGGGCATAGATGCCGATGTCCATCGGCTCGGTGTGCGCGATGACCGTCATGTCGTAGTCGGCCCCCTTGAACACCTGCTCGAGCCACTGCGCCCATTCGACCGGCACGATCTCGACCGTGATGCCGACCTGCGCGAGCTGCTGTTGGATGATCTCGCCGGCCCGGCGTGCATAGTTCGGCGGCGGCAACTTGAGCGTCGCCTCGAACCCCTCGGCGTACCCGGCCTCCCGGAGCAGGGCCTTGGCCTTCTCCACGTCGTGCGGATAGGTGCCCGTCAGATCGACATAGGCCGGGTGCACAGGCGAGAAGTGGGAGCCGATCGGGGTGCCGTAGTCGAAGTCCGCCTGGATAATCGCGTCCCGGTTGAGCGCGTGCGAGATCGCCTGGCGCACCTTGAGGTTCGAGAAGGGCTCGCGGGCGTTGTTCATGGCGAGGATCGTCTCGCCCTCGGTCACGCCGATCTCGACGGTGAACCTCGGATCCGCCTCGAACTGCGGCACGAGCTCGGGGGCCGGCAGGTTCGCGAAGGCGTCGATGTCGCCGGCCAGCAGCGCGGCCGCGGCGGCGGCCGAATCGGGGATGAACTTGAACGTCGCCCGCGCCAGTGCCGGCGCCTCGCCCCAGTAATCTTCGAAGCGCGTCAGCTCCACCCGGTCGCCCGCCACCCGTCGCTCGAACCTGAAGGGCCCCGTGCCCACTGGAGCCGACCGGTTGGCGTCGGCACTCTCCGGAGCGACGATCACCGCATCGCCCCAGCCGAGATCGAACAGGAAGCTGCCGGTCGGCCGCCTCAGCGTGACCTTCACCGTTCGCGGATCGAGAGCCTCCACGGCCTCGATCGGCTCGAAGATCTGCTTCTGCGCGTTGACGGAACCCTCCGCCATCGCGCGCTCGAAGGAGAAGACCACGTCCTCGGCGTCGAATTGCGTGCCGTCGTGGAAGCTGACACCCTCCCGCAGGTGGAACGTGTAGACGGTGCCGTCCTCCGTCACGTCCCAGCTCGCCGCCAGGGCCGGCTGCACCGCGCCCGCGGCGTCGATGCGCGTCAGCCCCTCGAAGACGTTGGCGTAGACGACCTCGTCGGTGGCGGCGGCGGCCGTCGCCGTCGGGTCGAGATGCGGAGGCTCGAGCGTCATTCCCATCGTCAGCGTGTCCTTCGCCGCCAGCGCCGGAGCAGCGAGGAAAGGCAGAGCGGCGAGGATCGCGGCGATCCGGAAGATCAACGTCATGAGAGGCTGCTCCAAACGCGGGACTCGAGGCGCCGTGCGAGAGAGTAACAGAACGTGACGCGAGGCCAACGGACGCGGCAGGCCGCGACGCCCAGTCACCGCACTGCCGGAGCGCGCGAGCCCACGTGCGAGGCTGTGCTGGTATACCACTGGCGGCGGGAGATCATTTGCGCCATTCTCTCCCTCGCCGGCGGCGGCGCCCGAAGGGGAGCCCGTCGGCCGAGCGTGTGGCGCGGCGGCTGCCGGTTCGGCGGCATGCGCCGCGGGGGAGCAACACCATCTCCGCGTGACCGTGGCAGGCGGGCGAGGATGGCAACAACGGTGCGGGCAGAGACCCGCCGGGACATGCAGGACCAGCTCATGAAGAAGATCGTCTTTCTCGACCGCGCCACGATCGCGCCGCAGATCAACCTGCGGCCGCCGAGCTTCGAGCATGAGCTGGTGGAGCACCAGCAGACGGCGCCCGACCAGGTCGTGGAGCGGCTGAAGGGCGCCGAGATCGCCATCATCAACAAGGTGAAGCTGACGGCCGAGGCCCTGGCCGAGCTTCCCGACCTGAAGCTGATCGCCGTCGCCGCGACCGGCACGGACTGCGTCGACAAGACCTACTGCCAGGAGCACGACATCGCGATCTCGAACATCCGCGGCTATGCGCTCGCCACGGTGCCCGAGCACACCTTCGCGCTGATCCTCGCCCTCCGGCGCTCGATCGTGCCGTTCCGACAGGACGTGCTCGACGGCGAGTGGCAGAAGGCGAACCAGTTCTGCTTCTTCAACCACCCGATCCGCGACCTGCGCGGCGCGAGGCTCGGCATCATCGGCGAGGGCGTCCTCGGCCAAGGCGTCGCCGAGATCGCCCGCGGCTTCGGCATGCACACGATGTTCGCGGCGCACAAGGGCGTGTCGGGCCTCGGGCCCCTCTACACGCCGTGGGACGAGGTGATCGAGACGGCCGACGTCATCACGCTGCACAGCCCGCTCACGCCCGCCACGAAGGGCATGATCGGCATGCCGGAGTTCCGGCGGATGAAGAAGAAGCCGCTGATCGTCAACACGGCGCGCGGCGGGCTCGTCGTCGAGGAGGACATCGAGCAGGCGCTCGACGAGGATCTGATCTCCGGCGTGGGCTTCGACGTGGCCGCGGTCGAGCCGCCGCCGATGGACCATCCCCTGATGAGGATCGCCAACCGGCCCAACGTCATCATCACGCCGCACGTCGCCTGGGCGTCGGACGAGGCGCAGCAGACGCTCGCCGACCAGCTCGTCGACAACATCGAGAACTTCGTGCGCGGCGAGCCGACGAACCTCGTGAAGGGCGCCTTCTAGCCCCCGGCCTCCACTCGCGCTATCCCTCTGCTCCCGGCGTCCGGCAAGGGCGGAGGGAATGGCCAAGCGAAC
This sequence comes from Lutibaculum baratangense AMV1, assembly GCF_000496075.1. Classification (GTDB taxonomy): domain Bacteria; phylum Pseudomonadota; class Alphaproteobacteria; order Rhizobiales; family Tepidamorphaceae; genus Lutibaculum; species Lutibaculum baratangense. The sequence goes on from NZ_AWXZ01000031.1 coordinate 110,908, forward strand.
AGGAGATGCCGGCATGGGCAAGCCCGAGATCATCGTCACCGGTCCGATGATGAAGACCGTCTTCCAGCAGCTCGACGGCAGCTACGTACTGCACCGGCTGTGGGAGGCGGACGAGGACGCGCTCATCGCCGAGCACGGCGAGAAGATCGTGGCGATCGCCACGGCCGGCAAGCGGCCGGTCGACGCCACCTTCATGCAGCGCCTGCCGAACCTCAAGCTCGTCGCGAATTTCGGCGTGGGCTACGATTCGGTCGACGCGAAGTGGGCGGGCGAGAACGGGATCCTCGTGTCGAACACGCCCGACGTGCTGACCGACGAGGTGGCCGACACGGCCGTGGGCCTCATCCTCATGACGCTGCGCCAGCTCGGCGAGGCGGAGCGCTACCTCCGTGCCGGCCGGTGGGAGAAGGAAGGCCCCTTCCCCCTGACGAAGGCCACGATGCGCGATCGCCGCATCGGCATCGTCGGGCTCGGGCGGATCGGCAAGGCCGTGGCGAAGCGGCTCGACGCCTTCCGCACGCCGATCTCGTATTTCGGACGGACCGAGCAGAAGGACGTGCCCTACCGCTACTACTCGAAGCTCGCCGACATGGCCCGTGACGTCGACGTTCTCGTGAACGTCGCGCCGGGCGGCCTCGCGACGCGCCACATGATCGATGCGAAGGTGCTGGACGAGCTCGGCCCCGACGGCGTGCTGATCAATATCGGCCGCGGCACGACGGTCGACGAGCAGGCTCTGATCGCGGCCCTCAGGGAGGGGCGGATCCTCAGCGCCGGCCTCGACGTCTACGAGGACGAGCCGCGCGTGCCGCGCGAGCTGATCGAGATGGAGCACGTGACGCTGCTGCCTCATGTCGCGTCGGCATCGATGTTCACCCGGAACAAGATGGCCCAGCTCGTCGTCGACAACATCAGGAGCTATTTCGACACCGGCCGTCCCGTGACGCCCGTTCCGGAGACGCCGGTCCGGTAGGCGATCATGGTCTCGAACGGAACGACGAACGGTCTCGATCCGCTGGGCGGAAAGCCCGGCGGGCCGATCGACCGCGACAGCGAGCTTTACGTGCCGGCTTCGCCGGCCGAAGGAGCGGTGCTGCGCCAGGCTGCGAGCCTCAGCCTCGGCCTCGCGATCCTGCAGGCGCTCGCGGGCTTCGCGACCGGCTCCGTCGCGCTCGTGGCGCTCGCCGTCGATTCCCTCCGCGACGGTGCCGCCGCAGGCGTGGCCGTCATCCTGCGCAGCGGCTCGCGGGGCGTCTACCGCGCCGCGGCATCCCTCGTGGCGATCATCGCCGCGGTCATGTTCCTCTGGGTCGTCGCCGCGCCCCTCACGGGACTCGGCGGTGCACGCCTGCCGAACCCGTGGGTGATGGTCGGCGTCGCGCTCGTCTCGCTGTGCATCAACGTCTTCGTCGCCTTCCGGCTGCGCCGGATCGCGGCTGCCGGAGACGAGCGGCGCTGGGTCTTCCGTCAGGCGCGGTGGGATTTCGTCGCCGATCTCGGCGTCGTCATCGCCGCCCTCGCGGTATCCGACTTCGCGGCGCGGTGGCCCGACAGGCTCGCCGGCATCCTCATCGCCCTGTTCAGCCTGTGGGGCGTCGCGAAGCTGCTGCGCAGTCTATGGCGGGCGGAGAGCTGAGGCTCCGGCACGCCGGGCCTCACCGTGGGTGGTTCTGTCAGCTCTGCCAGACCATCAGGCGGGAGCGCTGCTGGCCTTCGGCGTCGAAGTTCTGCGGCGAGAGCCACGCCTCCAGCGCCTGCTTCACCTGGGGCCACTCGTCGTCGGTGATCGAGAACCAGGCGGTGTCGCGGTTGCGCCCCTTGACGACCATGTGCTTGCGGAACGTGCCCTCGTACCGGAAGCCGAGGCGCTCCGCCGCGCGCATCGAGGCCTCGTTCTCCGCGTTGCACTTCCATTCGTAGCGGCGATAGCCGAGCTCTTCGAACACGCGCCGCATCAGCAGGTACTGCGCCTCGGTCGCCTGCACCGTCCGCTGCAGCGCGGGGCCGTAGCAGAGGTGCCCCACCTCGATCACGCCGTGTTCGGGCACGATGCGCATCAGGGCGGCCACGCCCGTCGGCCGCTCGGTCGCCTTGTCGACGATGGCGTGGAAGAACGGGTCGCGCCCCACCATCGTCCGCCGCGCGTGCGTGACGTAGGAGGTGAGGTCCGGGAATGGCCCGTAGGCGAGGTAGTCCCAGATATGACCTTCCGCGTCGGACTGGAACGCGTCGAAGAGGTGGCGGGCATGGCGCGCCACGTCGAAGGCCTCCAGCCTGACGGTGCGGCCCTCGATCGGGTCGCGCGGGGGCCGCGGGCGGGGCTCGAAGGCGGGGTCGACGTTTTCCGCCGGCAAGGGTTCGGACATGTACTGGGGTCGCATTTTTCTACCTGACTTGCGGCACCATGCTGCGCGGCCGCTCCGGAGACAAGACATCCATCGCGGGAGAAGCGAACTCCGGGCCCGGTTCGGCACGTCCGCCTTTCGCGATCGTGTCCGTTGCGCGCACTCGGGAGACCGAGACATGTCGCCCCTGCGGTTAACAAAGCACTTCGCGGGCGCTTAATGTTGAACATGAAGAACGCACCGTTACCTGAACGCAACGAGGTGTTTGCCGCCAACGGCTCGCGTTCGGCCTTAACGTGAGGAGGCGGACTGTCCCGCCGCCCTCCCCTGCTCAGCCGGGACGGTGGGGGGTGAGGCGCTGCAGGCGCGCCTCGCTGTCGGCCACGAGTTCGCCGATGTCCTCGGCCGCCTCTCTCGCGAGGCGCTCGATCTCCTCGGCCGTGTCGCGGCTGCGCTGCTGGAAGAGCTCCACCGCACTCGCGAGGCCGCGCACGACCTCGTCGCGATGCTCGCGCGGCAGGCCTCTGGCGAGAAGCCGCGGCAGCGCCTCGATGAGTGTCGTCACCGAGCCGATGAAGGCCTGGCTTTGCCAGTAGAGACGCTCCTTGCACGACGTCGATTGCGTCAGGCGCCCCATCACGATCTGGGCGTCCCCGGATGCGGCCGCGATCCGGTTGGCCACGTCCCGCGCGACGCCCCAGCGCCGCTCTTCGTCCTGCAGCTGCCGCAGCCGCTCCAGAAGCGAGACGCCGTCGGCATCGGCACTGCCGCCGAGTTCCTCCTGCACCTTCTGCCGGGCGGTGTTGTACCGCGCGAAGGCGGTCTCGAGCAGGTGGAGGGCATGCGCCTCGGCCTGCCGCACCGCCGCCCTGAACTCCGTGTAGGCCTCCTGGACGACGTGCTCCCGCTCGATCTCCTCGAGCGCGGCCTGCCCGACGGGCGCGTATTCGTCTTGAAGTCGACCGAACTCCGCCCCGAGCTCGGCCACCTCCCGCGCCAGAGAGGCCTCGGGGGCGTCCTGCAACAGCGCGACGAGCCGCGCGTGGAAACCGCCGGCCGCCTCCGCGAAGGCCAGGTGTCCGGCGGCCACGTCGTCGCGCGACACCTGCTCGCGCACGAGATCGTCGAAGAACCTCGCCTGCGACAGCGTGCTCGCCACGACCGTCGTCTTCGTCGGCTCGAGGTCGGCGATCCTCACGAGGACGGACTGGCTGCGCTGTTCCGCACCTGCGGCGTCGGGCGCCGCGCCCAGTTCCGCGGCTATGGCGAGCGCCTCGTGCAGATGTCCGAGCGCATCGGGGACGAGCTCATCCATTTTTCGCCTCGCTTGCACGCCTAGATGGGCAACAGGGGAGCCGCCGCGCCATAATGGACAGGTGATTCAATCCGCAGGTCAGACTGCGGCGCAGCGCCCGGTGCAGCCGGCTCTCCCGCAGGTAGATCACACTTCGCCCCGCCACGGAACCGCAGCTTCGATGTTCGACCCCCTCTTCGTCGCCATCCTGATCGGCTCGAGCCTCCTCGTGCTCGCCGTGGCGACGAGCCTGATCGCCTTCCGGATCGGGGCTCCCCTGCTTCTCGTCTTCCTCGCGCTCGGTCTGGCGGTGGGCGAGGACGGTCTCGGCCTCGACTTCGACAATGCAGGCGTCGCGTACTCGATCGGCTCGGTCGCGCTCGTGCTCATCCTGTTCGATGCCGGCTTCAACACCCGCACCGAGACATTGCGCCGCGCGGCCTGGCCCGCGCTCACGCTTTCCACCGTCGGCGTCGTGATGACGACGTGCATTCTCGCCGCCGCGGTTCACCTGCTCTTCGACCTCGACTGGCTGCCGTCGCTTCTCCTCGGCGCGATCGTCAGCTCGACGGACGCCGCCGCCGTGTTCTTCCTCCTCCGCATCGGCGGGGTGAGGATCCGTGAGCGCGTGCGGGCGACGCTCGAGGTCGAGTCGGGCTCGAACGACCCTGTGGCGGTCTTCTCGACCCTCGCCCTTCTCGGCCTGATCGCCACCGAGGGCGAAGCCGGCGCAGGCGTTCTCACGCTCGTCTCACAGTTCGTCCTGCAGATGGGGCTCGGCGCGGTCGGCGGCTATCTCGGCGGCCACCTGATCGGCCAGACGATGAAGCGCCTGCAGCTCGAAGCCGGCCTCTACCCCGTCCTCGTCCTCGGCCTTGCGCTGATGGCGTTCGCCACGACGAGCCTTCTCGGCGGGTCCGGCTTCCTCGCAGCCTACGTCGCAGGCCTCGTCTCCGCACGCTACACGACCCGCGCCACGCCGATGCTCCGGCGCTTCCAGGAGGGGCTCACCTGGCTCAGCCAGATCGTCATGTTCCTGCTCCTGGGCCTACTGGCCACGCCCTCCCATTTCGGCGCTATCCTGCTGCCCGGCCTCATCACCGCCGCGATCCTCATCCTGGTCGCCCGCCCGCTCGCCGTGACCGCCTGCCTCCTTCCCTTCGGCTTCTCGGCCACCGAGATCGCCTTCGTCTCCTGGGTGGGCCTGCGCGGTGCCGTGTCGATCCTGCTCGCCATCGCGCCGATCCTCGCCGGGCTCGACGTCGGCCAGGCCTTCTTCAACATCGCCTTCATCATCGTGCTGACCTCGCTCGTCGTCCAAGGCTGGTCGATTCGGCCGCTCGCGCGCCGCCTCGGTCTCGTCGTGCCGCCGACGATCGGGCCGGTCGAGAAGGTCGAGCTCGAGCTGCCCGGCCACGCGACGCACGAGCTCATCGTCTACCGCGTCGTCGACGGAAGCCCCGTCAGCCGCGGGGAGAGGCTGCCGCGCTGGGCACGCCCTTCGCTGGTCGTCCGCGACAACCGCTCCATGCGCCACCACGAGGCGGGAAGGCTCGCGCCGGGCGACCTCGTCTACATCTTCTCCTCCCCCCGAACGATCCGGCTCCTCGACCGGCTGTTCGCGAGCCCCGTCGCCATCGACGAGGACGACACGGAGTATTTCGGCGAGTTCGTGCTGCAGGGCGACGCCCCACTCGCCGCCGTCGCCCACGAGTACGGCATGGGCATCGAGGCGGAGGACGGTCAGCAGACGATCGGCCAATACCTCTCCCGCCGGCTGGGAGCCGACACACATCGCGGCGACCGCATCGCTGTCGGCCGCATCGAGCTCATCGTCCGCGATCTCTCCGACGACGGCGCCGTCACCCGCGTCGGGCTCAGCGTGCTGCCCGCCACCCGTCCCTCTCCCATCGATCGGGTCAGAAGGCCCGTCAGGTGGCGCAGGAAGAAGCCTTCCGCAAAATCTGCGGTGTAAGGGTGGCGGCATCGCCGTTTTCGAGACCGTCTCGACTTGGCGGTCGCCACGCGCTATCTCCGGGTCTCCCTCCGGCGCAGCCACGTCCCGGCCCCCGCCACGCGTGATGCTCCGCCCCACGCCGCCGGTTCCGATGAACGATCAGCCCCACTTCGAGCCCACGCAGGGATTCCGCCCGCCGCCGATCACCGACCGCGAGATGACGGCGATCGTCGGCGGGGTGATGCTCGCAATGCTCCTCGCGGCGCTCGACCAGACGATCGTCGCCCCCGCGATGCCGACGATCGGCGCGCATCTCGGCCACGCGCACTACCTGCCGTGGATCGTCACCGCCTATCTCCTCACCTCCACGGCGACCGCGCCGCTCTACGGCCGGATCTCCGACATGTACGGGCGGCGCCCCACCATCGCCGGCGCGGTCATCGTCTTCGTCCTCGGCTCCGTCATCTGCGCGCTCGCGCAGAACATGTTCGTGCTGATCGCCGGCCGGGCGGTGCAGGGTCTCGGCGGCGGGGGCCTCTTCGCCCTCACCCAGACGATCATCGGCGACCTCGTGCCGCCGCGCGAGCGCGGCCGCTTCGCCGCCTGGATCTCCGGCACATGGGCCGTGGCGAGCGTGGCCGGGCCTCTGCTCGGCGGCTACTTCGCCGACCACCTGCACTGGTCGCTGATCTTCTGGATCAACGTGCCGCTGGGCGCGCTCGCGCTCCTCATCATGAATCGGCCGCTGCGCAAGCTGCAGGTCGAGCGCCAGGCGCATCGCTTCGACGTCGTCGGCGCGTTCCTCCTCATCCTGGCGACCGCCGCGCTGCTGCTCGCCCTGAACTGGGGCGGCGCGACCTATCCCTGGCTGTCGGCGCCGGTGCTCCTCCTGTTCGTCGCCTCGGGCCTCATAGCCGCGCTCCTGGGCTTCCACCTCACGCGCGCGAAGGCGCCGCTCATTTCGATCGAGATCCTGAGGAACCCGATCGTGCGTGCCGCGACCGCCGCCATGTTCATGGCCCAGGCCGGCAATGTCGGCCTGACGGTCTTCCTGCCGATCTACCTCCAGCACGGGCTCGGGCTCTCGGTCAGCGCCTCCGGCACCGCGCTTCTGGGCCTGCTCCTCGGCACGGTCGCGGGCGCCTGGATGAGCGGCCGGCTGCTTCTGCGCGTCGTTCGCTACAAGCTGATGGCGCTCGCGGGCGCCGCGATCAGCTTCGGAGGCCTCTGCGTGCTCGCGTTCACGGCCGCGGGGGCGAGCCTCCTGTGGGTCGAGATCCTGACGGTGTTCATCGGCTACGGCATGGGGCTCACCTTCCCCATCGCCATCGTGGCGGCCCAGAACGCCGTGAAGCGGGCGGAGCTCGGGGCGACGACGGGCGTCGTCACCTTCCTGCGGTCGCTCGGCGGCGCGTTCGGCGTCGCCGTCCTCGGCGCCATCGCGCTCGGCTACGGCATCCCGATGGCGCGCGAGGGAGCGGCAGTGGAGATCGCGGACGCCGCCGTCGCCGACAACGCCTTCGCGATCGTCTTCGCGACCTCGGCCGGCATGATGGCGCTCGTCTTCCTCGGATTCGCGCTGATGCGGCAGAAGCCGCTGCAGGGCCGGGAAGACGAGAACTGAGGCGAGATCAGCCGAACCGCGCGAGGCCCGGGAAGGTCTCGAGCAGCCAGAAGGACAGGCTCTGCATCTGGCCGGTCAGGAACATGACGCCGGTCAGCACGAGGAGAGCCCCCATCGTGCGCTCGACCGTCGCCATGTGGCGGCGAAACCGCGCCATCATCCGCATGAACGGGCCGGCGAACAGGCTCGCGACCAGGAACGGGATGCCGAGGCCGGCGGAGTAGACCGCGAGCAGCCCCGCGCCCCGCGCGACGGTGTCCTCGGTGCCGGCCACGAACAGGATGGCGGCCAGGACCGGGCCTATGCAGGGCGTCCAGCCGAAGGCGAAGGCGAGGCCGACGAGATAGGCCCCGAACGGCCCCGCCGGCTTCCTCTCCACATGCACGCGCGCCTCGCGGTAGAGAAACCCGATCCGCAGCAAGCCGAGAAAATGCAGGCCCATCACGATGATGACCGCGCCGGCGACATAGCTCAGGACGTTCATGTAGGAGAGCACGAGCCGCCCGATCGCCGAGGCGCTCGCCCCGAGCGCCACGAAGACGGTCGTGAAGCCCGCCACGAAGGCCAGCGCGGAGATGAAGACGCGACGGCGCACCGCTCCCCGCGCCTCCGCGGCACCGACGCCCGTCAGCTGGTCGAGCGTCACCCCCGCAAGGAAACAGAGATAGGGCGGCACGAGCGGCAGGACGCAGGGCGAGACGAACGAGATCATCCCGGCCACGAGGGCACCTAGGATGCCGACTTCGGTCATGCGGAGGCTCCGGACAAGGTCACGGGGCCGGACTTAGGCAGGCCGCTCCGTCAAGCGCAAGAGCGCGTCTCGTCGCGGACCTTCACATTCCCGAGCCGGGGAAGCGGCGACCGGCCGCAGCCGACCTCGCCGGGGCGGGCCGCAGCGACTCCACCTGGGGCAGACGCTTGCCCCCACGCGGCGGCAGGCTCGCCTCCCGCGACAGGCTCATCACGGCCCCGCCCATGGCGGCGCTGCCGAGCGTGACGACGAAGCCGAACGTCAAAAGGAGAACCGCCACGAGCGGGTCGCTGTCGTTGAGCACGAGTTCCCGGATGCCGTGGGCATCGCTCGCCAGAAGCCCCGCCACCGTGCCCACCGCGACCACGCTGCCGATCAAAAGGTTGCGAGCCAGCAGGCCCAGAAGACGATCGCCCGGCATCGAAGCTCCTCCCGGACGCCAGCAGCCGCGTCCAATCGGCGTTCCACGACGTACTCAAGGTGATCTTGCCGCGCGCGCCCTTCGGGCAAGGGCGGAGCGCCGGGTTGACACCCACCGTACGAAGAAGCATATAGCGGCACGATATATATCGAACCGATATATGACGAACGAGGTCAAACCGACACATGAACGTCCGCACGCTGTGCCTCGCCATCCTCTCCTTCGGCGACGCGACGGGATACGAGATCCGAAAGCACTCGGTGGAGGGCAACTTCAGCTACTTCGTCGATGCGAGCTTCGGCGCGATCTATCCCGCGCTGAACCGGCTGACGGAAGACGGCCTCGTGACGGTGCGCGACGAGCTGCAGGCGGGCAAGCCGGCGCGACGGGTCTACTCGATCACGCCGGAGGGGCGCCGCGCCCTCATGGACGCGCTGATGCAGGAGCCGGGGCTCGACTCCTTCAAGTCGCCCTTCCTGCTCGTGGCAATGTTCGCCTCGGTGCTGCCGCGGGAGCATGTGACGAGGGCGATCGACTGCCGCGAGGCGGCGCTCGAGCGCACGCTGTCGAGCCTGTCGGAGTGCCTCGGTGAGGTGAAGGGCTGCGGTGCCGGCGGGTCGGAGTGGATCCTGCGATACGGCATCGCCGTCCATCAGGCCTCGCTCGACCATCTGAGGGTCAATCGGGCGGAGCTCGAAGCCGTCGCCGGGTCGCGCCGGGTCGAGCGGGAAGCGGCCGAGTAACGGACGGAAGCGGGCGATGCGTGCATCCTACATCTGGGCGATCGTGATCCTCGTCGCGATTGGGGCCTGGCTCTCCTCGGGAGACTTCATCGTCAGCGGGAGCGGCGGCGGTGCCGCCTCGGAAGCGAGCACCCGGAGCGCCGCCGAACCGGCGACGATCGCCGAGGCCGAGGCCGCCGAAGACACGCCGTTCGTCGTGAAGGTCGCGCGCAGCACGGCCCGGGAACGCCGCCAGAGCCTGACGCTGCGCGGTCACACCGAGGCGAAGCAGCGCGTCCAGGTGCGGGCGCAGACGGCCGGCCTCGTAGAGGAGCTCCCGGTCGAGAAGGGCGACCTCGTCGAGGAAGGCGAGGTCATCTGCCGCCTCGAGGACGGCAACAGGCAGGCCCAGGTGCTGCGCGCGCAGGCCGCGCTCGAGCAGGCCGAGCAGGAATTCGACGCCTCGAGCCGCCTGAACCAGCAGGGCTACGCGGCCGAAACGCGGCTGCGGGCGGCGAAGGCGGGGCTCGACGCCGCGAAGGCGACGCTGTCCGAGATGGAGCTCGACCTCGCCCGCACGGATATTCGCGCACCCTTCGACGGTGTCGTGGAAGACCTGCCCGCCAAGCGGGGCGCCCTCCTCTCGGTCGGCGAGCCCTGCGCGCAGGTCATGTCCTACGACCCTCTCCTCGCGGTGGCCGAGGTGCCGGAGCGCGATGTGCGCATGCTCGAGCGCGGGATGGCGGCCAACGCGACGCTGGTGACGGGGCAGACGGTGGACGGCGCCCTCACCTTTCTCGCGCCGGGTGCGATCTCCTCGACGCGCACCTTCCGCGTGGAGTTCGAGCTGCCCAATCCGGGTGGGGACCTGCGCTCGGGCGTGACGACGCGGGTGGAAATTCCGCTTCGCGAGACGGATGCGCACTTCTTCTCCCCCGCGATCCTCACGCTCGACGACAGGGGCCGGGTGGGCGTGCGCACGGTCGAGGACGGCGACACCGTCCGCTTCGTGCCGGTCGAGATCGTCGCCGACGAGCCCGACGGCGTCTGGGTCGCGGGCCTGCCGCACGAGGTGACGCTCATCATGGTCGGACAGGAATATGTCGAGGACGGCGAGCGGGTCACGCCGGTCTTCGAGACGGCGGAGGTTTCCCGATGATCTCGGCCCTTGGCTCGATCCTGGAGAAGCCGCGCTCGGTCATCACCATTCTGGTGGCCCTGCTGGCGGCCGGCATCCTGTCCTACCTGTCGGTTCCCAAGGAGGCGAACCCGGACATCGACATTCCCGTCTTCTACGTGTCGGTGGCGCAGCAGGGCGTGTCGCCGGAGGATGCCGAGCGCCTGCTCGTGCGGCCGCTCGAGACGAAGCTTCAGGGCCTCGACGGCCTCAAGGAGATGACCGGCATCGCCTCGGGGGGGCACGGTTCGGTGCTCCTCGAGTTCGACATCGACTTCGACAAGGACGCGGTCCTCGCCGACATCCGCGCGAAGGTCGACCAGGCGCAGGGCGAGCTGCCCCCCGAGGCCGAGCAGGCCACCGTCCACGAGACGAACTTCTCGCTGATGCCGACGATCGTCGTCGCGCTGTCGGGCAACGTTCCCGAGCGCGCCCTCTATCGCCGTGCGCTCGACCTGCAGGACGCGATCGAGGCGATCCCCACAGTCCTCGAGGCGCAGCTCGTGGGGCACCGCGAGGAGCTCCTCGAGGTGCTGATCGACTCCGACCGGCTCGAGACCTACGGCATCACGCAGGACCAGCTCTACCAGGCGGTCACGCGGAACAACCAGCTCGTGCCGGCCGGCGCGATGGACAGTGGCGCCGGCCGCTTCAACGTGAAGGTCCCGGGCCTCCTCGAGACCGCCGCCGACGTGACCTCGCTGCCGATCAAGGTCGAGAACGGCACCGTGGTGACGCTCGGCCAGGTGGCGGAGATCCGCCGCACCTTCAAGGATGCGAGCTCCTTCAGCCGCTTCAACGGCAAGCCGGCCATCGCGCTCCAGGTGATCAAGCGCACCGGCACGAACGTCATCGAGAACAACGAAGCCGTGCGCGCGCTCGTCGCGGCGGAGACAGAGACGTGGCCGGCGACGATCGACGTGGACTTCACGCTCGACACGTCCGCCTTCATCAACGACGTCCTCTCCTCGCTCGAATCCTCGATCATGACGGCGATCGCGCTCGTGATGATCATCGTCGTCGCGGCGCTCGGCCTGCGCTCGGGCCTCCTCGTCGGCCTGTCCATCCCCACCTCGTTCATGATCGGCTTCCTGATCATCTCGCTCATGGGCATGAGCGTGAACATGATGGTCATGTTCGGCCTCGTGCTCACCGTGGGCATGCTGGTCGACGGCTCGATCGTCGTCATCGAGTACGCCGACCGGAAGATGGCGGAAGGGCTCGACCGGCGGACGGCCTACAAGCTCGCCTCGCAGCGCATGTTCTGGCCGATCTTCTCGTCCACGGCGACGACGCTCGCCGCGTTCCTGCCGATGCTGCTGTGGCCCGGCGTGTCCGGCGAGTTCATGAGCTACCTGCCGATCATGGTGGTCATCATCCTGTCGGCCTCTCTGCCGACGGCCATGGTGTTCCTGCCCGTGCTCGGCAGCCTCATCGGCAAGACGAGCGCCGGCTCGGCCCAGACGGAGGAGGCGCGCCTCCTCGATAGTCCCGAGCCGATCGACTATGGGCGCATTCGGGGCTTCACCGGCCTCTATATCCGCATGCTGAAGTTCTTCGCGGGCTGGCGCATCGGCCACGTGATCGTCATCGCCGGCATGGTCGCGACGACGATCGGCGTGTTCAGCCTCTACGGCCAGCACAACAGCGGCGTCGAGTTCTTCGTCGAGGAGGAGCCGGACCAGGTGGTGGCGCTTGTTCGCGGGCGCGGCAACCTGTCGGCGCAGGAGCAGCGCGATCTCGTCGTCTCGGTCGAGGATCGCGTCCTCACGGTGGACGGCATCCAGGCGGTCTTCACGACCGTCGGCGCCGGCTCGGGCGACAGCAGGCTCGGCGGGGTGCAGGACAAGCCTGCGGACGTCATCGGCGAGATGATGATCGAGCTCGACGACTATTGCTGCCGTCGCAAGGCGGCCGAGATCTTCGACGAGATCCGCGCGAAGGTCCGGCCGCTGCCCGGCATCATGGTCGAGCTCCGGAAGCAGGAGGGCGGGCCTCCCACCGGCAAGGACATCCGGATCGAGGTCACCGACACGAACTATCAGCGGGTGAAGGAGATGGCTGCCCGGATGCGCGGCCATCTCGAGACCGGCGTCGCCGACCTGCGCGACGTGGAGGACAGCCGTCCCCTGCCCGGCATCGAGTGGGAGCTCGCCGTCGACCGCGAGGAGGCCGGCCGCTTCGGCACCGACGTCGCGGCCGTCGGAGGCATGATCCAGCTCGTGACGAACGGCGTTCTCGTCGGCACCTACCGGCCCGACGATTCCGACGAGGAGGTCGACATCCGCGTCCGCCTGCCGGAGTGGGAGCGGTCGCTCGACCGGCTCGACGAGCTGCGCATCTCCACGCCGGTCGGGACGGTGCCTCTGGCCAACCTCGTCAGCCGCGCGCCGCAGCCGAAGGTCTCCTCCATCACGCGGCAGAACGGGCGCTACGCGATCGACGTGAAGGCGAACGTCGTGACCGAGAACGGCGTGACGGTCGACCAGAAGGTGAACGAGATCCGGCAGTGGCTCGACGCCCAGGACTGGCCGGGCACGACCGCCTACCGCTTCCGCGGCGCGGACGAGGAGCAGAAGGAGGCGCAGGCCTTCCTCGGCAAGGCCGCGGGAGCAGCGCTCTTCATCATGTTCATCATCCTCGTGACGCAGTTCAACTCGTTCTATCAGACCTTCCTGACGCTCTCGACCGTCGTCATGTCGGTGCTCGGCGTGCTGATCGGCATGATGGTCACGGGCCAGAAGTTCTCCGTCATCATGACCGGCACGGGCATCGTCGCCCTCGCCGGCATCGTGGTGAACAACTCGATCGTGCTGATGGACACGTATAACGGTCTGCGGCGCGACGTGGGCCTCTCCGGTCTCGACGCCATCCTGCGGACCTGCGCGCAGCGCCTGCGGCCGATCATGCTGACGACCATCACCACCATCATGGGCCTCGTGCCGATGGCGCTGCAGGTGAACTTCGACTTCTTCGCCCCCGCGGTCCAGGTCGGCTCGATCACCTCGATCTGGTGGGTGCAGCTCTCGACCGCCGTCATCTTCGGCCTCGGCTTCTCGACCCTGCTCACGCTGATCGTCATCCCGACCATGCTCGCCATCCCGAGCGTCTGGAGTGAGCGGTGGCACGAGTGGCGGGAGCGGCGCCGGGCGCGCCGGGGGGCGAAGCGCGGCTCCAGAGAAGACGATGCCGCGCCCGTGCCGGCCATGGCCGGCGGCTTCCGCGAGGCGGCCGAGTAGCGTCCCGCGAGCGCTGCGACGGCGCCGCCGGTTAACGTCAACCCTGTCCTCCGCCCCCCGAGGACCACGAGATATGCTGCTGCCCGGGTGACCCGACTGCCCGGCCAGACGAAATATCCTCGCTCGCAATCGTCCGCCTCCACCCGCGCCGCAATTGGCTGAGACGGCCGTCCCATGTCGGGACGAGGTCGCGTTTTGGAGTTTACCCTGGTCCGAAAGATCCCGCGGCCGGGCAGGGTCACGTGCGAACCTCAGCAATCGCCGAAGCGTATAGGCTTCCATCGCGGGGCCGCAGGGCGTCTCCGCATGTGGTGGAGGTGAGTATGGGCTTTCTCGGCGATGGGCACGGCTTCGGTGCGGGCGACGGCGCGGTTCTCTCGGCGATCGGCCGGGCACTGGCGATGATAGAGTTCACGCCGGAAGGCGCAGTCATCACGGCGAACGAGAATTTCTGCCGGGTCATGGGCTACCGTCTCGACGAGATCGTCGGTCGCCACCACAGCATCTTCGTCGACCCCGATCACGCGGCGTCGCCCGACTATCGCCTGTTCTGGACGAAGCTCGGCCGCGGCGAGTTCGACGCGCGCGAGTACAGGAGGATCGGCAAGGGCGGCAAGGAAGTCTGGATACAGGCGTCCTACACCCCCGTCGTGAACGGCCGCGGCAGGGTCGTGAAGATCGTCAAGGTGGCCACCGACATCACGGCAGAGAAGCTCAGGTCGGCCGAGAACGCCGGCAAG
>NZ_AWXZ01000032.1 GCF_000496075.1 Lutibaculum baratangense AMV1
TCCGGGTAATTGGAGCGAGGCATGGCGGTCTGCTTCTGCTCGATCAGGCCCCCGGCGAGGATCGAGAAGAGGGGCAGCGGCGGCGGAGGCGGCGCCGGCTTCGTGGCCAAGGTCGTGACCGCATTCCGCAGGGACGCGTTCTCGTCCTCCTGCCTCTCGGCCTCGGTCCGGAGCGTCTCGATAGCCTCGTAGGAGCGCTCGATCCAGGTCTTGTCCTTCAGCCTCTCGGCGAACCGCTCGAGCTCCGCCTCCAGATCCTCGCTGCTGCCCTTCTCCAAGCCTCTCTCCACCCTCATGCAGTACAGGTCGAAACGCGTCGACAGGAGGCGTGCGCGACGGCGCGCCTCGGCCGCGGGCATCCGCCCGAGCGCCTTGCGCGGAGGCCTATCACGAGAGGAGGTTCACGAGATGTGAGGGAATTCGGCGCTGGTATGTCCAGCCGCCCGGACGCTGCCAAAGATGGGTCGCTGTGGATGTGTACAGCCTCGTGTACAATCCGATCTGCGGCGATCCGGAAATTCAGCAAAATCAATGGCTTAGGAAAATGGCGCTCCCTAGGGGACGAAGAGCCAAATAACACCTAAGTCATTGATGCATTCTGTCCGGAATGCGGCATCTCTGTGACTTCGAGTGCATCGATGATTAAAGGGCTCAGAGGGTGTGGGTCAACGGGTAATTGTCGACCTCGTCCTCGTTGCAGTGGATCTTCTTAAAATACACCTCGGAAAACCCGAGGAGCCCATCGATGACGAGCGGCACATCGCCCTTCCCCGCACTCCCGGAGATCATTTCTCCGGCCCTGCACGCGCCGTGTCCGTCGCCCCTCTCGTGGGCATCCCCGAATGACCCGAGCTGGCCATCTTCAGCCTGGCAGCTTCGAGATGTGCGGCAGGAATAGCTGCCAGTCCTCACCTTCCACGAGAGGGACGGCATGTCAGCCACGTCTCGGTGTCGGTCCCGCAGCCCGACAGGATCCCATCGCTGTGAATGTATCTATGATCCGGGCTCTTCGGAGGGCTCCGGCGGCTGCGTCGCGAGCATCTGGCCGGTAGAAACCTCACTTCATTTCCGCGGGATATCCGCGCATCAGGGGAATAAATTTCATTGATGAAGAGGGCCGTCCTAGCCTCCTCGCAAATGCGTTCGCGAGAGGGAGGCGACGGTGCTGGACAAGACGATCCTCGACGACATGGTGCACGTCACGGAGTGGCACAACGGCGAAAAGGAATTCCTGCCGTTCTCCGACGCCGAGATGAGCCGGCGACAGGACGACGTGCGCAGTTGGATGGGAGCGAATAACGTCGATGCGGCGCTCTTCACCTCGTATCACTGCATCAACTACTATTCGGGCTGGCTCTACTGCTATTTCGGCCGCAGGTACGGCATGGTGATCACGCCCGACGCGGCCACGACCATCTCCGCCGGCATCGACGGCGGCCAGCCCTGGCGGCGGACCTTCGGCAACAACGTCACCTACACCGACTGGCGCCGCGACAACTACTACCAGGCGGTGAGGCAGCTCCTGCCGGGTGTCAGGCGGCTGGGCATCGAATTCGACCACGTGTCGCTCGACTTCCGTCGGGACCTCGAAGCGGCGCTGCCGGGGGTGGAGTTCGTCGACGTGGGCCAGCCCTCGATGTGGATGCGCACCATCAAGTCCGCGGAGGAGCAGAAGCTGATCCGCGAAGGCGCCCGCATCTGCGACATCGGCGGCGAGGCGGTGGCGAAGGCCGTGAAGGCCGGCGTCCCGGAGCACGAGGTGGCCATCGCCTCGACCAACGCGATGATCCGCGAGATCGCCGAGTCCTTTCCCTACGTCGAGCTGATGGACACCTGGACGTGGTTCCAGTCCGGGATCAACACCGACGGCGCCCACAATCCGGTCACGAACCGCGTGGTGCAGTCAGGCGACATCCTCTCGCTCAACTGCTTCCCCATGATCTTCGGCTATTACACCGCGCTCGAGCGGACGATGTTCTGCGACCACGTCGACGACGCGAGCCTCGACGTATGGGAGAAGAACGTCGCGGTTCACCGGCGCGGGCTCGAGCTGATCCGCCCCGGGAAGAAGTGCGGGGAGATCGCGCAGGAGCTGAACCAGATGTACCGCGAGTGGGATCTGCTGCAGTACCGCTCCTTCGGCTACGGCCACTCATTCGGGGTCCTCTCCCACTACTACGGACGCGAAGCCGGGGTGGAACTGCGGGAGGACATCGACACCGAGCTCAAGCCCGGCATGGTCGTGTCCATGGAGCCGATGGTGATGATCCCCGAGGGGAAGCCCGGCGCCGGTGGCTACCGGGAGCACGACATACTGATCGTCACCGAGGATGGCGCGGAGAACATAACCGGCTTCCCGTTCGGGCCGGAGCACAACGTGATCCGCAACTGACGGCCGCTTCGAGTGAGCCGGCCGCGCCACGGCGCGCGGCCGGTTACCATGACCGAGAACAAGGCTGATCCGGGGGGCGGCCGACGCTGCCTCGCCAGGCGGGGCTTCAGGTCACGGTCGCGAACTCGTCCCGGAGCGCCGCCACGATGCCGCGCGTGCAGACGTCGAGCAGAATCTCCCCCTTCTCCCGAGAGGCTTCCCGCGGCGACGAAAGGGTGCCGCTCGGCGGCGTCCATTCCGGCTTCACCGGATAGACGTCGTAGAGGGGGAAGCTCGCCGGCTCATGGTGCACGGCGCGTTCCATCTCCACGAGCTCGGGATGTAGGGCGAGCATGAGCGAGGTTTCGAGGACTCCGCCATGCTCGAGATCCCAGCCCGTGAAGCCATCGGGATAGAGACGTGCGACCGTCGCATCGTCGACGAAGTCCCAATAGGACAGCACGACGACCTTGAGGTCGGTCACGCCGTCCCAGCGGAGTTCACGCAAGGCAAGGTCGATGCCCTCCACGATGAACCATGAGTTCTCGAAGTGGCCGTTGACGAGACAGACCTGGCGCACCCCGTGGCGGGCGAACTCCTTCAGCACGTCGCGAAGGGCGGCAATGAGCGTGGCCCCGTCGAGACTCGTGGTGCCCGGCAGGTGATTGCCGCCACCGGACTTCTGCTGTGACTTGTAGCCGTACGTGAACGGCGGCGCGACGAGCGCCCCGACTTCGCCGGCGACCCGCCGCGCGAACTCGGTCGGCAGGAGCACGTCGACGTGCATCGGCATGTGGGGGCCATGCTGTTCCATCGAGCCGATCGGGATCAGCATCGGTGTCCGGCCGCCCCCGACGCGCGCATGGTAGTCCGGCCAGGCGAGCTCGGCGGCGAAGACTGTCTTCGGAGCCACGGCGTCTTCTCCCTTCTGAATGGAGGATTCGGCCGAGCCTAGGGCTCGCTTCTGCCATAGGAAAAATTTATTATCCTGATCACGGTATCAGGATGGGAAATCCGTGGTCGCCTCACTCAACAACCTGCAGACGGATCTGCTGAGATCCTTCGTCTCGGTCGTGGACCTCGGCGGTTACACCAAGGCCGGCGAGGCGCTGGGGCGCACGCAGCCGGCGGTCTCGCTGCAGATGCGCCGGCTCGAGGAACTGGTGGGCGTGCCCCTCTTCGTGGCAAAAAGCCGTGCCGTCGAATTGACGGAGGACGGCCAGGCGCTTCTGCGCTACGCGCGGGAGATCCTCCGGATCAACGACGAGGCCACGGCCTACTTCCGGGGAAGTGAAGTCGCGGGGATGGTCCGTGTCGGCTTGCCCAGCGACTACGCCGTCATGTTCCTGCAGGGGGCGCTCACCCAGTACATGCGACGGCATCGCGCGGTCAGGCTCGAGATCCACTGCGACTGGAGCCCGACCATTCTCCAGAAGCTGGAAGCCGACGAGATCGACGTCGCCATAGCGATGATGTCGGACGGTCAGAGCCGCTATCTGAGCCGCGTCTGGGCGGAGCGTCCGATCTGGGCCGCCGCCAAGACGCTGCCGGTGGACAAGCTCGACCCGCTGCCGCTCGCGGTCCACCCGCAGGGCTGCGCCTATCGCGAGCGGATCACCGAGGCGCTGAACGCCATCGGGCGGCGCTGGCGGATCGCCTATTCGGGCCCGGGCATCACGGGTCTGCAGAATGCCGTCCAGAACGGCATCGGCATCAGCGCCCTCACCGGCCCGACGATGCTCGAGGGCCTGCGGGAGCTGGGGCCGGAGGAGGGTTTCCCGCCCCTCAAGGACATCCGCGTCGGCCTGTTCTACAAGCACCCGCGCCTCTCCGAGGTGGGGCTCCACCTGGTCAACCATCTCATCGGCAAGCTGGACGAGGCCGCAGCCGCCGGGGCGGACAACTTCCGACGTCGCCGCCCATAGCCGAAGGAAATGGGCGCATTTGCAGGATAAATTTCCGATATGAAACCGAGCCTCCTACGCTCAACGACAGCGTACGTCTGCTGCGCTGCCGGAGGGAGGGACCTATGACCGACTCGCGCCGTGACACGTCGATTGACCTCGTGACGACCCGCCGCAGCTTCGTGAAAGGGGCGACCGTCCTCGGCATGGGGTCGCTTGCCACCCCCTTCATCGGTCGCCGCGCCTTTGCGGCGCCGACCGAGTTGACGATGCTGGCCTGGTACGGCCATGCCGAGCCGGACATGGTCGCCGAGTTCGAAGAAGAGCATAACGTGCGCTTCAAGCCCAAGTACTACACCGGCGGCGACAACATGATGGCGCTGATCTCGCAGTCGCCCCCCGGGACATACGACCTGATCCTGTCGGACGCGGAATACGTCCAGATGTTGAACGCGGCCGGCTACATCGAGCCGCTCGATCCCGACGACTATTCGTTCGACGACTTCTTTCCCGAGCTGCAGCACTTTCCGGGCCACTGGTTCGACGACCAGCTCTTCTCCGTCCTGACACGCTTCGGCTTCCTCGGCGTCGCCTACAACACCAAGGCGCTGACGGAGAAGGAAGCCTCGACCTACCGCGTGTACTGGGACGAGAAACTTCGAGGGAAGGTCGGCCACTTCGACTGGCATCTCCCCAATCTCGGGCAGATGAGCCTGCTCGCCGGCAATCCCGCGCCTTACGACATCGACGAGGCTGCCTGGGAGAAGGTTCAGGAGCTCGCGATGACCCTGCGGCCCAATGTCGGCGGGTTCTTTGATTACGGCGGCACGTTCTCCTCGCTCGAGAACGGGCAGATGCTCGCCATGGCCGGCATAGGCGACTGGATCACAGGCGTGCTCGAGCGCAACGGCGCGCCCGTCCGGACGGTCATCCCCGAAGAAGGCGGGCTGCAGTTCACCGAATCCTTCTCGATCGGGCGCGGCACCCAGAAGGCCGACCTCGCGAAGAAGTGGATCCAGTACATCACCTCCCCGCGCGGCCAGGTCAAATCCGCCCTGATGGAGGCCTACCCGTGCATGATCCCCAGCCGGAAGGGCTGGGAGCTGCTGGCCGAAGTCGCCCCGGAGGAGGCAAGGCGCCAGGGCATGTTGGCGGGCGCGAGCAACAATCCGATCGAGCTGATCCGCTCGGGCCGGATCACGTTCCGCCAGTTGCCGGTCCAGCAGAGCGTCGAGGACTGGAACGACTTCTGGTCGAGATACAAGGGAGCCTGAGGCGTGAGCGACCAGGCCAATACGGTGCCCGGTCCAAGCAACATGCCCGTCGCTGTCTGGGGCCGAACAAGGCGGCCAGCCAAAGGCTTCAGCCTCTACGGCGCGACCTTCTCGCTCCCGCTCCTGGTCTGGCAGCTCCTGTTCTTCGTCGCGCCGCTCCTGTTCCTGATCGCACTGAGCTTCTGGAGCGTCAGGAACTTCCGACTTCAGCCGGACCTCGACGTGGCCAGTTGGCTCTACGTCTACCGCTCGGGCCTGTTCTGGGAGACCTACCTCCGGACGCTGGCGATGGCCGGCTTCGCCGCCATGCTCGCAAGCGCCCTCGCCTTCCCCTGCGCCTACGCGATCGCCTTCAAGCTCGCGGAGGCGTCCCGACGCTGGGCGATCTTCCTCATGGTGATCCCCTTCTTCACCAGCTATCTGGTCCGCGTCTATTCGTGGCAGGTGTTCCTCTCCGACCATGGCATCATCAACGCCGCCCTCGGCTCGATCGGCCTCGGCCCCTACACGATGCTGAACACCCTGTTCGGCACGATGATCGGCTACCTGACGCTGACCTTCCCGCTGGTCGTTCTGCTACAGCTCTTCAGCCTGATGTTCGTCGACCGCACGCTGATCGAGGCGGCGCACAATATGGGGGCCGGCCGCCTCCGCGCCGTCTTCGCGGTCGTGATCCCGTCGGCGAGGGTCGGCCTGGTGATCGCCGCGCTCTTCTGCTTCATCCTGACCTTCGGCGACTTCGTGAGCCCGCTCTATCTCGGCGGCGGCAATCCGCCGACCCTGTCGATCATGATCACCGACACCACGAAGTCGGGACAGCAATGGCCGCGGGCCGCGGTCATCGCGCTGACCATGATCGCGACCCTGCTCGCGACCGCCTTCGCGGCGGTCGGCTACGCCTACAGGGGGCGCGGGCGATGAGCGAGCTGAACCGCAACCCGCTGATCGACTGGCTGCTCCGCCTTTACGTGCTGGCGAGCTTCGCCTTCATCTTCGCCCCGATCGCCGCGAGCTTCGTGTTCTCGCTCAACGAAGACCGCTTCCCGTCTCTGCCGCTCGGCGGCTTCTCGACGCAATGGTACGAGGCGGTGGCCACCGATCCGCTCGTGTGGGAGGGGCTGTCGAACACGCTGACCATCGGCGTGATCGTCTCGCTTGTCGCCACTGCCCTCGGTTTCGGCGCCGCCTATACCGACTACCGCTACCGGTTCTTCGGCAAGACGGTCTACCTGGCGCTCGCGCTTCTGCCGCCCACCATCCCGGTCATCATCCTGGGGCTTGCGATGCTGGCCTTTCTCTCGCGGGTCGGCCTCTCCGGCCAGAGCCTGTCGGTCATCGTCGCGCACGTGGTGATGACCGCTCCCTTCGCCATGGCGATCATTCGCCTCAGACTGTCGCAGATGGACCCCGATCTCGAGGCGGCGGCGTGGAACCTCGGCGCGTCGGAATGGGCGGCGATGCGCCACGTCATCCTGCCGTTCGCGCGGCCGGCGATACTGGCGGCCCTCTTCATCACCATGGCGGTCTCGTTCGACGAGTTCGCGGTCGCCTGGTTCGTCTCCGGCCTCAACGAGACGCTGCCGGTCAGAGTGCTCGGCTTCCTGCAGGGACAGGTGAGCCCGCGCATCAACGCCATAGGGACCTTCGTCTTCCTGACCTCGATGACGCTGGTCATCCTGGCGCAACTCGTGCTGATGCGGCGACCGAAGGAGGGGAACCCCGATGGCTGATGGAGGCGCCGCCATGGGTGACCGGCCGCTCGTAGAGTTCGATCACGTGACCAAGCGCTTCGGCGACATGGCAGCGGTCGAGGATCTGAACCTGACGATCGCGAAGGGCGAGTTCCTCGCCATCATGGGTTCGAGCGGCTGCGGCAAGACCACGACGCTCAGGATGCTCGCCGGCCTCGAAGCTCCGAGCGAGGGCGAGATCAGGCTCCAGGGCGCCCGCATCAACGACCTGCCGAGCTGGCGGCGTGACACGCCCATGGTGTGGCAGAGCCTCGCGCTGTTCCCGTTCCTCAACGTGCGGGAGAATGTCGAATTCAGCCTGCGCATGCGCGGGATCGGCGGAGCCGAGCGGCGGAGGCGGGCGGCCGACTGGCTTGACCGGCTGCAGATCGGCGAGCTGGCGGAGCGCAACATCGCGCATCTCTCCGGCGGTCAGCGCCAGCGTGTGGCGCTTGCCCGCTCTCTGGTGACGGAACCCGAGATCCTCCTGCTCGACGAGCCCCTCTCGGCGCTCGACGCGCACCTGAAGGTGAGGATGCAGTCGGTCCTGGCCGACCTGCAGCGCCAGCTCGGCATCACGTTCGTCTATGTCACGCACAGCCAGTCCGAGGCCTTCTCGATGGCCGACCGGGTGGTGATCATGAGCCGCGGGCGCATCGAGCAGATCGGCGCGCCGCGCGAGATCTACCGAACGCCACGCACGCGCTTCGTCGCCGAGTTCCTCGGATCATCCAACATCTTCGCAGGCACGCTCGTGGATGCGATCGGGGATGGCGCGCAGGTGGATACGCCCTCAGGGCGACTGCGCCTCGCGACCTCGCCGGAGGGCTTCGCGACGGGCGATGCCGTCGTCATCGCCGTACCCGGCGACAGGATCGAGCTGACCGCGACGCTTCCGGATGCCGGTGACAACGCGATCGAAGCGACGGTGATGGGCGAGGAATTCGTGGGTGCGACCGCCACGGTCTATCTCGAGGCGGCCGACGGCACCGAGATGCGTGCGCAGAAGAGTCACGCCGACCTGGAAAAGATCGACATACGGACGGGGCAGAAGCTGTTTGTCGGGTGGCGGCCGGAGCATGCTCATGTACTACCTCCCGCCTGAAAGCGGTCCCACCGTCTTTCTACGAATTGCACGACGATCGAACGGATCTCGATGGTGATGATGCGAGAGATTTCGATCCAAGCGACCGCCCGCCGGTGACGCCGACGGACATGCACACTTCCGCGGCAGGCTTCGGAACCGAACGGGCACAGAGTGTCGGCTTCATTCTGGCCGACCGCTTCACCCTCTCCGCCTTCTCCCTCTTCGTCGACTGCTCGCGCCTTGCCGCCGACGAGGACGACCGCTCGCGGCCGATCGACCGCAGTTGGGACGTCCTGGCGGGCTGGTCATCGCCCGCCCGTTGG
>NZ_AWXZ01000033.1 GCF_000496075.1 Lutibaculum baratangense AMV1
TTACTCGATGATTTCGGCGACGACGCCGGCGCCGACGGTGCGGCCGCCTTCGCGGATCGCGAAGCGCAGGCCGTCCTCCATGGCGATCGGCACGATCAGCGACACGGTGATCGCCACGTTGTCGCCCGGCATCACCATCTCCGTGCCCTCCGGCAGCTCCACGACGCCCGTCACGTCGGTCGTGCGGAAGTAGAACTGCGGACGGTAGTTCGTGAAGAACGGCGTGTGGCGGCCGCCCTCCTCCTTCGTCAGGATGTAGGCCTCGGCCTTGAACTTCGTGTGCGGCGTCACCGAGCCCGGCTTGCACAGGACCTGACCGCGCTCGACGTCCTCGCGGCCGACGCCGCGCAGCAGCGCGCCGATATTGTCGCCGGCCTGCCCCTGGTCGAGCAGCTTGCGGAACATCTCGACGCCCGTCACCGTCGTCTTCTTCGTGTCGCGGATGCCGACGATCTCGACCTCCTCGCCCACCTTCACGATGCCGCGCTCCACGCGCCCCGTCACCACCGTGCCGCGGCCCGAGATCGAGAACACGTCCTCGATCGGCATCAGGAACGCCTGGTCGATCGGACGCTCCGGCGTCGGGATGTACTCGTCGACCGACGCCATCAGCGCGCGGATCGAATCCTCGCCCAGCGTCTTGTCGCTGTCCTCCAGAGCGGCCAGAGCCGAGCCCTTCGTGATCGGAATGTCGTCGCCCGGGAACTCGTAGGACGACAGGAGCTCGCGGATCTCCATCTCGACGAGCTCGAGAAGCTCCTCGTCGTCGACCTGGTCGCACTTGTTCATGTAGACGACGAGCGCGGGAACGCCGACCTGGCGCGCCAGCAGGATGTGCTCGCGCGTCTGCGGCATCGGGCCGTCGGCCGCCGAAACCACGAGGATCGCGCCATCCATCTGCGCCGCGCCCGTGATCATGTTCTTCACGTAGTCGGCATGGCCGGGGCAGTCGACATGCGCGTAATGGCGCGCTTCCGTCTCGTACTCGACGTGCGCCGTCGAGATCGTGATGCCGCGCGCCTTCTCCTCCGGCGCCGCGTCGATCTGGTCATACGCACGGAACTCGCCGAAAAACTTCGTGATCGCCGCCGTCAGCGTCGTCTTGCCGTGGTCGACGTGACCAATCGTCCCGATGTTGCAGTGCGGCTTCGTCCGCTCAAACTTCGCTTTGGCCATA
>NZ_AWXZ01000034.1 GCF_000496075.1 Lutibaculum baratangense AMV1
CTTGGCGTCGGACACGTCCATCCCGCCGTACTTCGACTTCCAATTGTACAGCGTCGCCTCGGAGACCCCGTGCTTGCGGGCGAGATCGCCCGTCTTCGCCCCCGCCTCATGCTCGCGCAGAACCGCGATGATCTGCTCTTCCGTGAACCGCTTCCGCTTCATCCGTCCGTCCCTTCCCTCGGGCCGGACTCTAATCGCTTCTGGAGGAAAAACTCAGTGGCAGGTCACCGGGATGGGCAAATCTGGCCGAATCCGGACCGACTGCTCGGTTCCGGATCGTGGCAGGAGGAGGCATCGTAAACGGGCGGAAGATCGCGTCCTTCCGGCGCTCGCGAACCTGCCAGCCGATGAAGAACCCGAGACCCGAGCGCTGTGGCTTTACTCCGGGATGCCTTTGCACGCATATCGGCAACGATGGCTCGACACGCTCCGGATTACCTGACCACCAAGGAAGTCGCCGATCTGCTTCGGCTGAAGGAGCGCCGCGTCTACGATCTCGCGGCGGCCGGCGAGATCCCGTGCACCCGCGCGGTGGGCAAGCTCCTGTTCCACCGGGTCGAGATCGAGGCGTGGCTCGCTGAGAATGCCACGGGACGGGGGGCGGCTCCGCGGGCACGGCCACAGGTGCTGCTGGGGAGCCACGATCCCCTTCTCGATTGGGCGGTGCGCGAGTCGGGGTCCGGCATCGCGACCTTCTTCGACGGCAGCTTCGACGGACTGGACCGGTTCGAGGCCGGCGGAGGCATCGCGACGGGTCTTCACTTGCGCACGGTGTCGGGCGAGGAGTGGAATGTCCCTTTCGTGGAGGAGCGCTTCGCCCACGCGAACGCGGTGCTCGTGGAGTGGGCATGGCGTGATCGCGGCTTCCTCGTCGAGGCGGGCAATCCGAAGGGGATCGGCGGCGTCGAGGACCTGGCGACCGCGAGGGTCGTGCCGCGCCAGCCCCAGGCGGGCAGCCAGGCACTCCTCGAGGAGCTGCTGCGCGAAGCGGCAATCGATCCCGAGACGATCGATTTCGTCAGGCCCGCCCGGACGGAGAACGACGCGGCCGCCGCAGTGGCCGAGGGACGGGCAGACGTGGCGCTCGGCCTCCGGTCGATCGCACGGCAGTATCGCCTCGAATTCGTTCCGGTGACACGGGAACGGTTCGACCTGCTGGTGGACCGCGCATCATGGTTCGAGCCGGCCTTCCAGCACTTCCTCGCTTTCGTTCGCTCGGCCTCCTTCCGCGAGATGGCGGAGGCGAGCGACGGCTACGATCTCGGCGGCGTGGGCCAAGTCCACTTCAACGCGGGCGGCGGACGCACCGGGCCCTGAGGTCGCTCCGGCTCCACTTACTGGGAGATCCGGTCGCCCCGGGTGAAGATCTCGAAGCCGTCATCCCGTGCGACCGCGACGAGGGTGATGCCGGCCGCCTCGGCGGTCCGTATGGCCAGCGCCGTCGGGGCCGAGACCGCCATCAATACCGGCGCTCCCAGAACCGCCGCCTTCTGCACAATCTCGACCGAGACGCGGCTCGTGATGACGGTGATGCCTCCGGCAGCCGGAAGTCTATGCCGTGCCATCGCCCCGACGAGCTTGTCCATCGCATTGTGACGTCCGAGATCCTCGCGGACGATTCCGAGCCCGGCCTCGGGGCTCCAGAACCCAGCGGCATGGACGGCTCGCGTCGCCTGGTGAAGGGGCTGCGACTCGCCCAGTGCGGCCATGGCGGTCATCAGTTCCCAGACGGAGAATCGGGCAGTGCTGCCCACCTGCCGCGGCACGGGAAGCACCTCCGCGAGGCTCTCGACGCCGCAGAGGCCGCATCCCGTCGGCCCCGCCATCGTCCGGCGGCGCTCGGCGAGGCGTGCGCCGCAAGATTCGCTCACCCAAAGCCGCGCCTCGATGCCGTCGTCGAGGGGTATGATCTCGATCGATTCGATATCGTCCGGCGACGTGACGAGGCGCTCGGTCAGGCTGAAGCCGACTGCAAAATCCTCGAGGTCGTCGGGCGTCGCCATCATCACGGCCTGCGTCGCGCCATTGTAGGTCAGCGCGATCGCCGTCTCCTCCGGCACCGCCCGGTCGCCCCCCGGCCTGATCCCGCTCCGCCAGGCTGTCCTGGGCACCACCGCCTTCGTGGCGGGCAGCCGCACGGGCCGCTCGTCCGCCACTGTCAGGGCCGTTGCCGCGCTCATGCGGCTCGCGTCGCGTCGGCGCCGGGCCATGCCTTCATGACGAGAGGGTCCAGTCCCTCCCCGCCCGCCCTGATGTGGGCGTCGAGCTTGCGGCGCATGTGCATCGTCCAGAAGTCCTTGATGTGCCCCGCGATCCCCGGCACGGCCTCGTCTTCGGGATAGGCCCCGAAGAAGGCCGCGATCTGGTTCGCCATGCGGATCAGGTCGGCGAGATCCTCGCCGCCCACGAAAGTGGCCGTGTTCATCGCGCCCGTTCTCCTCCGGTCATGCCCGTCACTCGGCCGGCTCGACGGCGGCGCGCCGGTAGTTCGTCTCGTAGAGGTTCTCGAGCTCCATCTGCCACTCCGAGGGCTGGTTCGAGCGCGCGACCTGCACGGCCGTCACCTTGTATTCCGGGCAGTTCGTCGCCCAGTCGGACTGGTCGGTGGTGATGACGTTCGAGCCGGAGGTCGGGTGGTGGAACGTCGTGTAGACGACGCCCTGCGGCATGCGCTCCGAGATCATCGCCGGCAGGGTGACGGCGCCCATCCGGCTCTGGATCGAGACCATGTCGCCGTCGGCAATGCCCCGCTCCTCCGCGTCGAAGGGGTGGATCTCGAGGCGGTCCACCTCGTGCCAGCGAGAATTCTCGGTGCGCCGCGTCTGCGCGCCGACATTGTACTGGCTGAGGATGCGGCCTGTCGTCAGGATCAGCGGGAACGAACGGTTCGTGCGCTCCTCGGTCGGCACGTACTCTGTGATCATGAATCGGCCCTTGCCGCGCACGAAGCCCGCGACGTGCATGGTCGGCGTGCCGTTCGGTGCCGCATCGTCCACCGGCCACTGCATGGAGCCTTCGCGGTCGAGCCGCGCGAAGCTCACGCCCTTGAAGGTCGGCGTCAGCCGGGCGATCTCGTCCATGATGTCGGACGCGCTGTCGTAGTGCATGTTGTAGCCCATCGCGCGGGCGAGCCGGCAGACCGCGTCCCACTCGGCCATCCCGCCGTTCTTCTCCGCCATCACCGGCCGCACGCGGTTGATGCGCCGCTCGGCGTTCGTGAACGTGCCGTCCTTCTCGAGGAACGACGTACCGGGGAAGAAGACGTGCGCATAGGCGGCGGTCTCGTTAAGGAAGAGGTCCTGGACGACGATGCACTCCATCGCCTCGAGCGCTGCCGTGACGTGGCGCGTGTTGGGGTCGGACTGTGCGATGTCCTCGCCCTGCACGAAGAGCCCGCGGAACGAGCCCTCGACGGCGGCCGCGAACATGTTCGGGATCCTGAGGCCCGGCTCCGGCGAGAGCTTCACGCCCCAGTCGCCCTCGAAGAGCGTGCGCACCTTGTCATCGGAGACGTGGCGGTAGCCCGAGAACTCGTGCGGGAAGGAGCCCATGTCGCAGGAGCCCTGCACGTTGTTCTGGCCGCGCAGCGGATTGATGCCGACGCCCTCACGGCCGATGTTGCCGGTCGCCATCGCGAGGTTCGCCATGGCCATCACCATGGTGGAGCCCTGGCTGTGCTCCGTCACGCCGAGGCCGTAATAGATCGCCGCATTGCCGCCGGTGGCGTAGAGGCGCGCCGCCGCACGGACATCATCGGCCGGAACGCCCGTCTTCTCCTCCAGTGCCTCCGGCGAGTTCCGCTCCTCCGCGACGAAGGTGCGCCAGCGGTCGAACTCCCTGGCCTCGCACCGCTCTGCCACGAAGGCCTCGTCGACGAGGCCTTCCGTCACCACGACGTGGGCGAGCGCGTTCATCAGCGCGACGTTCGTGCCGGGCCTGAGTTGCAGGTGGTGGGACGCCGCGACGTGGGGCGAGCGCACGAGGTCGATGCGGCGGGGATCGGCCACGATCAGCTTCGCGCCCTCGCGCAGCCGCTTCTTCATGCGCGAGGCGAAGACCGGGTGCCCGTCGGTCGGATTCGCGCCGATGACGAGGATGACGTCCGACTGCTCGACCGACTTGAAGTCCTGCGTGCCGGCGGAGGTGCCGAGGGTCGTCTTCAGGCCGTAGCCCGTCGGCGAATGGCAGACCCTGGCGCAGGTGTCGACGTTGTTGTTGCCGAAGGCGGCGCGGATCAGCTTCTGGACGGCGTAGACCTCCTCGTTCGTGCAGCGCGACGAGGTGATGCCGCCGATCGAGCCCTTGCCGTGCTTCTCCTGGATCGTCCTGAAGCGCTGGGCGGCGTAGTGGATCGCCTCGTCCCAGCTCACCTCCTTCCAGGGATCGGTGGTCTTCTCGCGGATCATCGGCGTCGTGACGCGGTCCTTGTGGGTCGCGTAACCCCAGGCGAAGCGGCCCTTCACGCAGGAGTGCCCCTCGTTCGCGCCGCCGTCCTTGTGGGGCACCATGCGGATGACCTGGTCACCCTGGAGCTCAGCCTTGAACGAGCAGCCGACGCCGCAATAGGCGCAGGTCGTGAGCACGCTCCGGTTCGGCACGCCGTGCTCGTGCACCGCCTTTTCGCGCAGCGTCGCGGTCGGGCAAGCCTGCACGCAGGCGCCGCAGGAGACGCACTCGGAGCCGAAGAAGTCGTCGGCCATGATGCCGGCGGAGACCTTGGAGTCGAAGCCGCGGCCCTGGATCGTCAGGGCGAAGGTGCCCTGCACCTCCTCGCAGGCGCGCACGCAGCGGGAGCAGACGATGCATTTCGAGGAATCGAAGGTGAAATAAGGGTTCGACTCGTCCTTCGGGTCGGCGCCCGCTCCGAAGTGCTTCTCGCCCTCGAAGCCGTAGCGCACGTCGCGCAGGCCGACCTCGCCCGCCGTGTCCTGCAGTTCGCAGTCGCCGTTCGCGGCGCAGGTCAGGCAGTCGAGCGGATGGTCGGAGATGTAGAGCTCCATCACGCCGCGGCGGATCTTCTCGAGCCGCTGCGTCTGGGTCTTCACCTTCATGCCCTCGCGCACCGGCGTGGTGCAGGAGGCCGGTGTGCCGCGGGCGCCCTCGATCTCCACGAGGCACATGCGGCACGAGCCCCAGGCATCCAGCATGTCCGCGGCGCACAGGCTCGGCACTTCCTGGCCGACCTGACGCGCAGCACGCATGACGGAGGTGCCTTCGGGCACGCTGACCTTGATGCCATCGATCTCGAGGGAGACCATCGTGGCGGCCTTCGACTTCGGCGTGCCGAAATCGGGCTCCTTCAGGATTGCCATGGTTCCACTCCTGGAATTCGGTTCTGGTCGGTTGCGGTTGCCCGCCACGGGCGGGACCCGGCGGTGGGGAGCAAGGGGGAAGCATGGAGAGAGGTCATGGAGAGCCTCCCCCTCACTCCGCCGCCACCCGGGAGGGCGTTCTGTCGAAGTCCTCCGGGAAGAGGCGCATGGCGCTCAGGACGGGCATGGGCGTGAGGCCGCCCATGGCGCAGAGCGAGCCGTCGGTCATGACCTGGCAGAGGTCGTCGATCAGCGTGATGTTCCTCGCGACGTCCTCGCCGCGCAGGATCTTCTCGACGGTCTCCTTGCCGCGGATCGCGCCGATGCGGCAGGGCGTGCACTTGCCGCAGCTCTCGATCTCGCAGAACTCGAAGGCGAAGCGCGCCATCTCCGCCATGTCGACCGTGTCGTCGAAGACCACGATGCCGCCATGGCCGAGCATCGCGCCCGCCTCGGCCAGCGCCTCGTAGTCCATCGAGGTGTCGAGCATCGCGTTGTCGACATAGGCACCGAGGGGGCCGCCGAGCTGAGCGGCACGGAAGGGACGGCCGGAAGCCGTTCCTCCGCCGAAATCCTCGATGAGCTCGCGGATCGTGATGCCGAACGCCTTCTCGACGAGGCCGCCGCGTTTGACATTTCCCGCGATCTGGAAGGGCTGCGTGCCGTGCGAGCGGCCGACGCCGTAGTCCTTGTAGAACTCCGCGCCCTCCGCGAGGATGATCGGCACGCTGGCGAGCGACAGGACGTTGTTCACGACGGTCGGCTTGCCGAAGAGGCCGGAGATCGCCGGGATCGGCGGCTTGACGCGCACCGTGCCGCGCTTGCCCTCCATCGACTGCAGCATCGAGGATTCCTCGCCGCAGATATAGGCGCCGGCACCCCGCCGGACGAACATGCGGAACGGCCTGCCGGATCCGGCGACATCGTCGCCGAGGAGGCCGGCATCCTCGAGGACCCGGATCGCCGCCTTCATCGTCGCGATGGCGTGGGGGTATTCGGAGCGGATGTAGATGTAGCCCTCGCTCGCCCCCACCGCGAGCCCGGCGATCGTCATGCCCTCGATGAGGCAGAACGGGTCGCCTTCCATCATCATCCGGTCGGCGAAGGTGCCACTGTCGCCTTCGTCTGCGTTGCAGCAGATGTATTTCCGGCCGTCGGGCAGTTCGGAAACCGTCTTCCACTTGATGCCGGCCGGAAAGCCCGCCCCGCCCCGACCGCGGAGACCCGAGTCCGCGACCGTCTGGACGATCTCGGCCTTCGACATCGCCGCAGCCTTCCTGAGGCCTTTCAGACCGCCATGAGCCTCGTAGTCGGCGAGGTCGAGGGGATCGACGATGCCGACGCGGGCGAAGGTGAGCCGCTCCTGGCGCCTCAGATACTCGATCTCCTGGGTCGGCCCCAGCGCGAGCCGATGGCCGTTTCCGCTCAGGAAGCCCACCTCGAACAGTGACGGGACGTCGTCGGGCGCGACGGGGCCGTAGGCGTGCCTGATGCCACCGACATCGACCTCGACCAGCGGCTCGAGCCAGAACATGCCGTGCGAGCCGTTGCGCACGAGGCGGATGTCGAGGGAGCGTGCCATCGCCTCCCGGGCCACCGCCGCCGCGACCTCGTCGGCCCCGACGGAAAGGGCGGCCGAGTCCTTGGGAACGTAGACGGTGATCGTCATGCCCGCGCCTCCCGGATCGCCCGGTCGAGCCGCTCCTCGGTGACGCGGCCGACCGGCCTGCCGTTGACCATGGCGGCCGGCGACAGGGCGCAGTTCCCCAGGCAGTACACCGGCTCGATCGTGATGCCGCCGTCGGCGCTCGTCTCGCCGAGCGTCACCCCGTGACGCCGGCAGATCCGCTCGATGAGATCGAGCGCGCCCATCGACTGGCAGGCCTCCGCGCGGCAGACCTGCACCCTTACCGTGCCGCCGGCGGTCTCATGGAAGTCGTGATAGAAGCTGACGACCCCGTGCACCTCGGCCCGCGAGAGGTTCAGCGCCTTCGCGATCGTCGGCAGGATCACCTGCGGCACGTGGCCGACCTCTTCCTGAAGATCGTGCAGGATCTCCAGAAGAGCGGCGGGGTCGTTGTGGTGACGCGCGCATGCGTTCTCGGTCGCCGTGACCAGGTCGAGGGCATCGTCGAGAAATGGGTTCGTCATGGGGCGTTGCGGCCGAAGCCGTCTCCTCTTTCCTCGAGACGACTGTCGCGGCCTAGGCCTTCCCCCGCAAATCGTTTCTCTCTATGGCGCCATAGTTGTACTGAATGCATAAAACTACAGCACCTTTTCAGGCGAGCCGCTGCGCGAACGGCTCCGGGAGCTCGAAGGTCCGTGCCGTCTCGAGGAGCGAGGCGACGACCGGGGGAGGCGGATCGCGGTCGTAGGCGACGATCCCGACGGAATACTCCGCCTGCGGCTCGACCAACGGCACCGTCCGGATGCGGTCGGCCCGGTCGAAGACGAGAAGGAAGTGCTCGGGAAGAATGCAGGCGAGACCGTGCAGCCGGATGTGGGAATAGAGGCTGACCACGGAGTTCGACTCGATCTCCGGCTCCGGCGCCCGGCCTAGCCTGGCGAAGATCGCGTCCACGATCCGGCGGTTCTGCATGTCCGGGCTCAGGAGGCCGAGCGGGTGGATGGCGGCCTCCGCCCACTCGACCTGCGCGCGCTCCGCCAAGGGATGGTCGTCGCGAACGAAGAGCCGGTAGCGCTCCTTGTAGAGCGGCACCCTGATCGCCCGCCCGATCGGCTCGTTGTCGAGATAGGAGACGCCGGCGTCGATCGAGAAGTCGCTGATATTGCGCAGGATCTCGCGAGAGGTCTGCGAAAGCACCTGGAAGGTGATCAGCGGAAAGCGCTCGCGAACGGCATTGGTCAGCACCGAAACGGTCGGCAATGCCGAAGGGATGACGCCCAGGACCGCACGGCCGGCGAGTTCCCCCTTCAGGGCCGCCAGCTCCTGTTCCAGGGCCGAGCAGTTCTCGAGGATCGAGTGCGCCCACTTGAGCACACGTTGACCTTCCGGCGTCAGACCCTCGAAGCGCTGGCCACGCTTGACGATGGACACGCCGAGCTCCTGCTCGAGCTGTCGGATGCGGCCGGACAGGGTGGGCTGCGTGACATGGCAGGCCGCCGCGGCACGGGTGAAGTGCTTCTCGCGGGCGAGCGCCGCGAGGTACTGGAGCTGCCGGATGTCCATCTTCGCGGAGGGCGAGGCCTTGATCGCAGGAGGTGTGAGCCTCAGTATCATTCCGACTGCAGTTTTATGCAATTCATTATCGCCAACGGCTGCTCGCTCACCCGTTGAAGACGACCATTCCGAGTTCGTCGAGACCATAGCCAGGGTGCATGTCCGCGCGACGCCGGAACGTTTCGTCGCGCCCCAGTACCCCTTCCCGTGGATCGATTTCCCGCCGTCGGTGAACCGCGTGCTGGGCGTCCGATGGCTCGCCGCCGTCCTGTACCCCGACCTCTTCCCGCAGCCGCTGGAGGAGGTGACGCGGGAGTTCTACGAGCTCTTCTACATGAAGGAGTTGACGGAGGAGGAACTGGCCCGTCTCCTCAACCCCTGACATGGCCTCGGGATCGCACACAATCGGCGAACGGCAAGGGACGCGCGCCCGCCGGCGCGGCGCGAAGGGCGTGTGGCTCGGCCTCCTCGCCCTCGCGGCGGCGTGCCTCCTCGCCTTCTCCCTGGGCGCGTATCCCGTGACCGCAGGCGATCTCGCGAGCTGGGTCTGGTCGCGCATCGCCGGAGTTCCCTCGGGACTCGACCGCTCGGCCGAGCTCGTCATCACCGGGATCAGGGGGCCGCGGGTCCTCGTCGCGATCGTCGTCGGCGGGGCGGCGTATCAGGGGCTCTTCCGCAACCCTCTCGTCTCGCCCGACATCCTCGGCGTCTCCTCCGGCGCGGCCCTCGGCGCGGTGACCGGCATCGT
>NZ_AWXZ01000035.1 GCF_000496075.1 Lutibaculum baratangense AMV1
CTTGACAGGTCTGGCGATCAGGTGGCTCAGGAGATAGCCGAAGCCGATCGCGGCGAGCACGGCGATGAGACCGCCCGCCACGAGCGCGATCTCGGAGCTGTCGATCGCGGCCTGCTGGCCGGCCGAGCGCTCGCTCTTCAGGGCGAGCTGGGCGTCCATGAGCTCCCGGTGGATCTCGCGAAACTCCGTCAGGCGGGTCGTCAGCATCATCGCCTGCGCCTGATCGCGCGTCGCGGGATTCTTGTAGAGCGCGATCTGCCGATCCTGCAGCGCGGTGAAGGCTCCCGCGGCGGCGACCAGCCTGTCGATCCGCTCCCGCTGCTCCGGCTGGGTCGTCTCTTCGCGGAACGCAGAAGCGGCCTCGTTGAACGCCGGCTTTTCCGCGTCATAGCGCTCGGCGAACTCGGCGGCTCCCGTGGACATGTAGCCGCGCGCCGCGTTCTGCTGCTCGACCATGTCCGTCAGCATCTCCTCGGCGAGGAGGCTGAGGGTCGTGCTGGTCTCGTTCTGCCGGCTGAGCTCGGCCACCGTCCAGACGTTGTTGGCGACGACAAGGCTCGAGCCGACGAAGGTGAGAACGATGACCGCAAACGCGACCATCAGCTTCACCGAGATGCTCAAATTCTTCACGTAGGGGTCCCTTCACACCGTGAGGCCGCTTATTTCGCGGGTTTCAAAACCGGAAGAACAAATTTCGTCGTGAGAGAATTCTGCCCGTCCGATTGCCGGGGACGATACGAGGGGGATCTATAAAAACGGGTGAATCGACCGCCAGCCGCGGACCCGATCCTCGACAAACTGTGGCGGAATGGCGGGTTCGCGCCAAACTATCTGCCTATGGTGCCAAATACGAAAGAATACTTGTATAGGCGAACAAGAACCCGATTTTCGGCGCGATAGATCAGATCGGGTGAAACTCCGCAGGTCGACCCGAGGACGTCGCCATGTCGACGAGACCGCGTTCCACGAGATCTTCGAGATGGGCCTGGACCGAAAGCGCAGCGGCGTTGTGCAGGCCCGGGTCGATGCCCTGGTAGAGCTTGGCGACGATGTCGGAGATCGTGCGGTCACCCGCCGCGAGGCGGCCGAGGATGCCGGCCTCGCGCTGCCGCCGATGGGCGTGGAGGCCCCGCACGAGGCGGAGCGGCTCTTCGATCACATTTCCGTGACCGGGCAGATAGAGCGTCTCGTCGCGGCCTATGAGGCGCTCGAGGGAGGTCATGTAGTCCCGCATCCGGCCGTCCGGCGGGGCGACGACGGTCGTCGACCAGCCCATCACGTGGTCGGCCGAGAAGAGAATGCCGGTGTCCTGAAGCGCGAGGCAGAGATGGTCGGAGGCGTGGCCCGGCGTGTGCAGTGCGGCCAAAGAGGCTTCGCCCGCACTGAGGACTGTCCCGTCGCGCAAGGGGAGGTCGACGGCGAGACCCCGGTCGCGGGCAGCATCGACGCTGTTCACAGGCTCGGCATCCGCCGGCCGGGCCGCCTCGACGGGGAAGGCCGCGACCGGCGCGTCGTGGGCCGCCGCGACGGTCGAGACGGCTGCCGTGTGGTCCAGGTGGCGGTGAGTCACGGCGACGGCCTCGACGCGCGCGCCGCCGAGGGCTCGGTCGATCGCCGCCAGGTGCTCGTCGAGGAGCGGGCCCGGATCGATCATCACGACCTCGTGCGTGCCGACGAGATAGGTGTTCGTGCCGCGGAAGGTGAAGGGGCCGGGGTTGCGGGCGGTGATCCGGCGCACGCCCGGCACGATTTCGACGGCCTCGCCGTAGCGCGGCTCGAAGTCTCGGGTGAAGGAGACCATCTCGTTTCCTCAAGGGCTCCGACGGCCCCGTGTTGACCTTTGCGCGTCGTTGCCCGCAAAGAGCGGTGCGGCGTTCCCTCGCATAGCCCCGAAGCGCGGGGACGCGCCACCCCTTCATGCCGCGCCGCCTCGTGCGGCGCCCTGCCGGAGCGAACGCGATGAGCGAGCAGAAGCGCGTGTCAGTCACGGGACCGGGAGGCGAGGTCGTCTTCTCGAACGACGCCCCTTTCTCGCTGATCTGCGGGCCCTGCCAGATCGAGAGCCGCGACCACGCGATGCGGATCGCCGAGCGCCTGAAGGCGATCGCGGCGGAGACCGGCACGCCCTTCATCTTCAAGGCCTCCTACGACAAGGCGAACCGCTCGTCTTTGTCGGGCAGGCGAGGCGTCGGCATCGAGGAGGGCCTGCGGATCCTCGCCGACATCCGCGCCGAGCTCGGCGTGCCGATCCTCTCCGACATCCACACCGAGGAGCAGGCGCGGGCGGCCGGCGAGGTGCTGGACATGATCCAGATCCCCGCCTTCCTCTGCCGGCAGACGGACCTGCTGATCGCCGCCGCGGAGACTGGCAAGCCGATCAACGTGAAGAAGGGCCAGTTCCTCGCGCCCTGGGACATGAAGAACGTCGCCGCGAAGATCGCCGAATCCGGCAACGACCAGATCACGCTCTGCGAGCGCGGCGCGAGCTTCGGCTACAACACACTCGTCACCGATTTCCGCGGCCTGCCGGAGATGGCGAGGACGGGCTACCCCGTCGTCTTCGACGCCACCCATTCCGTGCAGCAGCCCGGCGGCCTGGGCGGCTCGTCCGGGGGCGACCGCCGCTTCGCGCCGATCCTCGCGCGCGCCGCGGTGGCGGTGGGCGTGGCGGGCCTCTTCTTCGAGGCGCACGACAACCCGGACGCAGCGCCCTCGGACGGGCCGAACATGCTGCCGCTCGAGTGGGTGGGGCCGCTGCTGACGGAGCTGCACGCGCTCGACGAGTTGACGAAGCAGTCGCGCTTCGTGCGCATCTGAGGGCTGCCGGAGAGGGGCGACCTCATCGGCCGCTCGCGCGTTAGGCTCAGGATCGCAGCAACCCAGACCACCCGCCGGGGGCGACACGATGAACGACCTGCCGTTCCATTCCCTCTACCGTCACGGCTTCGCGCGCGTCGCGGTGGCGACGATGCGCTCGGCGCTCGCCGACCCCGACCGCAACGCCGCGACGGTCGTCGGGCTCGCCCGCCAGGCGCACGAGCGCAGCGCGGCGCTCGTCACCTTCCCCGAGCTCTGCATCTCGGCCTATTCGATCGAGGACCTGCATCTGCAGGACACGCTCCTCTACGGGGTCGAGACCGCGATCGCGGCGATCGCGGAGGAATCGGTCGAGCTCATGCCGATGATCGTGGTGGGCGCGCCGCTGCGCCACGGCTCGCGGATCTACAACTGCGCGGTGGCGATCCATCGGGGCGCCATCCTCGGCGTCGTGCCGAAGATCTTCCTCCCGAACTACCGGGAGTTCTACGAGAAGCGCCATTTCGCCTCGGGCGACGGGACGGAGGGCGAGGAGATCCTGGTTGCCGGGCAGCACGCCCCCTTCGGCCCCGACCTCATCTTCGCGGCGGACGACGTGCGGGGGCTCGAGCTGCATCTGGAGATCTGCGAGGATTTCTGGGCGCCGGTGCCGCCGTCCTCCTTCGCCGCGATGGCGGGCGCGACGGTGATCGCCAACCTCTCCGCCTCGAACATCACGATCGGCAAGGCCGAGACGCGGCGCATGCTCTGCGCGTCACAGTCGGTGCGCTGCCTGTCGGCCTATCTCTACGCCGCGGCCGGCATGGGGGAATCGACGACGGACGTCGCCTGGGACGGCCAGGCAGACATCATCGAGAACGGCACGCTCCTGACCTGCACCGACCGCTTTCCCGACGGCGACCGGCTGGCGGTGGCCGATGTCGATATCGACCTCCTGCGCCAGGAGCGCGCGCGGATGGGCACGTTCGACGACTGCCGCCGCCGCTACGGCGTCGACGCACTGTCCTTCCGGCGGGTGGAGTTCTCCGTCGAGCCGCCGGGCGAGGACCTCGGGCTCGCGCGCGAGATCGATCGCTTCCCCTTCGTCCCCGCCGATCCGGAGCGGCTCGCGCTCGACTGCTACGAGGCCTACAACATCCAGGTCTCGGGCCTCGAGCAGCGCATGCGGGCGATCGGCAGCGAGCGCATCGTGATCGGCGTGTCGGGCGGGCTCGATTCGACGCACGCGCTGATCGTCGCGGCGAAGGCCTTCGATCGTCTCGGCCTGCCGCGCACGAACATCCTCGCCTACACGATGCCGGGCTTCGCGACGAGCGGCGAGACGAAGGCGAATGCGCACCGGCTGATGGAGACGCTCGGCGTGAGCGCGCACGAGCTCGACATCCGGCCGGCGGCGCGGCAGATGCTCGCCGACCTCGAGCATCCCTTCGCGCGGGGCGAGGAGGTCTACGACACGACCTTCGAGAACGTGCAGGCGGGCCTCAGGACCGATTATCTCTTCCGGCTCGCGAACCACCACCGCGGCCTCGTGCTCGGCACGGGCGACCTCTCCGAGCTCGCGCTCGGCTGGTGCACCTACGGCGTGGGCGACCAGATGGCCCACTACAACGTCAACGCCGGCGTCCCGAAGACCCTCATCCAGCATCTCATCCGCTGGGTCGTCTCCTCCGGCCAGTTCGACGAGCAGGTCGGCCGGACCCTCGAGGCGGTGCTCTCGATGGAGATCTCGCCGGAGCTCGTGCCGGTGGAGGAAGGCGAGAAGCCACAGTCGACGGAGGCGAAGATCGGGCCCTACGAGCTCCAGGACTTCAACCTGTTCTACACGCTGCGCTACGGCTTCAAGCCGTCGAAGATCGCCTTCCTCGCGCGCCACGCCTGGGCCGACACGGATGTGGGCGAATGGCCACCGGGCTTCCCGCAGGAGCGCCGCAACGCGTACGACCTCGCGACCATCAAGCGCTGGCTCAAGGTCTTCCTCGAGCGCTATTTCGGCTTCGCCCAGTTCAAGCGCTCGGCGATGCCGAACGGGCCGAAGGTCGCCGCCGGCGGCTCGCTCTCGCCGCGCGGCGACTGGCGGGCGCCATCGGACGGCAATGCGAGGGCCTGGCTCAAGGAGCTCGAGGAGAACGTGCCGAACGCGTAGTTGCCGGCCCGCCACTTTCCCGCCGCCTCCGCCTGCTCTATCTATAGAACGAATAAAGAACAGAAGGGCGAGGCCGACTTGGACGAGAAGCTCGCGCGCAAGCTGCGCGTCCTGGCGGACGCGGCGAAATACGACGCATCCTGCGCCTCTTCGGGGGCGCCGAAGCGCAAGGCGGAGAAGGGCGGCCTCGGCTCGACGACGGGAGCGGGGATCTGCCACGCCTATACCCCCGACGGGCGCTGCGTGTCGCTTCTGAAGATCCTGCTGACGAACTACTGCCTCTACGACTGCGCCTATTGCGTGAACCGGCGCTCCTCGAATGTCGAGCGGGCGCGCTTTACGGTCGACGAGGTCGTCTCGCTGACGGTCAATTTCTACAAGCGCAACTACATCGAAGGGCTGTTCCTGTCGTCCGGCATCGTCAGGACGCCAGACCACACGATGGAGCTCCTGATCGAGGTCGCGAAGAAGCTGAGGCGCGAGCACGGCTTTCGCGGCTACATCCACCTGAAGACGATCCCCGAGGCGAGCCCGTGGCTCGTCGAGCAGGCGGGCATCTGGGCAGACCGCCTGTCGATCAACGTTGAGCTGCCGACGCCGGGATCGCTGAAGATGCTGGCGCCGGAGAAGAACGCCGCCACCATTCGCGGCGCGATGGGCCAGATGCGCGAGCGGATCGACGAGGCGAAGGAAGAGAAGCGGCGCTTCTCGCCGGCGGGGCAGTCGACGCAGATGATCGTCGGCGCCGACGACACGCGCGACGCCGACGTGCTTAAGACGAGCGCCTCGCTCTATGACGGCTTTCGCCTGAAGCGCGTCTACTACTCGGCCTTCAGCCCGATCCCCGAGGCGAGCGCCGTCCTGCCGCTGAAGGCGCCGCCGCTCCGGCGCGAGAACCGGCTCTACCAGGCGGACTGGCTTTTTCGCTACTACGGCTTCGCGGTCGAGGAGATCGTCGCGGGCGGCGAGGGCGGCATGCTCGACCTCTCGATCGACCCGAAGCTCGCCTGGGCTCTCAAACACCGGGAGCGCTTCCCCGTCGACGTCAACCGGGCCGACCGGGAGATGCTGCTGCGCGTGCCGGGCCTCGGCACGCGGGCCGTCGACAAGATCATTCGCGCGCGCCGGCACGCCACGCTGCGGCTCGACGATCTGGCGCGGCTGACGCCGGGGCTGAAGCGGGCGCGGCCCTTCCTGGTCGTGCCGGACCACAGGCCGACGCGGCTCCTCGACCGCGCCGACCTCAAGGCGCGGCTCGTGCCCCAGCCGACACAGATGGAGCTGTTTGCCTGATGCGGCGGGTGCGGCTTTCGCCGGGGGCGGACCTCGACGGCTTCCGCCACTCCGTCAGGGGACTCGTGGCGGAGGGCGTGCCGCCCGACGAGGCGGTCTTCGAGGCGGGCGAGGAGGCCGGCCTGTTCGGAGCACCTGCGTCAGAGGAGGAGGCGCCGACGCTCAGCCTGCCGCGCGCCGTCGCAGATCTCGTCCGCCTCGTCGTGTGCCACGCCGATCCCGAGCGCTACGCGCTCATCTATCGGCTCGTCTGGCGGGTGACGCATGGCGAGCGGCGGCTTCTCGAGGTGGGAAGCGACCCGCTCGTGCACCGGCTCGAGCGAATGGCGAAGGGCGTGCGGCGCGACATCCACAAGATGCACGCCTTCCTGCGCTTCCGCGAGGCGGAGAGGGTCGGCGAGCGCGAGCGCTTCGTCGCCTGGTTCGAGCCGGAGCACCATATTCTGGAGGCCGCGGCACCCTTCTTCCGCGACCGCTTCTCCGGCTTCGACTGGTCGATCCACACGCCCGAGGCCAGCGCCCACTGGAATGGCGAGCGCCTGATCGTCGGGCCCGGCGGCCGGCCGGAGGACGCGCCGGATGTCGACGGCTTCGAGGAGGGCTGGGCAACCTACTATGCCAGCACCTTCAACCCCGCCCGGGCGAACACCCGCGCGATGCTGAACGAGATGCCGAAGAAGTACTGGCGAAACATGCCGGAGACCTCGCTCATTCCTTCCATGCTGGCGGCGGCGCCGCAGCGCGTGGCCGCGATGGTCGCCGCGCAGCCTGCCGAGCCGCGCAAGCGGCCACCGACGAGGGCGTTGAGAGCCATGACCGATCAGGAACCGAAGACGCTGGAAGACCTCAATCGCATCATCCTGGCGAGCGAGCCGCTCGTGCCGGGGGCGACGCGGGCCGTGCTGGGCGAGGGCCGGATCGGCTCGGAGCTCGCCTTCGTGGGCGAGCAACCGGGCGACCAGGAGGACATCGAGGGCAGGCCCTTCGTCGGGCCGGCCGGCAAGCTCCTGACGCGCGCGCTGGACGATGCCGGCATCCCGCGCGCCGAGGCCTACGTGACCAATGCGGTGAAGCACTTCAAGTTCGAGCAGCGCGGCAAGCGGCGGATCCACAAGAAGCCGACGGCCGGCGAGGTGAAGCACTATCGCTGGTGGCTGATGAAGGAGCTCGACCTCGTACACCCGCGGCTGACGATCGCGCTCGGCGCCACCGCCGCTCTGGCGCTCGCGGGCAAGACCGTCTCCGTCACGAAGGTGCGCGGGCCGATGGGCTATGTCGGGCTCGACGGCAAGGAGCGGCAGGGCTTCGTGACGGTGCACCCGTCCTTCCTCCTGCGCCTGCCGGACGAGGCGGCGAAGCGGCGCGAGTACGACGCCTTCGTCGCCGACCTGCATGCCGCCCACGAGCTCGCGCGGGACCTCGCCGCCTGACGCGCGGGTTCCGCTTCCGGCACCTCGAACTGGAAATTAAGGCCCCACGGCCGATAGTGTCCGCGCGAAGACGCTGAAGGCAGACGAAGGACAGGGCATGCGCGCAGCCACCGTGGGATCCGCCACCGTCGACATCATCACGGTCGTCGCCAACCACGACATCGAGCGGGTGACGATGTCGAACGCCTTCGCCTCCTTCCTGCTCCTCGAGCAGGGGCGCAAGATCGAGGCGGAGTCGATCCAGATCCATCCGGGCGGCGGCGCGGTTAACGCGGGCGTCTGTTTGCGTCGCCTCGGCTACGAGGTGGCGCCGGTCGTGAAGATCGGCCGCGACCCGAACGCGAACGTCATCCGGGAGGTGCTGGCGGCGCACGGTATCGACGGGCGCAACGTCGTCGTGACCGACAAGGCGGCGACGGGCATCACCGTGATGATCGCGTCGCACGACCGCAACGCCACCGCC
This sequence comes from Lutibaculum baratangense AMV1, assembly GCF_000496075.1. Taxonomy (GTDB): domain Bacteria; phylum Pseudomonadota; class Alphaproteobacteria; order Rhizobiales; family Tepidamorphaceae; genus Lutibaculum; species Lutibaculum baratangense. Next base: position 8,147 of record NZ_AWXZ01000035.1, read on the forward strand.
TTCACCTTCCGCGGCGCGAACACGCTGATCGAGGACGAGGACGTGGCGGCCAAGAAGTTCGAGGGGCTCGACCTCGTCCACGTCTCGGGGCTCTCCAACCGCTCGGCCGACCAGTTTCCGGCCGTGGTCGAGCGGGCGAAGGCGGGGGGCGCGTTCGTGTCGGCCAATCCCGGCATCCGGCAGCTCACCTCGCGGCGCGAGAGCTTCCTCGCCTCGCTCGCCGGGATCGACCTTTTGAACCTCAACCGCGTCGAGGCGGAAAGCCTCGTGCCGGCGCTGGCGAACGGGGGCAAGAAGCCGCGGTCCCCGCAGGCCGACTGGCCGGCGCTCGCCAGGCGCGGGCTCGTCACGCCGGGCTTCGACATGGGGCTCGCCGAATATTGCGACGCGCTGCACGAGCGGGGCGTCAGGAACGTCGCGGTGACGGACGGCACCGAGGGCGCCTATCTGAGCGTCGAGGGGCGGCTCTACCACATGCCGACGGTGCCGGTCGTGCCGGCGGGGACGGCGGGGGCGGGCGATGCCTTCGTCGCGACGCTCGGCGCGCGTCTCGCCGCGGGAGCCGACGCGGAGGACGCGATCGCCGACGCGGCGGTCAACGCGGCGTCCGTCGTCGAGCGGACCGACACGCTGAGCGGCCTGATGGAGGCCGGCGCGCTGGAGCGGCGCCGGGCAGGGCTGCCGCCCGACCTCCACGCCAGGCGGCTCGCGTAGCCGCCTCAGCCGGCTCTCACGAGCTCGATCGCCTTCCGGTGATAGCGCGCCGCCTCGTCGGAGAAGCAGCAGAAGATCACCTGCTCCACGCTCGTGAGGGCGCCGTGCGCCTCGTGCACCGTCTCCACGGCGATGCCCGCCGCGCGCGCCGCCGGGAAGCCGTAGATCCCGGTCGAGATCGCCGGGAAGGCGATGGAGCGTGCCGCGATCTCCTCGGCCGCCTTCAGCGCCTGAACGTAGCAGGAGGCGAGGAGCCGCTCCTCGTCCCTGTCGCCGCCGTGCCAGACGGGTCCGACGGCGTGGATGACGTGCCGCGCCTTCAGCCCGTGGCCGCCCGTGACCCGAACCTCGCCGGTCGGGCAGCCGCCGATCGCCCGGCACTCCTCGAGAAGGCCCGGGCCGGCCGCCCGGTGGATCGCGCCGTCGACACCGCCGCCGCCGAGGAGCGAGGCGTTCGCGGCGTTCACGATCGCGTCGACCTCGAGCGTGGTGATGTCGGCGACGGTAACTTCAAGCTTGGCCATGAGGACGATGTCTCCGATCGGGTGCCGCTCGGTGACTTAGGTGCAAGCGCGCCGTCGTCCACCGGGCCGGTCACTGCGCCGACCAGCCGCCATCCATCGAGATGACCGTGCCGGTGATCGACTTCGCGTCGTCGGAGCAGAGGTAGTGGGCGAGCGAGGCGACCTGCTCGACGGTGACGAACTCCTTCGTCGGCTGCGCCGCGAGGATCACGTCGCGCTTTACCTCCTCCTCGGTGATGCCGCGCGCCCTGGCGGTGTCGGGCACCTGGCGCTCGACGAGCGGCGTCCAGACATAGCCTGGCGCGATCGCGTTCACGGTGATGTGCATCTGCGCGACCTCGAGCGCCACCGTCTTCGTCAGCCCGGCGATGCCGTGCTTGGCCGCGACATAGGCGGACTTGTAGGGCGAGGCGAAGAGCGCGTGGGCGCTCGCCGTGTTGACGATGCGGCCCCAGCCGGCCGCCTTCATGCCGGGCAGGAGGTGGCGGATCGTGTGGAACGACGAGGACAGGTTGATCGCGAGGATCTGGTCCCATTTCTCCGGCGGGAACTCCTCGACCGCGGCGACATGCTGGATGCCGGCATTGTTGACGAGGATGTCGATCCGGCCGAAGGCGTCGAGAGCCTGCCGGCACATCGCCTCGATCTCGTCCGGCCGCGACATGTCGGCGGGGGAGAACTCGCTCCTGACGCCGAACTCGGAGCCGAGATCCCGGGCGAGCGCCCGGTTCTGCGCCTCGTCGCCGACCCCGTTCAGGAACACGTCCGCGCCCGCCTGCGCGAGCCGGCGCGCGATGGCGAGGCCGATGCCGCTCGTCGAGCCGGTGACGAGGGCGGTCTTGCCGTGAAGGGACATCGTCGCTTCTCCTGGATCTGGCGGGAAGGTGGGGAGCCGGTAGGTCTGCCGGGAGAATGGCGCCGGCCGCCTGGCGCCGCAATACGGGCACGCGGTGCGGGCGTTATGATTTCGCCGCAGCGCACGCTTATATTAGGTTCTCTCGACCGACCACCCACAGGCGGCGCTGCCGCCACGCCGAGCGGGACGAATGACCGGATTTCCGAAGCCCGACCACGACCATCGCGCCTGCGCGGCGGACGTCTTGAAGCGCGCCGACCGGCTGTGCCGCAGCCGGGGCGCCCGGCTGACCGACAGCCGCGCGAAGGTCCTCGACGTGCTCGCGCGGGGCCACCAGCCCGTCGGCGCCTACGAGATCGTCGACGCGCTCGCGGAAGGCGGCCAGCGGCCCGCGCCGGTGACGGTGTACCGCGCGCTCGACTTCCTGGTGTCGCAGGGGCTCGCCCACCGGATCGAGAGCCGGAACGCCTTCGTCGCCTGCATGACCGGCACCCAGGAGCACGGAACCGCCGCCTTCCTCATCTGCCGCCGCTGCGGCGTCGTCGCCGAAGTCGCGGCCGACGAGCTGTCGCAGCCGGTTGCCCGCGTCTGCGAGAGGCATAGATTCGAGGCCGAATCGAGCGTGATCGAGATCGAGGGACTGTGCGGCAACTGCCGCGACGCCTGACCCCGGCCGCCCGCCGAACGAGAGGACCGTGCGAACTCCCATGACGCCGACCGAGGAACACGGGCCCCGCCCGCGCCGCTTCAGCCACGCCGTGCCCGTCGGGGGCGTCAAAGTCGGCGGGGACGCGCCGGTCGTCGTCCAGTCGATGACGAACACCGACACCGCCGACATCGAGAAGACCGTCGAGCAGGTGATCGCGCTCGCCCGCGCCGGTTCGGAGATCGTGCGCATCACGGTCGACCGAGACGAGGCCGCCGCCGCCGTGCCTTATATCCGTGACCGGCTGATGATCAGGGGCGTCGACGTGCCGCTCGTCGGCGACTTCCACTATATCGGCCACAAGCTGCTGACCGATCATCCGGCCTGTGCCGAGGCGCTGGCGAAGTACCGCATCAACCCCGGCAACGTGGGCTTCCGCGAGAAGCGCGACCGTCAGTTCGGCACGCTGATCGAGCTCGCGCTGAAGCACGACAAGGCGGTGCGAATCGGCGTGAACTGGGGCTCGCTCGACCAGGAGCTCCTGACGAAGCTGATGGACGAGAACGCGGCGCAAGGCTCGCCCCTCTCGGCCCGCGCCGTCACCCACGAGGCGATCGTCCAGTCGGCACTCCTCTCGGCCGAGCGGGCGCAGGAGATCGGGCTCGGCAAGGACAGGATCATCCTGTCGGCCAAGGTGAGCCAGGTGCAGGACCTCGTCTCCGTCTACCGCATGCTCGCGAGGCGGTCGGATCTCGCGCTCCATCTCGGCCTCACCGAGGCCGGCATGGGCTCGAAGGGCATCGTCGCCTCGTCGGCCGCGCTCGCCATCGTGCTGCAGGAGGGGATCGGCGACACGATCCGCATCTCGCTGACGCCCGAGCCCGGCGGCGACCGAACGAAGGAGGTGCAGGTCGCGCAGGAACTGCTCCAGACGATGGGCTTGCGGCAGTTCGTGCCGGTCGTCGCCGCCTGTCCCGGCTGCGGCCGCACGACGTCGACCGTCTTCCAGGAACTGGCGCAGGACATCCAGGAGTTCATCCGCACCGAGATGCCGGTGTGGCGCGAGAAATACCCCGGCATCGAGGGGCTGAACGTCGCGGTGATGGGCTGCATCGTGAACGGGCCGGGGGAATCGAAGCATGCCGATATCGGCATCTCGCTGCCCGGCACGGGCGAAAGCCCCGCCGCGCCCGTCTTCATCGACGGCAAGAAGGCCCTGACGCTGCGCGGGCCGGCGATCGCCGACGACTTCAAGAAGCTCGTCTGGGACTATATCGAGGGTCGATACGGCAAGGGCAGGGGCGAGGCGGCGGAGTAGGCTTGCGCGGGATGGTTGGCATCGCGGGCCGGATGTTCCGGAGACTGGTGGCGCGGCGCATGCGCGGCCGCTTCCTCGCGACGCTCGTCTGCCTGCTTCTGGCCGCCTGTCTCGTCCCCGGCGCCGCCCCGGCGGAGCCCGCGGCCGACACCCTCACGCTTCACCTCGCCTCCTTCCCCGCCGCCGGCGTGGTCGACGGCGGCGACCGGCCGCTGCGACTCCAGGGCATCGCGCCGACCACGGGTGACCTGGAATGCGGCTCCGACGGCGATCTCTGGCCCTGCGGCGCGATGGCGCGGACGGCGCTGCAGCGCTTCGTGCGCCGCAGGGCGCTTCAGTGCGACGTCTCCGCGGGAGGCGAGGAGGGCGAGGAGGCGGTGGCCACCTGCACCGTCGCGGGAGCCGATATCGCGGAGTGGCTGGTCGCGCAGGGTTGGGCGAGGGCCGACGGCGAGCGCTATGCGGAGAAGGAGGCCGAGGCGCGCGAGGCGGAGATCGGCCTCTGGAGCCCGAAGCGGCCGCGGCCGATGCTCGCGGCGCTCTCGACGGGCGTGCTGCCGATGGCGGTCGCGCCCGAGGACGCCGCCGTCGTGGCCGCCGTCACTCTCGCGACCCAGACGATGACGCTCTTCCACAACGGCGAAGCGATCGGCCACTGGCCCGTCTCGACCGCGCGAACGGGCAAGATCACGCCGACCGGGGCCTGGCGCGCGCAGTGGCTCTCGCGCCACCACCGGTCGAGCCTCTACGACAACGCGCCGATGCCCTACGCGGTGTTCTTCAACGGCGACTACGCGGTGCACGGCACCGATGCCGTCTATCGCCTCGGCCAGCCGGCATCGGCCGGCTGCGTGCGCCTCGACACGCAGCACGCGAGGGTCTTCTTCGAGCTGGCGCTCCGGGAGGGGCTTCAGAACACGGTGGTCGTCATCCGACCCTGAAGCCCCGGCCGCTCGTTTCGAGCTACTCGGCGAGGATCGCGAGCGCCTGGTTCAGCGCCTCTTCCGAGGCGGCATGATCGCCCGCCTCGTGAGCCGCCTCGCCCTGCTGGCGCAGTTCCATCACCTGCGCGCGCTCCTCCTCCGTGAGCTGGGCGGTGTCGACCTTCTCGTCGATCTCGCTCATCAGCGAGGGGCACTGGCTCGCAAAGGCCGGCGTGGCGAAGGCGAGTGTGACGGCGACAGCCAAGACATGTTTCATAGCTTCCTCCCTGGCGCCGCAGCCGGGCTTGAGGGTGCCGCTACGGCACGCGTATTGAAGCAAAGGAAGGGCCGGGCGGCAGCATCACAAGGTCGTGCGCTTGCGCCGTACCCCCTCTGCCGCGACCGCCGGTGCGTACAGCCGGCGTTCAGCCTTGTTCTTCTATCCTCCCGGCCGTTCGAACAACCCTGGGGAGGCGGCGATGTCGAGGTGGATCGCGAGCTTCATTCTGGTTCTGGCGGTGGCCCTCGGCCTCGGAGGTCCGGCCGTGGCGGAGCCTGTCGTGCCGGGCGAGGAGCATTGCGTCGTCAACGTGCGCTCGGACGACAGGCTGAACCTGCGTGACGGTCCGCATGCCCGCGCGGCGATCCTCGCCCGCCTGCGCCACGACGCCTGCGGCATCCTGGTGACCGGCGGCTGCCGCGGCGAGTGGTGCCGCGTCGAGGACGGCCATTCCCTCGGCTGGGTGCACCGGCACTATATCGCGATGGTCTCGCCCGCGCGCTACTGCGTCACGGGCGTGGCTCCGGGGGACGTCTTGAACCTGCGCGCATGGCCGTCGTCTCAGTCGCGCGTGCTGACCAGGCTCGACCGCCGCCGCTGCGGCATCGCCTTTCTGCCCTATGCCACGAACGGCTGGCAGAAGGTGCGGGTCGGCGGGTATCAGGGTTGGGTGAACCGCAGATATCTCAGCGGCCAGTGAAGAACGGGCCGGTTCAGGCGGCCCGCGCCTCCCGCTTCGGCAGGAGGAGGACGGTGAGGTTCGCGACGAGCATGGTGGCGGCGAGGAAATAGAAGACGTGGACGATGCCCCACCGGTCGGCGATGAAGCCGCCGACCGGTGGGCGTCAGCGTCGACAGGACGGACTGCGCGCCGAACATGAGGCTCGTGCCCGAGGCGCCGAGCTGCGGCGGCACGAGGTCCATCATCCAGCTGTGGATGACGGGACGCACGGCGAAGAGCGCGAAGCCCAGGACCGAGATGCCGGCGACGAACACCCCGGTGTGGCCGATGACGGTGATGGCGAGGACGATCAGCGTCGACAGGGTGAGCCCGGCCATCACCACCGGGCGCCGCCCGATGCGGTCCGACGCGATGCCGGCGAAGGGACCGGCGAGCATGCCGCCGAGCTGCATCGCCATCAGCGCAGCGCCGAGCGTCACCGGGCTCACGCCGAGGTCGTTGGCGAGGTAGAGCGGCAGGAACAGGAGAAGCCCCGCCTGCGACATCGCCCGGAAGCCCGCCATGACGCAGAGGCCGACGACCGCCCTGTCGCGCAGGAGGCTCATCAGCCCCGCGCGGTAGTGGGCGCCGCCGAGGCCGCGCGGTGTTCCGTCGGCGGCCGGGCGGTCGTGAGGCATGAGCAGCAGGAGGATGGCGGCCGCGGCGAGCGAGGGAACGGCCGTCGAGCCGATCGCGTCCTGCCACGCGGCCGCCGCGATGATCACGCCCGCGACGAGCGGCGCGAAGGCGTCCGCACCGCTCGCGAAGAAGGCGTGGATCGACAGGGCATAGCCGCGCCGGGCCGGGAATTCCTGCGAGAGGAAGGAGATGGCGGGCGGATGCCAGAAGCTGTTCGTCGTGCCGATGATCGCCATCATCAGGCACAGGACGAGGAAGCTCGTCGACAGGGCGAAGCCGATGACCGCGCCGGCGCCGGCGAGCACCGCCAGGAGCAGGAACAGGATCTTCCGCCCGGTCATGTCGACGGCGGCGCCGCTGACGAAATTCGCCGCGAAGGAGGAGGCGTAGTAGGTCGAGACGAGAAGGCCGGCCTGCGAGTAGCTGAGCGAGAGGTCCTGCGCCACGTATGGCAGGACGACGAAGAACGTCGCCAGGATCCAGTGCGTCGTGCCGTGCGCGAAACCGACGACCCAGATGCTCTTCTGGCCGTCCAGCCGGCCCGCCGCACTCAACTCCGCCACTGACTGGTCCCTGCCTTCGCCGGTCGCGCCCGGACCCGCGTCTTCCACCCATCGTCGCGCCGCTGCGGGCGCTTCTCCCCGCGTCTTCGGGAGAAAGCGCGGGGGCGGCAGGATAGATCGAGAATCGCCGGCGTCGCCAGCGTGCTGCGCATACGAGCCATGCGCCCGGGTGCGGGGGAGGGCGGGCGCCCAGCCTGTCGAGGGCGGGGCGCCCCGACGGTCAGTCGAGCTCCGCCTCGGAGGTCGTGGTCGACATCTCCGGCTTCTCGCCGGGGACGTGCGACATCGTGCGGGTGGTGCTTTCGAGCTCCTCGCCGTGACGAACCTTCGTCTTCGTCTTGGACTTGGAGAACGTGCCCTTGTCCATCGCCTGGGACTTCGACTGTCCCATCAGCATGTTGGGGTTCTCGTTGAGCTTCGAGCGGCTCTGCGCCTTGCCGTCGGTGGTGGCGGCCGATCCGCCGGTGCCGATCGAGGAGGCGGTGCTGCCGTCCTCGTCGCGGACGGTGCCGCCGAGGCCGAGCGTCGAGGCGGAGGTGCCGCCGGCCGCGGCGCTGCCGCCGCTTCCGACCGTTCCGCTCGCTGCATCCTCCGCGAAGGCCGGAGAGGCGCCGAGACCGAGGATGATCGCGGCATAGAGAACTGGCTTCTTCATCGGACTACTCCTTCTCGCCGCGCGGCACCACGACCACGCAGTCGCCATCTCCGCTGCTCGTGGCGACCGCTGCCCCGTTGCCCGCCGACGAAGAGACGCTGACGGACGAGGAGGCGCCGGCTCCCGAGCCGCCGGACTGGACGGTGACGCCTGAGGCCTGGCCAGAGCCCGCCGTGGCGCCGCTCGTGGCGGCCGCGCCACCGGAGCCCGAAACGGCCGCCGCGCCATGGCCCGCCTCGTCGCTTTCGACGATCCGGCAGCCGTTCTCGTCGCGCTTCACCTCGTCGTCGGCGTGCGCGGGCATGGCGAACATGGCGAACGCGACGGAAGCGACTGCAATTCTCGTATGTGCCCGCATGGTTTGAGCTCCTTTCGGGGACCTGGGCGGCCCGCCGAAGCGGGCCGCCCGCGGTGCGTGAATCAGCAATCAGTTGCTGTCGTGCTTCTTCTTCTGGCCGGGAGCCTCGGCAGAGCGGCCGGGCGCCTCTTCGCCCTTCGAGTTCATCGAGCCGGCCGACGAAGCGCCCGTCCCGACACTCGAGGCCGAGGAGCCGTCGCCGGCCGTCGTGCCGCCGGCGCCGAGGGTCGAGGCACTGCCCGCGCCGGCATCGCCGGAGCCGGACGCGCTGCCGCCCGTGCCGAGGGTGGTGGAGGTCGACCCGTCGCCAGCCGTCGTGCCGCCGACGCCGAGGGTCGAGGCGCTGCCCGCGTCCCCGTCGCCGGAGCCGGACGCGCTGCCGCCCGTGCCGAGGGTGGTGGAGGTCGATCCGTCGCCGGCCGTCGTGCCGCCGACGCCGAGGGTCGAGGCGCTGCCCGCGCCACCGTCCCCCGAGCCCGAGGCGCTGCCGCCGGTGCCGAGCGTGGTGGAGGTCGAGCCGTCGCCGGCCGTCGTGCCGCCGACGCCGAGGGTCGAGGCGCTGCCCGCGCCACCGTCCCCCGAGCCCGAGGCGCTGCCGCCGGTGCCGAGCGTGGTGGAGGTCGAGCCGTCGCCAGCCGTCGTGCCGCCGGCCCCAACCGTCGAGCTCGACGAGGTGCCCTCGCGCGGGATCTCGGTGTCCTGTGCCTGCGAAGGCATGGCGGTCGAAGCCATCAGGAGTGCAGCGAACGCCGGAGCGGCGATGTGGTGAAACTTCATCGTTAGTCTCCTTTCAGTCTCTGCTTCCTGACCCGCGGCCGTCGTGTCGGTCCCGCCGGTCGGGGAGCAGAACGGGAGGTCCCTATGTCCGTTCCGGTCGCTTTCGGACGCAGCCCGGGCCCGCGGTCGAGATCGCTAGAGAACCGGGGGCGAACAGTCAGAAATCTTTTTAACCTGCGGATTCTAGAGAAGAATCTCGGACGCACGGAGGCCGCAATGATGTCGCCGCCGCGCCACGTTGATGAATGGGAGACAACGAGAACCGCTCTAAAGGATGAGCTCGTGCGGCCTCGGCGGCAGGCACTCAGGCGGGGCCGTTTCCGGTCTCGGTCTCGGTCTCCTCGAGCGCCCGGCGAAGCCGGCGGATGATCACCCCCCGCGCGCGATCGTCGGCGGCGTGGTCCATCGTCTCGCCGATGTCGAGGAGGAGCTTCGAGAGGTCGTTGTGCCAGTCGAGCTGCGCGGTCTGGGTCGGCAGGATGCGGCGCTTGCCCTGCCGATCCGGCACCCGCAGGCCGTCGCGAGTGAGTCCGAACACGTCGTCAAGCGCGGGGACGACGACGTGTTCCTCCGGCATCAGCTGCGCGGCGCGCCCCTTCAGACCCGACAGTGCCTCCTCCTCGCCGTGGACGAGGAAGAGCCCGTGGCGGATCGGCAGACGCTTTTCGATCCACCGCCGGAGTTGCGGGCCGTCCGCGTGGCCCGAATAGACGTCGAGCGTGCGGATCTGGGCGCGGACCTCGATCTCCTCGCCCATGATGCGCACGCGCTTCGCCCCCTCCTGCAGGATCCGGCCGAGCGTGCCCTGCGCCTGGTAGCCGACGATGAGGACCGTCGCCTCGCGCCGCCACAGCCGGGCTTTCAGGTGGTGGCGGATGCGGCCGGCCTCGCACATGCCGCTCGCCGCGATCACGATGTGGAACCCGGTGAGCCGGTCGATGCCTTTGCTCTGCTCCACGCTCTCGGTGAAGCGGACATTCTCGGCCGACATCGCCCGGCGGAGAAGGGGCCCGTCCTCGATCTCGGAGGCGTGGCTCTCGAAGATCGCGCTCGCCTTCGTCGCGAGGGGGGAATCGATGAAGATCGGCGCGCGCCTGACCTCGCCCCGCTCCATGAGCTCGACGAGGTCGGTCAGGAGCTCCTGCGTCCGCTCCACTGCGAAGGAGGGGATGACGAGGGCACCGCCCCGCCTCTCGGCCCCCTCGACCTCCTCCTTCAGGAGCCGCCGTCGCCGCTCGGGCGACGCATCGTGGCGCTCCTCGTCGCCATAGGTCGATTCGCACACGACGTAGTCCCACCCGGCCGGCGCCTCCGGGTCGAACTGCAGGAGCTTGTGGTCCGGGCCGATGTCGCCGGAGAAGAGGATGCGGAGGGGCTTGGCGCCGGCAGCGACCTCGACCTCGATGGACGCGGAGCCGAGGAGGTGGCCGGCGTTCCAGTAGCGGGCGCGGATACCGTCGGCCACCTCCGTCCAGGCTTCGTATGCGACGGGCGTGAACTGGAGCATCGCCTGATCGGCGTCGGCGGCGGTGTAGATCGGCTCGACCTCGGCCCGGCCGCGGCGCGCGTTGCGACGGTTGAGCTGCTCGACCTCCATTTCCTGGATGAAGCCTGAGTCGGGCAGCATGACGGAACAGAGGTCGCGGGTTGCCCGCGTCGCGAAGATGCGGCCCTCGAAGCCCGCCTTCACGAGCTTCGGCACGAGCCCGCTGTGGTCGATGTGCGCGTGGGTGAGGAGGAGGGCGTCGACGCTTCCGGGGCCGAAGGGGAACGGACGGTAGTTCAACTCCTTCTCGGTCTTCGGGCCCTGGAACATGCCGCAGTCGACGAGAATTCGTGCCCGGTCCGTGCGGAGCTGGAAGCAGGAGCCGGTGACGGTGCGCGACGCGCCGTGGAAGTGGAGCTCAACTGTCATCGTCTACCAGCTCACTTCTTCCTGTTGGCAGTGAAATCGAGGGCGGCGGAGAGCTTGCGGGCCCGGTCCCCGTAGGGCTCGATCAGATCGCGGGCGGCGGAAACGGCGGCATCGAGCCGCGACCGCGCCTCGGCGATGCCGAGGAGCGCCGGGAGGGTCGCCTTGCCCTTGGCGCGGTCCTTCGCGGTGGCCTTGCCGAGCTCCTCCTCGCTCGCCTCCTCGTCGAGAAGGTCGTCGGCGATCTGGAAGGCGAGCCCCAGGGTGGCGCCGAAACGGGCGAGGCGGATGTGGTCGTCGGCAGGCGCGAGGGCGAGGATAGCGCCCGCCTCCGCCGCGAAGGAGAAGAGCGCGCCCGTCTTCAGGCCCTGCAGGTCCAGAACCTCTTCCTCCGAGAGCGATTTCCCCTCAGCGAGGAGGTCGCGCATCTGTCCCTCGGCCATGCCCTGCGCGCCCGCGGCGCGGGCCAGACGCGAGACGAGATAGGCCCGCACGGCCGGATCGCGATGGGTCGGCGGCTCGCTCAGGATCTCGAAGGCGAGCGTCAGGAGCGCGTCTCCGGCGAGGATCGCCGTTGCTTCGTCATAGGCCCGGTGGGCCGTCGGCCTGCCGCGGCGGAGATCGTCGTCATCCATGGCGGGCAGGTCGTCGTGGACGAGGCTGTAGGTGTGCAGGCATTCGAGCGCCGCCGCCGTGCGCATCGCGCTCGCGGCGGGCACGCCGAAGAGCTCGGCCGAGGCGACGACGAGGTAGGGACGCAGACGCTTGCCCCCGCCCATCACGGCGTAGTGCATGGCGTCGGATAGCCGCGAGTGCTGTGCTCCCTCCGGTCGAAGCAGTGCCTCGAGCTCGGAATCGACCCTCGAGGCGATCTTCTTCAACTCGGCTTCGAAATCGGCGGGCAAGATGTCTCTCCAGCATCGCGGGGGCAGGACCGGGCGCCCGAGCGGGCGGCGGCCGGGAGAGTGGCGCAGTGGCGCCCGGCATGGCAAGCATGGGTGAATGCAGCGGCCCGGCGGAGCGGCGGATGGTTGATGAACAGGTGGAGCGCCCGCGGCGGAGGCGGAGGAGGGGCGTCGGCTGGCTTGTTTCCAGACTCCTGCTGCTCGCGATTGCCGTTGCGTGCCTGCCGATCCTTCTCGTGCCGCTCTATGCCGTGGCGAATCCGCCCTGGTCGACGCTGCAGGCCTGGCAGGAGCTGAACCGGATCGACACGACCCGCCGCTGGGTGCCTCTCGAGGAGATCTCTCCGAACCTCGTCAATGCGGTGATGATGTCGGAGGACGGGCAGTTCTGTGCCCACCAGGGTGTCGACTGGGCCGCCGTTCAGGAGGTTCTCGACAGAAACGCCGACCGCCCCCGCGGCGCCAGCACGATCCCGATGCAGGTCGCCAAGAACATGTTCCTCTGGCCGTCGCGATCCTATCTTCGAAAGGGTCTCGAGATACCGATCGCCTACTACCTCGATACGGTCTGGGAGAAGCGGCGGACGATGGAGATATATCTCAACATCGTCGAGTGGGGGCCGGGCGTTTTCGGAGCGGAAGCGGCGGCGCAGCACTGGTTCGGCAAGCCTGCCGCCAACCTGACCGCCTCCGAAGGCGCGCTTCTCGCGGTCACGCTGCCGAATCCGCGGCTGCGCAACCCCGCCCAACCCAGCGCTCAGCTGCGCCGCCTCGCGGGAATCATCGAGCGCCGGGCGCGTCAGGCGGGCTCCTATGTCGGCTGTCTGAAATAGGGCGCGGAATCGCCGCGACGGGCTTCCGTCCGGCGTGACAATTCTGTATAACCCGCGCCTGAATTTCGTCGATCGCGAGAGAGCGCTGTTTGAACGGCTCGCGCGCCGCGCCGGCGAGCAGCTGTTGTCAGGAGATAATCATGGCCGTACCCAAGCGGAAAACGTCGCCGATGAAGCGGGGCTTCCGTCGCTCCGCCGATGCGCTGAAGAAGCCCGCCTATGTCGAGGACAAGGATTCGGGCGAGCTGCGCCGCCCGCACCACGTCGATCTGAAGAGCGGCATGTATCGCGGCCGCCAGATCCTGAAGCCGCAGGACGACGCGTAAGCCGCGGCTTCCCTTCGCGCTTCTTTAGGAAAGGCCGGCCATCGCCGGCCTTTTTCGTTGGCGCCGTCACGGCTCCACCCGTCGACGAGCTTTGCCGCGACCGCCCGCGAGGGCATAGTGCGGCGCACTCGTTCCCGAGACGAGACACTTCACCTGAAGAGGCCGCCGCCCATGGGCTCGATCCCGCTGATGCTCCTGCCGCTCATCGCCTACAACATCCTCGCGATCGTCTTCGGCGCGCAATGGAACGCGGAGGTGACGTCGCTGCCGATGATGTCGGGGGCGGTCTGGACGATGACGGCACACGACGTGTTCCTCCTGTGCACGCTGTTCGTCCTGTTCATCGAGATCCTGAAGTCGAGCAGGGCGAGTCACAGCTCGGTGCTCGAGCACATCCTGTCGACGATCGTCTTCGTGATCTGCATCGTCGAGTTCCTGCTCGTGGACCGCGCGGCGACCTCGACCTTCTTCCTGATGACGGTGATTTCCTTCGTCGACGTCGTCGCGGGCTTCTCGATCACGATCCGTGCGGCCAGGCGGGACTTCTCCGTCGGCACGAGCGAGCTCTGAGGGCGGGAGGCCGCCTCAGACACTCCGCCTGAAGCGCCCGGCGGGTTCGACCGCAGCCGGCGCCGCGCCGCAGGCGCCGTAGGCACCGGTGGCCACCTCGGGCGCAGCCCTGCGGCGGGCGCGGGTCTGTGGCATTTCGAGGCGGGTCGCGATGAGCTGGGCGATGAGGGGCGCATACGCGCCGCGCGGCTGGTGCGTCGGGCGCTCCTGCGCCGGAGCGACCGGCACCGCCGCCTCGACCTTGCGCTCCCGCGCCGGCTCGCCGTCCCGCCGGCGCCCCGCCTTGTCGGTCGGTGCGCTCGCGTCGAAGGCGTGTCTGCTCGGCTCGATCCTCATGTCCCATCCCGATACAGGTGTGCATCCTTCCTTCAGAAATGCGCAAGGATGATGCCACGAGTCGCGCTCGGTCCCGCGACAGCGGGGCCGCGGCCTGTTGACAACGTGATGGAGCCGCGATCGTTCGCCCACTTGGCGGTTTGTTAAGGGGCCGGGCCGCAGACTGGACGGGCGCAGAACGAGCGACCCATCTTCTCAAGCCGGACCCCAAGCATGCATCAGGGCGCCGATGCGGCCGACCGACCCGAGCCGCCGACCCGCACGGGCGGCACGCTAGACATTCTCGATTCGGTCCAGTGCGCCGTCTATCACTGGAACGTCGCGAGCGACGAGCTGCGCTGGAGCGCCAACGCCGCCCGGCTGTTCCGCATCCCCTCGATCGAGGCCATCGACAGCGGCCGCCGCTTCGTCCGGCTTCTCGACCCCTCCGGCCCGCCGGGGCGCTACGACGTGGTGATGCAGTCGGGCGCGCGCGATCCCGGCCCGGGCGTGCCCTACCAGGTGGTCTACCGCATGGCGGGCGGAGACCGCGACCCGGGCCCGATCATCGAGGATTTCGGGCGCTGGTTTGCCGGCCCCGACGGCCGGCCGGCCGTCGCCCAGGGCATCGTGCGCGTCGTGCCGGCCGCAGGGGACGCGGTCGCCTCGAGCGAGTACGACCTGCACACCGGCGCTCTGATGCGGCGGCGCTTCCTGGAACTGGTCGCCGCCAGCATCGAGGCCGCGCAGCGGGTCCGCGTGAGCTGCGCGCTCGCAGTCGTCGCGGTCGACCATCTCGGCATGTTCAACGACGCCTACGGCTACGAGGCGGGGGAGGACGTGATCGCGGGCGCCGCGAAGCGGATCGCGCGCCAGGTCCGCCGCGGCGACCAGATGGGGCGCCTCTCCGGCAACAAGATCGGCGTGCTCCTCAACTCGTGCAGCGAATCCGATCTCCGCATCGCCGCCGCGCGCTTTTCCGACGCCGTCGCCTCGGAGCCGATTCCCACGCGGTCGGGCTCGGTCGGCGCCACGATCTCCATCGGCGGCGTCGTCCTGCCCCGTTACGGGCGCACGGCCGACGAGGCGCTCGCCCACGCGATGCAGGCGCTCGGCGAGGCGCGCGACCACACGAAAGGCGGCCTGTGCCTCTACGAGCCGTCACCGGGGGCGGACGTCGCGCGGCGCCGCAACGCGGAGGTCTCCGCCGAGGTCATCGAGGCGCTGAATGCGAACCGGCTCGTCTTCGCGCTGCAGCCGATCGCCTCGACCGGGACGAGGGCGGTCGTCCATCACGAGGTGCTGTGCCGGCTGCGCATGCCCGACGGCCGGATCCTGAACGCGGCCGAGTTCATCGAATCGGCCGAGCGCCTCGGCATCATCCGGCTTATCGACCAGCGCATGATGGACCTGACGCTCGCCGCGCTCGGCGACGATCCGGGCCTCAGCCTGTCCCTCAACGTCTCGGCCGCGAGTGTTCTCGACGTCTCGTGGTTCGCGCGGCTCGCCTGCCATCTCCGCTCCGACCGGGACATCGCCCGCCGCCTGATGGTCGAGGTGACCGAGACGGTCGCGATCGAGGATCTCGACCGAGCGGCGGATTTCGTCCGGGCGCTGAAGGACCTGGGCTGCAAGGTCGCGATCGACGATTTCGGCGCCGGGCACACCTCGTTCCGGAACCTGAGGTCGCTCGGCGCGGATGTCGTGAAGATAGACGGATCGTTCGTGGACACGATCACGACGAGCGAGGACACGCTGTTCTTCGTGCGGACGCTCGTCGCGCTCGCCCGCCATCTGGGCCTCGGCACGGTGGCCGAACGGGTGACGACGGAGGAACAGGCCCGCATCCTTCAGGAGGCGGGCGTCGAGCACCTCCAGGGCTACCTCATCGGGAAGCCGAAGCTCTACGAGATGCCGAAGGACACCGCGGTCGCCACGTGAAGATCGCGCTCCGGCCGTGCCCGCCGGAAGGCATCAGGCGGGCCTCGCGCCCTCGGACTGGAAGCGCTCGATCAGGCCGGGATAGTCCTCGATCGCGGGGAAGCGCTCGTAGCTGATCGGTGCGCCCGTTTCCGCGAAGCGCAGCTTCTCCGCAGTCTGCGTCTCGACGAAAGGCGCGAACCACGAGGGGTCGTCCAGCATGGTGGCCCGCACGTTGGTGAAACCGGCCTCCTCCGGGAAGCTCGTGAAGATCCAGCTGTGGCACTCGGGGCAGAAATGGTGGGTGCAGGGCGACCCGTCCTCGGAGGCGCGGGTCGCGGGCGGCGGGCCATCCACTCCGAACCCACTATTCGGGATGGCCATGGAGCAGGAGAAGGCGCTCGCCGTCATCCTCTGGCAGCCGCGGCAATGGCATGCCATGAAGAGAAGCGGCGGGGCGGAGATCGTCATCGTGACGGCGCGGCAGCGGCAATGGGCGGTCCACGGCAGCTTCCACTCGTCCGCCATGCCCGCCGCCTCCGTCAACTCGCGCTTCAGTCCTTCTTGGCGAGCTGGTCGAGCCGGCTCTGCATCTCGGCCATCTGCTTGCGCAGCGTGTCGAAGTCGGATTCGCTCGGCTGCGGTCGCTCCCGGGTCTCACGCTCGCGCGTGGCCTGCTCGGCCTCGTTCGCGAACGGCGTGAACATGCGGAACGCCCGCTCGAACATCGCCATGTTCGAGCGCACCTGGTTCTCCATCGCGCCCATCGCGGTGGCGCCGAAGGTCTTCGCCATCTGCTCGCGGAACTTTTCCTGGTCACGGGTGAGCGAGTTCATGGAGAAGTCGAGATAGCTCGGCACGAGCGTCTGCATCGAGTCGCCGTAGAACCGGATGAGCTGGCGCAGGAAGTTCGTCGGCAGCAGGTGTCCGCCGCGGCTCTCCTGCTCCACGATGATCTGCGTGAGGACCGACCGCGTGATGTCGTCCTGCGTCTTCGCGTCGATGACGATGAAGTCCTCCTCCTCCTTCACCATCTTCGCGAGGTCGTCGAGCGTGACGTAGGTGCTCGTTCCCGTGTTGTAGAGCCGCCGGTTGGCGTATTTCTTGATGATCGTGGGCTGCTGCGCGTGTCGTGTCATGGCTCGCCGCTCCTCCCGAAGACCGGACGGTCTTCTCGCGCCGCCAGGTCACCCTCTCCCTGCCCAGCTTATGGTCTTTTTCGCGTGCCGGACAATCCGTTTGTCACGCTGTCATGCTGCGGCGCCACCGTCCAGCATCTTTCTTGGGGGTGACGCGCCCCCGGCACCTCGTTGTATAGTTCCGGGCGACGCACGAGGCCTTGGTTTTCCGGGCAGAACCGGCTCGTGACACAAGAGCAGAGGCGAACGCTGCACCTGCGTTCGGACAGGAGGTATCGATCATGAGCGCCAATTCCGACGTCGTCATCGTGGGCGCCGCGCGCACGCCGGTCGGCTCGTTCAACGGCTCGCTGTCGAGCGTGGCTGCATCCTATTTGGGCACCGCGGCGATGACGGCGGCAATGCAGCGCGCCGGCATCGAGGCGGGTGAGGTGGACGAGGTCATTCTCGGCCAGATCCTCACCGCCGGGCAGGGGCAGAACCCCGCGCGGCAGGCTTCGATCGCGGCGGGCATTCCGGTCGAGACGCCGGCCTGGGGCATGAACCAGCTCTGCGGCTCGGGGCTCCGCGCGGTGGCACTCGGCATGCAGCAGATCCGCGACGGGTCGGCGGGCATCGTCATCGCCGGCGGCCAGGAATCGATGAGCCAGGCGCCGCACTGCGCCCACCTGCGCAACGGGCAGAAGATGGGCGACTTCAAGATGATCGACACGATGATCAAGGACGGCCTGTGGGATGCCTTCAACGGCTACCACATGGGCAACACCGCCGAGAACGTCGCGAGACAGTGGCAGATCACCCGCGAGCAGCAGGACGAGTTCGCTGCCCGGTCGCAGAACAAGGCCGAAGCCGCGCGGCGCGAGGGACGCTTCAAGGACGAGATCGCCGCCGTGACGGTCAAGGGCCGCAAGGGCGACACGGTGGTCGAGCAGGACGAGTACATCCGCGAGGGCGTGACGGCCGAGAGCCTGCAGGGGCTGCGGCCGGCCTTCGACAAGGAAGGCACCGTCACCGCCGGCAACGCGTCGGGCATCAATGACGGCGCCGCCGCCGTCGTGCTGATGACGGCCGATGAGGCCAGCCGGCGCGGTCTCACCCCGCTCGGCCGCATCGCCTCCTGGGCCACCGCCGGTGTCGATCCCGCGATCATGGGCACCGGCCCGATCCCCGCCTCGCGCAAGGCACTCGAACGGGCGGGGTGGTCGGTCGACGACCTCGACCTCGTCGAGGCGAACGAGGCCTTCGCGGCGCAGGCCTGCGCCGTCAACAAGGAGCTCGGTCTCAACCCCGACATCGTCAACGTGAACGGCGGCGCGATCGCGATCGGTCACCCGATCGGCGCATCGGGCGCCCGCGTGCTGACGACGCTCCTTTACGAGATGGGCCGCCGCGACGCGAAGAAGGGCCTCGCCACGCTCTGCATCGGCGGCGGCATGGGCGTCGCCCTCTGCGTGGAGCGGTAGGCGCCAAGCACTCGACCAGCCGCGGCCGCCACGCCAGAAGGGCCGGCCGCGGCGGCCTCGCCGGGCACCCCGGCGCGGCCGTTTCAGGAACAACGCACGAAGGAAGGGAACGACCAATGGGGCGTGTGGCACTCGTGACGGGAGGAACGCGCGGGATCGGCGCGGCGATCTCGAAGGCGCTGAAGGCTGCGGGCTACGCCGTCGCGGCGAGCTATGCCGGCAACACCGAGAAGGCGAACGCCTTCGCGGAGGAGACGGGCGTTCCCGTCTTCCAGTGGGATGTCGCGGACCCGCAGGCCTGCGCGGCCGGCATCGCCGAGGTGGAAGGGAAGCTCGGACCGGTCGAGATCCTCGTGAACAACGCCGGCATCACGCGCGACGGCATGTTCCACAAGATGAGCCACGACAACTGGAAGGCGGTCATCGACACCAATCTCGGCTCGCTCTTCAACATGTGCCGCCCGGTCTGGGAGGGCATGCGCGAGCGCGGCTTCGGCCGCATCGTGAACATCTCCTCGATCAACGGCCAGAAGGGCCAGATGGGCCAGGTCAACTACTCCGCCGCGAAGGCCGGCGAGATCGGCTTCACGAAGGCGCTCGCGCAGGAGGGCGCCCGCAAGGGCATCACCGTCAACGCGATCTGCCCCGGCTATATCGGCACCGAGATGGTGCGCGCGGTGCCGCAGGACGTGCTCGACAAGCAGATCATCCCGCAGATTCCCGTGGGACGCCTCGGCGAGCCGGAGGAGATCGCGAGATGCGTCGTCTTCCTCGTCTCCGACGAGGCTGGCTTCATCACCGGCTCGACGCTCAGCGCCAATGGCGGCCAGTACCTCGCCTGACGCGCGTCCGCGGCGACGGCGGAGGCAGGCCTTCCCGGCACGTGCCGCCCTTGCGTCGCGGCGCGAGCCGTCGCACATCCCGTGCGGCGCCCGACGCGGCGCACGGATCTCTTGAGGAGTATCGAGCATGAGCGTCTCGGCCGAGGCTAGGGCGATCACGCCTCCAGACATCGCGGCACGGAAGGGCGGCACGCCGATCGTGTCGCTGACCGCCTACACGACGCCCGTCGCCAAGTTGGTCGACCCGCATTGCGAGGTGGTGCTGGTGGGGGACAGCGTCGGCATGGTGATGCACGGCCTGCCGTCGACGCTGGGCGTCACGCTCGACATGATGATCATGCACGGGCAGGCCGTGCGGCGCGGCGTGGAGCGGGCGCTCCTCGTCATCGACATGCCGTTCGGCACGTACGAGGAGGGACCCGAGCAGGCGTTCCGCAACGCCGCCCGCGTGATGGCCGAGACCGGCTGCGGCGCGGTGAAGCTCGAGGGCGGCGAGGCGATGGCCGAGACGATCCGCTTCCTCACCGCCCGCGGCGTGCCGGTGATGGCCCATGTCGGGCTGACGCCGCAGGCGGTGAACGCCTTCGGCGGCTACAAGGTGCAGGGGCGCGGCGCGGACGCCGAGCGTGTCTATCGCGACGCCGTCGCGGTGGCCGAGGCTGGCGCGTTCTCCGTCGTGCTCGAGAAGATGACGGATCCGCTCGCCCGCCGGATCACCGAGGAGATCGCCATCCCGACGATCGGCATCGGCGCCTCGGCGTCCTGCGACGGCCAGGTTCTCGTCATCGACGACATGCTCGGCATGTTCACCGATTTCCGGCCGAAATTCGTGAAGCGCTACGCCGAGCTCGGGCAGGTCGCGGGCGAGGCGATCGAGGCCTTCGCCCGCGAGGTCAGGGAACGCCGCTTCCCTGCCGCCGAGCATGTCTTCGGCGACGTGCCGAAGGCGGTCGATCCCGCGCCCAGGTCGGCGGGCGGAGGCGGCTGAGAGTGAGCCTCGAGACGGTTCGCGACGTCGCCGCCCTGAGGGAGCGCGTGGCGGCGTGGCACGGGCGCGGGGAGCGCGTGGCCCTCGTGCCGACGATGGGAGCGCTGCACGACGGTCACCTGAGCCTCGTGCGCGCCGCCCGCAGCAGGGCGGAGCGGGTCGTGGTGACCCTGTTCGTGAACCCGAAGCAGTTCAACAGCCGGAGCGACCTCGACGCCTATCCGCGGACGGAGGAGGAGGACCGGGCGAAGCTCGCGCCGCTCGACGTCGACCTGCTCTACGCCCCCGGTGCCGAAGAGATCTATCCCCCGGGCTTCGCCACGACCGTCTCGGTGAGCGGCGTCAGCGAGGGACTTTGCGGCGCCTACCGCCCCGGTCATTTCGACGGGGTCGCGACGGTGGTCGCGAAGCTCTTCCTGCAGTCGCAGACGGACATCGCCGTCTTCGGCGAGAAGGATTTCCAGCAGCTCCACGTGATCAGGCGCATGGCGCGCGATCTCGACATACCCATCGAGATCGTCGGCTGCCCGACGATCCGCGAGCCGGACGGCCTCGCGCTCTCGTCCCGGAACGTGAGGCTGTCGGCGAGGGAGCGCGAGGTGGCGCCCCGGCTGGCGGCGGCGCTGCACAGGGCGGCGCGCAGGATCGCGGACGGGGAGGATCCCGGCCCCGTCATCGCCGACGAGCGGTCGCAACTCGCGAACGCAGGCTTTCGCGAGGTCGAGTATTTCGAGCTGCGCGCCGCCGACGACCTCGCGCCCTTGCAGCGGGCCGACCGTCCCGGCCAGCTCCTCGCCGCCGTGTGGCTCGGCGAGACGCGGCTCATCGACAACGTGCCGGTGCCGGCGGCGGCCGGCGCCTCTCCCGGCTGACTCGGGCACGGCCGCGGCGGATTTCCCGGTTCAGGCGGTGGCGGTCCACGGAAGCGGGACCCATATGGCATCTTGCCCCGCACACTTCCACGGAACAGCCGCCCCATGACCATGTACCTCCTGATCGTCGCCGGCCTCGTCCTCCTGTTCGTCGGAGGCGAGGCGCTGGTCCGGGGGGCGGTGCTCCTTGCCCTGCGCCTCGGCGTGACGCCGCTCGTCGTCGGGCTGACGGTCGTCGGCTTCGGAACCTCGGCGCCCGAGCTCGCGACGAGCATCAGTGCCGCGCTGTCCGGCGCGCCCGGCATCGCGCTCGGCAACGTGGTCGGCTCGAACATCGCGAACGTGCTGCTGATCCTCGGCCTGACCGTCGTCGTGACCCCCATGATCTGCGACGGGCGCACGGCGATACGCGACGGGCTCCTGATGGTCGGGTCGGGCGTCCTTCTCGCGGGGCTCGCGCTCGGCGGGGTGATCGGCCGGGTCGAGGGGACGATCCTCGTCCTCGCCCTCGCCGGCTACCTCGTCTATGTCTGGCGCTCCGAGAAGCGGAAGGTGGAGCGGGGCGAGCCTGCGGAAGGCGACGACCAGCCGACGCCCGAGCCGGGCCTCGGACCGAAACTGAAGGAGGCCGGTTTCCTGCTCGGGGGCCTTGCCGGCGTGGTGCTGGGCGGGCAACTGCTCGTCACGGGGGCGATCGAACTCGCGGAGACCTTCGGGGTCTCCGACACGCTGATCGGCCTGACGATCGTCGCCATCGGCACGTCGCTGCCGGAGCTCGCGACATCGATCAGCGCGGCGATCCGCAAGCAGCCGGAGATCGCTTACGGCAACGTCGTCGGATCGAACGTCTTCAACCTGCTCGGCATCGCCGGCGTGACGGCCATGACACATCCGCTGCAGGTGTCACCGGAGCTGCTCGCCTTCGACATACCGTTCGTGATCGGCGTGATGGCGGTGATGGCCCTGATGGCCTTCACGGGCCGGGGGCTGAGCCGCACGGAAGGCGGCGTCCTTCTCGCCGCCTATGCCGGCTACATGACCTTCCTGATCGTCTGACCTCACGCCCCGGGGCGCCAGTCGGGCGGAGCCATCTCGAACCCGTCGAACTCGAAGCCCGGCGCCACGGTGCAGCCGACGAGCGTCCATCGCCCCAGTGTTCGGGCTCTCTGCCACCCGTCCTTCGGAATGACGAGCTGCGGCCGTTCGCCCGCCACGAGGTCGGGACCGAGGAGATGGACCCCCTCCGTCTCGCCGTCGGCGGAGGTCTTGAGCTCCAGCGGCGCGCCGGCGTGATAGTGCCAGATCTCGACGGCGTCGACCCTGTGCCAGTGCGAGAACTCGCCCTCCGCGAGGAGGTAGTAGATCGCGGTCGAGCGGGCGCGGCCGTCGTGGCCGGTGCCGTCCCTGAAGGTCTCGCGGAAATGGCCGCCTTCGGGGTGGGGGTCGAGGCCGAGCATCTCGACGACCTCGCCCGCCGTCAGCATGTTCATATCGCCCGACATGTCAGAACGCGTCCTTCCGCCTGCGGATCTCGGCGAAGACCTTCGCCGGGTCGGCGCCCGTCATCCCGACGGCGTCCGCGACCTCCGGCCGGTCGGCGCGCATGAACGGGTTGGCGAGGAGCTCTCCCCCGATCGTCGTGGGCAGGGTCGGCTCTCCCTCCGAGCGCTTCCGGTTCGCCTCGTCGGCCCGCGCCTGCAGATGGTGGTTGTGGGGCTCGATCGTGAGCGCGAACTTCGCGTTCGCGACGGTGTACTCATGGCCGCAATAGACGAGCGTCTCCTTCGGGAGACGTGCGAGCTTCTGAAGCGACTCCCACATGTCCTCCATGGACCCGGTGAAGACCCGCCCGCAGCCGAGCGCGAAGAGCGTGTCGCCGGTGAAGACGACGTCGGCTTCCGGAAAGTACCAGGTGGCCGGCGCCGTGGTGTGGCCGGGGGTCTCGATGATCTCCGCCGTCAGCCCGCCGAACGCGTAGCGGTCGCCGTGGGCCACGGTGTCGTCGATGCCGGGAATGCTGTCGGCCTCGCCCTTCGGGCCGACGACGCGGCAGCCGAACCGCGCCTTCACCGCCTCGATGCCCTGCACGTGATCGGCGTGGCTGTGGGTGACGAGGATATGCGTGAGGTCCCAGCCGGCCGCCTCCGCGGCCTCGATCACGGCCGTGCCGTCGGGCGCGTCGATCGCCGCCGCGGCGCCGGAGTCGAGCTCCTTGATCAGCACGCCATAATTGTCGCTCAGACAGGGAAACATTCTGATGTCGAGACGGGCCATCGCGTGCTGAACCTCCTGTTATGATGATGGGAGCTATATGGCTCACTTGGTCCGCCACTGACCAGCGTCAAGGCGGACAGGTCCTGGGAGAAGTGCCGGCGAATGCACGTGGACATCATCGATCTGCGCGAGTTCTACGGAACGATGCTGGGCCAGATCGCGCGGCGCCTGGTGCAGCAGCGCATGGAGCACCTGCTGCCGGCCCGCGATGCGGGCGTCGTCGTCGGCCTCGGCTATGCGACGCCCTATCTCGGCCTGCTGCGGGACCGGGCCGAGCGGGTGCTGGCCTTCATGCCGGCCCGCCAGGGCGTGGTGCGGTGGCCGAGCGACCGCAAATGCCGCGCGGCGCTCGTCGACGAGACACGCCTGCCGATGGGTGACGGAACGGTCGACCTCCTGATCATGGTCCACTGCCTGGAGATGAGCGACAGTGCCTCGGAGCTTCTCCACGAGGCGCGGCGGGTGCTGGCCGGCGGCGGCCGCCTGATCGTCGCCGTACCCTACCGCCGCGGCCTGTGGTCGCGCTTCGAGCACACGCCCTTCGGCTACGGCCACCCCTACAGCCGCTCGCAGCTCGTGAGGCTCCTGCGCGAGACGCAGTTCACGCCGGCGCGCTGGCAGGAGGCTCTGTGGCTCCCCCCCTTCCGCCACCGGTTCCTGATCCGGTCGCTCGGCGTCCTCGAGCGGCTCGGCGCATGGTTGGCGATGCCGCCGGGGCTCGTGATGGTCGAGGCGACGAAGCAGGTCCAGGCGGCGATCCCGATCAAGCCGAAGCGGGCGCGCAACCTGCGGCCCGTCCTCGTCGGCGAGCCGGCGGCGAGTGCCCGGCTGGAGATGCCGAACGTGGAGAGCGACGACCAGCCCGCGCGGGGCGTGCTCAGCCGTCGAGCGCCTTGAGCTGCTTCCAGTTGTCGGGCTGGCTGACCATCTGCCTGAGAAAGTCGGTGTTCGCCTTGGCCTGGGCCGGGGCGAGGTCCTGCCGCGCGAGCTCTTCGGCCTCCTTGAAGCGGCCCTGCAGGCCGAGCACGAGCGCGAGGTTCTGGCGCACCTGCTGCGTGGCGGCCGGCTGTGCCGCAGCCTTGCGCAGGACGGCCTCCGCCTCCTTCAGGTCGCGGGAGAGCGCGTAGGAGAGGCCGAGATTGGCGAGCGTCCCGGGGTCGTCCGGCTTCAGCGCCAGCGCCCGCTGGTAGTTCGCACGCGCCTCGTCTTGCCGGCCGAGCTGGTCGAGAGCCGCGCCGCGCGCCGAGTAGAGGGCGCTCGAGCGCTCGCCGGCCTGCTCCGCCTTTTCGAGCGCAGGCAGGGCGTCGCTCGGCCGCCCCTCGCGCAGGACGGCGCGGCCGTAGGCGGAGAGGAGGGGGCCGTCGTTCGGCTTGTGCTGCATCGTGTTCTCGAGCACGCGCAGCGCGTCGCTGTTGCGTCCCATGGATTGCAGCGAGGAGGCGAAGGCGACGGCGAGGCCGGCGTTTTTCTGGTCCTTGCGGTAGCGCCGCGACAGGTCTTCCGCCTGCGCCGTGGAGGCGGTCGCCGCACCAGCCGTCGCGGCCGCGGATTTTCCGATCGAGCCCGTGTGGAGCTCCTTGCTGTTGCAGCCCGCGAGCGCCAGGCCGAGCGCTGCCGAGGTGGCAGCGATGCGGAGGAAGGCGGAAATCCTCATGGTTTGATATATGCTCCCCTGTATCGAGCCGGCGCAGCGCGTCGCAGGGCTCGATCCAGCAATAGCCCGTTAACCCTAACGGTGCGTTAAGCAGCAATCGTGGAGAGGAAAGCGCCGTGGAAGCCAGTCTGCTGCCGCGCGAGCAGTGTGAGGATGCCCTGCCTGTCCGTCTGGTCGGGAAGGGCGAGCTCGAAGCGGCCACGAGCGGCCTGGACCGGGTCGCCGCCGCCTATCTCGACGCCATCGGCTACGAACCGTCGGCCGGGCGCGTCGCGCTGCTGCCGGGGGGCGACGGGCGTCCGGTCTGCGCGCTTCTGGGGACCGGGACCAGCGAGGGAAGCGAGCGCGCCTTTTTCGCCGGCCGTTTGGCGACGGAACTTCCCGCCGGCCGCTATAGGCTCGAGAATGTGGGCGATCACGCGGAGCTGTCTGCGCTCGCCTTCGTTCTCGGCGGCTACGTGTTCGACCGGTACAGGCGCGTGACGCGCAAGGACGTGCGGCTGCACGTGCCGGAGGGGGTGGAGCCGAAGGACGTCATGGCGATCGCCGACGGCGTCTTCCTCGCGCGTGACCTGATCAACACCCCCTCGAGCGACATGGGCCCCGAAGAGCTCGAAACGGCGGCGCGCGACCTCGCGGCACGTCACGGTGCCGCCGTGGAGGTGGTGACGGGGGAGGCGCTCCTCGAGGCGAACCTGCCGATGGTCCACGCCGTGGGACGGGCGAGCACGCGGGCGCCCCGCCTCATCGACCTGCGGTGGGGGGATCCGGACGCGCGTGCCGTCACCATCGTCGGCAAGGGCGTCTGCTTCGACACGGGCGGGCTCGACATCAAGCCGCATGCCGGCATGCTCCTGATGAAGAAGGACATGGGTGGCGCCGCGGCCGCCCTCGGCCTCGCGCACATGATCATGGCGACAGGCCTCAACCTGCGCCTGCGGGTCCTCATACCCGCCGTCGAGAACGCCATCTCCGGCAACGCCTTCCGTCCCGGAGACGTGCTCCGGAGCCGCGCCGGCATCACGGTCGAGGTCGGCAACACCGACGCCGAGGGGCGCCTTATCCTGGCCGACGCGCTGACGCTCGCGGAGGAGGAAGAGCCGGGGCTGCTCCTCGACTTCGCGACGCTGACGGGCGCCGCCCGCGTGGCCCTCGGGCCCGACATCCCGCCGTTCTTCACCCGCCACGACGGTCTCGCCGCGGCGCTGATGGGTGAGGCCCAGGAGGCGGGCGATCCCATCTGGCGCCTGCCGCTGTGGACGCCTTACGAGCGCATGCTCAAGAGCAAGGTCGCCGACACCGACAACACCGGACAGGGCGGCTTCG
The DNA here is from genome assembly GCF_000496075.1 of Lutibaculum baratangense AMV1. Lineage (GTDB taxonomy): Bacteria > Pseudomonadota > Alphaproteobacteria > Rhizobiales > Tepidamorphaceae > Lutibaculum > Lutibaculum baratangense. The sequence goes on from NZ_AWXZ01000035.1 coordinate 34,460, forward strand.
CCGGCTCGATCACCGCGGCCCTGTTCCTGTCGCGCTTCGTGTCGCCCCGCACCCAGTGGGCGCACTTCGACATCTACGGCTGGAACCCGACGCAGAACCCCGTCTGCCCGGAGGGTGGCGAGGCGCAGGCCATACGCACCGTGTTCTCGTTGCTCAGGAAGAGCAGAATTTGAGGTTTTGGTGGCGGTGGCGCCGGCGCTCCGCTAAGGAAGTGACGAATTTTCGTGTCCCGAGACCCATAACGCCATGGCGATCACGATACGGCCGGCCCAGGCGGTCCGCCTCTGGCACGAGGTGGCGCTCGCTCTCGTCCTCGGTGGCGAGGACGATCTGTCGGTCCGCCAGGTCGCCGTGCTGCTGACCGTCTATCTCGAGCCCCCGCCGCACACGGTGAGGGGGCTCGCGGCGAAGCTCGGCGTCACGAAGCCCGTCATCACGCGCGCCCTCGATTCGCTGGGAGCGAAGGGGCTCGTCAGCCGTCGCCGGGACACCGCCGACCGGCGCAACGTATTCGTTCAGCGCACCGTGGAAGGCGCGCTCTTTCTCGAGAGGCTCGGCATCATGATCTCCGACAAGGCAAGGCAGGTGTCCCGATGACCGCGCTCGATCCGAGGCTCCATGCGATCCGGCCCGACGCCGCCGACCGCGCGCTCGCCGGAGAGGTCGACCGGCCACGCTATCTCGACCCGGTGGCGAAGGTGGTAAGCGCGGCCAGCGCCTCTCTCCGCCGCGAGCCCCGTCCGGACAGCCGGCAGGACACCGAGCTTCTGCACGGGGAGCGGGTGAAGCTGTTCGAGGAGACGCCCGAAGGGTGGGCGTGGGTGCAGTCGGAGAGCGACGGCTATGTCGGCTGGTGCCCGGCGGGCGCGCTCGAGACGCCGGGCCCGGCGCCGACCCACCGCGTGGCGGCCCTGAGGACCTGGGTCTATCCCGGCCCGGACCTGAAGATGCCGCCGCTCATGCTCGTGAGCCTGAATTCCGAGGTCGCGGTGCTGGACCTCGAGGGCGACTTCGCGCGCATCCCAGCCGGTTTCGTGTTCGCCCGCCACCTGCGTGCGCTCGACGATCCGCTCTGCGACTGGGTTGCCGTGGCGGAGCGCTTCGTCGGCACGCCCTATTACTGGGGCGGCCGGACGAGCCTCGGGCTCGACTGCTCGGCGCTCGTGCAGATGGCGATGGGGGCGTGCGGTCTCTCCTGCCCGCGCGACAGCGACATGCAGGAGAGGACGCTCGGGGCGCCGGTCGAGCCTGTCCCGACGGACGGGTGGCGGCGCGGCGATCTCGTCTTCTGGAAGGGGCACGTGGCGATCGCGCTCGGCGACGGCCGGCTGCTGCACGCGAACGGCCACCACATGGACACGGTGATCGAGCCGGCAGGGACGGTCGTCGAGAGGATCCTCGCGAAGGAGGGCTGCCCCGTCAGCAGCGTCAGGCGGGTCTGACGGGGCGGTCGGTCATCCTCAGATGTGGATGGAGCGCTTGGCGACGCCGAGCGCGGCTTCCCTGACGGCCTCGGACAGGGTCGGGTGGCCGTGGCAGGTGCGCGCGAGATCCTCGGCCGAGCCGCCGAACTCGATCAGCACCGCGAACTCCTGGATGAGCTCGCCCGCCGAGGGCCCGACGATGTGGGCGCCGAGGACGCGGTCGGTCTTCTTGTCGGCGAGGACCTTCACGAAGCCGTCGGTCGCGCGCATCGCGCGGGCGCGGCCGCTCGCGGAGAACGGGAACTTGCCCACGTTGTACTCGACACCCGCGTCCTTCAGCTGCTCCTCGGTCTTCCCGATAGAGGCGACCTCCGGCATCGTGTAGATGATGTTCGGGATCGCGTCGTAGTTCACATGGCCCGCCTGGCCGGCGATGATCTCGGCGACGGCGACACCCTCGTCCTCCGCCTTGTGGGCGAGCATCGGCCCCGTGATCACGTCGCCGATCGCCCAGATGCCGTCGACATTCGTGCGGTAGTGGCCGTCGGTCTTAACCCGGCCGCGCTCGTCCGTCTCGACGCCGGCCTCCTTCAGGCCGAGGCCCTCGGTGTAGGGCACGCGGCCGATCGACACGAGCACGACGTCAGCCTCGATCGTCTCGGCGTCGCCGCCCTTCGCCGGCTCGACGCTCGCCTTGAGGGTCTCGCCCTTCGTCTCGACGCCGGTGACCTTCGAGCCGAGCTTGAACGCGATGCCCTGCTTCTGCAAAAGGCGCTGGAACTGCTTGGCGACCTCGTTGTCCATGCCGGGCAGGATCCGGTCGAGGAACTCCACGACCATCACCTCGGCGCCGAGCCGCCGCCAGACCGAGCCGAGCTCGAGCCCGATGACGCCGGCCCCGACGACGAGCAGCTTCTTCGGCACCTTGTTGAGCGACAGGGCGCCGGTCGAGGAGACGATCCGCTCCTCGTCGATCTCGATGCCGGGCAGGCGGGCGACGTCCGAGCCCGTCGCGACGACGATGTTCTTGCCCTCGATCGTCTCGGTCTTGCCGTTCTCGTCCGTGACCTCGACCTTGCCCTTGCCGACGATCCTGCCGGTGCCCTGGTGCGAGGTGATCTTGTTCTTCTTGAAGAGATAGGCGACGCCCTGGACGTTCGCGTCGACCGTCTCGCTCTTGTGGCCGAGCATCTTCTCGAGATTGACCGTCGGCTTGCCGACCTCGATGCCGAAGCCGTCGAGATGCGAAACTTCCTCGAAGAGCTCGGACGCCGCGAGCAGGGCCTTCGACGGAATGCAGCCGACATTGAGGCAGGTGCCGCCGAAGGTCTTCATCTTCTCCACGACCGCCGTCTTCAGGCCGAGCTGCGCCGCGCGGATGGCGCAGACATAGCCGCCGGGTCCGGAGCCGATGACGATGACGTCGTAGGAAGCCATGGAGAAGTCCTCTTCGGGTCGGGCTGAAGCGTGTTTCGTGTTCTGACGGTTCTTTCGCGCCGTCCCGCCGATCCGAGCCCTGAAAGCCGCTTCACGCGCGCGACCGGCGAAGGGCGGCGGGCGGCTTCCCGGCCACGGACCGAGGGGACAAGCAGAAGCGGCGCCAGTTGCCTGGCGCCGCCTGTCGGTACTCTAGAGATCGAGGACGAGCCGCTGGGGATCCTCGAGCGATTCCTTCACGCGGACGAGGAACGTGACCGCGTCCTTGCCGTCGACGATGCGGTGGTCGTAGCTGAGGGCGAGATACATCATCGGGCGGATGACGACCTGGCCGTTGCGTGCGACGGGGCGCTCCTCGATGCGGTGCATGCCGAGAATGCCCGACTGCGGCGCGTTGAGGATCGGCGTCGAGAGCATCGACCCGTAGACGCCGCCATTGGTGATCGTGAACGTGCCGCCCTGCATGTCTTCCATGGCGAGCTTGCCGTCGCGGGCGCGGCGGCCGAACTCGTTGATGGTCTTCTCGACCTCGGCGAGGCTCATCCTGTCGGCGTCGCGCACCACCGGCACGACGAGGCCGCGATCGGTGCCGACCGCGATGCCGACATGGCAGTAGTTCTTGTAGACGAGGTCGGTGCCGTCGATCTCGGCGTTGACCTCGGGGATCTCCTTCAGCGCCTGCACGCAGGCCTTCACGAAAAAGCCCATGAAGCCGAGCCGGACGCCGTGCTTCTTCTCGAACAGGTCGCGGTAGCTCTTGCGGAGCTCCATCACGGCCGTCATGTCGACGTCGTTGAATGTCGTCAGCATCGCCGCGGTGTTCTGCGCGTCCTTCAGGCGCTTCGCGATCGTCTGGCGCAGGCGGGTCATCTTGACCCGCTCCTCGCGCGCCTCGTCGGCGCCGCCCGACGGAGCCCGCGCCGACACCGGCGCGCTCGGCACCTGCTCGATCGCCTTCAGAACGTCTTCCTTGAGAACCTGGCCGCGCTTGCCCGACCCGTCGACCTCGCCTGCGTCGATCCCCTTCTCCTCCATCAACTTGCGAGCGGACGGGGCAGGGGGCATGTCGCCCTTCGCCTCCTGCCGGGGTGCCTCCTGCTTCGGAGCGGGCTTCGCCTCGGCCTTCTCCTCCTTCGGCGCATCCTTGGCCTTCGCGGCCGCACCGCCCTCGGAGATCGAGCCGAGGAGGGCGCCCGGCTCCACCGTCTCGCCGTCCTGCACGCTGATCTCGGCGAGGGTGCCGGCGGCAGGCGCGGGAACCTCGATCGTCACCTTGTCCGTCTCGAGCTCGAGCAGCGGCTCATCGACGGCGACAGTGTCTCCCGCCTTCTTGAACCACTGGCCGACGGTGGCCTCAGTCACCGACTCGCCAAGGGTCGGAACGCGGATCTCGGTAGCCATTAGATGTTGTCCTCGGAGGCTTCTTGGGGCGGAACGGGCTCGTTACTCGCAGAGGGCGTCGTCGAGCAGCGCCTCGAGCTGCGAGAGATGCTTCGACATCAGGCCGGTCGCGGTCGCCGCCGAGGCGGGCCGGCCGGCATAGCGGGGACGTTTGTGCCTGGCGTCGATCTGCGTCAAGGCCCACTCGATATTCGGCTCGATGAAGCTCCAGGAGCCCATGTTGCGGGGCTCCTCCTGGCACCACACCATCTCGGCGTTCTTGAAGCGGGCGAGCTCCGCGACCAGCGCCTTCGCCGGCACGGGATAGAGCTGTTCGACCCGCAGGAGGTAGACGTCGTCGACCCTGCGCTTCTCCCGCTCCTCGAACAGGTCGTAGTAGACCTTGCCGGAGCACATCACGACGCGGCGGATCTTGTCGTCCGAAACGAGCCTGCCGCCCCGCTGGTTCTCCTCGTCGTCCCAGAGCAGGCGGTGGAAGCAGGACTCGGGGCCGAAATCCTCGAGCTTCGAGACCGCCCGCTTGTGACGGAGCAGCGACTTCGGCGTCATCAGGATGAGCGGCTTGCGGAAGTCGCGCCGGAGCTGGCGCCGCAGGATGTGGAAGTAGTTCGCCGGCGTCGTGCAGTTGGCGACCTGCATATTGTCCTCGGCGCACATCTGCAGGTAGCGCTCGAGACGTGCCGAGGAGTGCTCGGGCCCCTGACCCTCGTAACCGTGCGGCAGGAGCATCACGAGGCCGGACATGCGCAGCCACTTGCGCTCGCCGGACGAGATGAACTGGTCGATCACCACCTGGGCGCCGTTGGCGAAGTCGCCGAACTGCGCCTCCCAGAGCACGAGCGCGTTCGGCTCGCTGAGGGAGTAGCCGTACTCGAAGCCCAGGACCGCGGCCTCCGAGAGCATCGAGTTGATGACCTCGTATTTCGCCTGGTCCTCGGAGAGGCTGTTGAGCGGGATGAACCGGTCCTCGTTCTCCTGGTCGTAGAGCACCGAATGGCGCTGCGAGAACGTGCCGCGCTCGACGTCCTGCCCGCACAGGCGGACGCGGAGGTTCTCGCGCAGGAGCGTGCCGAAGGCGAGGGCCTCGCCCATGGCCCAGTCGATGCCTTCGCCGGTCTCGATCATCTTGCGGCGATTGTCGAGCAGGCGCTTGATGGTGCGGTGCGTGGTGAAGCCGTCCGGCGTCTCGGTGAGCTTGAGGCCGATCTCCTTCAGGCGGTCGATGTCCACGCCCGTCTGGCCCCGGCGCGGGCCGTCGTCGGTGGCAGCCTTGATGCCCGACCACTTGCCGTCGAGCCAGTCGGCCTTGTTCGGCTTGTAGCTCCCCCCGCCTCGAACTCCGCGTCGATCGTCTGGCGCCACTCGCTCTTGAGCGTGTCGACCTCGTCCTGCGTGACGACGCCTTCCTCGACCAGCTTCGAGGCGTAGATCTCGAGCGTCGTCGGATGCTGCCGGATCTTCCGGTACATCATGGGCTGGGTGAAGGAGGGCTCGTCGCCCTCGTTGTGCCCGAAGCGCCGGTAGCAGAACATGTCGATGACGACCGGCTTGTGGAAGGTCTGGCGGAACTCCGTGGCGATCTTCGCGCAGAAGACCACCGCCTCCGGGTCGTCGCCGTTCACGTGCAGGATCGGCGCGCCGATCATCTTCGCGACGTCCGACGGGTAGGGCGAGGAGCGGGCGAGGCGCGGATTCGTCGTGAAGCCGATCTGGTTGTTGATGATGAAGTGGATCGACCCGCCCGTCCGGTGACCCTTGAGGCCCGAGAGGCCGAAACACTCCGCGACCACGCCCTGGCCGGCGAAGGCGGCATCGCCGTGGATCAGGACGGGCACGACCTTCGTGCGCTCGGGCGCATCGTCGTGCTGGTCCTGCTTCGCGCGGACCTTTCCGAGCACCACGGGATCCACGATCTCGAGGTGCGACGGGTTTGGCGTGAGCGACAGGTGCACGTTGTTGTCGTCGAAGGAGCGGTCGGAGGACGCACCGAGATGGTACTTCACATCGCCCGAGCCCTCGACGTCGTCGGGGTTGGCGGCGCCGCCCTTGAACTCGTGGAAGATCGCGCGGTGCGGCTTGCCCATGACCTGGGCCAGAACGTTCAGGCGGCCGCGGTGGGCCATGCCGAAGACGATCTCCCGCACGCCGAGCTGGCCGCCGCGCTTGATCACCTGCTCGAGCGCGGGGACGATGCCCTCGGCGCCGTCGAGGCCGAAGCGCTTCGTGCCGGTGTACTTCACGTCGAGGAACTTCTCGAAGCCTTCCGCCTCGACGAGCTTGTTGAGGATCGCCTTCTTGCCCTCGAGGGTGAAGGACACCTCCTTGTCGGGCCCCTCGATGCGCTCCTGGATCCACGCCTTCTCGGCGGGATCGGAGATGTGCATGAACTCGACGCCGATCGTGTTGCAGTAGGTGCGCTTCAGGATCGCCAGCATCTCGGGGACGGTGGCGAACTCGAGGCCGAGCACGTTGTCGAGGAAGATCTTGCGGTCGAAATCGGCTTCCGTGAAGCCGTAGCTCGCCGGGTCGAGCTCGGGATGCTCGGTGGGCGGCGTCAGACCCAGCGGGTCGAGGTCGGCGGCGAGATGGCCGCGGATCCGGTAGGCGCGGATCATCATGAGGGCCCGGACGGAGTCGCGCGTCGTCCTGAGCATCTCCTCCCGGGACATCTCGACGCCGCGCTTGCGGGCCTCTGCCCCGACCTTCTCCTCGATGCGCTTCTCGGACGCCGGCCAGTTCGTGTCGAGGGCGGAGACGAGCTCGCCGTTCATCGGGATCGGCCAGTCCGGACGGTCCCACGAGGCGCCCCGCGCCTCCTTGATCACCGCATCCTTGTCGTCCTTCAGCTCACTGAAGAAGGCCTGCCACTGCTCGTCGACCGAGCGAGGATCCTCCTGGAACCGCGCGTAAAGCTCCTCGATCCAGCTCGCGTTCGCACCGTACAGGAACGATGTGGACGCGAAAGCCTGGTTCGCCTCTTGCCTAGCCATGCTGAATGCGAAAGGGCGCCGGGCGCCCTCTTCCTCTGGTGGTCGTCGCTGGCGACGTCATACGGGACAACAATGGGACGGAATTTAGATGTGGCCCAGTTGCGAAACCCTTTCAACCCGAACGGTATCCTTTCCGGGCACGTTCGGCGGGCGATCGGATGTCGCAGGGCGACCTTTTACAGATTGCCGCCGCGTCGGGAAGCCGCACCGTTTCGCTGCATGAAAGAAATGCGCGCCGCGCATGATGCGATGACCCCTGGTCATTGAAAAAGGGCGCCCCGGAGGGCGCCCTTTCACGAGATCGTGCGGTCGCGGACCGCGAGGGCGGGCGTCAGCCCTTCAGCACCTCGAGCAGCGTCTTGCCGAGCGCGGCCGGGGAGGGCGACACCTTGATGCCGGCCCCTTCCATCGCCGCGATCTTGTCCTCGGCGCCGCCCTTGCCGCCGGAGATCACCGCGCCGGCATGGCCCATGGTGCGCCCGGGAGGGGCCGTGCGGCCCGCGATGAAGCCGGCCGTCGGCTTCCAGCGGCCCTTCTTCCTCTCGTCTGCGAGGAACTGCGCGGCATCCTCCTCGGCCGAGCCGCCGATCTCGCCGATCATGATGATCGACTCGGTGGCGGGATCGGCGAGGAAGAGCTCGAGCACGTCGATGAACTCGGTGCCCTTCACCGGGTCGCCGCCGATGCCGACGGCGGTCGTCTGGCCGAGGCCGGCATTCGAGGTCTGGAAGACCGCCTCGTAGGTCAGCGTGCCGGAGCGCGAGACGACGCCGACCGAGCCCTTCTTGAAGATCTGGCCCGGCATGATGCCGATCTTGCACTCATCCGGCGTCAGGATGCCGGGGCAGTTCGGGCCAAGCAGGCGCGACTTCGACTTCTCGAGCTTCGCCTTCACCCGGACCATGTCCATCACCGGAACGCCTTCCGTGATGCAGACGATGAACGGGATCTCGGCGTCGATCGCCTCCTCGATCGCGGCGCCGGCGCCTGCCGGCGGCACGTAGATCACGGAAGCGTTGGCGCCCGTGGCTTCCTTGGCCTCGCCCACGGTGGCGAAGATCGGCAGCGACTGGCCGTCCTTGCCCTGCCAGCTCTCGCCACCCTTCTTCGGATGGACGCCGGCGACCATCTGCGTGCCGTGATAGGCGAGCGCCTGCTCGGTGTGGAAGGTTCCCGTCTTGCCGGTGAGGCCCTGGACGATGACCTTCGTGTTCCTGTCGATCAGAACGGACATCGTGTTCAGGCTCCCTTCACGGCGGCGACGATCTTCTGGGCGGCGTCGTCGAGATCGTCGGCCGCTACCACGTCGAGGCCGCTCTCGTTGATGATCTTCTTGCCGAGGTCGACATTCGTGCCTTCGAGGCGCACGACGAGCGGCACCTTGAGGCCGACCTCCTTCACCGCGGCGACCACGCCCTCGGCGATGACGTCGCAGCGCATGATGCCGCCGAAGATGTTGACGAGGATGCCCTTCACGTTCGGATCGGCCGTGATGATCTTGAACGCGGCCGTCACCTTCTCCTTGGACGCGCCGCCGCCGACGTCGAGGAAGTTCGCCGGCGAGGCCCCGTAGAGCTTGATGATGTCCATCGTCGCCATGGCCAGGCCTGCGCCGTTGACCATGCAGCCGATGTCGCCGTCGAGGGCGATGTAGGCGAGGTCGTGCTTCGAGGCCTCGATCTCCTTCTCGTCCTCCTCCGTCGTGTCGCGGAGCTCCACGATGTCGGGATGGCGGAAGAGGGCGTTGTTGTCGAAGGAGACCTTCGCGTCGAGGACGCGGATGTGGCCGTCGTCGAGGACGATCAGCGGGTTGATCTCGAGAAGGCTCATGTCCTTCTCGGTGTAGGCCTTGTAGAGGGTCTTCGCGAGGGCGACCATCTCGGCCTTGGCCGGCTCGTCGAGCTTCAGCGCCTCGGCCAGCCTGTTGCCGTCGGCATCCGTCACGCCCGTCTCTGGGTCGATCGGGATGGTGTGGATCTTCTCGGGCGTCTCCGCGGCCACCGTCTCGATGTCCATGCCGCCTTCGGTCGAGGCGACGAAGGCGACGCGGCCGACAGTGCGGTCGACGAGGAGCGAGAGGTAGAGCTCGCGGGCGATCGCGGCGCCGTCCTCGATGTATAGGCGGTTCACCTGCTTGCCGGCGGCGCCCGTCTGCTTCGTGACGAGCGTGTTGCCGAGCATCTCCTTCGCGTTGGAGACGACGTCCTCGATCGACTTGACGACGCGCACGCCGCCCTTCGCGTCGGGGCCGAGCTCCTTGAACTTGCCCTTGCCGCGGCCGCCGGCGTGGATCTGGCTCTTGACGACGTAGACCGGTCCGGGCAGCTGCCGGGCGGCGCTCTCCGCCTCACCGGCATCGGTGATCGCGACACCTGCGGCTACCGGCGCGCCATACTCCTTGAGCACGGCCTTCGCCTGGTATTCGTGTATGTTCACTTGGCGTTACCCCCTTTACTTGTTCTTTCCGAGGTCGGGTGCGATGCGCCGGCACGCCTCGACGAGGCCCTTCACCGACTCCACCGACTTGTCGAACATCGCCTTCTCGCTCTGGTCGAGTTCGATCTCGATGACGCGTTCGACACCGTTCGCGCCGATGACGATTGGCACGCCGACATAGATGTCCTTGAGGCCGTACTCGCCGTTGAGCGGCGCGGCGGCGGGCAGAACGCGCTTCTTGTCCTTGAGGTAGCTGTCGGCCATCTCGATCGCGGAGGCCGCGGGTGCGTAGAAGGCCGATCCGGTCTTCAGGAGGCCGACGATCTCGGCGCCGCCGTCGCGGGTGCGCTGGACGATCTGGTCGAGCTTCTCCTGGGTCGTCCACTTCATCTTGACGAGGTCAGGCAGGGGGATGCCCGCGACCGTGGAGTAGCGGGTCAGCGGGACCATCGTGTCGCCGTGGCCGCCGAGCACGAAGGCCGTGACGTCCTCGATCGAGACGTCGAATTCCTCCGCGAGGAAATGCCGGAAACGGGAGGAATCGAGCACGCCCGCCATGCCGACGACCTTGCGGCTCGGCAGGCCCGACGCCTGCTGCAGGGCCCACACCATCGCGTCGAGCGGGTTCGTGATGCAGATGACGAAGGCGTCCGGCGCGTATTTCGCGATGCCGGCTCCGACCTGGTTCATCACCTTGAGATTGATCTCGAGAAGATCGTCGCGGCTCATGCCGGGCTTGCGCGGCACGCCCGCCGTCACGATCACCACGTCGGCGCCCTCGATGTCGGCATAGGACTGGGTGCCCTTCAGCTTCGCGTCGAAGCCTTCCACCGCCGAGGACTGCGCGATGTCGAGCGCCTTGCCCTGCGGCGTCCCCTCCGCGATGTCGAAGAGGACGATGTCGCCCAATTCCTTGAGTCCGGCGAGATGGGCGAGCGTGCCGCCGATCTGCCCCGCGCCGATCAAAGCAATCTTGTTACGCGCCATGGTGACGTTTCCCTTGGTGATCCCGAATGTCGGGGTGGTGGACGAGATCGGATCCGTGACTAGCCTGAATATGCGCCGCGTTCAAGTGACGCATCTGGTATGTGGTCGACCACGGAAGAGGTATTTTTCGAGTGGCGGCGCTCGTGCGCGCGCTCGAGATATGCGCTGGTTCCCATCTCGATGAGGCGGGAACTCGTGCGCTGGAATTCCGGTGCGATCTGCCCCTCGGGATGGAGCTCGGGGGGCGGTGCTTCGGCCGAGGCGAGGAGGCGCGTCGCCTCGTCGTAGAGCGTGTCGATCAGGAGCACGAAGCGACGCGCTTCGTTGCGCTTCTCCGGCGGCAGCACCGGAATGTCGTCGAGGAAGACCGTGTGGAAGCGGCGTGCGATCCGCAGATAGTCACCCGACGAGAGCGGCTTCTCGCAGAGGTCGCGGAATGAGAAGCGCGCGGCGCCGGCCGCGGCCTCCGGCACGTGCAGGACACGTCCCTTCGCCCGGATCTCCGTCGGGGTCCCGCGCCGCGTGCCGGTGAGATTGCACCAGGCGTGGTCGAGCGCCTTGCGCGCCTGGTCGTCGGCAGGCGCGAACCAGACATTCGCCTCCTCGCGCTCGAGCACCCGGTAATCCGTCGGCGCGTCGAGGTGGTAGACTTCGACGTTCTGCTGCAGGAGCTCGAGGAACGGCAGGAAGAGCTGACGGTTGAGGCCGTTGCGATAGAGCTCCGAGGGTTCGGTGTTCGAGGTCGCGACCAGGACGAGGCCGCGCTCGAAGAGCGCCGTGAAGAGCCGGCCGAGCACCATCGCGTCCGCGATGTCGTCGACATGGAACTCGTCGAGACAGAGGAGGCGGGTCTCCTCGGCGATGATGTTCGCGACCGGGCGGATCGGGTCGTCGCCCTTCACCTCGCCGGCCTTGAGGCGCTTGCGCATCTCGTGCACCCGCTCGTGCACGTCGCCCATGAAGTCGGCGAAATGGGTCCGCCGCTTCCGCCGCACCGGCACGGCGCCGAAGAACAGGTCGACGAGCATCGTCTTGCCGCGCCCCACCCCACCCCAGATATAGAGGCCCTTCGGCGTCGGGGGTGCCTTGCGGGCGAACAGCCAGCCGAGGCTCGAGCTCTTCGTCGCGAGGCGCTTGTCGGCGAGCTGGTCTGCCAGCCGGTCGAGCCGGTCGGCGAGGTCTGCCTGTATCGTATCGTGCTCGATATCGCCCGCGGCGACGCGTGCGTCGTAGCGCGAGCGAACGTCGCTCACCGCCTGCCGCTCCGGGATCCGGCTCGCTTGACCCCGGTGATGGCGCGCAGATTGCTCTCGACCTTCCGCGTCACGGGCACGAGGCTCGCCTCGGCCACGGCGAGGGCGCCGAGCCCGGCGACAGTGGCGGTGATGGCGGCGAGTTGAACCCTGCCGACCGCCTCCGCCTTCTCGAGGAAGAGATCGTTCCACACCTCCGCCCGCGCCGCGGGGGAGGCCGGCAGCCACATCTGAGCCAGCCGCGCGTTGGCGACCAGCATCGACGACATCCAGAGCGTCGTCATCTCGACGGCCAGGTTCTGTGGGGTGCGCATGACGTCCCGTGCTCCGCTGTCAGGCGTCGCAGCATGGTGCTGCGACTGCGAAGCAAGAAACTGCGGCGAGCCCCACCCGGTTCATCCTGCGGCTGCGTCAGCGCGTCATCGACACCGCGCCGGCGAGGTCGAGACGACCCTGATAGCCGTTGCCCGACTGCGCGAGGCGGCCGAGCGTGTTGCCGTCATTGTCCTTCAGGGCGACGTAGTTCCCCTCGACGTTCCACGCGCCGATGCTCTTGAGCTCCGGCGACTGGCAGCCTCGCGTCGAGGCGCGGTGACCGCCCTGCCAGCCGGTGAGCGACACGACGATCTGGCACGTCTCGCCCGAGGCTGCGATGCTCCACTGGCCGAGCACGCTCTCCTTGGTCGGCGGGCCGGACGGAGCCGGAGAGGACGCCGAGGGCAACGCCGCGAAGTCCTGCGCCCCGTCTTGGGCGCCGGGCGGGGGCGGCAGGTCCTGACCCTGCGGCGCCGGGGTCTGCTGCATCCCTCCCGGCGATTGCTGCGGGTAGCTCGGCGGCGGAGGCAATTGCTGCGCCGCGACCTGTCCGCTCGGCGCGGAGGGCAGCGGCGAGATGCGCGACGCGTTGCTGCTGCAACCGGCGAGAACGATGGCGGTTGCCACTGCAATGAGGATCTTCGCGCGCATGTCTGCCGACGCCCCTGATGCTGATATGCCGAATGGGCGCAACCCTACAGGCGCCTGCCCTTACGGGCAAGGCGCCCGGAACCGGATGCTCAGGGCGCCGGCTAGCGCCACATCGAGACGCGTTCGCCCGAGGCGGCGACCGTGCCGTCGAGCCGGTTCGGCTGCGTCGCGCGCAGCGTCGCCTTGGGCTTGCCCATGAGGTCGAGCAGCACGACGTCGTAACCCCGAAGCTGCCACTTCTGGATGCCGAACAACTCGCCGGAGCACATGCTGCTCCAAGCCTGATACGTACCGCCGACGGATGTGTTCTTGAGATCGATCGTGCAGGCTCGCCCGCTCGGGTCGCTCATCTGCCAGGTGCCGGCGTAAGTGGCCGGTGTCGCGGCGTTCGTCGCGGGCGCGGCCGCCGCCCCGCCGAGCGCGGCGAACATGGCGCCCGGGTCGAAGGACACGTTGGAAGATCTCGTGGTGGAGCGCGTGACGGACCGGCTGCCGTCGGCGCTCGTCCAGGTCGAGGACCTCGTGTCGGAGGAGCCGCGCGAGATCGGTGCCGCCGCGGCCGGTGCCGGCATGACGACCGGCGGTGCCGCCGGCGCCGGCGCTGGCCGGTAGGCGGTCGCCGACGGGTCGGCCTGGCACGCGGCGAGGAGGCCAGCCGTGATGGCAAGGCCCAGGATACGGGTGTGACGCATTCATAACCCCCCGGAGAATGCGAATGTCTACAACAGGATGATCGGTAGAGGGTGAAGCTGCGGAAGACAATACGGATTCGGGCGCGCGCAACTCGCTTGGGCCGAACAGATGCCTGCCCGTCTCAGTCATGCGCGCGCCTTGCTTCCGCGAGGGCGATGCCCGCCAGGAGCCAGAAGAGCCCGACGAGGAGGCCCGCGGCGACGTCGCTCGGGAAGTGGACGCTGAGGAAGATGCGGCTGAAGGAGATCATCGCGATCAGCACCGCGGTGCCGAACGCGATGTCGAAGCGAGCCCGGGGCGAGGCGACGTCGCGCATGACGGCATAGGCGATGATCCCGTAGACCGCCATGGCGCCCGTCGTGTGGCCGCTCGGAAAGGAGGGGGAGGAGGCGGTGACCTCCAGGACGAAGTCCGGCCGCGGCCTCGCGATCAGGAACTTGCCGAAATAGGTCGTGACCTGCGAACCGACGACTGTCAGCCAGATCGGCGCGATGTAGCGGTGGGGCCCATGCGCCCACAGGAAGGCGGAGGCGACGAACGCGACGGCCGCGAGCGTCTCGAGGTCGCCGAGCGCCGTGATCCAGGTGAAGGATTCAACGAGGATCTCCGTCCGCCAGAGCGCGACGTAATTCATGAGCACGTCGTCCGCCATGCGAATCTCCTCCGATTCGAGGACCTCCTCGACGAGGCCCGCGAACAGGAAAGCGGCATAGACGGCTGCGAGCACCATGAGCGTCAGCGGCAGGCCGGTGAAGACCGTGGGGTCGGTGCGGGCCGTGAGGACGCGCGAGGCGCGGGGGAAGCGCTCCTCGAACCAGCGCTCGACCCTGTCGCCGCGCACGAGAACGACGCCGCGGCGCAGATAGGCGGGCCCGTGCCGCCAGCCCACCCGCATGAAGCGGAGGAGGCGCCAGAGGATCGCCCGCAGGAGGAGGATGGCGACGACGAGGCCCGCGATGAGGAGCGCGGTCTCGAGGGGGTGGGAAGTGACGGTGGCGGCGGGGGGCGTTGTCTCGTTCATCTGGCTCGAGTGGCGTGTGTGGCAGGAACCGGGCGATCGAAGGCGGCGTTCACCGGAAGATCCCGAGGGAGGCTGAGGTTCCGCGATGGACGTATCACGATCGCTCAACTGGAGCGCCCGCGGGGGCTATGCCGCGCGCGGCGTCGTCTATCTCGTCGTGGGCACCATGGCGGTGCTCGCGGCGATCGGCTCGGGCGCGGCGGAGGACACGCAAGGGGCGCTGCGCGAGATCCTGAACCAGCCGCTCGGCGGCGTGCTCCTCGGCATCGTGGCGCTCGGCCTCGTCTTCTTCGCGATCTGGCGGCTGATCCAGGCCTTCGGCGACCCCGACGGGCTCGGGACGGGCGGCAAGGGGCTCGTGATCCGCGCCGGCATGCTGGGCAGCGCGATCATCCACCTCGCGCTCGCGGTCTTCGCGGCGAGCCTGATCTTCAGCGTCAGCATCGGCGGCGGCAGCGGCGGGGGAGGCGGCGACCCGACGGCGGGCTGGCTCTCCTGGCTGTTCGGCCGCGACTGGGGGCGCTGGGTGGCGCTCGGCATCGCCCTCGTGCCGGTCGGCATCGGCATCGCCCATATCGTGAAGGGGTGGAAGGCCAGCTACGAGCGCTACATGATGGCGGACGCCGAGACGCTGCGGCGCATCAGGCCGGTCTGCGCCTTCGGGCTCATCGCGCGCGGCGTGACCTTCATCGTGATCGGCATCCTCGCCTTCTACGGCGGCGGCATCTACGACGCCAACGACGCGCCTGGGCTCGACGAGGCGCTGCAGTGGATCCAGGACCTGCCCTTCGGCTGGCTCCTCCTCCTGATGGTCGCGCTCGGCCTCATCGCCTTCGCGGCCTATGCGTTCGTGGAGGCGTGGTACCGCCGGATCGGCGTCGAGCGGGCGGGCGTCTGAGGCACTCCGGGAGAGCACATCGAGGGAATGCGCGGGCCCGGGCGGCGGGCTCGAAGCCCCTCCGCCCGGACCTCGCGTCGCGTTCAGTTCAGGATGTAGCCGATCGCGTAGAGCGCAGCGATGAAGGCGCCTGCGCCGGCCCACATCTTCCAGGCGGGCGTGTCGGACTGAGTCTCGTGGGTGTCGTTCTCGATCGTCATGGGTCTGGTCTCGCTCTCGAATCGCGATTGAAGTCGGATGAAGACGAAGTCGGTGCCGCCGGCACGTCCGGTCAGGCGGCCTCGCCGGACGGCCGGGCGTGAAGGCGCGCGGTCTTCGAGAGCGGGAGAGGGGGCGCGCGGGCGTTCGCGCTGCCGGCGGGCGGGCGCTTCGCGGCGCGGAGGTGGCCGGGCGGCGCGAAGGCGAAGCGCCCGGCGGACGCCGCCCCGCCGGCCTCGGCGGGCAGGGCGGGGGTGGCGTCGGGGGAACGGG
Organism: Lutibaculum baratangense AMV1; assembly: GCF_000496075.1. Classification (GTDB taxonomy): domain Bacteria; phylum Pseudomonadota; class Alphaproteobacteria; order Rhizobiales; family Tepidamorphaceae; genus Lutibaculum; species Lutibaculum baratangense. Next base: position 50,437 of record NZ_AWXZ01000035.1, read on the forward strand.
GGCCGCTGGCCGGGCTCGCGGCGCGCAGTTCGGCCGTCCGCGTCGCGGGCTGGGCCTCGGGCGCGGCGAGGGCGAGCTCGGGCGCACCTGAGATCGTGACGCGCAGGAGGCTCGACAGCGGCGCGCCGGCCTGCAGCGCGCCGAGGACGAAGAAGAGCGCGAGGCAGGCTGCCAGGCCGCGCCGGCAGGCCTTCACGACGTCAAACCCCGCGCGGTCGCGCTCCAACGAGGTCGTCCTCCAGGGCAGCCGCACCTGCTGCTGCTGAAGAAGAAGATTAGGGCCGGCGTGCCCCCGCGTCCAGCGTTTCCCCTGCGGCAGCGCGATGGGTCGGGTGGGAGACCGAAGGGGCGCGTGGCAGGGACCCCCGCTTGCCGCTCATCCCGGCGCAGGCCGGGATCCGTAGCCCGATGGCATTCACGGCCGGTCCGCTCGCGGTCGCGCATCATGAGGTGGTGGTTCATCGTCGCGAAGACACCCTCCTCACGCAGCCGCATGAACCAGCGATAGACCGTGCTCGCCGGCGGGAAACAGTCCGGCACCATGTGCCAGGGGCACCCCGAGCGCAGCACGTAGAAGATGGCATCGACGATCTCGCGCATCGGCCAGCGGCGCGGCCTCTCCACTTGCGAATGAATCCCGCGCGGTCCCCCCGCGCGGGCTCTTGTCGTCTCCATCCGGCCCGGCGGCCCGACGCCGCCAGCGCCACAGCTTAGCGGCCTAGCCGCCCTCACGCCGCCTCGTCGGCCTCGACCGTCGTGACCTGCGCGAAGGCCAGCCGATCCCCCTCCGGGGTCGCCTCGACCTTCGTGCCGTCGAGGATCTCGCCCGAGAGGATCTTCTCGGCGAGCGGATCCTGCACCTCCTTCTGGATCACGCGCTTCAGGGGGCGCGCGCCGTAGGCCGGGTCGTAGCCGCGGTTGGCGAGCCATTCGCGGGCGTCGTCGGTGAGCACCAGCTCGATCTTGCGATCGGAGAGGAGGCGCCGGAGGCGCTCCATCTGGATGTCGACGATCGCCGCCATCTGCTCGCGCTTCAGCCTGTGGAACAGGATGATCTCGTCGAGCCGGTTCAGGAACTCCGGCCGGAAGCTCGAGCGGACGACGTCCATGACGCGGGCCTTGACGATGTCGGTGTCCTCGCCCTCGGCCTGGTTCACGAGATATTCCGAGCCGAGATTGGACGTCATCACGATCAGCGTGTTGCGGAAGTCGACCGTGCGGCCCTGGCCGTCCGTCAGGCGGCCGTCGTCGAGCACCTGCAGGAGGACGTTGAAGACGTCCGGATGCGCCTTCTCGATCTCGTCGAACAGGATGACCTGGTAGGGCCGGCGGCGGACCGCCTCCGTCAGCGCGCCGCCCTCCTCGTAGCCGACATAGCCCGGAGGCGCGCCGATGAGCCGGGCGACGGAGTGCTTCTCCATGTATTCCGACATGTCGATGCGCACCATCGCGGACTCGTCGTCGAAGAGGAAGCGCGCGAGCGCCTTCGTGAGCTCCGTCTTGCCGACGCCGGTGGGGCCGAGGAACATGAACGAGCCGATCGGCCGGTTCGGATCCTGCAGGCCGGCGCGGGCGCGCCGCACGGCGGTGGAGACGGCGTGGACCGCCTCCTCCTGGCCGACGACGCTACGAGCCAGCGCATCCTCCATGCGCAGGAGCTTCTCGCGCTCGCCCTCGAGCATGCGGTCGACGGGCACGCCCGTCCAGCGCGAGACGACCTGCGCGACGTGGTTCGCCGTGACGGCCTCCTCGACCATCAGCTCGCCGCTTGCCGCGGTGTCGCCGGCGGCCTCGAGCTCTTCCAGCGTCTTCTGAAGCTCGGGGATGATGCCGTAGGCGAGCTCGCCCGCCCTCTGGTATTGCCCCGAGCGCTGCGCCTGGGCGAGCTCGTTGCGGGCCTCGTCGAGCTTCTTCTTGATGTCGGCGGCGGAGCCGAGCTTCTCCTTCTCGCGCATCCAGCGCTGGGTGAGGGCGGAGGACTTCTCCTCGAGGTCGGCGAGCTCGCGCTCGAGGCGCGAAAGCCTGTCCTTCGAGGCCTGGTCGGTCTCCTTCAGGAGCGCCTCGCGCTCGATCTTCAGCTGGATGACGCGGCGGTCGAGCTCGTCGAGCTCCTCGGGCTTGGAGTCCACCTGCATGCGCAGGCGGGAGGCCGCCTCGTCGACGAGGTCGATCGCCTTGTCGGGCAGGAAGCGGTCGGTGATGTAGCGGTTCGAGAGCGTCGCGGCGGCGACGAGCGCGTTGTCGGCGATGCGGACCTTGTGGTGCTGCTCGTAGCGCTCCTTCAGGCCGCGCAGGATCGACACCGTGTCCTCGACCGTCGGCTCCGACACGAAGACGGGCTGGAATCTGCGGGCGAGGGCCGCGTCCTTCTCGACATGCTTGCGGTACTCGTCGAGCGTGGTGGCGCCGACGCAGTGCAATTCGCCGCGGGCGAGCGCGGGCTTCAGGAGGTTGGACGCGTCCATCGCCCCGTCGGCCTTGCCGGCGCCGACGAGCGTGTGCATCTCGTCGATGAACAGGATGATCTCGCCGTTCGCGCTCGTGACCTCGGAGAGCACGGCCTTCAGCCGCTCCTCGAACTCGCCGCGATATTTCGCGCCGGCGATCAGCGCGCCCATGTCGAGGGCGAGGAGGCGCTTCTCTTTGAGGCTTTCGGGCACGTCGCCGTTGATGATGCGGAGCGCGAGGCCCTCGACGATCGCGGTCTTGCCGACGCCCGGCTCGCCGATCAGCACGGGGTTGTTCTTCGTGCGCCGCGACAGGACCTGGATCGTGCGGCGGATCTCCTCGTCGCGGCCGATCACGGGGTCGAGCTTGCCCTCGCGGGCGGCTTCGGTGAGGTCGCGGGCATATTTGTTGAGCGCGTCGTAGCTCTCCTCGGCGGAGGCGGAATCGGCGGTGCGGCCCTTCCTGAGCTCCTCGATCGCCTTGTTGAGGCCGCCGGGCGTGGCGCCGGCATCAGACAGGATCTTCGCGGTCGGCGCGCCCTTCTCCATCGAAAGCGCCAAGAGCAGGCGCTCGACGGTGACGAAGGAATCGCCCGCCTTCTTGCCGGCCTCCTCGGCGGTGGAGAAGACGCGGGCGAGCTGCGGGCTGAGGTAGAGCTGGCCGCTGCCGCCCTCGACCTTCGGCATCTTCTGGAGCGCGAGCTCGGTCGCCTGCAGGGCGTCCTGCGGCCGGCCGCCCGCCTTCTGGATCAGCCCCGCGGCGAGGCCCTCGCCGTCGTCGAGCAGGACCTTCAGAAGGTGCTCGGGCGCGAACTGCTGGTGGCCCTCACGCAGCGCCAGCGACTGCGCGGACTGGACGAAGCCGCGCGCGCGTTCGGTGTAGCTTTCGAAATTCATCTCGTTCCCTCATTCTCGGCACGGTTCCCGCGGCCCTGGTGGCGGCGCCGGCGGGAACGCCCTAAAGGTGGCCGTGCGTTCCGCTGCCTGAGGCGTGGCGGACGCCCGTCTTCCCGCTTCATATGGTGTTGCCCTTGCGCCACAAAAGGGGAGGGCACCACCTTCCTCGACGACCGGAGACACGGACCTTGACCCTTGGACGCCTGACCCGGATCCGACGTTACCCCGTGAAGGGGCTCGGCCCCGATGCGCTGGATCAAACCGAGCTGACGCCGGGCGAGACGATCGCCCACGACCGCGGCTGGGCGATCGAGAACGGCCGCTCGGGCTTCGACCCCGAGGCGCCGGAGCACCTGCCGAAGATCAAGTTCCTGATGCTGATGAAGAACGAGCGGCTGGCGGCGCTTCAGACGCGCTTCGAGGAAGAGACGCGGACGCTGACGATCTTCCGGCACGGCAAGCGCGTGGCCGGCGGCCGGCTCGACGACCCGCTGGGCCGGCAGATCCTCGAGCAGTTCTTCGCGGGCTACATGGCGGGCGAGTTGCGCGGCGCGCCGAAGATCCTGCGGGCCGAGGATTTCAGCTTCTCCGACGTGCCGGCGAAGGTCGTCTCGATCATCAACCAGGCGAGCCTGACTGATCTCGAGCGGGTGACGCATGCGCCGGTCGATCCCGACCGGTTCCGGGCGAACCTCCTGATCGAGGGCTTGAAGCCGTGGGCGGAGTTCGTCCTCGTCGGGCAGGAGATCGGCATAGGCGAGGCGCGGCTGAAGGTGATCGAGCCGATCCAGCGTTGTGCGGCGGTGAATGTCGACCCGCAGACCGGCGCCCGCGACATGCAGATCCCCCGCCTCCTCGACCAGAATTTCGGCCACCAGGATTTCGGGGTGTACGCGGAAGTGGTCGAAGGCGGGACGGTGCGCGTGGGGGATAGGGTGGAGATGGCGGGGGAGTGAGGGGGCGGAGCCGGCGGCGAGCGGCCCGCTAGCGGGGCTGGATCTGCGGATCTCTGACGCCGCGGGAAGGGGAGAGAGGCTCCCACGGATCGAGCAGCCGGGTGATGATGTTCGCCTTGTGAACGTGAAACAGCTCGTAGCCGCTCGCCCAGTACCCGCCCGGACGGTCGAGGCAGCCCTCCTGCACGAGGAAGCGGATGAACTGCGGGTCGACACCGGCGTCGCGCAGGAGGGTCGTGAAGCGCGCGGTGAGCGTCAGGGAGGGCACGTTAGTGCCGGGCGGGCACGCCCCATGGAACATCCAAGCACTTGCGCCGCCCGCGACCCGGGTCTCGGCCTGCATGAAGACGAGCACGCATGCCGAGAGGCATCGCCTGCCCTGGCGAACGAGCGTCTTGAGCGTCACACGGGCCCGCATGTCCGCCAGAACGTCAATCACCTTGCTCGCCTCGTTCAGTTCGCCTCCGACGCTGTCGAGTTCGAGGATCACCCTTTCGATGCTCTCGCCGAGCTCCTGCGAAATCGCCTGGAGGTCGTCGGCCATCGGGTGGTCGATCGGCCCCTCGTACCGAAGAATGACAGTAGATTCCGGAACCGACGCGTTTTCTGATCGCGTCACGAGCGAGAAGCCCGCCATGGTCGGGCCATGGTCTTCCAGCTCGCCCGCGCGAACAGGTCCAAGCAGCAAGAGAAGCCCGCCGACCAGCGAAGCGATCAATGTCCGGACCTTTTCGGGCCTCACGAAATGTAGCTCGAGAGCGTCGCGCAGAAAGCAGCGGGACGCGGTGCGGCCGCGCGCAGACGGCCCGGACATGGCCGATGGCGCTCTCGCACCTCGAGCCTCAGCAAGACCGGCCGCGCATGTCATCGGGGGGCTCACGCATCGGTTCACCTTCCGAGCAGATCCAGACTGCGGGATGGTCGAGCGGGTGAAGGCGAGATTCGCGCTCGGCGAACGTCTTCCGCTCGAAGCACAGCCTCTCGCTCGCGTAGGGCCGCGGGGCCCAGCCGTCGAATTCTTGGCCCGGCACCCAGAGTCCGTTCACGAGGAAGAACACGTTCAGCCACCACTGCATGACCCGGCGTCTCCCGTCCCTATCCTGCCTGCTCGTGCCAACCGGCTCGCCATACATTGCCTCGACCGGCCGCCGCGCCCCTTGATGCGGATCAAGGCTGCGTCGGACAGGGCGGCACGGGAAGCCGGCAGCGCCGGCCGTCATGGGGGCGTCGCCGCCCGACTGGTCGCCTTGGGCGAGGGCGGTGCCGCTGGCGGTGGCAGGCGGTGCCGAGGCTGCGGGCGACTGAACGGCATGTCGGCGTGCCGCTCGGGGCGACCCGCCGCTCGGGCCTCAGCTCGTTCGGCCGCGGGACGGGCCGGGGCGGGGCGCGTCGGGGGCGGGGGTTCGTGCCGGGGCCTGGTCGTGGACGGTTCGCTCGAAGGCCGCGCCCGCTTCTCCGACCCATTCGAGGAAGCCCCGGACGAAGGGGTTGCTCGACCGCCTCCGGGCCGAGGTCGCCCAGTAGGTCGTGCCGAAATCGTGGACGCCGTCCGCCAGGGAGGCGAGGCGTCCTTCTGAGAGGAGGGCGTCGTTGATCGAGCGCCAGCCGAGCATGATGCCGTGGCCGTCGAGCGCGGCCTGCGTCGCCTGGACGTAATTGTCGAAGGTCTGCCGGGGCCCTGTCGGCGGGTCGATGCGCTTGGCGGCGAAGTAGTCCCGCCACCCAGCCCAGTGGTTGCCGTGCGGCGTGCGGACCTCGATCAGCGGAACGGTGCGGAGCACCGCGAGGTCGGAGCCGAGAGCGGCCATCCTCCGTGGCTGTCCGGCCGGAAAGGCGCGCTCCTCGAAGACCTTCACGGTCTCGCCGTCGTCCCAGGGGGCGGGGCCGTAGCGCAGCGCCACGTCGATCCCGGCGGAGAAGGCCGGCATGTCGGAGGGGGGCGCCTGGACGCTCACCATCGCATCGGGAAACCGGCCGTAGAACGCCGACAGCCTCGGCATCAGCCAGTAGGTCGCCATGCCGATCGTGCAGGACACGGTGATCTGCCGGTCGTCGGCGCCCGCGCTGAGCCTTATCTCGTCGACCACCTCGCCGATCTGCCCGAGGCTCGCGCGGGTCACCCGCGCCAGGCGCTCGCCCGCCTCGGTGGCGACGGAGGGCTTGGTCGTCCTGTCGAAGAGGGGAACGCCGACCCAGGCCTCCAGGGACTTGATCGCCTGGCTGACCGCCGGGCGCGTCACGTTCAGCTCCGCGGCCGCGAGGCGCATCGAGCCGAGCCTGCGAACGGCCTCGAAGGTGACGAGGAGGCGAAGGGGAGGCAGCCTCTGCATGTAAACCTGGAGCTTACCTCGGCTTTAGCGATTTCGGCCTTCTCCGGCGGGCTCAGGGCGCGCTTCCTTGGGCGGATCTTACCATCAGCCGGGAAGGGACACCAATGAACGTGATGACAGCCCCCGTGGCCTCCGCCGTCACCCTCGGCACGAAAGGGCTGACGCTTTCACTTTCGAAGGGCGATGCCTATTTCAACTACTACTGGCTGCGCGACAACGATCCCACGAGCTTCAACCCGGAGACGCGGGAGCGCAGCTTCGACATCTTCCACCTGAGCGAGGCGCCCGTCGCCCGCTCGGCCACGGTGGAGGGCGACGCGCTGCTGATTGACTGGGCGAACGAAGACCACACGACCCGGATGCCGCTGGAGTGGCTCGAGGCCTATGCCGGCGGCAACCGCCGCCCCGATCCGGCCGACCTGGCGCGGCGGCCGTGGTACGGCGACCATTATCCCGAGGTCGCCCGCTTCACCCACGCCGAGGTCACGTCCGACGGCGAGAAGCGCCGCCAGTGGCTCGAGGCGCTGATCGTGGAGGGCGTCGCCGTCGTCACCGAGATGCCCGACACCGACGCCGCGCTGACCGAGCTCGCGAACCAGATGGGGCAGGTGCGCCCGACCTTCTTCGGCACCTATTTCGACGTGAAGACGCACATCAACCCGACCAACACGGCCTACACCGCCTCCGCGCTCGAGCTGCACACCGACACGCCCGCCGAAGAGCATGCGCCGGGCATCCAGCTCCTGCACATGCGCGCGAACACGGTCGAGGGCGGGCGCAACCTGTTCGGCGACGGCATGGCCGCGGCCAACGACTTCCGCGAGATCGACCCGAAGGGCTTCCGCCTGCTGGCGGAGACCGACGTGCCGTTCTACTGCGAGCACGACGACTACGACATGCGGTCCTGGCAGCGGATCATCGAGCTCGACCAGTATGGCGAGGTGTCCGGCCTGACGATCAGCCAGCACATGCTGGACCTCGTGGACCTGCCGCAGACATTGCTCGACGACTGGTATCCGGCGTTCTGCCGCTTCGGCAAGCTCCTGCAGGACGACAAGTACGTCATGCGCTTCACCCTGAAGGCCGGCGAGTGCATCGTCTTCGACAACCACCGCATCGTGCACGGCCGGGCCGCCTACACCGCCTCGAGCGGCGACCGCTATATCCGCGGCTGCTATACGGACCGGGCGGAGATGCGCTCGACCTACCGCGCGCTGGTGGCCGAGGGGAGGTTCAAGCGATGAACGTCGCAGCCCGGGTTGCAGGCTCCGACGTCGCCGATCCTGCCGCGCTGCGGCAGGACCTGGCCGCGGCCTTCCGGCTCTGCCACAGATTCGGCTGGAGCGAGTCCGTCGGCAACCACTTCAGCGCCGCGCTGTCCGCCGACGGGCGACGGTTCCTGCTGAACCGGCGCTGGCAGCATTTCGCGACGATCCGGCCGGAAGACCTCCTCGAGCTCGACCTCGACGCGCCGCCCGACATGGAGGGGCCGGATGCGCCGGACCCGTCGGCCTGGGCGGTCCACGGCACGCTCCACCGGGAGGCGCCGCACGCGCGGGTCATCCTGCACTGCCACTCGCCTTATGCGACGGCGCTCGCCTGCCTGCAGGACCCGACCATGCCGCCCATCGACAACAACACGGCGCGGTTCTTCGGCCGGATCGGCTACGACCTTCAGTTCGGCGGGATCTCCGACAACGAGGCGGAAGGGCAGCACCTGGCGCGCGCCCTGGGCGACAAGTCGGTCCTCGTCATGGGCAACCACGGCGTGACCGTCACCGGCGAGACCGTGGCCGATGCCTTCGAGGACCTCTATTTCTTCGAGAAGGCGGCGCAGACCGTAATCCTCGCGCGGTCGTCTGGTCAGCCGCTCTCGATCCTCAGCGACGAGGTCGCGCAGAACACCGCCGATGGCTGGGTCGCGTATCGGGGGATGGCACAGCGGCACTTCGACTACCTGAAATCGACGCTCGACCGCGAAGGTTGAGGCTATCTGCGCCGGTGCGACCAGTGGGCGACGGCGCATGCAGATGCGTCGCCGCCGTGCGTGCCGGCTCGTCGTGAACATCGCCTGGCCCGGTTGCGAAGATCATCATGGCCGCTTCGGAGAAGATGACCGGCCCTGCCGGCGCGGCATGCCCTGGGGGTCTCGCGGCAGACGCCTTTCCGCACGGCACCGTGCACGAAGCAGCCGACGATCTTCGGGTGGCGGTTCAGTCGGACCCCGAAGCGCTCGCGCTGTGGGAGAAGCTGACGCCGCTCGGGCGGAACGAGTTCATCTGCTGGGTGGAGGATGCGAAACGAGCCGCCACGCGGCAGCGCCGGATCGTGCGGACCTGCGAGGAGCTGAAGGAGGGCAAGACGCGGCCCTCCTGCTGGGCGGGCTGCATCCACCGGACCGACAAGCCGCCGAGCCGATGGCAGCAGGCGGTGCTGATCGACGGGAAGAGAAAGAAGGCGCCGTGAGGCGCCGCGCGGGCGACCTGGCGGCGCCCGGTTCGGCGCAGCGGCGCGGCGGGTGTCGGCGTCGAAGGGGCGTCCGGGGCGATGGGATCCGCCCCGGCGACGGGTGCATAGGCCGGCCGCTCCCGAGGGCGAACCCTCAGGCGTTCGCGTCCTCGGTCTCGGGCGCGGACGCCTCGGCCTGATCGGCGTCCTTCTTCTTGCGCGGCGCGCGGCGCTTCTTCGGAGCAGGCGCCTCTGCGGCCTCCTCCGAAGCCGTGGCGGCCTCCGGTGCTTCGGCAGCCGCCGGCTGCGGCGCGGGCTCCTCGGCCCTCGCCTCCGGCTGCGCCTCGCCCTGCGCCTCGCTCACCGACGGCTCGGCGTGGCCGTTGCCCTTGGAGCGGCTCGAGCGCCGGCGGCGGCTCGAGCGGCTTTCGCCCTCGCCCTGCTTCTGGCCCTCGTCGCCACCCTGCGCGTCCCGATGCTCCTCGGCGCGCGCCTCCGGGGCCTCGTCACGCTGCCGGTTGTCGCGCTGACGATCCTGGCTGCGCTGCCGGTCCTGGTCGCGGCTCCGGCCGTCGCCCTGCTGGCGCTCGTCGCGGCCGCCGTCATCCTCGTAGGGCTGATCGTCGTCGTTTGCGCTGCTGAAGCGGTCGCGCGGCTGCGACTGCTGGTCGCTCTGCTGCTGGTTCGACCCCTGCGCGGCGGCGATGATGCGGAAGTAGTGCTCGGCGTGCTGCAGGTAGTTCTCGCCGGCGACCCTGTCGCCCGCGGCCGCTGCATCCCGTGCGAGCTGGAGGTACTTCTCCGCGATGTGATTGGCCGTGCCGCGGATCTTCACGTCGGGCCCGTTGCTCTCGTAGCTGCGGGAGAGGGGGCTCGGCCCACGGCGTCCGCGGCTGCGCATGCGCTTGTTCTGCTGTCCCGGTCTCATGGGGAGTTAGAAGTCTCCGTTTCAATACACAAAGCCGAAGAGTGGCGAGCCGTCCTTCGGCCGACAGACGCTCGGGCATGTCCTCGCCCGCGGCAGAATCCAAATGTCCGGCGCACAACCGATCGGCCGGATCTCATCATGCGAAAGCTGCCTGTTCCTGGCTCGACGCCGGAATCAAATCGCTCCACTGCATGACCGCTTGGGCGGTCCTTTGATGGATGGTGGGGTCGCCTGCGAAACCCTGGGGCTCAACCCGTCAAGACAATCATGCAACCACGGCCCGTCGCTCTCTGCGAACGAAGCGGTGGCGAGATGTCTATGCTCCCCCGGAACCGCTTTGACCCTATCCTTTTCGTGCCCGGTATCCAAGCGCTTTCTGACAGTTAGGCCAAGTTATCGGCGCATCCGGCGCGCCACGACGACGCGGTCTCGCCCCGCGAGATCCCTCGCCACCCGGTCGACGCGCAATCCGTGCGCTGTGGCGAGCTCCGAAACGGCGGCGGACTGGCTCGAGCCGATCTCCGCCATGAACACGCCGTCCGGTGCGAGCAGGGCCGGCACCTGCGGCAGGAGCGCGCGATAGGCCTCAAGCCCGTCATCGCCGCCATCCAGCGCGCGCCGCGGGTCGAATCGGGCGACTTCCGCAGCGAGGCCTGGAACGTTCTCCGATTCAATATAGGGAGGGTTTGTGACGATTACATCCAGCCGGGCCGAAATCGCCGCGCCCCAGTCCCCCGCCACGAAGCGCGCGCGCTCGCCTACCCCGTTCGCCTCGGCGTTCCGGCGGGCGGTCCTGAGGGCGTGCGGGCTCACGTCGATGCCGAGACCCCGGGCGTTCGGAAGCTCGCTCAGAAGCGCCACGAGGATGCAGCCCGACCCGGTGCCGAAGTCGGCAAGCCGCAGCGCCGCCTCCCGGCCGGGACCGCGGTCGATCTCGCACAGGGCCTCCGCGACAAGGGTCTCCGTGTCGGGCCGCGGGTCGAGCGTGTCGGGGGACAGCTCGAAGTCGAGGCTCCAGAACTCGCGCCGTCCCAGGATGCGCGCCACCGGCTCGCCGGCGAGGCGGCGGCCGGCCAGATCCTCCAGCCGCGCCCGGGCCTCGACGTCGAGCGGGTCGCGCGCGATCAGGACGTAGCGCGAGGCATCGCCGGTGACGGCGTGGGAGGTCAGGAGCCGCGCGTCGAGGTCCGGCGTGTCGCATCCGCGTTCCGCGAGGCGGCGGGCGAGGGCGCGCGCCGCCTCGGAGGCGCGGAGCCCGCTCATGCGCGGCGGCCGCCTTCCGCCTCGACGGCCGCGAGCCGCAGCGCCTGGTCCTCGGTGATCAGCGCGTCGATCAGCTCGCCCAGCGCCTCGCCGATCATCACCTTGTCGAGCTTGTAGAGCGTGAGGTTGATGCGGTGGTCGGTGACGCGGCCCTGCGGGAAGTTGTAGGTGCGGATGCGCTCCGACCGGTCACCGGAGCCGACCTGGCTCTTCCGCTCCGCGGCGCGGGCGGAGGCCGAGCGCTCGCGCTCGGCGTCGAACAGCCTCGAGCGCAGAAGCGTCATCGCCTTCGCCTTGTTCTTGTGCTGCGAGCGCTCGTCCTGCACCGCCACGACGACGCCCGTGGGGATGTGGGTGATGCGCACGGCCGAATCCGTCGTGTTCACGTGCTGGCCGCCGGCCCCCGACGAGCGGTAGACGTCGATGCGGAGGTCGCCCTCGTTCAGCTCGAAATCCACCTCCTCGGCCTCGGGCAGGACAGCGACGGTCGCCGCGGAGGTGTGGATGCGGCCGCCCGATTCGGTCTCCGGCACACGCTGCACGCGGTGCGTGCCCGATTCGAACTTGAGCTCGGCATAGGCGCCGCGCCCGGCCACCTCCGCGATGATCTCGCGAAAGCCGCCGAGATTGGACTCGCTGGCGGAGAGAACGTTGACCTTCCAGCCCTTCAGCTCGGCATAGCGCTGGTACATGCGGAAGAGGTCGCCCGCGAAGAGCGCCGCCTCGTCGCCGCCGGTGCCGGCGCGGATCTCGAGGATCGCGCTCTTCTCGTCGGCCGCGTCCTTCGGCAGGAGGAGGATCCGCATCTCGCTGCCGAGCGCCTCGAGCCGCTCGTCGAGATCGGCGAGCTCGCCCTCCGCGAGCTGCCGCATCTCGCGGTCGGTCGAGGGGTCCCCGATCATCTCCTCGATGCCGGCGCGCTCCTCCATCATGCCGAGGAGCTCGCGCGCCTTCGTGGCAGCCGGGGCGACCTCGGCGTGCTCGCGCGACAGCCTGACATAGGTGTCGGCGTCGGCCCCGTCGGCCATCTGCATCTCGATCAGCTCGAGCCGGTCGGAGAGGGATTTCAGCTTGTCCTTGGCGATCATTCTCGTTCGTCGTTCGAGGAGCAGGAGGCTCCGCGCCCGTCCGCGCGCGGCGCGGGCCCCGGGGCCACGGCGTCCGGCGGACTAGAGCTGCACATCGTGATCCCGGGCGAAGGCGACAAGGTCTTCACGCAGGGACTGGCGCGGCATCGCGAGCTCGGGCAGGAGCCAGTCCTGCAGCTTCTGAAGGTCGAGGCTCAGGATCATCGCCTTCACCGGCCCCATGGCCGATGGCGCCATGGAGATCGCGCGGAAGCCGATGCCGAGGAGCGCCATCGCCGAGATCGGCCGGCCGGCCATCTCGCCGCAGAGCGTGAGCGGCACGCCGCCGAGATCGGCCGCCTCGACGACCGTCCGCAGGGCCCGCAGCGGAGCGGGGGCAAGCTCGTCGAAGCGCCCCGCGACACGGCTGTTCGTCCGGTCGGCCGCATACATGAACTGCAGGAGATCGTTCGACCCGACCGAGAGGAAGTCGACCTTCGCGACGAGCTCGTCGAGTTGCCAGAGGACGGACGGCACCTCGATCATCGTGCCGAGGAGCACCTCGTGCGGGATCTCGTGACCGTGCCTGAGGAGGTGCTGGCGCTCGTTCTCGACGAGATCGCGCGCCCGGTCGAACTCCGCCACCTCGGTCAGCATCGGGAACATGAGCCTGAGCTGGCGGCCCGCCGCGGCGTGGAGGAGCGCGCGGATCTGCGTGCGCAGCAGGGCGGGGCGGTCGAGCGCCATGCGGATCGCTCGCCAGCCGAGCGCCGGGTTCTCCTCGTGGCCGGTTGCGATGTAGGGCAGCATCTTGTCGCCGCCGATGTCGAGCGATCGGAAGGTGACGGGCAATTCGCCCGCGGCGTCTATGACGCTGCGGTAGAGCTCGCGCTGGTCGCGCATGCGCGGGAAGGTGGCCGACACCATGAACTGCAGCTCGGTGCGGAAGAGGCCGATCCCTGCGGCGCCGGCATCGGAGACCTGCGCGAGGTCGACGAGGAGCCCGGCATTCAGCAGCAGCTTGATGTCCTGGCCGTCCTTCGTGCGGGACGGCCTGTCGCGGAGCTGGCGATACTGCTCCTGCCGGCGCGCCCTGAAGCGCACCTTGTCGATATAGGCGCGCTCGACCTCGGCCGTCGGGCGGATGTGCACCTCGCCGGAGAGACCGTCGACGATGACGGAATCGCCGGCATCGACGAGGTCGAGGACACCTTCGACTTGGCCGACGGCGGCGATGCCCATCGCCCGCGCCACGATCGAGATGTGGCTCGTCGGCGCGCCCTCCTCGAGCACGAGCGCGCGAATCGTGTCGCGGTCGTAGTCGAGGAGCTCGGCCGGACCCATCGAGCGGGCGATCAGGATCGCGTCCTTCGGCAGATCCGCCTTCGCCGGGTGCTGCGCCCAGCCGACGAGCTCGCGCAACAGGCGGTTGGCGAGGTCGTCGAGGTCGTGCAGCCGCTCGCGGATATAGGGGTCCGTCTGGCGCTGCATCCGGGCGCGGGTGTCGTTCTGGACGCGCTCGACGGCCGCCTCGGCCGTCAGCCCCGACATGACGGCCTCGCGCATGCGCTCGACCCAGCCGCGGTCGTGCGCGAACATGCGGAAGGCCTCGAACACCTCGCGGTGCTCGCCGGGCCGGGCGATCTCGGTGCGCGAGAGCAGCGCGTCGATCGAGGTTCTGAGCGAGCGCAGCGCCGCGTCGAGCCGGGCGAGCTCCTGGCTCGCATCCTCGGCGATCAGGTTCTTCAGCACGATCCGCGGCTCGTGGAGGACCGCGTGGCCGAGGCCTATGCCCTCCGACAGCGCGTGGCCGAAGAGGTGGCGGGGGCGGCTGATGGCGAGCTTCTCGCCCGTCTTCACGAGCGCCTCGAGCTCGCCCCCGGCGATCATCTCCGCCATCACCATGGCGGTGGTCTGCATCGCCTCGACCTCCTCCTCGCTGTAGACGCGGGAGGCGCGGTTCTGCACGACGAGCACGCCGAGGGTCTGGCCGCCGCGCAGGATCGGCACGCCGAGGAAGGAGGAATAGCTCTCCTCGCCCGTCTCCGGCCGGTAGGCGAAGGCCGGATGGCCTTGCGCGTCGGAGAGGTTGAGCGATTCCGCCTGGGCGGCGATCGTGCCCACGAGGCCTTCGCCGAGCTTGAGGCTCGTCAGGTGGACGGCCTCGCGCTTCAGGCCCTCCGTCGCGAAGAGCTCGAGCGTGCCGTCCTCACGCAGGACATAGACCGAGCATACCTCGGCCACCATGTTCGAGGCGATCGTGACGACGATCTTGTCGAGCCGTTCCTGCGCGTTGACCGGCTCCGCCATCAGCTCCCGCAAACGGCGAAGCATGACGCGCGGGCCCACGATAGAACCCCGCATCCCACGTATCCCTCTTCGGGCAAAGGCTGATCAAAGGATCGCCGACCTCGGCCAGTGCGGCAACGGCCAAGGTCGCTCCGTCGTGTCTATTGGGTGTCGAGCCCGTATAGCGAATGCAGAGTCCGCACCGCAAGCTCGGTGTAGGCCGCGTCGATCAGGATGGAGATCTTGATCTCGGAGGTCGTGATGGCCTGGATGTTGATGCCCTTACCGGCGAGCGCCTTGAACATCTGGGCCGCGACGCCGGCGTGGCTGCGCATGCCGATGCCGATCACCGACACTTTCACGATGTCGGCGGAGCCCTGGATGTCGGCATAGTCGCTGCCGACGCCGCCGTCCTTCAGCGTCGCCAGCGCCCGGTCGAGCTCGGAGGCGGGCACGGTGAAGGTCATGTCCGTGAAGTCGCCGTCGGCGGAGACGTTCTGCACGATCATGTCGACATTGATGTTCGCGTCGGCGAGGCGGCCGAAGACGTTGGCGGCGACGCCCGGCTTGTCGGCCACGCGGCGCAGCGTGATCTTGGCCTCGTCCTTGGAGTAGGCGATGCCGGTGACGATCTGCTTTTCCACGATTTCGTCCTCGTCGCAGATGAGCGTGCCAGGGGGAAGACCGCCGGGGCCGGCCTGCGGCGCGTCGGGGTCGTCGAAGCTCGAGCGCACGAAGGTGCGCACGCCGTGGATCATCGCGAGCTCGACCGAGCGGACCTGCAGCACCTTGGCGCCGAGCGAGGCCATCTCCAGCATCTCCTCGAAGGCGATGCGGTCGAGCCGGCGGGCCTTCGGGACGATGCGCGGGTCGGTCGTGTAGACCCCGTCGACGTCGGTGTAGATGTCGCAGCGGTCGGCCTTCACCGCCGCCGCGATCGCGACGGCGCTCGTGTCGGATCCGCCGCGGCCGAGCGTCGTGATGCGGTTGTCGGGGCTCACGCCCTGGAAGCCGGCGATGACGGCCACCTGACGCTCGCCCATGCGCTCGACGAGCTTCCTCGCGTCGATGTCGGCGATGCGCGCCGAACCGTGCGACCCGTCGGTCCTCAGCGGGATCTGCCAGCCCATCCACGAGCGGGCGTGCACGTCCATCGACTGGAGCGTGATGGCGAGAAGCCCCGCCGTCACCTGCTCGCCCGAGGAGACGACGACGTCGTATTCCCGCGCGTCGTGCATCGCGGAGGCCTGCTTCGTCCAGTTGACGAGCTGGTTCGTGGCGCCGGCCATCGCCGAGACGACCACGGCGACGTCGTTGCCCGCGTCGTACTCGCGCTTGACGTGGCGCGCGACGTTGCGGATGCGATCGAGATCGGCGACGGAGGTGCCGCCGAACTTCATGACGATGCGGGCCATGGCTGGAAGGGATCCCGGCGTTTCAACTTCCCGGCGGGCGCGGCAGGCTGCCGGTGCCGATATTTGCGCGCGCCTAGATACTCTGTCACAGAAGGTGGCGCAACTGGAGGGCCCGCGAAGGGCCGTGCGCGGAGGGAGAATTCGGCCATGTCGGAGACGGGCGCGACGCCTGGCGGGGGTTCGGTCGACGCGCGCGAGGTCGAGCACTTCGCGAGGCTCGCCGAGGAATGGTGGGACCCGAACGGCAAGTTCAGGCCGATCCACAAGTTCAACCCCGTGCGGCTCGACTACATCCGGGACCACAGCGTGCGCCATTTCGGCCGCGACGCCCGCCGGATCCGCAGCCTCGACGGCCTGTCGATCGTCGACATAGGCTGCGGCGGCGGCCTGCTTTCGGAGCCCCTGGCGCGGCTCGGCGCCGAGGTGACCGGCGTCGATCCGAGCGAGACGAACGTGGCCACGGCGGCGCTGCACGCGGAGGAGGCGGGGGTCGAGGTCACCTACCGCGCGACGACCGCCGAGGCGCTGGCCGCGGAGGGCGCGCGCTTCGACGTCGTGGTGCTGATGGAGGTCGTCGAGCACGTCTCCGACGTGCCGGGCTTCCTCGCCGCCTGCGCAGGCCTCGTGAAGCCCGGGGGGCTTCTCTTCGCGGCGACGATCAACCGGACGGCGAAGGCCTTCGCCATGGCGATCGTCGGCGCGGAATACGTGCTCGGCTGGCTGCCGCGCGGCACGCACACCTACTCGAAGCTCGTGCGGCCGGAGGAGCTGGCGCGGGAGCTCGAGCTCTCGGGCCTGACGGTCACCGACCGGAGCGGCGTCGTCTACAATCCCCTCGCCGATGCCTGGCACCTCTCGAGCCGCGACCTCGACGTGAACTACATGCTGGTGGCGGAGAGGGCGGCGAACTGACGCGGGCGGCCGTGCGTGGCGGAGACGGCTCCCCTCGCGGCCCATCAGGCCTTTCACGCCGAGCGGAGCATCGCGGTCAGCTTGCGGCGAGGCTCTTTCGTGGATCGAAGAAGGGCTTTTCGACGATCTGCGCCGGAACCGGGCCCGACGGCATGGCGACCTCGACCGCGAGACCGATCTCGGCGTGATCCGCCGCGACCATAGCCAGGGCGATGTTCTGCTCGAGGCGCGGGGAGTGGACGGCCGACGTGACCTTGCCGACTGCCTCTCCATCCCTGCGGACCGGCCAGAACGCGGTGTTCGGACCCGCCAGTGGCGGCCCGTCGATGCGCAGCCCGACCTGCTTGCGCCTCACCCCCTCGGCACGGATCCGGCGCAGGGCCTGCTTGCCGATGAAGTCGGCCTCCATGTCGAGATCGACCAACCTCTCCAGGCCGAGCTCGAAGGGGTTGGTGCAGATGTCGGCGTCGGCGTGGTACGACAGCATGCCCCCTTCGATCCGGCGGATCGTGGAGGTGTGGCCGGGCTTCAGCCCGAACGGAGCGCCCGCGGCCATGATCCGTTCCCACAGCTCGTCGCCGCGCGAGCCGTCGCGCAAATAGAGCTCGTAGCCGAGCTCGCTCGACCATCCGGTGCGGGAGACGATCAGCGGAATTCCGGTGAGATCCGCCTCGCGATGCCAGTAGTAGCGCAGATCCAGGATCGCTTCGCCGAACAGCGCCTTCATGATGTCGCCGGAGGCGGGGCCCTGAAGCTGGAGCGGCGAGACGTCCGGCTCGCGGATCGTGACGTCCATGCCCGAATGGACCGCCACGCCCTGCGCCCATAGCAGGATGTCGCTGTCGGACAGCGAGAGCCAGAAGTGGTCGTCCCCCAGCCGCAGCAGGACGGGGTCGTTCAGGATCCCCCCGTCGGCATTCGTGATCAGGACGTACTTGCACTGGCCGACCGAGACCTTCGAGAGATCTCGCGGCGTCAGCAACTGCGTGAAGGCGGCGGCATCCGGCCCGGTGATCTCGACCTGCCGCTCGACCGCGACATCGCACAGGATGGCAGCCTGCACCAGATTCCAGAAATTCTGCTCCGGGTCGCCGAAATCGCGCGGGATGTACATGTGGTTGTACACGGAGAATTGCCGCGCGCCCCAGCGCACCGTCGCCTCGAAGTAAGGCGACTTGCGGATCTGCGTGCCGAACCCGAACTCTCCCGATCGCATCATGACGAGCGCCCCCATGTTCCGCTGCATCCGTCGCCCGCTGACGAGCCGTGCTCGACTCGCATCTTGGGAAGCGCGTTTCAAGACGTCGCCAAGCGACCGGGGAGGAGCCGGACCGCCGCCACAGTTTCAGTTCTTGTCGTCGGGCAGCTCGGGAATGGGGGCGATCTCGATGCCCTCGTCGAGGAGGGCGCGCGTCTCCTCGAGGCTCGCCTCGCCGTAGATGTCGCGGCGCTCGACCTCCTCGTAGTGGATCCGGCGCGCTTCCTCTGCGAAGTTGCGGCCGACATAGTCGGCGTTTTCGATGACGTGCCGGCGCAGCTCCTTCACCGCCTCGAGGAGCGCGCGGGCGCGCGGATCGGCCGCGAGCGCGTGCGGCTGGACGCTTGGGCTGGTGTCGGCGGCATTCGCCCGTGGCGGCGCGCCGGCAGCCTTCGCGACGGCGGGCGCCATCAGCGACTTCGAGACGTCGGTCGAGCCGCAGCTCGGACAGGCGAGCTCGCCCGCGGCCGACTGCCGGTCGAACGCCTCGCTGTCGCGGAACCAGCCCTCGAACTCGTGGCCGCGCTCGCAGCGCACGGCGTAGCGGATCATGATGCGAGCCTCGCGGGGCCGCGGTGGATCTCCGGCGGCTGGTCGAAGGGACGGTCCTGCCGGAGCGAGGGGATGCGGCGGCGGGCGACCTCGACGGCCTCCACGTCGATCGCCGCGAGGATGACGCCCGGCTCCTCGCCGGCCTCGGCGAGGATCTCGCCCCAGGGGCCGACGATCAGGCTGTGGCCGAAGGTCCTCGGGCCACCGGGGGCGCCGCCGGCCTGGGCGGCGGCGATCATGAAGGCGCCGTTCTCGATCGCGCGGGCCCGCACGAGCGCGTGCCAATGCGGCTCGCCGGCCGCGAGGGCGGTGCTGGCGGGGCAGGTGAGGATCGTCGCGCCCGACTTCGCGAGCGTGCGGTAGGCCTCCGGGAAGCGGAGATCATGCCCGATCGTCATGCCCAGGACGCCCCACGGCACGTCGCAGGCGACGACCCGGTTGCCGGGCCGGACGTGACGCGACTCCGTCTCCTCGTCCCCTGCGGAGAGGGCGAGGTCGGAGAGGTGGATCTTGTCGTAGCGCGCCGTCACCTCGCCGTCGGGGCTCAGGAGGAAGCCGCGATTGGCGAGCATCTCGCCGTCGAGGCGGATGGCGAGCGAGCCGACATGGAGCCAGATCCGAAGCTCTCGTGCCAGCGCGGCGAAGCGCCGGAGCGGCTCGCAGCCCTCCTCGTCGGAGGTCAGCGAGAGGAGCCGTCCGCCGTCGCGCTCGACGATGTCGGTGTGCTCCGGCGTCTGGACGAAATCGGCCCCCCGCTCCGCCGCGTCGCGGATCAGCCGGACGGCCTCGTCGAGATTGTCGGGAATGTCGCGGGCGCTCGTGAGCTGGACGCAGGCGGCGGTGAAGGTGTGGCCCATCTCGGTCTCACGCGGCCTCCTGCAGCAGGTCGTCGAGCCGCCCCTGGCGCTCCAGCGCGTGCAGGTCGTCGCAGCCGCCGACGTGCTTCTCGTCGATGAAGATCTGCGGCACGGAGTTCCGTCCGCCCGCGCGCTCGCGCATCCGGCCGCGCTCGGCGGGATCCATCGTCACGTCGATTTCCTGGAACTCGACGCCCTTCTCCTGCAGGAGCCGCTTGGCGGCGTGGCAGTAGGGGCAGAACATGGTGGTGTAGATGACGACCTTCGCCATGACGCGATCATCCTTCGCGAAACGTTCATGAAGCTTATATGGCGGCGGTCTCGCCCCTCACAACCATCGCGAAGACGAGGACGTCGACACCCGTGGCGCCGGCCTTTCGCAGGGCCTTCGTGCACGCCTCGACCGTCGCGCCGGTGGTGAAGACGTCGTCGACGAGAAGCACCCGCCGGCCCGCGATCGCCGCCGTTCCGGAAGGTGCAACGGCGAAGGCTCGGGCGACGTTCCGGCGCCTCTCGGCCGCGTCGAGGCCGAGCTGCTGGCGGGTGGGGCGGATCCGCTGGAGCGCCATCGCGTCGTGGGGCAGGTTCATCCGGCGGGCGATGCCGGCGGCGAGGAGGGCCGACTGGTTGAACCGCCGGCCGAGGAGGCGCCGCCGGTGAAGCGGCACGGGGACGACGATTTCGCTCCCGGCCGCGACCTGGGCGCCGGTGCGGGCCATCATGCCGGCCATCATGTCGACGAGCTCGAGCCGGTCGTGGAACTTCAGGGCATGGACGAGCGCGCGGGCGGGCCCGCGATAGGCGGCGACGCCGCGGGCCCGGTCGAACGCCGGCGGGTTCTGCAGCGCCTGCGGACTGAGCGCGCCGGGACCAGCATCGTAGGGCAGGGGGAGGCCGAGCCTGTCGCAGAGCGGCGGCCCGATGAACTCGACCCGCGCCCAGCACTCCGCGCAGAGGCCGGCCCCACCGGCCACGGGCTCGGCACACGCCCCGCAACGCGGCGGCAGCAGGAAATCGAGCGAGGCGGCGAAGGCTCGCCGCAGCGTGCCGATGCGCGCGGCGCGCCATGCGAAGGACGGCGCGGCACGGTCGAGCTCGCCGGAGTCTTCCCGTCCGAGGAGCGCCATCGCACCCTCCACCCGAGAACATCGCCGCGAGCCCACAGCGTGGGCCGGGGGCGGATCCGCGTCAAGCGCTTTACGCCGGGCCGGCCCGGGCCTATGTGCCGGGAAACGACACTCCAAGCGAGGCCCCGTTGGACCAGCCCGCCGAACTCTTCGACCGCCAGCTCCTCAGGCGGCGTCGCGCCAGAACCCGCGACGCCCTGGTCGAAGCCGATTTCCTGCTGCGCGAGGCCGCCGACGGCATAGGCGACCGGCTCTCGACGGTCGCCCGCAGCTTCCCCCTCGCCGTCGACTTCGGCGCGCACTCAGGGCTCGTGGGCGAGGCGCTGCGGGCGAGCGGAAAGGTGGAGACCGTGGTCGCGACGGAAAGCGACGTGCCGCTCCTGATGCGGCAGGGCGGCCTGCGGGTCGCCTGCGACGAGGAGTTCCCGCCATTCGCGGAGGGCTCGCTCGATCTCGTCGCATCCGGCCTGTCGCTCCAGTGGGTCAACGACCTGCCGGGCGCGCTCGTCCAGATCAGGCGGGCCCTGAAGCCCGACGGGCTGTTCCTGGCGGCGATGCTCGGCGGCCAGACGCTCCGCGATCTCCGCCAGGCACTGCTCGACGCCGAGGCCGAGATCACCGGCGGGGCTGCGCCTCGGGTCGCGCCGATGATCGAGATCCGCGACATGGGCGCGCTCCTCCAGCGCGCAGGCTTCGCCCTGCCGGTCGCCGACGCGGAGACGCTGACGGTGCGCTACGGCAACCCCATCAACCTGCTGCGCGATCTCAGGCACATGGGCTGGACGAACGCGCTCAACGCGCGCAGCCGCAGGCCGCTGCGGCGGGACGTGCTGGCGCGCGCGCTCGAGCTCTATGCCGGAAGCGCGTCGGACGAGGACGGAAAGGTGCGGGCGCGCTTCGACATCGTCTACGCCTCCGGCTGGGCGCCGCACGAAAGCCAGCAGAAGCCGCTCAGGCCCGGCAGCGCCCGGATGCGCCTCGCCGACGCGCTGGGGGTCGAGGAGAGGCCGGCGGGGGAGAAGACCGGGCGCTGAAACGCCGCGTCGACGGGAGAGGTCAGCCCTTCTGCGCCAAGAGGGCGTCGGAGATGGTCTGGTAGTAGTCCGCGAACACCGTGCCGCCGAGGGTGAAGACGGTCGCGGCGATGGCGGCGCCGATGAAGCCGGCCATCAGAGCGTATTCGATGGCGGTTGCCCCGCCGGTGTCACGGCAGAGGCGTCGTCCGGTCCGGATCGGGTCCATGATCGGCACTCTGTCCCTCACAGGAGGTCGCGCAGCGCGGCGACGAGCGGCACGTCGGCCGGCGGCATCGGATATGTCCCCATGCGAAGCGGCCGGACCCATGCGAGCTCCTGCCCTTCGCGTGCGGACACCTCGCCGCGCCAGCGTCGGCAGACGAAGAGTGGCATCAAGAGGTGAAAGTTTCCGTAATCGTGGCTCGCGAAGGTCAATGGAGCCAGACACGCTTCGTTCACGTCGATTCCGAGCTCCTCGGCGAGCTCGCGGATGAGCGCCTCCTCCGGCCGCTCGCCCGCCTCGACCTTGCCGCCCGGGAACTCCCACAGGCCCGCCATGCTCTTGCCCGGTGGCCGCTGGGCGAGGAGGACGCGCCCGTCGGGGTCGACGAGCGCGCAGGCGGCGACGAGGAGGAGGGGCGAGCCCCCGCTCAACTGCGGTAGTCCGCGTTGATCGAGACGTACGCGTGGGTGAGGTCGCAGGTCCACACGGTGGCCTTGCCGGCCCCGAGACCGAGGTCGACGCCGATGCGGATCGCCTCGCCCTTCATGTAGGCCGACATCTCCGCCTCGTCGTAGGACGGCGCGCGCTCGCCCTCCGTCGCGACGGTGATGTCGCCGAAGGCGATCGACAGGCGGTCGCGGTCGGCCTCCTCGCCGGCCTTGCCGACGGCCATGACGACGCGGCCCCAGTTCGCGTCCTCGCCGGCGATCGCGGTCTTCACGAGCGGCGAATTCGCGATCGACAGCGCGATGCGGTGGGCCGAGGCGTCCGAGACGGCGCCGGCGACGTCGACGGTGATGAACTTCGTCGCGCCTTCGCCGTCGCGGACGACCATCTGCGCGAGCTCGCGCAGCAGGTCCTCGAGCGCGTCGCCGAACGCGGCGAGATCATCCCCCCCGCGGATCTCCGCGTTTCCGGCGCGGCCGGTCGCGAAGGCCATGAGCGTGTCGGAGGTCGAGGTGTCGCCGTCGACGGTGATCGCGTTGAAGGTGCGGCCGACGGCCTCGGCCAGCGCCTGCTGGAGCGCCTTAGTGGCGATCGCCGCGTCGGTGAACACGAAGGCGAGCATGGTCGCCATGTCCGGCGCGATCATGCCGGCGCCCTTGGCGATGCCGTTGATCGTGACGGGCGTGCCGCCGATCTCGATCCTGCGAGTGGCACGCTTCGGGAACGTGTCCGTCGTCATGATCGCGAGCGAGGCCGCCTCATAGGCGTCGGCCGCCGCGTCGCCGGACAGGCCCTTCAGGACGCGGCCGAACGGCGCGGGGTCGAGCGGCTCGCCGATCACGCCCGTCGAAGCGAGGAAGACCTCGTCCGGCGAGCAGCCGACCGCCTCCGCCGCGATCCGCGCCGTCTCGGCGACGGCGTCGCGGCCCTTGCGGCCGGTGAAGGCGTTCGCGTTGCCGGAGTTGACGACGAGGGCGCGGGCGCTGCCGCCCGGAAGCCTGTCCCGGCACCATTCCACCGGCGCCGAGGGACAGCGCGAGCGCGTGAAGACGCCCGCGACCCTCGCGCCCTCGTCGAAGACCGCCAGGAGAACGTCCTTGCGGCCCTTGTAGCGTATGCCGGCCTCGGCCGCGGCGAGCCTCACCCCGTCGATCGGGGGGAGGTCGGCCATGCGGGCGGGCGCGAGCGGCGAGACCTTTCCAGCCACTCTGTTCTCTCCCTCGCGAGCCGCTGCGGCGTTACTGGCTGCCGCCGGCGCCGGACGCGTTCTCCGAGGCGGCGTCGCCCTCGGGAGCCGCGTCCGTCTCGGCATTCGCGGGGTCGGCGCCGTCCTGGCCCACCACCTCGATCTGGCTGCCCTCGCGCAGCGACATGATGAGGTCGCGCTGGGCCTGGCGGGCGAGGGCCGACTTCAGCTGCTCCTCGACCTGCTCGAAGTCCGGCTTCTCCTGGTCGCGCCGGTCCTCGAGCTTGATGACGTGCCAGCCGAACTGGGTCTGCACGGGATCGGAGACCTCGCCCGGCTCGAGCTCCTGTGCCTTCTGTGCGAATTCCGGCACCATCTGGTCGGGCGTGAAGAAGCCGAGGTCGCCGCCGTTCTGGCCGGAACCGGGGTCCTTGGAGTGCTCGGCGGCGAGAGCCGCGAAGTCGCCGCCTTCGTCGATCTGCTGCTTGATCTGGTTCGCCTCCTCCTCGGTCGGAACGAGGATGTGGCGAGCGTGCAGCTCCTGCTGCGGCTCGGCCTGGCCGATCTCCTGCTCGTAGAGATCGCGGGCCGCCTCGTCGGTCGCGGCCTCGTCGCCGACCATGCCGAGATAGGCTTCCATCAGCGTGCGGTCCGTCACGTAGCGCAGGCGGCGCTGAAACTCCTCCTCGTCCTCGATCCCCGTCTCGCGCGCGGCCTTCGCGATGCGCTCGAGATCGGCGACATAGGTGAGGAGGTAGCTGTCGCGCTGCTCGGCGGGAAGCTGCTGCAACGTCTGGGCGAGATCCTCGGCGGCGATCGCCACGTCCATCGCCGTGATCTCGCGGTCGCCGAGCCGCGCGATGACCTCGCTCGCGCCGGCCGGCACCTCGCCGGAGACGGAAGGCGGCTCGGCCGGGGCGGCCTGCTCCTGGGCGAGGGCGGCACCGCCGACGAAGAGGGCGCCCGCGATGCCGAGGGCGAGCGAGAATGGGCGTGCGGAATGGGGCATGTCTTCCTTCCCGGTCGGTGGTTCATGTCTGCAGCCGTCGCCCCGGCCGTCTGCGGGGCGATATGCACATGGCTGCAACGCCGCCACCGCCCGAAGCGATCCCCGGGGGCTGCCGCGGCGGCGCGACGCTGGCCCAACTGGGTCGCGTTGACAAGGTGAAAAGCGACTCTTATCTCAGATCCCGCGCGCCACGTTCCACGCGTGCAGGTTCACGGGAACAAACGAGAAGCCGCGCCGTCCGGCCTTCGAAGACTGGTCGCCCGGCCATGACCGCCTGGTCAGACGCCGCCTCCCCGGACCGCTCCGGAGCGACGGCCGGTCCACCGCGAGGCAGAAAGACAAGAGACCCATGCTCGGTATCGGCAATCTTGCCAGCAAGATCTTCGGCTCCTCCAGCGAGCGCAGGGTCAAGGGCTATCGTGCCCGCGTCGAAGCGATCGGTGCGCTCGAGCCGGAAGTCTCGGCCCTTTCCGACGAGGAGCTGCGCCAGCGGACGGTCAGGTTCCGGGAGGAGATCGCGAACGGCAAGTCGCTCGACGACCTGCTCGTCCCGGCTTTCGCGACGGTTCGCGAGGCGGCAAAGCGCTCGCTGAAGCAGCGGCATTTCGACGTGCAGCTCATCGGCGGCATGGTGATGCACGAGGGCAGGATCTCGGAGATGAAGACGGGCGAGGGCAAGACGCTCGTCGCCACGCTGCCCGTCTACCTGAACGCGCTGCTCGGCAAGGGCGTGCACGTCGTCACGGTGAACGACTACCTCGCCTCGCGCGACGCGGAGTGGATGGGGCAGGTCTACCGCTTCCTCGGGCTGACGGTCGGCTGCATCACGCACGGGCTGAACGACGACCAGCGGCGCGAGGCCTATGCCTGCGACGTGACCTACGCGACGAACAACGAGCTCGGCTTCGACTACCTGCGCGACAACATGAAGTACGAGCGCGGCCAGATGGTGCAGCGCGGCCACCAGTTCGCGATCGTCGACGAGGTCGACTCCATCCTGATCGACGAGGCGCGCACGCCGCTCATCATCTCCGGGCCCGCCGAGGACCGCTCCGAACTCTA
Organism: Lutibaculum baratangense AMV1; assembly: GCF_000496075.1. Lineage (GTDB taxonomy): Bacteria > Pseudomonadota > Alphaproteobacteria > Rhizobiales > Tepidamorphaceae > Lutibaculum > Lutibaculum baratangense. The sequence goes on from NZ_AWXZ01000035.1 coordinate 76,126, forward strand.
CCAGCGGCTCGACGGCTTCGTCCCGGAACTCGCGGCCGAGCATTTCGAGGTGGACGAGAAACAGCGTTCCGCGACGCTCACCGAAAGCGGCCAGGAATTCATCGAGAACCGGCTGCGCGAGGAGGGCCTCCTCCAGGGCGACAACCTCTACGACGTGGAGAACGTCACGGTCGTCCACCACATCAACCAGGCGCTGAAGGCCCACAAGCTCTTCCAGCGCGACAAGGACTACATCGTCAAGAACGGCCAGGTCGTCATCATCGACGAGTTCACCGGCCGGATGATGGAGGGGCGGCGCTACTCCGAGGGGCTTCACCAGGCGCTCGAGGCGAAGGAGCAGGTGAAGATCCAGCCCGAGAACGTGACGCTGGCCTCGATCACCTTCCAGAACTACTTCCGGCTCTACAAGAAGCTTGCCGGCATGACCGGCACGGCGCTGACCGAGGCCGAGGAGTTCGGCAACATCTACGGGCTCGACGTGCTCGAGATCCCGACGAACCTGCCGATCTCGCGCATCGACGACGACGACGAGGTCTACCGGACCGACAAGGAGAAGGCGGCCGCGATCCTCGCGCTGATCGACGACTGCAAGAAGCGCGGCCAGCCCGTCCTCGTCGGCACGACGTCGATCGAGAAGTCGGAGCAGCTGGCGACGCTCCTGAAGACGAACGGCTACCGGCAGAAGGACTTCTCCGACCCCGACGCGTTCCGGCCGCTCTATGACGGCGACCAGGGCACGCGCGAGGAGAAGGTGTTCGCCGTGCTGAACGCGCGCTACCACGAGCAGGAGGCGCAGATCATCTCCCAGGCCGGCGTGCCGGGCGCGATCACCATCGCGACCAACATGGCCGGTCGCGGCACCGACATCCAGCTCGGCGGCAATGCCGACATGCGCATCGCCGGAGAGGCTGCCCATATCGAGGATCCCGTCGAGCGGGCCGCCAAGGAGGCGGAGATCCGCGCCGAGGTCGAGCGGCTGAAGGGGGTCGCGAAGGAGGCCGGCGGCCTCTATGTCGTCGGCACCGAGCGCCACGAGAGCCGGCGCATCGACAACCAGCTGCGCGGCCGCTCGGGCCGCCAGGGCGACCCCGGCCACTCGCGCTTCTTCCTGTCGCTGCAGGACGACCTGATGCGCATCTTCGGCTCCGACCGCATGGACTCGATGCTGCAGAAGCTCGGCCTGCAGGAGGGCGAGGCGATCATCCATCCATGGATCAACAGGGCCCTTGCAAAGGCGCAGCAGAAGGTCGAGGCGCGCAACTTCGACATCCGCAAGAACCTGCTGAAATACGACGACGTGATGAATGACCAGCGCAAGGTCATCTTCGAGCAGCGCATCGAGCTGATGGACGGCGAGGACGTGTCGGAGACCGTCGCCGACATGCGCCACGAGACGATAGAGGACCTCGTCGCCAAGCACATCCCCGAGAAGGCCTATGCCGAGCAGTGGGACACGGAGGGCCTCGAAGAGAAGGTGCGCGAGGTCCTCGGGCTCGACCTGCCGGTGCGCGAGTGGGCGGCCGAGGAGGGCATCGCCGAGACGGAGATCCGCGAGCGCCTGACGAAGGCCGCCGACGAGAAGTTCGCCCGCAAGGTCGCCGACTTCTCGCCGAGCGTGATGCGCCAGATCGAGAAGGCGGTTCTCCTGCAGACGCTCGACAGCCTCTGGCGGGAGCACCTCGTGACGCTCGACCATCTGCGGCAGGTGATCGGCTTCCGCGGCTATGCCCAGCGCGACCCGCTGAACGAGTACAAGACGGAGGCCTTCGAGCTTTTCCAGAGCCTGCTGACCCGGCTGCGCGAGCAGGTGACGGGCCAGATGATGCGGGTGGAGCTCGTGCGCGAGGCGCCCCCCATGCCGCAGGCGCCGGAGATGCACGCGCACCACATCGACGCCTCGAGCGGTGTCGACGAGATCCCCGAGGACCGTCCGGCCATGGCGTCGGCCGGAGCGGCCTCCGCACCCGCCCGCGCCGCGGGCGGCGAGGTCGCCGAGCTCGAGCGCGACCCCGAAAGGCCGGAGAGCTGGGGCAAGGTCGGGCGCAACGAGCTGTGTCCGTGCGGATCCGGAAAGAAGTTCAAGCATTGTCACGGGCGGTTCGCCTGAGAGCGCACGCCCGGGAGAGAGGCCTCCACCGCCCACTCGCCGCGCGGCCGGGACGTTCGATCACGTCCCGGAGCGCCTCGGTGATCCGCGTCAGGACGCCTCCGCGGCAGGCCGCGGCGGGTCAGCCAGGGGCGCGCCGCATGGCCGTCCCGTCGAGGGGAGAGATCTGGTGGCGCGCAAGCGACTTCTCGTAATCGTCAACATGCAGGCCTCCCGCGCTTCGATCGCGGTCGGGCCGGCGATCGGCGCCCTCGCCGACGAGGGCTACGACGTCGACCTGCGGCACTCCGACGACCGCGAGTCCATGAACGACCTCATCCGGCGAGGCTGCGAAGGCGCCGAGGCGATCGTGGTCGGCGGCGGCGACGGCACGATCAGCTCGGCGCTGCCGGGCCTTCTCGACTGCGGCCTGCCGCTCGGCATACTCCCCTTCGGCACGGCGAACGACCTCGCCCTGACGCTCGGCATTCCCGACGACCCCGTCGACGCGGCGCGGACCATCGCCCACGGCATGCCACGGCCGATCGACGTGGCGCGCGCCAACGACGTGCCCTTCGTCAACGTGGCGAGCGTCGGGATCTCCGTGAAGGTGGCCCAGCGGCAGGACGTCGAGCGGAAGCGCCAGTGGCGCGCCCTGAGCTACGTCCTGACGACGCTCGAAGTGCTGGGCGAGGCCGATCGCTTCCGCGCGACGGTGGATTGCGGCGACCGGCGCGAGGAGGTCGAGGCCTACCAGATCGCGGTGGGCAACGGCGTCCACTACGGCGGCGGCATGATCGTCTCGGAATCGGCACGCATAGACGACGGCATGCTCGACCTCTACGCGATCGAGACCTTGTCCCTGACGGACCTTCTCACCCTCGCGCCGGCGATCCGATCCGGCACGCTCGGCCGCTACACCGACGTCTCGGTTTTCCGGGGCTCGAGCGCGACGATCGAGACGGAGCGCCCGATGCCGGTGAACACCGACGGCGAGGTGACGACCCAGACACCGGTCACCTTCACGGTCGACCGGCAGGCGCTGCCGGTGCTGGTGCCGGCGGAGGGTTGAGGCGGGGCCGGCGGCCGCTCCGCGGTCCGGGTCTGGGTCCGGCGCACTGGCCGGCCCTTGCCTCATCGTGTAGGGAAGCGCCACGTCCGTCCGAAGAGGGCCACACACCTTGCGCATCATCGACATCCGCGAGATCACGCAGCCGATCTCCTCGCCGATCCGCAACGCCTATATCGACTTCTCGAAGATGACGACGAGCCTCGTCGCGGTCGTCACCGACGTGGTGCGCGACGGGCGGCGGGTCGTCGGCTACGGCTTCAACTCGAACGGCCGCTACGGCCAGGGCGGCCTCATCCGCGAGCGCTTCCGCGACCGTGTCCTCGAGGCGGATCCGGAGAGCCTTCTCGACGACCGCGGCGACAATCTCGACCCCCACAAGGTCTGGGCCGCCATGATGCGGAACGAGAAGCCGGGCGGCCACGGCGAGCGCTCCGTGGCGGTCGGAACGCTCGACATGGCGGTCTGGGACGCGGTGGCGAAGGTGGCGGGGCAGCCCTTGTTCCGCCTCCTGGCCGAGCGGGCGGGCCGGGAGGCCGATCCGAGGGTCTTCGTCTACGCGGCCGGCGGCTACTACTATCCCGGCAAGGACGACGCCGCCCTTCGGGCGGAGATGCGCGGCTATCTCGACCGTGGCTACACCGTCGTGAAGATGAAGATCGGCGGCGCCCCGATCGAGGAGGACCGGCGGCGGATCGAGGCGGTGCTCGACGAGATCGGGTCGCAGGCGCAGCTCGCGGTCGACGCGAACGGCCGCTTCGACCTCGAGACCGCGATCGCCTACGCGAAGATGCTCCGCGACTACCCCCTGTTCTGGTACGAGGAGGCGGGCGACCCGCTCGACTACGCGCTGCAGGCCGCCCTCTCGGAGTTCTATCCCCGGCCGATGGCGACCGGCGAGAACCTGTTCTCGCACCAGGATGCCCGCAACCTGCTGCGCTACGGGGGCATGCGCCCCGACAGGGACTGGCTGCAGTTCGACTGCGCCCTGTCCTACGGCCTCGTCGAGTATCTGCGCACCCTCGACGTGCTGGCGCAGTTCGGCTGGTCGCCCGGCCGCTGCATCCCGCATGGCGGGCACCAGATGTCGCTCAACATCGCGGCCGGACTCGGCCTCGGCGGCAACGAGAGCTATCCCGACCTGTTCCAGCCCTATGGGGGCTTCCCGGACGACGTGCGCGTCGAGGACGGGCACATCGTCATGCCGGAGCCGCCGGGCATCGGCTTCGAGGGCAAGGCCGACCTGATCCCGGTCATGCGCCAGCTCGCCGAATGAGGGGGCCGGGGAGGCGAGGGGCGGGACGCCCCCGAGGGCGAGCCCGCCTCCCGGTGGCATCGGTCACATGCCGGCGGCCGTCGGACGCACGATCACTTCGTTGATGTCGACGCCATCGGGCTGTTCTACGGCGAAGCGGATCGCGCGGGCGATGGCGTCCGGCGTCAGCGACTTCTTGCGCCACTCCTGAAGGGCGGAGGCGACGTCCGGGTCGGTGATGTCGTGCCCCAGCTCGGTCGCGACGACGCCGGGGGAGACAATCGTCGCCCTGATGTCGTCGTGCTCCTGCCGGAGGCCGTCGGTGATGGCCCACACGGCGTGCTTCGTGGCGCAGTAGACGGCCGCCGTCGGCATCACGAGATGCGCGGCGATCGAGGCGACGTTGACGACGTGCCCCCGCCCCTGGGCCTGGAAGCGGGGGAGCACGGCGGCGATGCCGTTGAGGACGCCGTGGATGTTCACGTCGATCATCCTCCTCCACTCGTCGCGCTTCAGGGCCGCGAGGGGCGACAGAGGCATGACGCCCGCATTGTTCACCAGCACGTCGATCCGGCCGAACCGCGCCTCGGCGGCGGCGGCGAAAGCCTCGAAGCTGCCGGCATCCGTCACGTCGAGCTCCTTCCACGCGACCTGCTCGCCGAGCTCTCCGGCCAGCGCCTCCAGCCGCCCGGCCCGGCGCGCGCCGATGAAGAGGCGGGCACCCCCCGCGGCCAGTTCGCGCACGGTCGCTTCGCCTATTCCGCTCGACGCGCCGGTCACGAGCACGATCTTGTCGGTCATTCCACTCATGGGTCGCTCCTGTCTCGTTCGGGACGCCCCCAAGATCGTGGATCCGCTCGCCCAGGCGTTAGAGCGATCGTCCGAACGCTTTGCACGATCCTCCGAAACCGCCCGGCGATCCTTGCCCCGGGTGCTTCCTTCATCGATAGATGAAGCATGGACAGGCTTCAGGAACTTGCCGCGCTCGTGATGCGTCACGCGGGGCACAGCGGAATGGCCGGCACCTCGGTGCCGGCGCTGTCGCTTATTCGCGCCGACCAGCCGACGGTGCCCACGCCGGCCGTCTACGAGGCCTCGCTTTGCCTGATCGCCCAGGGGTCGAAGCGCGTCTCGCTCGGGGAGCACAGCGTCGTCTACGACGCGTCGCGCTATCTTCTCGTCTCGGTGGACCTGCCGCTCGTCGGCCACGTGACGGAGGCGAGCCCCGGAAAGCCCTATCTCTGCTGCAAGATCGACCTCGACCAGGGGGTTCTGGCGGATCTGATCGCCACGGAGGGCGGGGCGACGGGCGCGGCCGGTGCCGAGGTGCTGTCGGTCCACCCGAGCGACCCCGACCTCGTCGACGCGGTGTGCCGGCTCGTGAAGCTCCTTGAGCGGCCGGAGAGTATCCCCGCGCTCGCGCCGCTGATCGAGCGCGAGATCCTCTACCGGCTGCTGACGGGGCCGCAGGGCCCCACGCTGCGCCACCTCGCCCGTCCGGACAGCCGGCTGAGCCAGGTCAGCCGGGCGATCGCGAAGATCCGCGGCCGCTATCGCGATCGGCTCCCGACGGAGGAGATCGCCGCGGCGGCGGGCATGAGCGTCTCCTCCCTGCACGAGCATTTCAAGGCCGTGACCCGGATGACGCCGCTCGAGTACCAGAAGCAGCTTCGCCTCCAGGAGGCGCGGCGACTGATGCTGTCTGAAGGGCTGGGCGCCGGCTCGGCCGGCTTCGCGGTCGGCTATGACAGCCCGTCGCAGTTCAGCCGGGAGTATCGCCGGCTGTTCGGGGTGCCGCCCCGGCAGGACGTCGAGCGTCTGCACGCCTCCGACGCCTACTTCGCCGCCTGAGGGGGCGGGCCACCGGCGCGGGATCCTTCGCGTTCATGAGCCGCCGTGCCTCCGACAGCCGTTGCCTCACCGCGGGTACCACCCTGCCGGAGGCGGAAAAGAAAGAGCCGCGCCCGGGGCGCGGCCCAGATGGCCGGGGAGGATGGCTGCGGCCGCTTCCGCCTAGCGCCGTGAAACCGTGTCGGCGGGAACCGAGACGCCGTCGACGCTCTCGAACATCTTGAACACGGCGAACGGATCTTCCGGGAAGAGGCGTGGCGAGGCGAAGGCGCTCGCGAGCGAGGCGGGCGAGCCGGCCTGCTCGGCCGCGCCGGGCACGGTGCCGGTCTCGATGGGATCGATCGTGCCGGCCGCTTCCGGCGTCGGCTGCCGCAGGCCGCCGCGGGTCATCTCGACGATGCGGCCCCAGACGCCCGTGACGGCGCTGGCGAAGGGCTCGGTCGGGGCATAGGCCGTGGCGGACGCGGCCGGCTCCGCGGTGACGCCGGGCACCACCTCGGGCGTCGCGGCGCGTGCGGGATCCTGCGCGGTCTCCACGGTCATCGCCACCTGCTGAGGCGCTTCGGACGGCGTATCGGTCGAGCCCTGCTCCTCGGCGGGCATCATGCGGCCGGCGACCATGATCGGCGAGTAGTTGCCACCCTCGGACGGCGGCGTCTCGCCGATCGAGCGGGCGCGGATGTCGGCGAGCGCGACCTGGAAGGCCATCTCGTCCTTCATCTGCTTCTGGGCGACCGCGACACGCACCTCCTCCGGCGTCTCGATCTTCGGGCAGATGGAGAGCGATCCGCCGTCGCGGCCCGAGCCGGCGCCGAAGACGTACCTCCGGTCGCACACGCCCACCTCGGGCGGCACGCCGGTGACCTCGAAGTGGTCGACGCCCTCCTTCAGGTTGCGCCAGAACGGCATGTTCGGGTTGTCGGCATGCTTGGCCATGTTCGCGGGCGTCATCCGGAAGGGAAGAGCCTGCACCTGGAAGGAGCGCTGGCCGCCGCGGAACGACTCGCGGGCCATGCCGTAGATTTCCTGGACGACCTCGTCGGTCATGGCGTAGCAGCCGGCCGACGAGCAGGCGCCGTGCACCATCAGGTGCTTGCCGGTGCGCCCGAGCTGCCGGTCGAACGTGTTCGGGAATCCGATGTTGAAGGAGAGATGGTAGCTCGAATTCGGGTTCATCTGCGCGGGCGTGACGGTGTAGAAGCCCTCCGGCGCCTGGCGGTCGCCCTCCTTCTTCTTCGGCCCGAGCTCGCCCGACCAGGCGCAGATCTCGTAGGTCTTGAAGTGCTTGAAGCGGCCGGCGCTCGTCTGCTTCCAGACCTCGAGCTCCGACTCCTCCTTGAAGATGCGTATGAGGAGCGGCGACTCCACCGCCATGTCGTTCGCTTTCAGCTCGGCCACCGTCTGGTAGGAGAGCGGGCGCAGGTGCTTGGCGACGTCATTGCCGTCCTCACCGATGCAGCCCGCGAGGGCGAGGACGGAAAGTGCGGCCGCTGCCATGCGCAGCCGAGGGAGCAGGCGAGAATTGGTTTGGCGACTCATCGGGATATGTGTCCCTCACACGCAGGTACGATCTCTGCCCGTCAAGGTAGAGCGGTTCCGTTAAGCGTCGGTTTACCGGCGACCCCCGTCGCGTCGAAGTTTTGCAGGCGAAGTTTCGACACTGCAAGGCGAATCCTGACCCTGCGTCAATACTGTCGCGGCCGTTGCGCAGATGTCACAAGCCACGACCGATCGCGAGGAACTTCTCGCGTCGCATGCGGCGGACTTCCTCCGGAGCCCGGCCGTCGAACTCGGCCAGCGCCTCCGCGATGGCGTCGCCGACCGCGTCGATCGCGGTCTCGGTGTCGCGGTGGGCGCCGCCGACCGGCTCCTTCACGATCCGGTCGATGACGCCGAAGCCCTGGAGGTCCTGCGCCGTGATCTTCATCGCCGTGGCGGCGTCGGCGGCGCGCGCGGAATCGCGCCACAGGATCGACGCCGAGGCTTCGGGCGAGGCGACGGTGTAGATCGAATGCTCGAGCATCAGGACGCGGCTCGCCGTGGCGATCGCGACCGCGCCGCCCGACCCGCCCTCGCCGACGACGGTGGCGACATTCGGCACGCCGAGCTTCAGGCAGGCGTCCGTGCCGCGGGCGATCGCCTCGGCCTGGCCGCGCTCCTCCGCGCCGATGCCGGGATAGGCGCCGGCCGTGTCGATGAAGGTGACGACCGGCATGGCGAAGTTGTCGGCCATCTCCATCAGGCGCACCGCCTTGCGGTAACCCTCGGGCCGCGCCATGCCGAAATTGTGCTCGAGGCGCGTCTGGGTGTCGTGGCCCTTCTCGTGGCCCATCACGACGACGGGGCGGCCGCGGAAGCGCCCGAGCCCGCCCATGATCGCCGCATCCTCGCCGAAGGAGCGGTCGCCGGCCAGCGGCGTGAACTCCTCGATCAGACGCTGGATGTAGTCGCGCGTGTGCGGGCGGCGCGGGTGGCGGGCCACCTGCGTCTTCTGCCACGGGTTCAGTTTGGCGTAGATGTCGCGGAGCGCCTGGTCGGCCTTCTCACGAAGGCGGCTGATCTCGTCGTCGATCCCGACGGATCCCTGCTCGTCGCCGAGCGCCTGCAGCTCGGCGATCTTGCCTTCGAGGTCGGCGACCGGCTTTTCGAAGTCCAGATAGGCTTTCATTCCGGTCCGGTTCTCGAGTGAGTGGGCTAAGTGGCGCGGAGGGCGCCGGTGTGTCAAGTCCGCGCCGGGGCGGGACGGCGGGCGAGGGGGTGATGATCCGTCACCGTCCGCCGCAGCCGCTCCTCGAGGACATGGGTGTAGATTTGCGTCGTCGATATGTCGGCGTGGCCGAGCAGGCGCTGCACGACCCGCAGGTCGGCGCCGTGCGACAGGAGGTGGCTCGCGAAGGCGTGCCGCAGGACGTGGGGCGAGATCTTGTCGGCCGGGAGACCGGCACGGGCGGCGAGATCCTTCAGGTCGCGCGCGAAGGCCTGCCGCGTGAGATGCCCCGCCTCGCCGTCGGCGGGGAAGAGCCACGGCCCGGCGGCGCCGGCGGCCCTTCGCGCCTCGTCCCACCGCGCGACGGCCTCGCGCGCCTTGTCGGTCAGCGGCACGAGGCGCTCGCGGCCGCCCTTGCCCTTCACCATCAGGAGGGGACGCTCGCTCCGCGCGGCGCTCGCCGGCAGGGAGACGAGCTCGGAGACCCGCAGGCCCGTGGCGTAGAGCAGCTCCACCAGGCAGCGCGTGCGCAGCGCCCGGCGTCGGCCGAACTCGCTCCCCGCCTCGCCGATCTCGGCCTCCGCGCGGTCGAGCAGGGCCGTCACGTCCTTCTCCTGAAGCGTCTTCGGCAGCGGGCGACCCTTCTGCGGACCCTCGATCCCGTGGGTGGGGTCGTCCGCCCGCACCCCGTTCTCGATGAGGAAGCGGTGGAACTGCTTCAGCGCCGACAGGCGCCGGCGGTGCGTGGTGGGCGCGAAGCCGCGGGCGGCGAGGTCGCGCATATAGGCTGCCACCGCCTCACGATCCGTCTCGTGGAGCCGCACCTGCCGGCCGGCGCAGAAGCCGGCGAAGTCGAGGAGGTCGCGGCGATAGGCGTCGAGCGTGTTCGCGGCCGCGTCGCGCTCGGCCGCGATCATCTCCAGGAAGGCCTCGATATGCGCGAGGCTGCGGGCGGGGGCGTGCGTGCCGGTCACGGCCGCTGCAGCCGCTCGACCGGGATGCGGACGGTGATCTCGCGCGGCTCCGGCTTCACGAAGATCACGAGGGCATACATGCCGCCATAGACGATTCCGGCCATGATGCCGACGATCATCAGGAAGCGAAAGAGGCTTGGCACGACGTCTCCCGCGCAGTTCTTGGCTCCGCCCCCGGAGGCGGCGCTTGTTTCGCCGCGCACACGTCGATAGTGAGAAAGGCCGCGGGCGGCAAGACCGCCCGACCGGACCCGAAGAGTGCAACCCGAACGGTTAGTGGAAGATTATGGACGTTCCCCGGCCGAAGGAGGACGGCCCGTCGCGCCCCGAGACTGAGCCCGCGCGGATCAGGGAGCGGCTCGGAGCCCGCTCCATCGTGCTGATCGGCATGATGGGGGCCGGGAAGTCCTCCGTGGGGCGCCGCCTCGCGGCCCAGCTCGATCTGCCCTTCGTCGACGCCGACACGGAGATCGAGACGGCGGCGGGGATGACGATCCCCGAGATCTTCGATCGGCACGGCGAGGCCGAGTTCAGGGACGGGGAGCGGAAGGTCATCAGGCGGCTTCTCGAGAGCGGGCCGCAGGTCCTCGCGACCGGGGGCGGGGCCTGGATGGCGCCGGAGACGCGGGAGGCCGTGGCCGAGAACGGCATCTCGGTCTGGCTGCGCGCCGAGGTGGAGGTGCTGCTGAAACGGGTCCGGCGGCGCCAGGACCGGCCGCTTCTCCAGGGACCCGATCCCGAAGGCACGCTGCGGCGCCTCGCGGACATCCGCGGGCCGGTCTACGCCATGGCCGACCGGATCGTGGAGTCACGCGACGCCTCGCACGAGGTCGTGGTCCGGGACGTTCTCGCGCAGGTGGCGGACGTTCTGGACGAGGAAGACAGGCGGAAGACGGAAGGATGAACGAGGCATGAGCGACGGGGGCGTGGCCACGCGGCCCGCGACGGAAGTGGTTGGTGTGGAGCTCGGCACCCGGCGCTACGACATCGTGATCGGTTCGGGTGCCCTCGAAGAGCTCGGGCCCCGTCTCGGCGAGCTCGCGCCCGGTGGCCGGGTGATGATCGTGACGGACGAGAATGTCGCGCGCTGCCATCTCGAGCGGCTGGAGCGCGCGCTCGCGGGGCACGTCGCGCTCGCGCCGTCGGTCATCGTGCCGCCGGGCGAGAGCTCGAAGTGCTTCGGCGAGCTCCAGCGGGTGGTCGAGGAGATGCTCGACGCGATGCTCGAGCGGGGCGATCTCGTGGTGGCGCTCGGCGGCGGCGTGGTCGGCGACCTCGCGGGCTTCGCGGCCGCGATCCTCAGGCGCGGCGTGCGCTACGTGCAGGTGCCGACGAGCCTGCTCGCCCAGGTCGATTCGAGCGTCGGCGGCAAGACCGGCATCGACACCCGCCACGGCAAGAACCTCGTGGGCGCGTTTCATCAGCCAGCGCTGGTGGTCGCCGACACGAGTCTGCTCGACACGCTGTCGCCGCGGGAGTTCCGCGCCGGCTACGCCGAGGTCGTGAAATACGGGCTCATCGACGCCGCCTCGTTCTTCGAATGGCTCGAGGGCTCGTGGCGGGAGATCTTCGCCGGCGGCCCCGCGCGCGAGCAGGCGATCGCGGCGAGCTGCCGGGCGAAGTCGCGTATCGTCGCCTCCGACGAGCGCGAGTCCGGCCAGCGGGCGCTCCTCAATCTCGGTCACACCTTCGGCCACGCGCTCGAGGCCGCCACGGGCTTCTCGCAGCGCCTGGTGCACGGCGAGGGCGTGGCGATCGGCATGGTTCTGGCCTTCGGCTACTCCGTGCGGCTCGGCCTGTGCAAGCCGGCGGACGAGAGCCGGGTGCGGGCGCATCTCGAGGCGGTTGGCCTGCCCACCGACCTCGCCCATATCGAGGGGGATATCGGCGACGCCGAGAGCCTCATCGACCACATCATGCAGGACAAGAAGGTGGAACGCGGCTCGCTCACCTTCATCCTGGCGCGCGGGATCGGCCACGCCTTCATCGCCCGCAATGTCGACGCGGGCGACGTGCGGGAATATCTCGCAGAGCGGCTGTCTGCCCGATGATCCTCCTGGCTGGGACCTGAAGACGACATGGACATCTCGCTGACGACGTGGGCCATCGCCTTCGGGGTGCTCGTGCTGCTCGTCTGCTCGGCGTTCTTCTCGGGCTCCGAGACGGCGCTCACGGCGGTCTCGAAGGCCCGCATGTTCCAGATCGCCAGGAACGGCGACCGGCGCGCCACCATCGTGAACGCGCTCCTCGACAGGCGCGAGCGGCTGATCGGCGGCCTGCTGCTCGGCAACAACCTCGTCAACATCCTCGCCTCCGCGATGGCGACGACGCTGTTCCTCGACCTGTTCGGCGAGGCCGGCGTCGTCTACGCGACGCTCGTGATGACGGCGCTCGTCGTGATCTTCTCGGAGGTGCTGCCGAAGACCTACGCGCTCGGCCATTCCGACCGGATGTCGCTGTTCGTCGCGCCCGCGGTGCGGGTGATCGTCGCCCTGTTCGGGCCTGTCACGCTCGCGATCAACGCGGTGGTGCGGCGCGTGCTCATCCTCTTCGGCTCCGACCTCGGCAAGGGCGACCTCCTCTCCGCGCACGAGGAGCTGCGCGGCGCGATCGACCTGCACCACCGCGAGGGCGGCGTGGTGAAAGGAGACCGCGACATGCTGGGCGGCATCCTCGACCTGCGCGACCTCGAGGTCTCCGACGTGATGATCCACCGCACGAAGATCCAGGCGCTGTCGATCGACGATGCGCCCGAGAAGATCGTGCGCGACGTTCTGTCGAGCCCCTACACCCGCCTGCCCCTGTGGCAGGGGGAGACGGAGAACATCGTCGGCGTGCTGCACGCCAAGGACCTGCTGCGCGCGCTCGCGGCGGCGAGCGGGGACGCGACGAAGCTCGACATCATCTCGATCGCGCGGCCGGCCTGGTTCGTGCCCGACACGACGACCCTGCAGGACCAGCTGAACGCGTTCCTGAAGCGCAAGTCGCACTTCGCGATGGTGGTGGACGAGTACGGCGAGGTGATGGGCCTCGTCACCCTCGAGGACATCATCGAGGAGATCGTCGGCGACATCGCCGACGAGCACGATATCGTCGTGCAGGGCGTGCGGCCGCAGGCCGACGGCTCGATCAATGTCGACGGCTCGGTGCCGATCCGCGACCTGAACCGGGCGATGGACTGGCAGCTGCCCGACGACGAGGCGACGACGATCGCCGGCCTCGTCATCCACGAGGCGCGGATGATCCCCGAGCCCGGCCAGGCCTTCACCTTCCACGGCTTCCGCTTCGAGGTTCTGCGCAAGAGCCGCAACCGCATCACCGCGCTGAAGGTGACGCCCCTGAAGAAGGGGCTCAGGAACAAGCCGCGGACGTCGGCGGAGCCGGCCTGAGCGGCCAGCCGCCGGGTCAGGTGAGGACGGCCAGGCCGATGCCGACCAGCGCACAGCCCGCGAGCACCGGTGCGGCACCGAGGCGCAGCCGGGTGAGCGCCACGACCGCCGCCGCGGCGATCAGCGCCGACACGGGGTCGAGCGAGGTGAGGACCGGCACGTCGACGTCGAGGCCGAACCGGCGGTAGGAGGTCGTCTCCTCGAACAGGACGTGCAGCCCGAACCAGATCGCGAGGTTGAGGATCACGCCGACGACGGCGGCCGTCACCGCCGCGAGGGCGGCCGAGAGCGCGCGGTTCTCGCGCAGCCGTTCGATGTAGGGAGCGCCGAGGAAGATCCAGAGGAAGCACGGCGCGAACGTCACCCAGGTCGTCAGCAGGCCGCCGAGGACGCCGGCGGTGAGCGGCGAGAACCCTCCTGCCTCCCGGTAGGCGGCGAGGAAGCCGACGAACTGCGTGACCATGATCAGCGGCCCCGGCGTCGTCTCGGCCATGCCGAGGCCGTCGAGCATCTCCCCCGGCTCGAGCCAGCCATAGGTCCCGACGGCGGCCTGCGCGACATAGGCGAGAACGGCATAGGCGCCGCCGAAGGTCACGACGGCCATCTGGCTGAAGAAGACGCCGATCTGCGAGAAGACGTTGTCGAAGCCGAGCGCCGCGACGAGCAACGCCGTGGGAAGGAGCCAGAGGGCGAGCAGGATCGCCGAAACCTTGAGCGACCACGATCGGTCCGGCCGCGCATGGGCGGGCACCTCCGTGCCGAGCACCGTCTCGGCATCGGCGACGTGGCTCGCCCCGACGGAGCCATGGCCGCTCCCCGGCCGGAAGGCTGGATGGCCAGCCCGGCCGCCGAGGAAGCCGACGAGCGCGGCGGCCGCCACGATGATCGGGAACGGCACGTCGAAGCCGTAGATCGCGACGAAGGAGGCCGCCGCGATCCCGACCATCACGTTGTTCCGGAGCGCCCGGCGGCCGATGCGGAGGACCGCCTGGAGGACGATGGCCAGGACGGCCGCCTTCAGCCCGAAGAACAGGCCCTCCACCACCGGCACGTTGCCGTAGACGACGTAGACGACGCTCAGCGCCATGATGGCGAGGAGGCCCGGCAGGACGAACAGGACGCCGGCGACGATGCCGCCGAGGGTCCGGTGCATCAGCCAACCCACATAGACGGCCAGTTGCTGCGCCTCCGGGCCGGGCAGGAGCATGCAGAAATTGAGGGCGTGCAGAAACCGCGCCTCCCCGAGCCACCGCTTCTCCTCGACGAGGATGCGGTGCATGACGGCGATCTGTCCGGCAGGCCCCCCGAAGCTCAGGAGCGCGATGCGCGTCCAGGTGCGGAGGGCTTCCGCGAAGCCCGGATAGGGCAGCGGCGCGGCGGATCGGGCCGGCGAAGGGCTCGCGGCAACGGTGCTCTCGTTCATCTCACGCTCCTGGTCGGTTTGTCGGCCAGTTGTGGGTCTCGTCCGTGGCATCCCGGCACCAGCGGTAGAAGGCGTCGTAGAGAAGCATCCCGGCCTCCAGTTGCTCGAGATCGTCGGAATGCATCCGAGAGAGGCCGAGCGACGCCGCGAGAAGACCGGCGGCCTCCGGCGCGAGGTCGGGCCGCGCGGTATCGGCGCCCCGGACGATCGTCGCGAGGCGCAGGAACGGTTCGGTCGCGAGACCGAACTCCTCGACCATCACGTCGAAGGTGCAGAGCTCGCCGCGGTGGCTCCAGAAGACGCCTTCGAGGTCGATGTCGAACGGTGCGGCATCGAAGCGCTCCGCCACCGCCGGCACCTCGGAAGGAGCGACGAACAGGAAGACGGCGTGCGGGTCGACGAAGCGGCGGATGAGCCAGGGGCAGGCGATCCGGTCGACCTTCGGCCGCGACCGGGTGACCCAGACGGTGCGGCCGTCCGCATCCCGCCTCGGCAGCTTCGCCTCCGGCACCACGGGGAGCCCGGCCTGACGCCAGGCCGCAAAGCCGCCTTCGAGCACCTCCGCGCGGGCCCCCTCGTGGCGCAGCCAGGCGGCGGCGCCGTGGCTGAGCTTCAGGCCGCGCTGGCAGATCGCAACGATCGAGCCGCCCCGGAAGGATCCCGCCCAGTCAGCGGCCCCGGCCGCCGGCCTGCGGACGGAGCCGGGAACGAGCCGGGGATCCGCCGCGAAGTCCTCGTCCGTTCGAACATCGACCAGCATCGGGCACTTGGGCGTGCCGATGAGGCGGGCAAGCTTGTCGGTGGAAATCGTGTCGGGTGACGGCATGGCGCGTCCCTCCTGCTTGAGGCTTGGAACGCGATGCTTCGGCCGTGGCCTCGTGGGGAGATCGCCGTCCCCATGCCCGACATTCCGCATTCGCTCTCCGCCGCTGTCAAGCAGTGGCTGTCCGGAGCGGACTACGCCTCCCCGGGTGCCCGGGCGGTGATCGCGAGGGCGTGCAGACCTGCATCGAGCTCCGGCTTTAGCGCCTCGTTAACCATTCGGTGACGCTCGATGAGGTTCTTTGCCTCGAAGGCGGACGACACGACGAGGACGCGATAGTGGGTTTCGCCACCTTCCCGCCATCCGGCATGACCATGGTGGAGATGGGATTCGTCGAGGATCTCCATCCGCTCGGGCGAGAAGGCCGTCTCGAGCAGGGCGGCGATGCGATCGCGTCGCGACATCGGAAAAACTCCCTCTGGGGCGCTCTGGCCGCGCTTGGCGGCGGGCGCCCCTCGACTACATGTGAAGCTCGGGCCAGGCAACGGCCGTTGCCGGCGCTCCCTTGTCACGTTCGATGGTGGCCAACATAGTCTCGGACATGAAACTCGACTCGCATTGGTTCGACTCCATCCGCATCGGCTCCGCCCGCGGGGGCCGGGGGCGGCGGGACTCCGCGCCGCGGCAGGCGGCGAAGGCGCGCTGCGACGTGCCGGGTTGCGCCGAGCCGGCGGAGTACAAGGCGCCCAAGGGGCGGCAGCGGGAGAACGAGTACCACCGCTTCTGTCTCGATCACGTGCGCGAGTACAACAAGAGCTACAACTGGTTCGACGGGATGTCGGACGAGCAGGTGGCGGAGTGGCTGCAGTCGAAGGCCACCGGCCACCGCCCGACCTGGACCATGGGCGCCAGGCGGGGGGAGGGGCCCCCGACCGACTGGAGCCGGACCTTCCGCGACCCATTCGGCTTCTTCGACGACGATCCCCGCCGGGACACCTCGCAGCCGGACGAGCCGAAGCGGGTCGTCGGCAAGCTCGAGCGCCGGGCGCTCGACGCGCTGAACCTTGACGAGACGGCCACCGGGACCGAAATCAAGGCGAGATACAAGGATCTCGTGAAGCGCCACCACCCCGACGCCAATGGCGGCGACCGCTCGAAGGAACGCCGCCTTCGCGAGATCATCGAGGCCTATCGAACCCTCAAGGCCTCTGGTTTCTATGCCGATAGCTGATTAAGGTCGCGGCTCGCGATCGAAAACGACGAAATTGCGGGGCGCTGGCGCAGTGCCTCCGGGAGGCGAAATGGATACCGAAGTCACCGAACCTCACGGCCTGCCCGACATGAAGGTGTCGGTCCGGCAGGTTTTCGGGATCGACAGCGATCTGGAGGTTCCGGCCTATTCCGAGCAGGATCCGCACGTGCCGGATCTCGACCCCGACTACCTCTTCAATCGCGACGTGACGCTGGCGATCCTGGCGGGCTTCGCCCACAACCGCCGCGTGATGGTGCAGGGCTACCACGGCACCGGCAAGTCGACGCATATCGAGCAGGTCGCCGCGCGGCTCAACTGGCCCTGCGTGCGCGTGAACCTCGACAGCCACATCAGCCGCATCGACCTCGTCGGCAAGGACGCGATCGTCGTCAAGGAGGGGATGCAGGTGACCGAGTTCCAGGACGGCATCCTGCCTTGGGCGCTCAAGACGAACACCGCACTCGTCTTCGACGAGTACGACGCCGGCCGGCCGGACGTGATGTTCGTGATCCAGCGCATCCTGGAGCAGTCGGGCAAGCTGACGCTGCTCGACCAGCGCCGCGTCATCCGGCCGCACCCGGCGTTCCGGCTCTTCGCCACGACGAACACGATCGGCCTCGGCGACACGTCGGGCCTCTATCACGGCACCCAGCAGATCAACCAGGGCCAGATGGACCGCTGGTCGATCGTGGTGACGCTGAACTACCTGCCGCACCAGGACGAGGTCGATATCGTGCTCGCCAAGGCGAAGCACTTCCAGACCGGTGACGGGCCGGAGACCGTGGCGAAGATGGTCCGGCTCGCCGAGCTCACCCGCAACGCCTTCGTCAACGGCGACCTCTCGACCGTCATGAGCCCGAGGACGGTGCTCACCTGGGCGGAGAACGCGCAGATCTTCGGCGATCTCGGCGCCGCCTTCCGCCTCACCTTCCTCAACAAGTGCGACGAGGAGGAGCGCGGCATCGTGGCCGAGTTCTACCAACGCTGCTTCGGCAAGGAGCTTCCGGAATCGACCGCGAACATCGTCCTGACCTGACCGACCCGAAAGCCCCCGACATGCAGAAGCCGAGCGGGAAGCAGACGCGCAACGAGGAATTCAAGCGGGCGCTGACGGGCGTCTCGCGGGCGCTGGCCGGCCGCGACGACGTCGAGGTCTCGTTTTCCTCCGACCGCGCCTCCGTCTCCGGCACGACGGTGAGGCTGCCCGAGCCGCCTCGCAAGATGACCGCGAAGGACCTGGCCGTGGCGCGCGGCCAGGCCGACGCGCTGGCCCTGCGGATCGCCTGCCACGACCAGAAGACGCACCGCAAGCTGCAGCCGCAGGGGCGCAACGCGCGGGCGCTCTTCGAGGCGGTGGAGCAGGCGCGCTGCGAGGCGATCGGCGCCCGCTCGATGTCGGGCGTCGCAGGCAACATCGATGCGATGCTCGACGCCCGCTACACGAAGATGAACGTCGCGGCGGCCGAGAGCCGGTCGGACCTGCCGCTCGAGGAGGCGGTGGCGGCGGTCGCGCGGGAGCGGCTGACGGGCCACAGGACACCGGAGAGCGGGTCGCGGCTCGTCGAGCTCTGGCGGGACTGGATCGAGGAGAAGGCCGCCGACGAGCTGCAGCGCCTGTGCGAGAATGTCGGCGACCAGCAGGCCTACGGCCGCATCGTCCGCGAGATGATCTCGGCCTTCGACATGTCCGACGAGCTCGGCCCGGAAGAGGCCGACGAGGAGCAGGAATCCGAGGGCGACGAGAACTCCGATTCCTCCGCCGAAGCGCAGGAGCAGGGCGAACGCGATGCCTCCGCCGAAGCCTCGGCCGAGGAGGCGGAGGACACCTCCGAGGAGCAGGACGGCGAGGCAGAGGCGACGCACAGCCAGACGCAGGACGACAGCGACGAGGGCGAGACCGCCGACAGCGACGACGCGTCGGAGCCGTGGCGGCCGAACTTCCCCTTCAACAACATGCCCGACGGCGCGGGCTACCGGATCTACACCTCCCGCTTCGACGAGATCAGCGCGGCCGAGGATCTCTGCGACACCGAGGAGCTCGACCGGCTGCGGAGCTACCTCGACAAGCAGCTTTCGAGCCTGCAGAGCGTCGTGACGCGGCTGGCGAACCGTCTGCAGCGGCGGCTGATGGCGCAGCAGAACCGCTCCTGGCAGTTCGACCAGGAGGAAGGCGTGCTCGACGCGGCGCGCCTGACCCGCGTCGTCATCGACGCGATGCACCCGCTCTCCTACAAGACCGAGCGTGACACCGAATTCCGCGACACGGTCGTCACGCTGCTGCTCGACAACTCGGGCTCGATGCGCGGCCGGCCGATCACGGTGGCGGCCACCTGCGCCGACATCCTCGCCCGCACCCTCGAGCGCTGCGGCGTGAAGGTCGAGATCCTGGGCTTCACCACCAGGGCCTGGAAGGGCGGGCAGAGCCGCGAGCAGTGGCTCGCCGCCGGCAAGCCGCAGTCGCCCGGCCGCCTGAACGACCTCCGGCACATCGTCTACAAGGCGGCGGACCAGCCCTGGCGAAGGGCCCGCAGGAACCTCGGCCTGATGATGCGCGAGGGGCTGCTGAAGGAGAACATCGACGGCGAGGCACTCTCATGGGCGCACGACCGGCTGCTCGCGCGGCCCGAGCAGCGGCGGATCCTGATGATGATCTCCGACGGGGCGCCGGTCGACGACTCGACCCTTTCCGTCAACGCCGGCAACTATCTCGAGAAGCACCTGCGCCACGTCATCGAGGAGATCGAGACGCGCTCGCCGGTCGAGCTCCTGGCGATCGGCATCGGTCACGACGTGACGCGCTACTACCGCCGCGCGGTGACGATCGTCGACGCGGAGGAGCTCGGCGGCGCGATGACCGACAAGCTCGCGGAATTGTTCGAGGAGGATGCCTCGCGCGGCCGGACGGGCGAGCCTGGCCGCAGCCGCAGCCGCAGCCGCAGGCGGCGGGCCGTGCCGGCGTGAGGGCTCTCGGGAAGCTCCTGATGCGGGGCGGCCTCTGGGCCGCCCTTCTCGTGACGACGGCTGTGCCGCTCAGAGCCGACCCGGTGGAGGTTTCGTCCACGGCCTTCACGGCCTTCGAGCCGGGCAGCGATGCCGAGATCTTCGGCGCGCTGCGCTTCATCGGGGGCTTGCAGCTCGATTCGCGCGACGACCGCTTCGGCGGCCTCTCGGGCCTCGAGATCAGCGCCGACGGCCGCGACCTCCTGATGGTCACCGACACGGGAAACATGATCCAGGCCCGGCTCGAGGAGGAGGCGGGGCGCCCGGCGCGCCTCGTCGACGTCGAGGCCTGGCCGCTCGTCGGGGCCGACGGGCGCAGGCTCGGCGGCAAGCACGGCTCCGACGCGGAGGCGCTGCGGCGCGCGCCGGACGGGAAGCGCGTCCTCGTGGGGTTCGAGCGGGACAACCGCGTGCTGAGCTACGAGGCCTCGCCGGAGGGCAGGGTGACGGAGCCGCGCCTCGTGCCGGTGCCGGATGCGGTGCGGGACCTGCCGCACAACCAGGGACTGGAGGCGCTGGCGGTCGCGCCGCCGGGGACGCCGCGGCCGGGCCTCACGGTGATGTTCGGCGAGGCCGAGCGTGGGGATGGCCGCCTGCACGGCTGGGTCCTCGACGCGCAGGGCCGGGAGCTCGGGACGATCTACGCCGAGGCCTCCGACGACTTCTCCGCGACCGACGCCGTCTTCACCGACGAGGGCGACCTCATCCTTCTCGAGCGGCGCTACAAGCCGCTCTTCGGCGTCGCCATGCGCATCAGGCGCTTTGCGGAAGCCTCGATCGAGCCCGGCGCGGTGCTCGCCGGCGACACGCTGATCACGGCGCGGATGAACTATGTCGTCGACAACATGGAAGGCATCGCCTTCCATCGCGACGAGGAGGGCCGCGCGATCCTGACCGTCGTGTCCGACGACAACTTCAACATCCTGCAGCGCAACCTGCTGTTGCGCTTCGAGATCGTGGATTAGGCGCGGGCGTCGCCGGGGCGGGGCCTGTCAGGCCGGCTGCCCGGCCGTGCGCTGGAAGCGTAGGCTGATCGCCCGGAACGGGACCAGCATGACGACGGCGTGGCCCATCTTCACGAGATAGTCGAAGAACGCCCAGCCGATCCAGACGGGGAGGGCGAGGCCGGCATACTCGGCGCTCGGCAGGCCCGTCGCGGCGAAGGCGAGGGTGAAGAAGATCGCGGTGTCGACGCCGCCCGAGATGAAGGACGAGGTCAGGGGCGCCCGCCACCAGGCCTTGTGGCGCAAGAGGTTGAAGATCGCGACGTCGGCGAGCTGCGCCGTCAGGAAGGCCGCGCCCGAGGCGATCGCGATGCGCGGGGTCGCCAGCACGAAGGACAGGACGACGGCGCAGGCGAAGCCGACATAAACGACGCGCCGCGCGGCCGCCGGCCCGAAGCGGCGGTTCGTCAGGTCCGTAACCAGGAATGCGAAGGGGTAGGTGAAGGCGCCCCAGGTCAGATAATCCTCAAGACCCCACATCTGGACCGGATGCTGGACCAGAACGTTCGAGGCCACCACGACGATCGCCATGGCGGCCACGGGAATCAGGAGACGCGACATGATGCGCCCTTCAGCCTCTTTGCCGTAGTGCCCGGCCGCCGGAACGATCCGGCGCCGGGGGCGGTCACGCGGCGGCTTCGGCCGTGCGCTTCGTGATATCGCGCTTCAGGAGCTGCGCGCGCTCGGAGAGCTCGTCGTCCTTCGCCTTCATGAGGAAGGCGTCGAGACCGCCACGATGCTCGACCGTGCGCAGGGCATGCGCCGACACGCGCAGGCGCACCGTGCGGCCGAGCGTGTCGCTCAGGAGCGAGACGTTCACGAGATTGGGCAGGAAGCGACGCCGGGTCTTGTTGTTGGCGTGGCTCACATTGTTGCCGCTCATGACGGCCTTGCCGGTCAGCTCGCATCGCCGGGCCATGGCTAAATCCTCGTTCTCTTCGGGCCGCGCCGGGCGCCGGCCTTCGCGGATCGTGATCACCGCTAATCTCTGGGAATTCGAGAGGCAGCGTATAGTCCCGCCTCGCAGACGCGTCAAGGCACACGCACGCGAAGCGGTTCCGCCGGCGCATGCGCCACAATCCGGCCGCCAAATCAACCGATCCTTAACCATGCCGGCTGAAGGCTTGACGCCGATGACGGCTGATATCGTCTCACACGGATGAAGGCTTGCCGATGGCACTGCTCGCCATGACGCGCCGCATGGGCGCGGTGTTGATCGCTCTGTCGGGACTTGGGCTCACGGCGCTCCCTGCCTCGGCCGCGGACATGTCCTTCGACGCGACCTACCGCGTCTCGATCAGCGGCCTCGAGCTCGGTCAGGCCGTCGTCAGCGGCCAATTCGACGGGGCCGACTACCGCATCGACGGGCGCGGCAAGCTGACGGGCCTAGCCGGCGCGCTGATGGAGTACAAGGGCAGCGCCTCGGCCGCCGGCCGGCTCGGCCGCGGCGGAACGCTTCCGTCCGCCTTCAGCGTCGACGCCACGGACGGCAAGAAGATGACGAAGGTCCGCATGACGCTCGTCGGCGACAATGTCCGCCGCATCGCGCTCGAGCCGCCGCTGCGGGAGAGCGAGCACCCCGCGCGCGTCGCCGTGACCGAGAGCCACAAGCGCGGCATCATCGACCCGATGAGCGCGCTGATGATCCTCGGCGCGATGGGCGACGGGCAGCTCGACCCTTCGGTCTGCAAGCGGACGTTCCCGGTCTTCAACGGCCGCGAGCGCTTCGACATCGTGCTCGCCTACAAGGAGCGGCGCGAGATCTCCGAGCCGGGCTACAGGGGGCCCGCGGTCGTGTGCGAGGCGCGCTACCGGCCGATCTCGGGGCACCGGTCCGACAAGGACGAGGTGAAGTACTTCGCGAGCCGCGCCGCAGAGGTGATCTACGTTCCCGTGCCGGGCGCCGACCTGGCGCTTCCCTACCGGCTCAGCGTGCCGACCCCCATCGGCACCGGCTCGATCGTGATGACGGCGCTGAAGGCCGAGGGTGCGCTGCGCACGAAGGCCGCATCCCTGACCGGCCGCTGATCATCAGCGGGCAGGGCACGAACTCCTCCGCGCATGGGTGACGGCGCCGTCGGAAAAGGCTAGAAACGCTGCGCGGCCCCGTGCCGCGCCACTTCCATCCAGGCGACGGATCGAAACTTCGGAAGGACGAAGCTTCCCTTCTAGAAGCGGTGCTTTACAGGCTGCGCCCGAGATGCCAGCTATGCCGCCCGCCGCCGCCATCGAGATCAAGCCATGATCATAGACTCTCGTGACGGTCATCAGGCAGCCGCGCCCGGCGCCGGCGTGACCGCCGTTCTCGGACCCACCAACACCGGCAAGACGCATCTCGCCATCGAGCGGATGCTCGGCCATTCGAGCGGCATCATCGGGCTTCCCTTGCGCCTGCTCGCGCGCGAGGTCTACGACCGGCTCGTCGCGCGCGTGGGCCGCGAGGCCGTCGCGCTCGTCACGGGCGAGGAGAAGATCAAGCCGCCCCACGCCCGCTACTGGGTCTCGACGGTCGAGGCGATGCCGCAGGATCTCGACGTCGCCTTCGTGGCCGTCGACGAGGTGCAGCTGGCCGCCGACCTCGAGCGCGGGCACGTCTTCACCGATCGCATCCTCAGGCGGCGCGGCCGCGAGGAGACGCTTCTCCTGGGCGCCGCGACGATGCGCGGCATCCTGTCGAAGCTGATGCCGGGCATCAACGTGATCACGAGGCCGCGGCTCTCGATGCTCCTCTATTCCGGCCAGAAGAAGCTGACGCGCCTGCCGGAGAGAAGCGCGATCGTCGCCTTCTCGGCCGAGGAGGTCTATACGATCGCCGAGCTTCTGCGCCGCCAGCGCGGCGGGGCGGCCGTGGTGCTCGGCGCTCTGTCTCCGCGGACGCGCAACTCTCAGGTCGAGCTCTACCAGTCGGGCGACGTCGATCTTCTGGTCGCCACCGACGCCATCGGCATGGGCCTCAATCTCGACGTCGACCACGTCGCCTTCGGCGGCTTGCGGAAGTTCGACGGCTTCCAGTTCCGCAACCTGAACCCGGCGGAGATGGGGCAGATCGCCGGCCGCGCCGGGCGCCACATGCGCGACGGCACGTTCGGCGTGACCGGCCGCGCCGACCCGCTCGACCCGATGCTCGTCGAACGGCTCGAGGCGCACGAGTTCGACGAGGTGCGGATGCTGCAGTGGCGCAACCCCGACCTCGACTTCGCCTCGCTCGACGCCCTGCGCGACAGCCTCGCGGTCGCGCCGCGCAACCCGGTGCTGACGCGGGCGCCCGGGGGCGACGACGTGCAGGCGCTGGAAACCGCGGCACGCGATCCCGGCGTCAGCGAGCGGGCGCGGTCGCGCAAGGCGGTGGAACTGCTCTGGGCCGTCTGTCAGGTTCCGGACTATCGCAAGATCGCGCCGGCAAACCACGCCGAGCTCGTCTCGACGCTCTACCGCCACCTGATCGACGACGGCGAGATCGCCGAGGAGTGGTTCGCGAGCCAGGTCGCCTATGCCGACAGGATCGACGGCGACCTCGACACGCTGGCCAACCGCATTGCACATATCCGCACCTGGACCTTCGTTGCCAACCGGCCGGAGTGGCTGAAGGATGCGGTAGGATGGCAGGAGAAGACGCGCGCGGTGGAGGACCGCCTGTCGGACGCCTTGCACGAGCGGCTCGCGCAGCGTTTCGTGGATCGGCGGACGAGCGTTCTGGCGCGCAGGCTGCGGGAGAATTCTGTGCTGGAGGCTGACATAGACAGGAACGGGGACGTCACGGTGGAGGGCGAGCATGTCGGGCGGCTGGAAGGCCTCCGCTTCTCGCCGGACCCCGGCGCGGACAAGGCGGTGACGGCGGCGGGCCGGAAGGCGCTGGCGGGCGAGCTCGAGAGCCGGGCCGAGGCGCTGGCGAAGGCATCGGACGAGGCGCTGACGCTCGAGCTCAACGGGCTCGTGTTCTGGAACGCGAACCCCGTCGCCAGGCTCGAGAAGGGCGAGCGGCCGCTGTCGCCGAGGATCGTGCTCCTCGCCGACGAGCTCCTGGCCGGTGCGGCCCGTGAGCGGGCGCAGGCCCGGCTCGAGGCGTGGCTGGCCTCGCGCATGGAGACGCTTCTGGGGCCGCTTCTCGCGCTCGAGCGCGACGAAGGCCTCGCCGGCATGAGCCGTGGTGTCGCCTTCCAGCTCGTCGAGGCCTTGGGCGTGCTCGAGCGCCAGTCCGTCTCGGACGAGGTGAAGGAGCTCGACCAGAACCAGCGCGGGGCCCTGCGCCGCCACGGCGTGCGCTTCGGGGCCCACCACATCTTCCTGCCGGCGCTCCTGAAGCCCGGCCCGCGCGTCTTCGCGGCCCAGCTCTGGGCGCTCCAGCACGGCGGTCTCTACCAGCCGGGCTTCGACGAACTCGTGAGCCTCGCGCGCTCGGGCCGCATGTCGGTGGCGGTCGGCGCCGGCACGTCGCGCGGCCTCTACCGCGCGCTCGGCTACCGTGTCTGCGGCGCGCGCGCCGTGCGCGTCGACATTCTCGAGCGCCTCGCAGACATCATCCGCGCCGCGCTCGCCTGGAAGCCCGGCGAGAACAGCCCGGCACCGGCCGGTGCCGTCGACGGTCGCGTCTTCGCGGTGAGCGAGAACATGACCTCTCTCGTGGGCTGCGCGGGCGAGGACTTCGACGCGATCCTGCGCTCGCTCGGCTATCGCAGCGAGACGCGCAAGGGCCCGCTGCAGCGCCCGTGGTCGGGCGTCGCCTCGACGGCACCGGTCGAGCGGCGGACCCCGGAGGCGGCGCCGCTTGAGGGTTCGACCGCGCCCGCGACCGATGCCGCCGGCGCCCCCGTGGAGGCGGCCGACACCGCGGAGGCCCAGGTCCAGGCGCTGCCGCAGGCCGGGGAGGATCTGCCCGACGCCGCTGCCGTCGATATCGCGGCCTCGCCCGAAGGCGGGGGCGGTGCGGAGCCTGCCGCCGTCCTCCCCGAAGAGGCCGGGACGGCCGGGCCGGAGGTCGCAGCCGCCACGCCGGCGGGCGCCGAGCCCGCGCTGCCGGACACCGAGGAGGTTCCGGCGACGCCCGAACAGGGCGCCACGCCCGAGGCGATCGCGGCGCCCGCCGAGGCTGCCGAGCCGCTGGCGGAGGCTCTCGTCGCCGAGGCCGAGGCCGAGGCCGAGGCGACTGCCGGCGAGGCCGGAGCGGAGACGCCCGCCGAGGAGGAGCACGTCGTGTGGCGTCCCGCCCGTGGCGGCCGGCCCGCGAACGCCCCGCGGCGCCAGGGAGGACGGGGTCGCCGTGGCGGCGAGCAGCCGGCCCAGGCCGGGGCCGGGGCCGGCACTGGCCCGGCGCGAGACGGCGAGCGTCCGGAAGGGCGCGAGGAGGCCCGGGGCAAGGGGCGCGGCCGCGGCCAGCCGCCGCGCAAGAAGGGCGCGCCGCCGCCTCGCCCGCGGCCCGAGGGCAAGCCCGCGCCCCGCCGGGAGAAGGAGCCCGATCCCGATTCGCCCTTCGCCAAGCTCGCCGCCCTGCGCGACGAACTGGCAGGCCGGCGGCGCTGATGGCGGAGGCGGCCGGCAGCGCAGGCGGGCAGCGGCTCGACCTGTGGCTCTGGCACGCCCGGGTGGCCCGCACCCGTTCCGCCTGCGCGGCGCTCGTCGCCGGGGGCAAGGTGAGGGTGAACGGCCTGAGGGTCGAGAAGCCGGCGCGCCCGGTGCGCGCCGGCGATGTCGTCACGCTGTCGGTCGGCGGAGCCCGCGTGATCAAGGTTCTAGGCTTCGCCGAGCGTCGCGGCTCTCCGGCGGATGCAAGGCTGCTCTACGAAGAGCTCTCTGGCCCCGAAGCGACTTGAAACCCATATCGTGAGCGGGTACGGAGCACGCGGCTCGCGTTCCGGCGCGAAAGCGCCGGCTTTCCGCGTATCAGGAGATTCTTATGACCTACGTCGTGACCGACAACTGCGTCCGGTGCAAGTACATGGACTGCGTCGAGGTCTGTCCGGTCGACTGCTTCTACGAAGGCGAGAACATGCTCGTCATTCACCCCGACGAGTGCATCGATTGTGGCGTGTGCGAGCCGGAATGTCCGGCCGAGGCGATCAAGCCCGACACCGAGCCGGGCCTCGAGAAGTGGCTCACCGTCAACGCCGAATATGCCGACAAGTGGCCGAACATCACGGTGAAGCGCGAGGCGCCGGACGACGCCAAGGAGTGGGACGGGAAGCCGAACAAGTTCGAGCAGTACTTCTCGGCGGAGCCCGGCCAGGGCGACTGACCGCCCCGGAGCGACGCAGCCGGAAGACGCAAGCGCGTACGAATTTTCCCCTATCTTGGGGTGGAACGGCCGTTGGCGGACCCTACATTTTGTGTTACGGTTCTGTGTCTGCCGGCAATTCACACACGCATGCCGCCGTCGGCAGGTCGTTTTCCGCACGAGGTAACGAAATCAGGTCGGCCGAAGCGCTGAGTAGCCCTTTTCGGGTTCCGGTACAAGCCGCGGTCGATGGAATTTCGTGCGAAAGCGTGGCCCTCTCGGGTCTGCGGATCGCAGGAGTTCGAGATCGAGTATGACCATCCGAAACAACAAGAAGTCGGCTCAGCGTCAGGGCTTCAAGACGGGCGAGCACGTCGTCTATCCCGCTCACGGCGTCGGCCAGATCGTCTCCATCGAGGAGCAGGAGGTCGCCGGCCTCACGCTTGAGCTGTTCGTCATCACATTCGAGAAGGACAAGCTGACGCTGCGCGTTCCCACCGCGAAGGCTGGCTCTGTCGGCATGCGCAAGCTCTCCGAGGACGACGTGGTCGGCCGCGCGCTCGAGGTTCTCAAGGGCCGTGCGCGCGTGAAGCGCACGATGTGGAGCCGTCGCGCCCAGGAATACGAGGCGAAGATCAATTCCGGCGATCTCGTCTCGATCGGCGAGGTCGTTCGTGACCTGCATCGCGCCGACACGCAGCCCGAGCAGTCCTACAGCGAGCGGCAGCTCTACGAGGCCGCGCTCGACCGCATGGCCCGCGAGATCTCGGCCGTGAAGCGCATCACCGAGACGGAAGCCGTCCGCGAGATCGAGACGACGCTGGCGAAGGCGCCGAAGCGGGCCACCGCCGTGGCGGCCGAGGCCGACGACGAAGAGGACGAGCAGGAAGAGGCCGCCTGAGCGGCACCCTAGAGATCACGATCGCTTGATTTCACGCCGTCCGGCCCTAGCCGGGCGGCGTTTCCATGTCTGGATGAACCGATTTCGTGGAACCGGCGTACCCCTGGATGCGTCTTACCTTCCGCAGTGAATGTCGGGGTCGCCATGCAGACAGAGACGAGTTCGCGCAGGAGCTTCGTTCGCGCGGCAATGAGCGCGCCATATCTCGACAGGGAGGAAGAGCATCTCCTTGCCGTGACCTGGCGCGAAGGCCGTAACGAGGAAGCACTTCACAGGCTGACGCAGGCGCACATGCGCCTGGTCATCGCGATCGCCGGCCGCTTCCGCCATTTCGGCCTTTCGATGAGCGATATGATCCAGGAGGGGCATGTCGGCCTGCTGGAGGCTGCGGCCCGTTTCGAGCCCGAGCGCGAGGTGCGCTTCTCGACCTACGCCACCTGGTGGATCCGTGCCTCCATCCAGGACTACATCCTCAGGAACTGGTCGATCGTGCGGGGCGGGACGAGCTCGACCCAGAAGTCGCTCTTCTTCAACCTTCGCCGCCTGCGGGCCCGGCTGGCGAGCGGCGCGGAACCGGATTCCGTCGACCGGAACGTGCACCGCCAGATCGCGCTGGCCGTCGGCGTCTCCGAGGAGGACGTGGCGCTGATGGATTCGCGCCTGTCCGCGCCGGACACGAGCCTCAACGGGCCGCTCCTCGAATCGTCCGAAGGCAGTGCCGAGCGCCAGGACTTCCTGGTGGCGGACGACCCGCTGCCGGACGAGATGGTGGGGGAATCGCTCGACCGGGAGAAGCGGAGCAAGCAGCTCCAGGAGGCGCTTCAGGTGCTGAATGCGCGCGAGCTGCAGATCGTGCGCGAGCGGCGCCTCTCCGAGGACGGCGCGACGCTCGAGTCGCTCGGCACGACCCTCGGCATCTCGAAGGAGCGGGTGCGTCAGATCGAGAGCCGGGCGCTCGAGAAGCTCAGAAGCGCGCTCGTGGAGAAGGGGGCGAGCCCCGTCATGTGATCGCTGCGGCCCGCGGTGGGCCGTGGCCGCCTACCGCGCGACGATCTTGACGAGCTGGCCCGGCTGCACCCTGTCGCCGGGCGAGAGGCCGTTGAGCGCGCGGAACCGGTCTTCCCGGTGGTCGGAGAAATCCATGCGAGCGGCGAGTGACCCGACGCTGTCCCCCGGCCGCGCCTGCACGATCTCGACGCGCTGCGGCCTGACCGCCCGCGCCTCCTGGCTCGAGATCAGCCGGAAGCTTCCCGCCGACTGCGCGAGCTCCCGCCGCAGGCCGTCGTGGAGCTGCCGCGACGCCAGGATGAAGCGGTAGACGTCGGTGCCGTTGCCGCGGATCGCCGCCACGGCGAACTCCCAGTCGTCGCTCCGCACGATGGCGGTCGCCGCCGAAAGCCCGCCGATCGTGACGGGCGTCACCTCGCTGACGTCGCCGCCGCGCACCGCGTCCTGCTTCAGGTAGGTCTCGAGCGAGACCTCGCGCGCCACCGACACCGCGTCGAACCGGATGATGTCGCCGCCAGGCGAGAACCCGACGACCGCGCTCGGCGTGTTCTCGAGCGCGTAGCCCTCCGGCACCGAGAAGGTGATTCCGAGGCCGGGATGGATGAAGGTGCGGTCGCGCACGAAGCCTTCCTTCGGGTCGTCGCCATAGGCGAGGCCCTGCAGCGTGCGCAGATAGCCGTCGCGGTCGCGCTCGCCCCTGTAGGCGGCGGCCATGGCGCGGGCGCCGGCCTCCGCGGCCAGGATGCGCTGCGGCGTCGCGGGATGGCTCGAGAAGATGTCCACTCTGCCCGCCTCGCGTTCCTGGTTCAGGATCTTGCTCTGCAGCGAGACCTGCCGTTCGAGCGCGCGCAGGAAGGTGACGGCGCCGTCTGGATCATAGCCGGCCTTCGCCATGGTGCGGATGCCGATCTCGTCGGCGGCAAGCTCCTGCTGCCTCGAGAACTGCGCGAGCGCCCCCCGCGTCTGTGCCACCGCGGCGGCGCCGGCCTCGGGGTCGCCCACCATGTCGTTGACGACCTGGCTCACGACGGCGGCGTTCGCGGCCTTCTGCTCGCGCTCGATCGCATGGCGGGCGGTGACGTGCGCCATCTCGTGGGCGAGCACGGCAGCGACCTCGGCCGAATCGTTGGCCAGGGCGAGGAGCCCGCGCGTGACGTAGATGTAGCCGCCCGGCAGCGAGAAGGCGTTGATCGACGGCGAGTTCAGGATCGTGACGCGATAGCCGTAGTCCGGCCGGTCCGACGCCGGGCGCAGCCGCTGGATCGTGCGGTCGAGATAGGCCTGGAGCTGCGGGTCCGCATAGGCTCCGCCGAACGCCGCGACCACCTCGGGATGCTCGCGCGCGCCGAGTGCGGCCTCGCGGGCATCATAGGCGCCATCGTGCCTGGCGGGCTGGGGCGAGAGGTTGGCCACGCCGCCCGTGCCGCCGAGGCCGGTCAGCCCGCCGGAGCAGCCGGCGAGCACCAGCGCGAGCGACAGCGCCACCGCCCGCGCCGCCCCGGCACGCGTGGTGCATGCGCTAGCGATCGTCGACCAGTTCCAGCTGCGTCGGCCGACTGACCGCGATCGCCGGTCCCCTTTCGTCAAGCACGTAGCCCCTGATTCGAACGCGCCGGCCCACGAGATCGCCTAGGGAATGCCCCTCCGGTGCGATCTCCGCGACCGTGTCAGTGTCTATATAAGCGGTGAAGTCTTCGTTCCAGAATGTGCCGAAATTCAGATAGGTCCGCCGCGGCCGCTCACCTAGGGACAGAACGGTCCCCTCGACTAGGACGAATTCGCCACGCCTGAGGAGAATCCGCGCCGGGTCCTCGGCCGGCAGCACCTCGAAGCCGCCCTGCGCCCACAGCCCCGCGCCGGCGGCACGCGCTTCCGCCTCCGCCGCGAGAATCGCCTCGCCGCACGGCTCGCGCTCCTCCGGCATGGCGAGCGCCAGGCCCTTCTCGGCGAGGCGCCAGGAAAGCGTCGCGTCCTGCTTCAGCAGAAGGTTGCCCGGCAGCCTGCCGTGGCGGTCGGGCCTCCCGTCGCGCGGCAGGAGCGCGTATGCCTCCGCCGCGACGGGCGCGATCGCGGCGAGGACGTCTTCCCGCCAGGGCGGCGGCGGCAGGACGATGTCGGACAGCCTGACGGCGCGACCGTCCGCCAGCACGATGCCGCCGTCCTCGCGGACGCCCGAAACGGCGACGGGCTCCGCCTTCTCCGCACCGGCGCCACAGGCGGCCGCGACGGCCGGCCCGTGCGCTACCGCGCAGAGCGACATGGCTGCCAGGAGCGTCGCGAGGGCATGGCGGCGGCGCCCAAGCTGTGATAGGCAGATGCCCATATGTCCCCGTAGCTCAGCAGGATAGAGCATCAGATTCCTAATCTGAGGGTCACAGGTTCGAATCCTGTCGGGGACACCACTCTTTTCATATCATCATGAATGCGAACGGCTATGTCCCGCGCCTGCGCGGGGAGGGGCAGACATGCCGTGCATGCGCTGACGGGTGGCTGCGGCTGGCGGGGCACCTGCGTCATTCCGATCGCGGCGAGAGGCAATAATCCTGGAGCGGACAGCCGCACCGGCCGGCCATGGCGGCTTCGATGACCGCGCGCCGGGGCCTTCCGACATCGGTGTGGTCGAGGATCAGCCGCTGCGCGAGGTTCAGATTGTCGACGAGGATGCAGGCCTTCTGCGGCGACGAGACGAGCGGGCCCTGCGCGATCGGCCATTTGTCGAACCTGCGCTCGGGGCTGACCGCGGAGCCGGCATTGTTCAGGCCTACGATGTCCCAGTTCTCGTCGTCGCTCTTCACCATGAAGCTGATGATGCGCCCCGTGGGGCTGCGATAGACGTTCACCTTGTCGAAGACGAAGTCCTCCGGCTCGTTCTTCTGCAGGACCTCGGCCCGGTACGTCTCGAAGCTGCGCCACGGCGTCGCCTCGAAGAAGCCGAAGCTCTCGTTGCCGTCGTCTCCCGCCGCGTCCCTGCAGTCGTCGTCGTTGCAGGGCTCGCGGTAGAACGCGACGTAGTGGTTGAAGCCGAACGGGCACTCCGGCGTGGAGGCGCCGCCCGGGAATGCGGAATAGTGCGCGATCTCGCCGTGGAAGAAGGACTGGTACTGCCCGCCGACGGCAGCGGCGAGCCGACGGCGGAGGGACAGGCGGCCTCCGCCGACGAGACGTGAAGGCCAAGTCCCAAGGCGGCGGCGAGGGCCACTGCGATGGCGGAGCGGAAGGTGCGCGGACGCTCGCGCCGACCTGACGCTCCTGCGCCACGTCGGCCTGCCCCCCGACCCGCGAAGACCCGCCTGACCAGCGACATGACCGGCCGCCCGTCTCCCGATGGGCCCCGCGCCCGGGGGAGCTTCCCCGAGTATGCACCGGATCCGGCGGGGGGAGAAGCGGATCTCAGCCTCGGCGCGGGGCAGGGCGAGCCGCCGGCCGCCGGCCCTGCAAGTCGTGACCGAGCCTGCCTTTGTGCGGTCGCTTTTGCTCGGCTATCAAGGCGGCGTCGCCCTCCCGCCACACGACCCTCGAGCCCGGCATGACCCGCCGCCAGCCCCTCCGTCTCGCTTTCCTATGTGTCCTGGCCTTCGTCGTCTCGGTGGTCGCCGCGCTCGCGCAGCCGCTGCCCGACATCGTCACGCGGGGCGGGCAGGCGCAGCCGGAGGCGACGGAGGAGGCGGAGCCGCGACCGCAGCCGAGCGAGCCGATGACCGGGACGTCGCTCGATTCCGTCGTCGATCCGAACCGGGCGAACGCTCGGGCCGACGAATGGCGCGCGCGGCTGCAGGTGATCTCCGACCGCCTGACGGGCGAGGAGCTGGGGGAGGAGGGGCTCGCGACGCTCCGCGCGGAAGTCGAGTCGATCGCCGCCAATGCCCGGGCGCAGGAGGCCAGGCTCGAGCCGCAGCTCCAGGCGGTGCGGGCCCGCCTCGACCAGCTGGGGGCGGCTCCGGACGATCCGGCCGAGGAGCCGCGTGAGCTGCGCGAGCGCAGGCTCGCCGAGCAGGGCGAGCTCACCCGCACCGATGCGGCGCTGAGGAACATCCGGCTCGTGGCCGTTCAGGGCGAACAGCTCGCGCTCGACATCTCGGCGACCCGGCGCGCGCGCATGACCGAGCGGCTGACGGCACAGGGCCCCAGCGCCCTCAGCCCCACCCTCTGGAGCGAGGTGGTGCAGGACGGCGCGCGGGGCGTGGAAGAGCTCGTCGACCTCGTCGTCGAAACAGGCGGGGTCGCGTGGGAGCGGCTCGCGGCCGGACCCTTCGTGGCCCTCGGTCTGTCGCTGGGGATGGTCGTCTTCGGCTTGCGCCTCGTGCGGGGGCTCAAGGCGCGCTACGGCGTCGTCGATCTCGAGGGCGAGGAAGCCTCCGCCTCGCGCAAGCTCCTGCGGGCGGCACTCATCACGCTGTCGATCGGCGTCCTGCCGAACCTCCTCCTCGTCGCCCTGTTCGTCATCCTGGAGTCCTACGTCGTCCTGCCGGACCGTGCGACGGGCCTCCTGCGCGGGCTGTTCGTCGGCATCGGCACCGTCGTGTTCGTCTTCGCGCTCGCCCGCGCCCTCCTGGAGCCGAACTCGCCGCGCTGGCGCGTGCTGCGCCTGAGCGACCGCGCCGCCCACCGCATGAGCGTCTACGTGACGGCCGTGGGCTGCGTGCTCGGCGGGAGCATCTTCCTGCAGGTGCTGAACGACGTGCTCGTCGCCACCGTCTCCCTCGACATCGCCCGGCGGGTCGTCACGGCCTTCCTGATCATGTTCTTTTTCATCATGGCGCTGCGCCGGCTCGCGATGGAGTGGACGGATGGCGGCGGCGCGGAGGCGGATCGCGACCAGGGGCCGTGGGCGGTCATCCTGCTGACCGTGCTCTGGGCGGTGCTCGCCGTGATCGCCGCGGCGCTGGTGCTCGGCTACGTGCCGCTCGCGAGCTTCCTCGCCGTGCAGCTCGTCTTCGCCGTCTCGATGCTCGCGCTCCTGTGGCTCGCCCTTGGCGTGACGGACGACCTCATCACGAACTTCGTCCGGCCGGGCCAGCGTATCGGCCACGCGCTCCAGGCCGGCTTCGGCCTCACCTCGAGCGGCGTCAGGCAGGTCGCGGTGCTCGTCAGCGGGATCGTGCGACTGTCCCTCATCGTCTTCACCGGCATGCTGATCCTCCTGCCATGGGGCTTCGAGGCGGACCGCTGGACGGCATGGCTGCGGGCGGCCTTCTTCGGCTTCAAGGTCGGCGAGGTCACGATCTCGATCTCCGCGATCCTGACGGCGCTCTTGCTGCTCGGCGGCGGGATGGTGGCGACGCGCGCCATCCAGAACTGGCTCGGCAACAACTACCTGCCGAACACGCGGCTCGATGTCGGCATGCGGAACTCCATCCGCACGATGTCGGGCTATGTCGGCGTGATCGCGGCCGCCGTGTTCGCCTTCTCCTATGTCGGGCTGAACCTCGAGAACGTCGCCCTGCTCGCCGGCGCGCTCTCCGTCGGTATCGGTTTCGGCCTCCAGTCGATCGTCAACAACTTCGTGTCGGGCCTCATCCTGCTGACGGAGCGGCCGATCAAGGAGGGCGACTGGATCGTCGTCGGGCCGGAGCAGGGCTATGTCAGCAAGATCTCGATCCGCGCGACCGAGATCGAGACCTTCGACCGCGGCACCGTCATCGTCCCGAACTCCGACCTGATCACCGGCACGGTCAAGAACTGGACGCATTCGAGCATGATCGGCCGCGTCGACGTGTCCGTCACGGTCGCCTACGACACGCCGACGGAGAAGGTGCGGGAGGCGATCCTGGACGTGACGCGCGAGCACGCGAGCATCCTCTCCTATCCCGAGCCCGCCGTCCTGCTGATGGATTTCGCGGAGCGCGGGATGACCTTCCGCCTCTGGGCCTTCATCGGCGACATCAACAACGTGTTCACGGTGGCGAGCGACCTGCGCTTCGAGATCGAGCGTCGGTTCCGCGAGGAGGGGATCGTCATCCCGCTGCCGCGGCGCGACCTCACGATCAGGGGCATCGACCGCATCGAGGCTGCGCTGGCGGGACGGCAGGCGCGGCCGGAGGCGACGGGAAGCGCCTCGGAGGACGGGGCGACCTGAGCGTACGGCAGCCGGGGGGTTGCGCCGCGGCATCTTGCGGCGCAGCATCACGCACCCGTGAAAAACGAGAGACGGCTGCCGATGCTGCCCCCGGCGGAAACCTTCGATTCCCTCGCCTCCAGCTTTCGCTGGCAGGTGCCGGGCCGCTACAATATCGCCGACACCGCCTGCGACCGCTGGGCGGACGCGGAGCCTGGGCGGCTCGCGATCCGTCACGTGCTTGGCGACGGGAGCGTCGTCGACACGAGCTTCGGGAAGCTGCGCGAGCGCGCCGACCGGCTGGCGCACGCCCTGAAGGGCCTCGGGCTGGGAAAGGGCGACCGGGTCGCGCTCCTGCTGCCGCAATGCGCGGAGGTCGCGGTCGCGCATTTCGCCGCCTACAAGACCGGGGCGGCGGCGGTGCCGCTCGCGCTCCTGTTCGGGCCTGACGCGCTGCGCCACCGGTTGAGGGACAGCGGCGCGAGGGTCGCGGTCGTCGATGCGCTCGGCGTGGCGAAGCTCGCCGAGATCCGGCACGAGCTGCCCGCGCTCGAGACGGTCGTCTCCATCGACGGGGCGGATGGCGATGCGCTGGGGCTCGAGGCGATATGCGCCGCCCAGCCGCCGCGCTTCGAGACGGCCGCCACGTCGCCCGACGATCCGGCCCTGATGATCTACACCTCCGGCACGACGGGGCCGGCCAAGGGGGCGCTGCACGGGCACCGCGTGCTGCTCGGCCACCTGCCGGGGGCGGAGCTGCCCCATTACCCGTATCCTCAGCCCGGCGACTTCATGTGGACGCCGGCCGACTGGGCCTGGGCGGGCGGCCTCCTCAACGCGATGCTGCCGGCGCTCCACCACGGCGTGCCGGTGCTCGCGCAGCCCTTCCGGCGCTTCGAGGCGGGGGCCGCGTTCGAGCTGATGCGCGCGAACGGCGTCAGGAACGCGTTCATTCCTCCGACGGCCCTCAGGATGATGCGCGGCGCGGGCGACATTCCCTGGCGCGAGATCGGCCTGCGCTCGGTGATGAGCGCCGGCGAGCCCCTCGGCCGCGAGGTCTACGAATGGTCTCGCGAGGCCATGGGGCTGACGGTCGACGAGGCGTACGGGCAGACGGAGTGCAATCTCGTGCTCGGCTCGTGCTCGGCGCTCGGCGTGAGCCGCGCGGGCCGGATCGGGCGCGTGGTGCCGGGCCACGAGGTCGCCGTGATCGACGGCGAGGGCAGGGCCGTCCGGCCCGGCGAGATCGGGCAGATCGCCGTCCGGGCGCCGGACCCCGTGATGTTCCTGAGCTATTGGGAGAAGCCCGAGGCGACGGCGGCGAAGTTCCTGGGATCGTGGATGCTGACGGGCGACCAGGGCACGATGGACGAGGAGGGCTATGTCGGCTTCGTCGGCCGCGACGACGACGTCATCACCTCTGCCGGCTACCGTATCGGTCCGGGTGAGGTGGAAGATTGCCTCGTCGCCCATCCGGCCGTGGCGCTGGCGGCGGTGGTCGGCCAGCCGGACCCTCTGCGCACCGAGATCGTGAAGGCCTTCGTCGTGCTGCGCGAGGGCTTCGCGCCCGACGAGACGCTGGCGCGGGAGATCCAGGCCTTCGTGCGCGGTCGCCTCTCCGCGCACGAGTACCCCCGCGAGATCGCCTTCATCGAGGAGATGCCGCTGACGGCGACGGGGAAGGTGATCCGCCGGCTCCTCAGGGAGCCGGGCTCGTCTTCTTCGCCGGCCTGAGCCGGTTGCGCACGGCGTCGCGCAGCTTGACCGCCTGCTCGCGGGCCTCGCGCCGCTTCGTCTCGAGGAACTTCGCCATTGCCGGGCCCGGCAGGCCGCGGTGCGGAACGAGCAGAAGGTCGCCGAAGCCGCGGCGCTGGTGCCAGATCCGGTCGACGAGGCTCGAATCGGGCTTTGAGCAGGAATCGTATTCCACCGGCTCCCCCGCCTGCAGCGCTTGCGAGGTCTGGTGCATCAGGAGCTGGACGTAGGGCGAGTGCTTCGCATGCGCCTCGTCGAAGGCGATCTTCCAGAGCCAGCTCCGCCAGCCGCAGGACAGGGTGATGCCGATCGCGATCACGCTGCCGTCGAGACGCAGCGCGTCGATATGGGCCTGTCCGTTGCCGGCGAGAGCGGGAACGGCGCCCCGGAAGAAGGCCGCCTGCTCGGGATGCTGGAGGGCGGCGGTCCCGAGGCGGCCTTTCCAGCCGGCCGCCTCGAGCTCGAGGAACGTCTCGACGCCGGCTGCAACCTCCTCGCGCGAGTGGAGCGTCTCGAAGGAGACCTCGCCCTGCTCCTCGAGCCTGCGGCCGAGCTGGCGGTACTTCTTGAGCTTGCTGCCGCCGGAGACCGGGAAGTCCTCCCGCGCACCTCGGCCGGGCCAGAGCATGGCCCTCACATGGCGATCGAACCAGATCGCGGCGACGCCCTCGGCTTCGGCGTGACGTTCGAGCGCCTCGCAGACGGCGCCGTCGGTCGGCATCCGCGTCAGGAGCCAGGCCCGCGCCGGCGCCTCGCCCGACGAAAGTGCCGAGAGGAAGCGCCTGGCGACCTCGTCCTCGCGGCCCTGCCGCACGAGCGGCACGGAGCTGCAGGAGAAGGGGTGATCGACGATTTCGGCGACCGGGAACGGACCGCCCCAGCGCAGGCTGCGCCGGAAGGGGAAGAGAGCGTCGATCGCGCCCGCCTCGCCATCGACGCGCAGCGCCTGCACCTCCCGCCCGTGGCCCAGGGTCTCGACGAAGCTCGGCATCACGAGCGGGCCGTAGAAGACGTTCGGCTCGCTCGCGGACGCCTCGAGATCCCGCCACCTGGCCCGGTCGAGGTCGCGCATCGACACGACGCCGACGGCGAGGGAGGAGCGGGAGCGGCGCCCCGCCGGGGCTCCGGTGAGTTCTGCAGTGACCGTCATGACGTCACCCTTTCGCGGAGGCGCCCGGACGACCGGAGCGCAGATCGACGATGAAGACGTGGAGCCCCAGCTGCCGCCACGCGACGAGGGCCAGGAGGAAGGACTCGACGAGCAGCGTCGCCGCCGTCGCGATCGCGGCGCCGTAGAGCCCGAAGAAGGGGATGAGAGCGATGTTCAGCGCGATGTTCAGCGCCAGCGACGTGCCGTAGACGACCGCGCAGCGGTTCTGCTGCCCCATCATGTTGAGGATGCGGTCGACCGGCCCGACCGACGCCCGGGCGAGGAGGCCGAGGGCGAAGATGAAGAGCAGCGGATAGGCGTCGCCGAACCCTTCGCCGAAGAGCCAGAGCAGCGGCTTGCCGACGATCAGCAGGCCACCGGTGGCCGTGAGGGCCGGCCAGAAGGTCCAGCGGACGGAATCCCGGACGAAGCTCTCGAGCTCCGCACGCTGTCCCGCGGCGTGGTACTCGGAATACTTGTGCGCGGTCGCCGCGGTGACGGCGAAGGGAATGAACGAGACGAGCGCCAGGACCTTCACCGCCGCGTAGTAGATCGCGACGTCGGAGGGCCCCGCCATGGCGGTGAGGATCATGATGTCGACATTCGTCAGGATGACGTAGAAGCCGTCGACGAGCAGGACCGGCACGGAGGCGGTGATCCACGCCCGCCACGCGTAGCGCCGGCCGCCCGGCTCGATCTTGCGCCTGAGGCTGCGGTTCAGCATCAGGAGCTGGGCGAGGCCGCTCGCCCATACGGCGAGCGCCATGGCGTAGGTGGCCGAGACCGCGTGCACCTCGCCGTAGACGAGCATGATCGCCGCGACGATCGCGATGATCAGGAACGGCCGCACGAGGTAGGGCAGGCCGAGGCCGATGCCGACCCAGTTGAAGTTACGGGAGATGCCGTCCTGCACGTCCATGACGGCGTAGATCGGCAGGCACGCGAGAGCGATATAGAGCGGCAGGACGTAGTCCTGTCCGACCCAGGGCGACAGGAGCGCGACCAGGGCACAGCCGAGGAGCGCGAGGCCGCTCGCCACGGCGAAGACGAAGACGCGGCTGCCCGTCAGGAAGCCGCGCGCGAGATCGAGATCGCCCGACGTGCGGTACTGCGGCACGAAGCGCTGCGCCATCGTGGAGAAGCCCAGCGGCGTGAGCGCGCCGACCATGACGAGGAAGACCCAGACGAAGGCGAAGATGCCGTATTCGTGCTGGCCGAGCCAGCGGGCGAGGAGGATCTGCGCGACGAAGGCGAGGCCGGCGCTCGACACCCTGATGGCGAACGCCCAGAACGCGGTGCGCTGCGCGACCGCCTTGTCGCTCTTGCCGTTGACGATCTCGGCGAGCGCTGTCCGGATGCGGGCGAGCCCCTGCGGGGCGGCGGCCTGCGGCCACTCGCTGCCCTCTTCGATGGACGACATGCCGCCTCCGGACCTCGCCTTTTGGGATGAACCGGCGCGGAGACTAAGCCTGCGGCTTTTAAGATTCCCTTCCGGAAATAGGAGACTCGCGAGCCCCGTCCGGCTCTCAGCCGGCGAAGCCGCCGCTCTCGAGATAGGTGCGCTCCTCCGGCGTGGTCTCGCGTCCGAGCACCTGATTGCGGTGCGGGAAGCGGCCGAACCGGGCGATCACGTCGAGATGGATGAGGGCGTAATGGTAGGAATCGTGCTCGCCGAGCACGCGGAAGAGGTCCACCCCGCGCCGCTGCACATCGAGGTCCTCGGAGTGCATGAAGGGCATGTAGTAGAAGATCCGGACGGCCGGAGGGAAAGCGGCCGGGAACCGGCAGGCGATCGCGTGCTCGGCCAGTTCGAGCGCCGCCGCGTCCCCCGCATAGGCGCGGGCGCTGTCGCGGTGGAGGTTGCGGGGGATCTGGTCGAGCAGGAGGATGAGGGCGAGACAGCCGTGCGGCGTGTCGCGCCAGTCGCCGAGGCCGCCACGAAGCGCCTCTTCGTGCAGGCTGCCGAACCGCTCCCGGCACGCGGCGTCGAACGCATCGTCGCGGGCGAACCAGCGCGCCGGCCCGGCCGTCCACCAGAAGTCGAGAAGCCCGAGCGCGTCAGCCTGTCCTGTCTCGTGCACGTTCACAGTCTCACCTCTCCCGCCACGATGTCGTCGTGAAGCGCCTTGTCGATCGGCCTGAAGCGCCCCGCCTTCTGGTCGTTGAAGAAGAGCGCGTCCTGCACCTGATCGGGATCGAAGCCCTCCCGGCGCAGATCGACCTTGCGCTGCTTGAACGTCGTCGTCATGTCGGCCTCCCGCCTCAGGCGCAGGAAGAGCGGGCGGGCGTAGGCGGGAAGCTGCTTCTCCACGTGCGCGTGGAACCTGTCGAGGTCGATCTCGCCCTCGACCGTCAGCGCCGCCATCCCCGCGCGGCCGTCGTGACCCGGCACCTCGACGCCGTAGACATTCGCGTCGTGGATCCCCGGGAACACCGCGACCGCCTCGCTCACCTGCGAGGTCGCCACGTTCTCCCCCTTCCAGCGGAAGGTGTCGCCGATCCGGTCGATGAAGAAGAAGTAGCCGAGCCGGTCCTTCTTCAGGAGGTCGCCGGTGCGGAACCAGGCGTCGCCCTTCTCGAAGACGTCGCGCAGGATCTTGCGCTCCGTCGCCTGGCGGTCGGCATAGCCGTCGAAGCGCTGGGCGGGGGCGTTCGGGTCGATCAGGATCTTGCCGATCGCCTCGCCGATCTCGCCCGGCTCGCACTCGACGCAGAAGCCGTCGGCGTTCCGCACCGGGGTCTCGCTGCCCATGTCGAAGCGCACGATCTTCGTCATGAAGCGGTGCTCGAGCCATTTCGGGATGCGCCCGACGGAGCCGGGACGGCCGTCGACGTTGAAGAGCGTCACGTTGCCTTCCGTCGCCGCGTACCACTCGAGGATCTGCGGGATCTGGAAGCGGGTCTTGAAGGCCTCCCAGATGTCGGGCCTGAGGCCGTTTCCGTTGCAGAGCCTGATCTTGTGGCGGGTCTCGTTGGGGTTCGGCGGCGCGTTGAGGAGGTAGCGGCAGAGCTCGCCGATATACTGGAACATCGTGCACTCGTACTCGACGATGTCGTCCCAGAACTGGCGCGCCGAGAAGCGGTCGCGGATGAAGCACGAGCCGCCGGCCATGAGCGCGATGCCCGGCGCGAGGACGCCGCCGGCCGTGTGGTAGAGCGGCTGGGCGACGTAGATCCGGTCCGTCTCCTTCGCGTTGCAGACGGCGGAGAAGCCGCCCATGATCGCCTGGATGCGGTAGTGGTTGATGATGGCGGCCTTCGGCATGCCCGTCGTGCCGCTCGTGTAGATGTAGAGCGCCGGATCCTCGATCGTGAGGTCGGGCAGCCTGTCCGCGGTCAGTGCCGAGGTCGGCATCGCATCCACGGCGGGATCGAGGGCCTGGTGGGTGCCGTTGCCGCCGCCCATGGCCCAGACCGGCGTCTGTGCGTCGACGAGCGGCATCGCCTCCTCGATCGCCGGCAGCATCGCCTCGTCGGTCACGACCAGCCTGGCGTTCACGATGTTGATCGAGTAGGCGAGCGCCTGGCCCGTCTGGTTCGTGTTGAGCAATGCGGCGACGGCGCCGACCCGGATGATGCCCATCCACACGGCGAGATATTCCGGGCTCGCCGTCAGCATGACAGCCACCGTGTCGCCCTTGCCGATGCCCTGGCCGATCGCCCAGTGCGCGTACTGGTTCGACCGCTCCAGGAGCTGACGATAGGTGAGGGACTGCTGGCTGCTGATCAGAGCGACACGGTTGCCATGCTTGTCGGCGAGATCGTTCAGAACGTCGGGAAAGGTCCGTGACTTGTTCTTCGCCACCGGCTTCAGCCGACCGAGGATCCGGTAGGCCGCACCGAGATAGGCAAGCTCGCTTCGCGCGCGCTCGAGTAGCGCCATTGTTCCTCCCTCAAGGCGTTCCCTATGGCCGCGTCCCCGCCGATCCGGCTCACGGCTCGTTTTGTTCAAGCAAGGCCCGGACGGACCGGGGTGTCAATCATTGACATGGCCCGCGGCCCGGCGGCATGCAAGCTGGGGAAAGCCGCATCATGTTGGGCGAAAAATGGAAATGGCCGAAGAGACGCAACTCGACGTGAAGGGGCTTCTGTGCCCTCTGCCGGTGCTGAAGGCGCGCAAGGCGCTCTCGGCCCTGCCATCCGGCGCCGTCCTCGCCGTGGAGGCGACCGACCCTGCCGCGGTGATCGACGTCCCGCATTTCTGCAACGAGTCGGGCCACGAACTCGTCTCGCAGGACGAGACGGACGGCGTCTACGTGTTCCGCATCAGGCGGAAGTGAGGTCGGCGTCGCTAATAGAGCCCGCCGGCCGGCAGGCGCAGCGGGTTCGGGACGGGCAACGGGATTCCGCTCATGCTGGCGCGCACGGGGGCGGCCGGCTCGCCCTGCTGCTCGAACGGACGCGCGGCCGGGGCCGGCGGGTCGAGCGGGACGGCGACCTCCGTCGGCCGCTGCGGCTTCCTGAGGATCGAGTCCGGGGCCATGGCGAGTGCCGCCGCCGCCTCGCCCGCGCCGGTGGCTGGTGCGTCGTCGAAGCCGAACGAGACGAGATCCGCCGGAGCCGTGTTGCCCTGGCAGACATAGGGGCGCATGTCGACGGGTGTGAGGAGGTTCGA
Organism: Lutibaculum baratangense AMV1; assembly: GCF_000496075.1. Taxonomy (GTDB): domain Bacteria; phylum Pseudomonadota; class Alphaproteobacteria; order Rhizobiales; family Tepidamorphaceae; genus Lutibaculum; species Lutibaculum baratangense. The sequence continues at coordinate 118,591 of NZ_AWXZ01000035.1, forward strand.
GGGACGCCGCAAGTCGGTCAGCTTCGTGCGTGAGCGCGAGAAGAGATCGAACCCGCTGCCCTGGGCGAATCCGGCCTCGAGCAGCGCCGCGGCGACCTCCTCGCGGCGTCTCGAATTGAGGGCGCCGAGAACCACCACCACCAGACGTCGGCCATTGCGGGTCGCGCTCGAGACGACGTTGAAGCCGCCGGAGCAGATGAAGCCCGTCTTCATGCCGTCGGCGCCCCGAAACTGGCCGATCAGCTTGTTGTGGTTCTTCATGAGCTGTCCGCCGATCTGGATCGACGGCAGGGAGAAGTAGTGCTGGTGCTGCGGGAACTTCATGATGATCGCGCGGGACAGGAGCGCGAGGTCCCGCGCCGAGCTGACCTGCCGGCTGTCGGGCAGGCCGTGCGGGTTCACGAAGTTCGTGTCCGTCATGCCGAGTCGCGCCGCCGCCCTGTTCATGCCGGCGACGAAGCGGTCCTCGGAGCCGCCGACCGCTTCCGCGAGGGCGACGGCCACGTCGTTCGCGGATTTCACCATGAGGATGCGGATGGCGTCGTCGACGGTGATCTGCGTCCCGACCTTGTAGTCCATCTTGCTCGGCGGCTGCGCCGCCGCGGCGGCCGAGATCGTGACCGGCGAGTTGAGGCTTATGAGCCTGTGCTCCACCGCATCGAGCGCGACATAGACCGTCATCAGCTTCGTGAGCGAGGCGGGATACCAGCGATCGAACGGCTTGTAGGCGTGCAGGACCTCGCCGGTTCGCGCATCGAAGAGCAGTGTCGGCCCAGCCTTCGCGGCACCCGCGGTCAGAAGCGGCAGCGCCACCGCAAGTATTGCGGTGGCAACGAGGGCCGGCCGGCAGAGGCGGGACAGCAGGATGTGAAGGCGATGCACCATCCCTCCAGTTGTTATCCGTGCCGCCCGCTGCCGTAAAGGGAATCCGTCAGGCTGCCTGCGACATCGGGACCTGCGTGTCGCCCGCGCTACTCCCCAGCCGGAACGCGAGGCTGTTGCCCTCCGCGCCGCCGCCGGCGGAGACAAGGGTTCCGCCTGCGCGCGCGAGGAGCTTCATCAGGGCGGCTAGCGCAACGGCGACGCTGTCCTCCTCGCCGATCTCCGCCATGCCCGCCTCGCTGATCGTCACGACGACGCCCTCGGTGCTCGCCTCGCTGTCGACCATCAGGTGGGGCCTCTCGGCGCTGCTGCGGCCGCGCACCACGTGAAGGGCGCTCGCCAGGATGTTCTGGAGGGTCGTCGGGTCTCCCTCCACGATCGGCAGGCTGCCGACGATGAACTCGCCGATCAGGTCGCGCTCGCGGCTCTGGTCGCGCCAGTCGGCGACGAGGCTGCCGAGAGCGACCGGTGCGACCCGGTCGGCGGACTCGCCGGCCGCCATGGCCTCGATGAGGATCAGGCACGTCTCCAGCGTCGCGGTCATCCGCCTCATGCGCGGATCAGGAGCCGCGCGGCTTTCGTCTGCCTCGACGCCGGCAAGGTCGACGAATGTCGCGACGAACCGGTCGACCCCCTCCTCGGGATCGGGCAGGCGATCGAAGGCGAGGAGGCCGCGATGCTCGACATCCCCGACCGTGGCGGTGGCCTGCGCGATCCTCGCGTCGCCCGAGATGGTGTCGGCGAGGGGGGTGCCGTCCGACAGCCGCAGCGCCGAGATCGGCTGTGCCTCGCGCAGCGTCTCGAGGTCGGCCGCTCCGAACATCTGCATCGTGGCGCGGTTGCCGGCGAGGAGCTGTCCGTCGCCGCCGAAGACGAGAACCGGGTGAGGGAAGTGCTCGACGAGAACCTGCGCACGCTGCAGGGCCGGCGCCGAGAGAATCGCGACGCGCCTCGCGGACTTGCCGGCCGCTGCCGCCAGCCGGTCGAAGGACTGGCCGTGCCGGCCCATCGCCTGGACTTTCTGCGGCGCGTCCTCGGAGGGGTGGAGGAGCATGTCCGTCAGCGCCCGCTGCGGCCTGCCGATCCAGCGATCGCCCAGCCAGGCGACGAGACCGCCGAGCAGGCTCGCGATGAGGAGGGTCAAGCCGAAGACGCTCGCGGCCGCACGGCGCAGCGTCGCAGTCCGGTCGGCGGCGTTCGCGACGAGCGTCACGTCGTGTGCGGAATCCCTGATGTGGACGGCATGGGTGGGCTCGCCGAAGAGCCGCTGCCGGAGCGTGATCTCCTGTGGCGTGTCGCCCGACGTCAGCCCGAAGCGGGCGACCTCCTTGCCGAGCTCGAGGATCACGCCGCCGGTCACGTTCGTCATCTCGGTCAGCCGGCGGCCGTTGGCCACGAGGTCGTCGAGGGAGCTGCCGCCCGCGCTCGCCCTGCCGATCGTCCACGCCCCGCGAACGCTGCTCTCGAGCTTCGCCGTCTCGTTGCGCTTCGCCTCGTCGAGGAGGTAGAGGCCTCCGAGCGACATGGAGCCCACCACCGTCACCGTGACGAGCGCCGCAAGCCGCATGGTCGGATTGATCGTCATGGTAGCCCCCGCCGGTCGTTGGAGAGGCCGGCCCCCTCGAGGACCGGCTCGTTTTCGAACCTAGCGCAGCCGGTTTTCCCTTGGGTAAAGGCAAAAGCTCGCAATTTTCGCAAGATGCGAAGGGTGTCGACGAGGCATGACCCGAGGCCGGCCCCGAGCGGCGTTCAGGTGACGGCGGGAAGCGTCAGCGTGGCTTCGAGGCCGCCGCCCGCGCGGTTGGCGAGGGCGATGTCGCCGCCATGGGCGCGCATGATGGTGCGGGCGATGGCGAGGCCGAGCCCGATGCCCCCCGTCTCGCGGCTGCGCGAGCTTTCCGCGCGCACGAAGGGCTCGAACATGCGCTCCACGTCCCCGTCCGGGATACCCGGCCCGTCGTCGCGGACTTCGATGCGGATGTCTGGGCCGGAGCGGGAGACGCCGACCTGGGCCCGCTCGCCGTAGCGAACGGCGTTCTCCAGCACGTTGCGCACGGCGCGCCTGAGCGCCATCGGGCGGCATCGCGCGACCGCGGGCTCGCCTCCATTCGCGGTGACGTCCATGCCGAGCTCGGCCAGGTCCTCCACGAGGCTGTCGACCAGCGCCGTGATGTCGACGGAGCGTGTCTCCTCCTCCGCCTGGTCGGCCCGGGCGAAGGCGAGCGCCGCCTCGGTCATGTGCTGCATCTCCTCGAGGGTCTCGACGAGCTTCTCGCGGGTCTCCTCGTCGTCGACGAGCTCCGCGCGCAGCCTCAGGCTGGTGATCGGGGTGCGCAGGTCGTGCGAGATCGCCGCGAGCATCCGGGTCCTGTCGGCGACGAAGGAATCGAGCCGCTCGCGCATCTCGTTGAAGGCCCTCGTGCTGCGCCGGGCCTCGTCGGGGCCGGTCTCGACGAGTGGCGGAAAGCGCTCGCCCCGGCCGTAGCGCTGCGCCGCGTCGGCGAGCTTGCGCATCGGCCGCACCATGCGCCGGCCGACGACGGCCGCGACGAGCCCGACGGCCAGCGCCGAGAGGCCGAGGCTCCAGAGAAAGGCCCGGCCGAACGGGCGCGCCGGCGGGGGCGGCCCCGTGACGGCGTTCAGCCAGTTGCCGTCGCCCAGCTCCACCGACAGCGCGAGCCAGAACGCCCGCTCGCGCGGCGTGTGCGGGTGGTTTTCGCGGCGAGGGCGCTCGATAGCCGCGTTGCCGCCGTCTTCCCCCCATGCCTCGATCGGATCGCGCCGGTGGTGGTGCTCGGCGCGGTGCCTCGGCAGGGGGTCTTCATCGAGCAGGACCACGCTCACGGAGGTCGGCGGCATGTCGAGATATCGGGCGAGATCCGGGCCGAACCGCTCGAAGCGGCCGGGATCGGCGCCCTCGGGCGGCTGGTCGGAGATCCAGAAGCGCAGATAGCGGGAGCTGGCAGTTTCCAGAAGCTCCGGCCGCTCGCTCGGCGGGAGGTCGGGAAGCAGGCGCACGAGCGTCGTGGTCCGGCTGATCACAAGATCCTTGAAGCGCTCGCGCGCATCCTGTGTGCGCTCCATCGCGAACAGCACGAAGGCGGCGGTCTGCGCGACGAGGAGCGCGATCAGGAGGAGGAGCGCGAGCTGCCCCGCGAAGCTCTTCGGGACGAGCCTCATTCCTTCGTCACCTCGCCTGCGAAGGAGTAACCGCCGCCCCAGACGGTCTTGATGAGGGCCGGCTGCTTCGGGTCGACCTCGATCTTCCGGCGCAGGCGGCTGACCTGGTTGTCGATCGCCCGGTCGAAGGGACCGGCGTTACGCCCTCGCGTGATGTCGAGAAGCTGGTCGCGTGAGAGAACCATGCCGGCCCGCTCGAGCAGGGCGACGAGCAGGCGGAACTCTCCCGTCGACAGCGGCACCGCCACGCCGTCCTCGCCCACGAGCTCGCGGCGCGCGGTGTCGAGGGTCCAGCGGTCGAACCGGTAGCGCTCGCCGGTCGCGGGCTCGCGCGAGGGCGGCAGGGCCTGGGTCCGCCTGAGCACCGCCTTGATGCGGGCGAGGAGTTCGCGCGGGTTGAAGGGCTTCGTCACGTAGTCGTCGGCGCCGATCTCGAGGCCGACGACCCGGTCGGTCTCCTCCGCCATGGCGGTCAGCAGGATGACGGGGATCTGGTTCGTCTCGCGCAGGTGGCGGCAGAGGGTCAGGCCGTCCTCGCCCGGCATCATGATGTCGAGCACGACGAGGTCGGTCGCCGAGGCCTTCAGGGCGCGGCGCGCCGCGGCGGCGCTCTCTGCCGTCGTCACGCGCATGGCGTTCTTCTGCAGGTAGCGCGCGAGGAGGTCGCGGATGTCGCGGTGGTCGTCGACCACGAGGATGTGAGGCGTCTCGTCCATGATCCGTCACTACGACGGAACCGGCGACCTGTCGCGGCCGATGTGTAACGAGATGTATCGGCTGCGGCGAAGCTTCGTGCGCTGACACACAATTGCGCGGCGGGGGGATAGTCCTGCGACAGGCGGACTCCATAGTTCACCCCATCGGACGGACCAGAAAAGGAGATCTCCGATGAAGACCTCGATCAAGTTCCTGGCCCTCGGCAGCGCGATGGTCGCCACGGCCGCCATGGTCGGCGGCGCGGTTGCCCAGGACAGTGGAAGCGAACGCGGCTGGCGCGACGGCCCCCGCCACGAGCGGCAGTACGAGCGCCGCGGCGACGGCCCGCGCTGGCAGCGCGAAGGCCGCCACGAGCGTCACCATGGCGGAGGCCATCACGGCGGCGGCTATCGCGGCGGGCACCATGGCATGATGGGCATGGGCGGCCACGGCATGATGGGTATGGGCGGCATGGGTGGCCCCGCCGGCAAGATGATGTTCATGCGCGTCTTCCAGCTCGCCGACACGGACGGAGACGGCCGTGTGACACAGGAGGACTTCGACGCCTTCCTGCAGGACCGCATGGAGCAGTACGACGCGAATGGCGACGGCGAGCTTCAGCTCGACGAGTACAAGGCGTTCTTCGCCGAGCTCGTCGAACCGATGGCGGTGCGCAGCTTCCAGGCGCTCGATCCCGACGGCGACGCTTCGCTGACGCGCGAGGAGTTCGGCGCGCGCCTCGACGGCATCGTCGAGAAGATGGACCGTGACGGGGACGGCGCCCTGACGCTGCAGGACCGTCGGGGCGGACGCGAAGGCTGGCGCAGCCGGCGCGGCGACGGCCAGCGCACCCAGGCGCCGGCGACCCAGGACACGCCCGCCGAGGTTTCGCCCCAGGCCGACGACGAGGACGCGGCCGCGCAATAAGGCGACCGCGAAAGGCGCTTCCCGCTCCCGCCTTCTGGCGCGGGAGCGGCTTCGGCCCGGCGGCCTCCGCCGGGCCTTCGACGTGTCGGGCCGGCGAAAGCAGGGAGACAGGCATGAGAACGTCGACGACCCTTGCCGTCGCGCTTGCCGCGGTCGTGCTCGTCGTGGCTCTGTCGGCCGCCGTCCAGCCGCGCGCCGAGGTGACCCTCGACAGCCGCATCCTCTCCTGGTTCGACCTTCAAGACTGGTGGTAGAGTTGCGCGGCGCACTGTCCCGCTGCACCTTGCGGCGATGAGCGAGATCACCTCCGCCGTCGCATCCCCCGGCCGGTCCGTCTACGCCGTGGACGACGCGGCCGACCCGCGCCTCGAGCCCTACGCCGCCATCCGCGAACGCGATCTGCGGGGCCATGGCGACCGTTTCATCGCGGAAGGCGAGGTGGTGCTGCGGGTCCTCCTCTCGACCTCCCGGTTCCGGGCCGACTCGATCCTCGTGTCCGAGCGCCGCCTCCACGGTCTCGGGCCTCTGCTGGCGACGGCTCCGGCGGACGTGCCGGTCCTCGTGGCGGGGCAGGCGGTGATGGACCGGCTCGTCGGTTTCCACATCCATCGCGGCGTGCTGGCGGTGGGGCGCCGGCTGCCCGAGCCCTGCGCGGGCAGCCTTCTCGCCTCGCTGCCGAGGAAGCGTCTCGTCGTCGCGCTGGTGGGGGTTTCGAACCACGACAATGTCGGCGGCATCTTCCGCAACGCCGCAGCCTTCGGCGCGGACGCCGTGCTCCTCGACCACGCAAGCTGCGACCCGCTCTAATCGCAAGGCGATCCGCGTTTCAGTGGGCGGGACGCTGAAGGTGCCGTTCGCCAGGCTTGCGGCCGGCGAGGATCTCGTGGGCCTCCTGGAGACGCACGGCTTCCTGCCGCTCGCGCTGTCGCCGCGCGGCAGGTTCGATCTCGAGGCGGTGCCGGAGCATCCCGGCGGCAGGGCCCTCATCTTCGGGGCGGAGGGCCCGGGCCTGCCGGACGAGGTGATGTCGCGGGCGACGGGCGTGCGGATCGGCATGGCGGCCGACTTCGATTCGCTCAACGTCGCGACGAGCTCGGGGATCGCGCTCTACGCGCTCACGCGTCCTCGAGGAGCGACCGCTCGGCCGTGAGGGCGAGCCGGAACGCCAGATAGCTCGCCCAGACGACGAGGCCGGTGAGGGCGACGGACATCGCGACCACGACCGGCATCGGGAGACCCAACAGCCCGGCCAGGGCCCAGTCGAGCGCGGCGGCCATGAAGCCGATCTCCGAGGCGCAGAGCAGCGTGAAGAAGACGGTGTTCCACCACACGAGCGGCGAGAACCGGCGGGCGGGGGTAGCGATCGGCGTGGAGAGAGACATTCTGCGAAGGAACCTGTGAGGCAGCGCATGGCGGCGCCCGTCGCACCGCGAGCAGCAGCAGCGGCAGCAGCAGCTTCATCCCCGATTGCGGCGGAACTGCGAATGCGCGATGCGCTTCAGCGGTCGAGGTTCTCTGTCCGGTCCTCGATCGGCGAAAGCCGCTCGATGATGAGCGTCGCCGTCGACGGGCTGCACGCGAAGGGCAGGTCGTAGACGGTCGCGAGCCGCGTCAGCGCCTTCACGTCGACGTCGTGCGGCAGGGCCGAGAGCGGATCGATGAAGAAGATCACCGCTTCGAGGGCGCCCTCCGCGATCAGCGCGCCGACCTGCTGGTCGCCGCCGAGCGGGCCGCTCTTCAGCCGCGTCACGTCGAGCTCCGGCACCGCCTCCATCACCCGCGCCCCCGTCGTGCCGGTCGCGAAGAGCGGTACCTCCTTCAGCTCGCGCCGGTGACGGCGGACCCACTCGACCATCTCGTCCTTCTTGGCGTCATGCGCGACGAGCGCGATCGCCTTCCGCGCGAGAGAAGCGGCCGCGGGGGCGGGCGAGGCGGGAGCGGCCCGTCCGCCGGCGATGATCCCCTCGACATCCTCCGCCGTCGGCAGCGGGGCGACCGCGCCGTAGCCCTCGACCGACAGCGAGGCGGCGACCACCGCGTAGCGGGCGGCGGCCACGGCATCGCCGGTCGCGAGCCACCGGGTCAGGAAGGCGCCGTCGAAGCAGTCGCCGGCACCCGTCGCGTCGACGAGCCGCGCGGGGCGCGGCGGCACCTGCTCCACGCCGTCATGCGTCGCCACCAGCGCTCCGTCCGGCCCGAGCGTCAGCGCGACGACCCGGCAGCCGAGGTCGAGGTAGAAGCGGGCGATGTCGCCCGGATCCTGAAGCCCCGTCAGCAGGCGTGCATCCTCGAGCCCCGGCAGCGCGACGTCGGCGAGCCGCATCGAGGCGTGGATGACCTCGCGCGCCCGTTCGAGCGGCCACAGTCGCAGCCGCAGATTGGGGTCGTAGGAGACGGCGACTCCGGCCTCCCTCGCCACTTCGATCGCGGCGAGACCGGCCTCCGCCGCGCTGTCGCTGATCGCCTGGGTGATGCCGGAGAGATGCAGGCAGCGGGCGCCGCGGATCGCCTCGCGCGGCAGGTTGCCGGGCGACATGAGGCTCGCGGCGGAGCCGGCTCGCCGGTACTCGAAGCTGTGCCCGTCCTCGCCATGGCGGACGAAGTAGAGGCCGGTCGGCGCCTCCGTGTCGCGCGTCACGGCACCCGCATCAACGCCTTCGGCCGCCCAGAGGGCCATCAGTTGGTCGCCGAACCCGTCGGCGCCGAGCCGCGTCGCGATCCCGCTCCGCGCGCCGAGACGCCGCGCGGCGATCGCGACGTTCGACACGTCGCCGCCGAAGCCTTCGAGCCAGCGGCGCGGACCCGTCTCGTTGAACTCGACGAGCGGCTCGCCGAGGCAGAGAATGTCGAGCTGGCTCGTCACGCGGCGCGCCCCCGCGCGGCCTTCGCCGCCTCGACCAGGCGCAGCGCGATCTCGCGCACCTCCGCCGCCGGACGGCCGGGCTTGTAGAGCGCCGAACCGATGCCCGCGCCGTCGGCGCCCGCCGCCATGAACTCGGCGAGGTTCTCCGCGCCGACGCCGCCCGTCACCATGACGACCGTGCCCTTCGGCAGGACGGCGCGCAGTGCGCCCACGACCTTCGGGGAGATCGCGTCGCCCGGGAAGAGCTTGAGTGCGCTCGCTCCCGCGTCGAGCGCGTCGAAGGCTTCGGTCGGCGTGAAGATGCCGGGCACCGAGATCAGCCCGGCCCGCTTGGTCGCCCGCACCACCTCGGCGTTGAAGTTGGGCGAGACGACGATCGTGCCGCCGGCATCCGCCACCCGCGCGACCTCCTCGGGCCGCAGCACGGTGCCGGCGCCGACGACGAAGTCGTCGCCGAAGCGCCTCGCGAGGATCTCGATCGAGCGGTACGGGTCGGGCGAGTTCAGCGGCACCTCGAGGATCGGGATGCCGGCTTCGGCGAGCGCCTCGCCGACGGGCTCGGCCTCCTCGGGCGTGATGCCGCGGAGGACCGCGAGAAGCGGCAGGCGGGCGAGGGCTTGGTCGAGCGTGATCATGTCGTGTGTCCGGTGATGAGGCGCGCCGCAACCCCTATGGCATGAAGCCCCCTCGCGGCAATATCGGGTGGCGCGGCTTCGTGGGGCACGCCGAAGGCGTCTAGGGCGCGCGTGTAGCGCGAGGTCAGGGCGGGGGAGGCGACGACGGTGACGGGGGCATCGGTGCCCTCCGCCGCGACCTCCGCGCCGACCAGGAGGCCCGAGAGGTATTCGGGGGACCGGCCGGCCGGCATGTCGCCGAGGAGGACCGACGCGCGGATCGCGAAGAGGCGGTTCAGGAGCGCGCCCGGCCGGTCGAGAGCACGGGCCGCCTCGAGGCCGGCGTCGAACCCGGCCTGCGCCTCGGCCTCGTCGCCGGGTTCGGCGATCGTGTCCGCGAGGATCGTGTGGCGGGAGAGGGCCGCGAACACCTCGCCCGTCATCGCCGTCCGGAAGGAGACGATGCGGCCGCCCGCGATTCTCACCCATTTCGAGTGTGTGCCGGGCAGGAGCGCCGTGCCGTCGCGAAGGCCGAGGCCCATGACCTGCGTCTCCTCGCCGCGCATGACGTCCGCCGGATCGTGGCTCTTCAGGCCGGGCACGAGGAAGGCCGTCCGTCCGACCGCCTCGGACACGTCGAGCAGCGCCTCCGCGACCTCGGCCAGGCCGACGCCGCGACCGGCGACGTCGAGATAGGGTGCCTCGACCCAGCCCGACCGGCTGCCGACCATGCCCGACATGAGGACCGGCACGTCGCCGGGCCAGCCGGCGCTCGCGGCGGCGAAGGCGGCAGGGAGGCCGCCTTCGGGCAGCGCGCGGATGCCGTGGCCGCTCTCCCGTCGCTCCAGGATCGACCCGTCGCGGCCGACGAGATAGGCGCGGAGCGCGCTCGTGCCCCAGTCGAGGCCGATGAGGGCCGGCGCCATCGCGCCCCCCACCTAGTGGTTGTCGCGCGGCAGGCCCTTCGCCGCGATCCGCTGGTACTTCACGGCGGACTTGAGCACCATCCCGGCCTCGAGCTGGTCGACGCAACCCCTCTGGATCTCCTGCCACGGGGTCTGCGAGGCCGGGTAGGGGTAGCCGCCGGCGGCTTCGAGGGCCGCCCGGCGGCTCTGCCACTCCCCTTCGGGCAGGAGCGCGTCGACCCGGTTCGCGCGCAGGTCGACACGCACCCGGTCGCCCGTCTGCAGGAGCGCGAGCGGCCCGCCCGCGGCGGCTTCCGGCGAGGCGTTCAGGATGGACGGCGAGCCCGACGTGCCGGACTGGCGTCCGTCGCCGATGCATGGAAGCTCGTGGATGCCGCGTTTCAGGAGGTAGTCCGGCGCGCGCATGTTCACGACCTCGGCGCCGCCGGGATAGCCGATCGGTCCCGTGCCGCGCATGAAGAGGATGCAGTGCTCGTCGATCGAGAGCGCGGGATCGTCGATGCGGTGGTGGTAGTCCTCCGGGCCGTCGAAGACGATCGCCCGACCCTCGAAGGCTTCGGGATCCTCCGGGTTCGACAGGTAGCGCCGGCGGAACTCGTCGGTGATCGTGGAGGTCTTCATGATCGCGCTGTCGAAGAGGTTGCCCGCCATCACGCGGAAGCCCGCCGCCTCCTGGATCGGGTCCTCGAAGGTGCGGATGACGTCGGTGTCCTCGACCTTCGCGCCGCGGCAGTTCTCGCCGATCGTGCGGCCCGACACCGTCATCGCGTCCTCGTGGAGGAGGCCCCTCTCGATGAGCCGCGCGACGACGGCCGGCACGCCGCCGGCGCGGTGGTAGTCCTCGGCGAGATACTCGCCCGCCGGCTGCAGGTTGACGATGAGCGGGATCTCCTCGCCGATCCGCTGCCAGTCGCGGATGTCGAGCTCGACGCCGACATGGCGCGAGATCGCCGCGAGATGGACCGGCGCGTTCGTCGAGCCGCCGATCGCCGAGCACACGGCGATGGCGTTCTCGAAGGCCTCGCGCGTCAGGATGTCGGAGGGCTTCAGGTCCTCGCGGACGAGCTCGACGGCGCGCTTGCCGGTCTCGTAGGCAATCTGCGCCCGCTCCCGGTGCGGCGCGGGGATCGCCGCGCAGCCGGGTAGCGACATGCCGAGCGCCTCGGCGAGCGAGTTCATGGTCGTCGCCGTGCCCATCGTGTTGCAGAAGCCCGGCGAGGGTGCCGAGGCCGCCGCCATGGCCATGAATTCCGCGTAGTCGATCCTGCCCTCGGCGAGGAGCTCGCGCGCCTTCCAGATGACCGTGCCCGAGCCCGCGCGCTTGCCCTCGTACCAGCCGTTGATCATCGGGCCGCCGGTCAGGACGATCGCCGGCAGGTCGACGGTGGCGGCCGCCATCAGGCATGCCGGGGTCGTCTTGTCGCAGCCCGTCGTCAGCACGACGCCGTCGATCGGGTAGCCGTAGAGGATCTCGACGAGGCCGAGATAGGCGAGGTTGCGGTCGACCGCCGCCGTCGGCCGCTTGCCCGTCTCCTGGATCGGGTGGACGGGGAACTCGATCGCGATGCCGCCGGCGTCGCGGATACCCTCGCGCGTCCGCTTGGCGAGCTCGACGAGCGGCCGGTTGCAGGGCGAGAGATCCGACCCCGTCTGTGCGATGCCGATGATCGGCTTGCCGGACTGCAGCTCCTCGCGCGTCAGTCCGTAATTCAGGTAGCGCTCGAGGTAGAGCGCCGTCATCCCGGGGTTGTCGGGGTTGTCGAACCAGGCCTGCGAGCGAAGCTTCGTCGTCTTTGTCATGTCGATACTCGTCACTCAGCCGCCCGCGAGGACGGGGAAGGCGATCAGGAGGGCCACTGCCAGGATCTGCAGGCAGATGAAGGGCAGGAGCGACTTGAAGATGTCGGAGAGGGTGATGTCCGGCGGCGCCACCGACTTCAGGTAGAAGGCGGCTGGCCCGAAGGGCGGGGACAGGAACGAAACCTGCATGTTCATGCAGAACAGGACGCCGAACCAGATCGGATCGTAGCCGAGGCTCTTCACGATCGGGACGAAGATCGGCATCGTCAGGAGCGCGATGCCGACCCAGTCGAGGAACATGCCGAGCACGAACAGGATCAGCATCATGAAGAGCAGGATGATCGTCGGGTTGTCGGAAATGCCCGTGATCAGGCTCGAGACGAAGTTGATCCCGCCCATCAGGTTGAACACGCCGACCAGCGCCGAGGCGCCGATGCCGATCCAGACGATCATGCCGACGGTCTGGAGGGTCTGAAGCGCCGCTCCTTTGAGCAGGGCGAAGGTGAACTCGCCGCGCACGACGGTCGACAGCAGCACGCCCATCACGCCGACGGCGGAGGCCTCCGTCACCGAGGCGATGCCGCCATAGATCGAGCCGAGAACGCCCGCGACGACGAGGAGCGGCAGGATCAGTCCCTTGAGCAGCCTGATCTTCTCGGCGCGCGGAACGCCGGCGTTCTCGACGATCGGCGCCACGGCCGGGTTCAGATAGGCCCGGACCAGCACGTAGATGACGTAGAAGCTCGCGAGCATCAGCCCGGGGATGAAGGCCGCGGTGAAGAGCCCGCCGATCGAGACGTTCGCCGTCAGCCCGTAGATGATGAGCACGATCGAGGGCGGCACCATCGTCCCGAGCGAGCCGCCGGCGCAGACGACGCCGATCGCGAGCTTCTTGTCGTAGCCTAGGCGCAGCATCTGCGGCAGCGCGATGAGGCCGAGCAGCACCACCTCGCCGCCGATGATGCCCGACATCGCGGCGAGGATGACCGCGACGACGATGGTCTGGATCGCGACGCCGCCGCGCAGCCGCCCGCCCATGAGCCGCATCGCGTCGAAGAGATCGCGGGCGATGCCGGAGCGGTCGAGGATCGCCGCCATCAGCACGAACATCGGGACGGAGACGAAGACGAAGGACGAGACGAAGGTGTAGACGCGGCTCGTGATCAGCGGCACCGCCATCGGGCCGAACCAGCCGAGCGCGAAGACGAGCGCGACGAGCAGCGTGACGAAGGCGAGCGGGATGCCGGTCACGAGGAGCCCGAGCAGCATCGCGAACATCAGGAGCGTGCCGCCCTCGACGCCGAGCCCCTTCAGGGAGCCGAAGATCTCCATCCTAGCGGCGTCCCTTCGCGTAGTTCCAGGCGAGCACGACGAACTGGATCGCCATCACCGCCAGCACGACCATGAGGAAGACCTTCACGAGCCCGGGATAGACCGGGTCCCAGGCGCTGCCGGAGCGCTCGAGGCGGAACGAGCCGTCCGGCCGGAAGGCCGCGCGCTCGACCATCAGCCAGGCGGCCCAGGCGAACATCGCCGAAGCGGCGGCGCAGACGATCGAGATCGCGACGTCGAATGCGCGCCGCAGGCGGGGACCGAGCGCGTCGTAGATCAGCACGACCCGGATGTGCCTGTCGCGGGCGGTGCAGTAGAGGCCGCCATAGATGAAGGCGATGCCGCAGAGGAAAACGGTCGTCTCGTGCGCCCAGATCGTCGGGGCGTTGAAGACGTAGCGCAGGATCACCTCCTGCATGAGGATGAGCATCGCGAGGACGATGCCCGCGGCGAACACGATCCCGCCGCGGTCGAGCCACCTGCCGAGGCGTCCGGCTTCTGGAACCGATTCGCCGTGCTCGCGCGGCGCCTCGGCCGCGGGAATGTTCTCGTCCATCGGATACGGTGACCTTCCGCTGGCGCGGAGGGGCGGGTATCCGCCCCTCCGGCGGGCCTCACTGCATCAGGCCCTGTTCCTGGAGATAGCCGGTCAGGGTCTCGTAGACCTTCTGCGCGTTCTCCGAGCGCTGGGCCACCTTCTCCCACTCGCCGGTCGCGATCGTCCGGAACTTAGCCCGCTCCTCGTCGGACCAGTCGTGGATCGTGATGTTGCCCGAGGCCTTCGCCTCCTCGACCGCCTTCTGGTCGTTCTCGTCGAGCGCCGCCACCTGGCGCTGCGCGAACTCGCGGACCGATTCCTCCAGCACCTGCTTCAGGTCGTCCGGCAGTTCGTCCCACTTCTGCTTGTTCATCGAGATCTCGACGAGCGGCATCGAGTGGAAGCCGGGATAGACGGGGTGCGGCGCGACGTCGTGCAGCCCCTGCGCGTGGTTCGTCGAGAACACCGAGTAGTCGGCCGCCTCGATGACGCCCTTGTCGAGCGAGGTGAAGACCTCGGAGCCCGGCAGGTTGACCGGAGAGGCGCCGGCCGCGGCGAAGACCTGCTGCACGAGGCCCTCCGGGGCACGCAGCTTCACCCCCTTGAGGTCGTCCACCCCATCGAGCGGCACGGCCGAGACGAAGGCCTCGAGGCCCGGCGTCGTGGCGCCGATGAAGTGGAGGCCGTATGGCTCGACGAGCTCGTTCATGAGCTCCTTGCCGCCGCCATTCTCCATGAAGTCGAACATCTCCTGCGGGTTCGACCACGCCCCCACCGGGTTGGCGATCAGGCCGAAGGCCGGGTCCTTGCCCGCGAAATAGGACGTGTCGGTGATGTGGCCGTCGAGAATGCCCGCCGCGATCGCGTCCTGCGTCTCGTTGTGGGCGACGATCGATTCCACCGGCAGGAGCTCGACCTGGATCCGGCCGTCGGACTTCTCCGAGACGCTGTCGGCCCAGGTCTTCTGAAGTTCGAAGTTCGGGTTCCCCGACGGATCGCTCGACTGGAACCTGAACGTGTGCTCCTGCGCATTGGCAGCAGAGGTGGCGGCAAGCGCGACGGCGCCTGCCGCGAGGGTGGCCTTGAGCCAGTTCATGATGGGTTTCCTCCCGGCCGGAACGCCTTCCAGCCAATCCATTTAGATCTGAATGCGCTAGCCCTTGGCGTCTGGTAGCGCTACCATCACGCTATGGCAGCGCTACCATGGAGTCAATCGGTGCTTCAGCGGGAGCCGGGAAGAGGGTAGGAACATGATGATCCTCAGGGACACGATGATCCTCAAAGACGTGCCGATCCTCAGGGGTATGATGATCCGCGGAGGCATGATGATCCGCAGAGAATTGCCCGAGTTTCCTCGAGCATGAGCCAGCGCAGGGGCTCCGGACGCCCCACCATCGCCGACGTCGCCCGTGCCGCAGGCGTCGGGGCCATCACCGTATCCCGCGCCATCCGGCGGCCGGAGCAGGTCTCGCGCGAGCTGCGCGAGCGCATCGACCTCGCCATCCGGGAGCTGAACTACGTGCCGGACCCGCAGGCGCAGGTGCTCGCGTCGGGCCGCTCGAACGTGATCGGCGTGATCCTGCCGAGCCTGACGAACAACGTGTATGCCGACGTCATGCAGGGCATCTACGACCGTATCGAGGGATCGGGCTTCCAGATCCAGATCGCGAACACGCGCTACTCGGAGGACGAGGAGGACCGCCTCCTGCAGCTCTTCGCGGGCCAGCGGCCGGCCGCCATGCTGATCACCGGCATCGACCAGTCGGATGCGACCCGCGCCTATCTCGCGAAGGCCGATTTCCCGGTCGTGCAGATCATGGAGCACGCGCCGGACCCGATCGACATGCTGATCGGCTTCTCGCATGTCGAGGCGGCGAGGGTCGCGGTGCGCCATCTCATGGAGGAAGGCAGTCGCCGGATCGGCTTCCTCGGCGCGCGCATGGATCCCCGGATGCTGCGCCGTCGCGAGGGCTACCGCGCGCAGCTGCGCGAGCACGGCCTCTACGATCCGGCGCGCGAGGCGATGACGTCGGCGCCGTCGAGCGTCTCGCAGGGGCGCGCGCTCTCGGGGCGCCTGTTCGACGCCGCGTCGGACACCGACGCCCTGTTCTGCGCCAATGACGACCTCGCCCTCGGCGCGCTCTTCGAGTGCATGGCGCGGGGCCGCCGGGTTCCCGAAGACGTCGCGATCGTCGGCTTCAACGACCTCGAGATGATGGCGGCCGCGGTGCCGGCCATCACGAGCGTCCAGACCCATCGCTACCGGATGGGCAAGATGGCGATCGACATGCTGATCGACCGGATCGAGGAACGCGAGGTGCCCGAAAGAGGCGTCGACCTGGGCTTCCAGCTCATCGTCCGCGAGAGCTCGCGCCGCGGCTGAGGCCCCGGCCGCGGCGTCGCGCCGGTTCAGTCGGTGACGGCGTGGCAGGCGACCCGCGCGCGCCCGTGCGGCAGGAGCTCGGGCCGGTCGACGGGGCAGGGCTCGAAGCACAGCGGGCAGCGCGGGTGGAAGGAGCAGCCGGACGGCGGGCTGATCGGCGAGGGCAGTTCGCCCTTGAGCTGGATGCGTTCGCGCCGGCGGTTCGGGTCGGCCACCGGCGTCGCCGACAGGAGGGCTCTCGTATAGGGGTGGCGAGGGTTCTCGAAGATCTCCTCGCGCGGTCCCTCCTCGACCGGGCGGCCGAGATACATGACCATCACCTGGTCGGCGACGTGCTTCACGACCGACAGGTCGTGCGAGATGAAGAGATAGGCGAGGCCGAACTCCTCCTGCAGCTTCGCGAGGATGTTCAGGACCTGCGCCTGGATCGACACGTCGAGCGCGGAGACGGGCTCGTCGAGGACGAGAATGCGCGGCCGCAGCATCAGGGCCCGGGCGATCGCGATGCGCTGGCGCTGGCCGCCCGAGAACATATGCGGGTAGCGCTCGTAGTGCTCCCGCCGCAGGCCGACGCGTTCGAGCATTTCCATCGCCTTGCGGCGGCGGGTCGCGGCGTCGTCGCTCGTGTTGATCTTCAGCGGCTCCTCGAGCATCGTCCCGACCTTCTGGCGCGGGTTGAGCGAGCCGTACGGGTCCTGGAAGACGATCTGCACCGCGCGCCGCAACTGCCGGCGCTCCGCCGCAGTGGCGGTGGCGACGTCGATCCCGTCGATCTTCAGCGAGCCCGCCGTCGGCTCCTCGATCATCGTCACGAGCCGGGCGAGGGTCGACTTGCCGCAGCCCGATTCACCGACGACGGCCAGCGTCTCGCCGGCGCGCAGGCTGAACGAGGCGCCGCGCAGCGCCTTCACCGTCGCCGCCTGAGCGAACAGGCCGCTGCGGCCGATCTCGTAGTGCCGCTCGAGATCCCTCGCCTCGAGCACGACCTCGCCCGCGGCCTGCTTCGGCTCCGCGATCAGGGCTTCGCTCACGATGCGGCCTCCATGTGTGCGGGGTGCCCCGTGGGCACGCCGTGGCGCAGAGGATAGTGGCAGAGGGCGCGGCCCATCTCCGACGAGGCGTGCGGCGGCACGACCTTCCGGCAGTGGTCGGTCGCGAACCGGCAGCGCGGGTTGAACAGGCAGCCGGTCGGCCGGTCGCCCTGTCCCGGCACGACGCCGGGAATCGACGGCAACTCCTTCGACGTCGCCCGCTCGGGAAGAGCCGCGAGCAGCGCCGCCGTGTAGGGGTGATGCGGGTCTTCGAACAGCGCCTTCACGTCCTGCTGCTCGACCTGCTGCCCCGCATACTGCACGACCACGCGCTCGGCCGTCTCGGCAACGACGCCCATGTCGTGCGTGATGAGGACGAGGCCCATGCCGCTGTCGCGCTGCAGCCCGACGAGGAGATCGAGGATCTGCGCCTGGATCGTCACGTCGAGCGCGGTCGTCGGCTCGTCGGCGATGAGGAGCTTCGGCTTGCAGGCGAGCGCCATCGCGATCATGCAGCGCTGCGACATGCCGCCCGACATCTGGTGCGGGAAGGCCGAGAGCCGGCGCTCGGGCTCCGGAATGCCGACCTGGCGCATCAGCTCGACGGCCCGCTCGTGCGCCGCCTTCCGGTCGAGCCCGAGATGGTAGCGCAGCGTCTCCTTGATCTGGAAGCCGACCGTGAAGCACGGGTTGAGGCTCGTCATCGGCTCCTGGAAGATCATCGCCATGTCGCGGCCGACGATTCGCCGGCGCTCCCGGCGCGACATCGTCAGGAGGTCGTGGCCGTCGAAGGCCATGCGGTCTGCCGTGACGGTCGCGGTCCACGGCAGGAGGCCCATCGTCGCGAGCATCGCGACGGACTTGCCCGAGCCCGATTCCCCGACGATCGACAGGATCTCGCCCTGGTCGACGACGAGGTCGACCCCATCGACGGCGCGGAAGGGGCCTTGCGCGGTCCTGAACTCGACCGTCAGGTTGCGGATGTCTAGGAGGGACATGGCCGGCATCGGTATTCGGGATTGGGGGAGATCGCGTGCAGATGGTGGCGCGGGGCTCCGCAGAGAAGACCGGCATCCCTCCGCGCGTCGCGGAACATCGTCCCGGTACGGGGGCGGGCGCGCATCTTTCAGCTCCGCTTCAGCTTCGGGTCGAGCGCGTCGCGCAGGCCGTCGCCCGTCAGGTTGATGGCGAGCACGGTGATCAGGATCATGAGGCCGGGGAAGGTCACGACCCACCAGGCGCGCAGGATGAACTCCCGGGCCTCCGCCAGCATCGTGCCCCATTCGGGCGTCGGCGGCTGCGCGCCCATGCCGAGGAATCCGAGCGCGGCGGCATCGAGAATCGCGGTCGAGAAGGACAGCGTCGCCTGCACGATGAGCGGCGCGAGGCAGTTCGGCAGGATCGTCACGAACATGAGCCTCAGCCGGCCCGCGCCGGCCACCCGGGCGGCGGTCACGTAGTCGCGGCCGCGCTCCGACATGACGGCCGCGCGTGTGAGCCTGACGAAATGCGGCTGCAGCACGAGCGCGATCGCGATCATCGCGTTCATCAGTCCGGGCCCGAGGATCGCCACCAGCACGAGCGCGAGGAGCAGGCTCGGGAAGGCGAGGATCACGTCCATGACGCGCATGATGCCGGTGTCGAGCCAGCCGCCGAAATAGCCGGCGACGAGGCCGAGGATCACGCCCGTGACGAGGGCGAGGATGACGACCACCGTGCCGATGAAGAGCGAGAAGCGGGCCCCGTAGATGAGGCGCGAGAGGATGTCGCGGCCGACCGCGTCCGTGCCGAGCAGGAAGCGCGGGTCGGCGCCCTCCTGCCAGATCGGCGGCTTGAGGAGCGCGTCGCGGAACTGGCCGGTCGGCGAATAGGGGGCGAGGAGCGGCGCGGCGATGGCGGCGGCGACGAGCAGCAGGAAGATCGTCAGGCCGATCACCGCGCCGCGATTCTCGCTGAAATAGTGCCAGAACTCGCGCAGCACGGAGGGCGGCGTGTCGAGCCTGGCCTTGTCGCCGACCGGTTCGATGGCTTCGGACATGGGTATCCGGCTCCTAGCGGGCGTGACGTATGCGCGGGTTGACGAGGCCGTAGAGCACGTCGACCAGCAGGTTCACGAGCATGATGATGCCGGCGATGATCAGGAGGCCGCCCTGGATGACGGGGTAGTCGCGGCGGAACACGCTGTCGACCATCCACTTCCCGATGCCCGGCCAGGAGAAGATCGTCTCCGTGAGGATCGCGCCGGCCAGCAGCACGCCGACCTGGAGGCCGATCGTCGTGATGACCGGGATGAGCGCGTTCCTGAGCGCGTGGAGACCGACGACGCGGCGGGAGGGCAGGCCCTTGGCGCGGGCGGTGCGCACGTAGTCCTCGCTCAGGACCTCGAGCATCGCCGAGCGCGTCTGCCTCGCGATCACCGCGAGCGGGATCGTGGCGAGCACGATCGAGGGCAGGACGAGGTGGCTCAGCGCCGAGCGGAAGGCGCCCGCCTGGCCCGACAGGAGGGAGTCGATCAGCATGAAGCCGGTGACCGGCGGGAAGAAGAACATGAGCGAGATGCGGCCCGACACGGGCGTCCAGCCGAGCACGCCGGAGAACAGGATGATGAGCAGCAGACCCCACCAGAAGATCGGCATCGAATAGCCGACGAGCGCGGTGCCCATGATCGCCTGGTCGAGGAACGAGCCGCGCTTGACCGCGGCGAGCACGCCCGCCGGCACGCCGATCGCCACGGCGATGGTGATGGCGCAGAGCGACAGCTCGAGCGTCGCCGGGAAGAGCGTGAAGAACTCCTGCAGCACCGGGCGCTTGGTGACGATCGACTGGCCGAGATCGCCCTGCAAGACCCCCCAGAGATAGTCGAGATACTGCACGACGAGGGGGCGGTCGTAGCCGAACTGGTGCTGGAGCTCGAGGTAGCGCTCCGCCGACATGCCGCGCTCGCCGGCCATCAGCATGATGGGATCGCCCGGCAGGAGGCGGATGAAGGCGAACGAGACGATCGAGACCCCGATGAAGGTCGGGATCAGCAGGAGAAGCCGTCGGAGGAAGAAGCTGAGCATGGCAATCGCTACACGCTGCCGGGGCGGGAAGCCGCCCCGGCAGGATCTTCGGGCTTATTCGGCGATGTCGACGCCGTCGAAGCGGTGCGCGCCGAGCGGGCTCATCTCGTAGCCCTGGACCTCCTTGCGCATCGGCATGTGCACGACCGAGTGGGCGATCGTCGCCCACGGCGCCTGATCCTTGAAGATCACCTGCGCCTGCTCGTAGAGCTCGGTCCGCTTCTCCTGGTCGCTCTCGACCTTCGCTTCCTGGATCAGCTTCTCGAAGTCTTCGTTGCACCACTGGGCGCGGTTGGCGTTGCCGACGGCATCGCAGCCGAGCAGCACGGCGAGGAAGTTGTCGGGGTCGCCGTTGTCGCCGGTCCAGCCGAGCAGCACCGCGCCGTCGCGGTCCTCGGCCTTGGAGCGCTCGAGATACTCCGCCCACTCGTAGGACACGATCTCGACCTCGACGCCGACCTCGGCGAAGTCCGACTGGATGAGCTCGGCCATGCGGCGGGCGTTCGGGTTGTAGGGACGCTGCACTGGCATCGCCCACACCTTCATCGACAGGTTCGAGACGCCCTCTTCCTCGAGCATCTGCCGCGCCGCCTCGGGATCGTAGGGATCGTCCTCGATCTCGTCGTTATAGGACCACATCGTCGGCGGGATCGGGTTCTTCGCCTTGGCGCCCGCGCCCTGGAAGACGGCCTCGATGATGGCGTCCTTGTTGATCGCCATGTTCAGCGCCTTGCGGACCTTCGGGTTGTCGAAGGGCTCCTGCGTCGTGTTGTAGGCGAGGTAGCCGACGTTCAGGCCCTCCTGCTCCTGGACGGTCAGGCGGTCGTCATTCTGCATCGCCTGCACGTCGGCCGGATTCGGGTAGGGCATGACGTGGCACTCGCCCGCCTGCAGCTTCTGGGCCCGTACCGACGCGTCGGTCGTGATCGCGAAGACGAGGTCGTCGATCGGCTGCTTGCCGTCCCAGTAGTCGGCATGCGCCTGATAGCGGATGACGGCGTCGGGCTGGTAGGCCACGAACTTGAAGGGACCGGTGCCGACGGGCCGCTGGTTCAGCTGCTCCATCCGGCCTTCCGCCTCGAGCTGGTCGGCGTACTCCTTCGACATGATCGAGGCGAAGTCCATCGCGAGGTTCGCGATCATCGGCGCCTCGGGCCGGGTCAGCACGAACTTGACCGTCATGTCGTCGACCTTCTCGATCGACTGGATGAGGTCGGGCATCGACATGGAGTTGAAGTACTCCCACGCGGCCCCGCTGACATACTGGTGCCACGGGTTCTGCTCGTCGAGCTGGCGCTCGAAGGAGAAGATCACGTCGTCGGCGTTGAAGTCGCGGGTCGGCGTGAAGAAGTCGGTCGTCTGGAACTTGACGCCCTCGCGCAGGTGGAAGGTGTATTCCGTGCCGTCCTCGGAGACGTCCCAGCTCTCCGCGAGGCCGGGCAGGGTCTCGGTCGAGCTCTTCTCGAACTCGACGAGGCGGTTGTAGACCGGCCGCGACGACGCGTCGAAGGTCGTGCCGGCCGTGTAGAGCGCCGGGTCGAAGCCCTCCGGGCTGCCCTCCGAGCAGTAGACGAGCGTCTTCGCCTGCGCCGCGCCGGCCAGGCAGCCGAGGATCGCGGTCGTCGTCAGCAGTGTCTTGAGCGGTTTCATGAAGATCGAACTCCTCCGCGTGACTCGCCCGCCGTCATGTGACGTTCGCGGCAGGCGCCTGACCTTCGGCCTATCATCACGCGTGGTGGGAGAAAAGCGGCAAATAGAGGCTTCCCCCGCGGCAGTGGTCGGGGATTCCGGGGCGCCCGTGACCTTCCCCGGCGCAAGGAGATCGCAGGGTGATAGTTGAAGATCCCCGGCGGACACTTGGCCCCCGAGAGTTCGGCGCCCCGGCGATGTTGCGGTGAGAGTTGGTGCCCCTGGCCGGACTCGAACCAGCACTTCCTTGCGGAAAGCAGATTTTGAGTCTGCCGCGTCTACCATTCCGCCACAGGGGCTTCCCCAGCGGGCGGGATCATAGCGGCGCGCGGCAGCGCGTCAATGTGGGCCGGCAGCGGCGATCTGAGCGATGGACTTGGCCGCGAGAAGCGGCTAACGCCATGCCATGCTGCGCCGCCTCTACGACTGGACCATGTCGATCGCCGCCCATCGCGGCGCCCCCTGGGCGCTGGGCGTCGTGTCGTTCCTGGAAAGCTCGATCTTCCCGATCCCGCCCGATCTCCTGCTCATCCCGATGGTGCTGGCGGAGCGGGCGAAGGCCTGGGCCTACGCCACGCTGTGCACGGTCGCCTCGGTGATCGGCGGGCTCGCGGGCTGGGCGATCGGCGCGTTCCTGTTCCAGGCGCTGGCCGAGCCGATCCTCGGCTTCTACGGCTATGGCGAGAAGTTCGCGGAGTTCGCCCTGCGCTACAACGAGTGGGGCGCCTGGATCGTCTTCTTCGCGGGTGTCACGCCGTTCCCCTACAAGGTGATCACGATCGCCTCGGGCGCCACGGGATTGCCGCTTCCGGTCTTCATCGTGGCGAGCGTGCTCGCGCGGGGCCTGCGCTTCTTCGTGGTGGCGGCGCTCCTCTATTTCGTCGGCCCGCCGATCCGCGACTTCATCGAGAGGCGGCTCGGCTTCGTGTTCACGCTGTTCGTCGTCCTCCTGTTCGGTGGCTTCGCGCTCGTGAAGTTCCTTTGAACGGCACTCGTGCCTCCGCCCCGGAGCCTCTTGCCATGACTCTCAGCCGCTGGGCGTTCCTCCTCGCCGCCGTCGCCGCCGCCACGATCCTCGGCGCCTGGGGCTTCGAGCTGATCGGGGGGCTGCCGCCGTGCCCCTTATGCCTGGAGCAGCGCGTGCCCTACTATGTCGGCGTGCCGCTGGCCGTGCTGGCGGGGCTCCTCGCCGCGCGGGCGCCGCTGCCGGCGCGCTTGCTCCTCGGCCTGTTCGGGCTCGCGATGTTCGTCACGGCCGGCATCGCGGCCTACCACGCGGGCATCGAGTGGGGCTGGTGGACGGGGCCGACCGACTGCTCCGGCGCCGTCGCCGACGTAAAGGACGCCTCGAGCCTCCTCGGCCAGCTCGGCAAGGCCCAGGTCATCCGCTGCGACGCCGCCGCATGGCGGCTCTTCGGCCTGTCGCTCGCGGGCTACAACGCGCTGATCTCCGCCGGCCTCGGGCTCGCGGCGCTTGGCGCCGCGTCGAAGGCGAGGGCGTGAGGCGCCCGACGCAGCCCGATCAGGGCTCGAGCTCGGTGTCCCAGTAGAGATAGTCCATCCAGCTCTCGTGCAGGTAGTTCGGCGGGAAGGCCCGGCCGTTGCGCTGCAGGTCGTTCACCGACGGAGCGAAGGGGCGCTGGAAGGGATGCATGTCGGCATCCTTGGGCATCTTGTTGCCCTTCCTGAGATTGCACGGCGAGCAGGCCGCGACGACGTTGTCCCAGGTGGTCTGCCCGCCGCGGGAGCGGGGAATGACGTGGTCGAAGGTGAGGTCTTCGCGGGAGCCGCAGTACTGGCAGGAGAAGCGGTCGCGGAGAAAGACGTTGAAGCGGGTGAAGGCGGGGTGTCGGGAGGGTCTGACATATTCCTTGAGCGAGACGACGCTTGGCAGCCTCATCTCGAAGCTCGGACTTCGGACCGCGTTCTCGTATTCGGAGACGATGTTCACCCGGTCGAGAAAGACCGCCTTCACCGCGTCCTGCCACGACCACAGGGACAGCGGGAAGTAACTCAGTGGACGAAAGTCCGCATTCAACACCAGGGCCGGGCAGGCCTGGGGTGAGACGTGAATCGTCAAGGACCGCTCCTCACCGGAATCACCGGCCGCCGCGGGACGGCGACTGGGACGAGGTATAGTATAGCCGTTGTGTCAGGCATGTGAAGCGCCACAACATGCTGACACGATGCCCTCGCGGAACGCGTCAGAGCGGCACGCCCGACCTGCCCTTGATCCGGCGGTAATGCGCCCAGAAGAGATGGGCGGCGGCGCCGCGGTGGGGGCGCCAGTCGGCCGCGATCTCCTGTGCGGACAAGGCATTCGGACGCTCGGGGAGTTCGAGCGCGTCCATCAGCGCGACCTGGAGCGCGAGGTCGCCCGCCGGCCAAATGTCGCCCCGGCCCTCGCAGAAGAGGAGGTAGAGCTCTGCCGTCCACGGCCCGATGCCGGGAAGCGCCACGAGGGCGGCCCTCGCCTCGTCGTCGGGCATGCGAAAGAGCGCGTCGAGGTCGAGGCGCCCGTCCAGCACCGCGGCGGCCAGCGCCCGCACCGTGCGGACCTTCGCGCCGGAGAGGCCGGCCGAGCGGAGCGTCTCGTCGGAATGGGAGGCGAGCGTCTCGGCATCGAAGGGATGGGTGGCTGCCTTGAGGCGCCCCCAGATGGCGGCGGCGCTCGCGACCGAGACCTGCTGCCCCATGATGCAGTGGACGAGCCCCTCCAGGCCCGGCGTCCGCCGCCGCACAGGCGTCCCCGCTTCCCGCTCGACGAGGCTCGTGAGCCGCGCGTCGCGTCTCCCGAGGGCGGAAAGCGCCCGCGCGAGGTCTTCCTGAGTGTTCAGTCTCTCGCTCATGATGGCCGCGACCATAGGCGCCGGACGACCGCCTGTGATACCCGAAACCGCACAGACCGACCGGATCCGCGACATTGAGCCAGCCCGTCCTCCGCTTCGCGCCGAGCCCGAACGGGTTCCTCCATCTGGGCCACGCCTTCTCGGCCCTCGTCACCCACGACACCGCGAGAGCGCTCGGTGGCCGGTTCCTGTTGCGAATCGAGGACATCGACGTCGTGCGCTGCCGGCCGGAGTTCGAGAGCGCGATCTACGAAGATCTCGCCTGGCTCGGCCTCTCCTGGGAGGCGCCCGTGCGCCGGCAGTCGCAGCATTTTCCGGCCTACGAGGCAGCGGCGGAACGCCTGAAGGACGCGGGTCTCCTCTATCCCTGCTACGCGAGCCGGCGGGAGATCGCGGACGCGGTGGCGGCGCGGGAGGCGGAGAGCGGGCGGCCCTGGCCGCGGGATCCGGACGGGGCGCCGGTCTATCCCGGCGTCCATCGCGGCCCCGGCGGGGATGAGCGGGACCGGCTCGAGGCGGAGGGCCTTCGCCCGGCCTGGCGGCTCGACATGGGCCGGGCGGTCGCCGTGGCCGGCGAGGGGCTTTCCTGGCGCGAACTCGACGAGGACGGGTCCGTCTCGGAGGTGCGGGCGGATCCGCTCGCCTGGGGCGACGTCGTGATCCTCAGGAAGGACGTGCCGGCGAGCTATCACCTGGCGGTGACGCTGGACGACGCGCTGCAGGGCGTGACGCACGTGACGCGCGGCCGCGACCTCTTCCAGGCGACCTCGGTCCACCGCCTGCTGCAGCGTCTCCTCGGGCTGCCGGAGCCGCTCTACCGCCACCACCGGCTGATCCTCGGCGACGACGGGCGCAAGCTCTCCAAGAGCCGGCAGGACACGGCGCTGCGCGCGCTCCGCGAGGCGGGCCGCTCGCCGGGAGAGATCCGGCAGATGATCGGCTTGGGAAGCTCGGGGATCAGTGGGTGAGGATCGCGAGCCAGACCGTCATCGAGACCACGGCCATGGCGGTCGACATGGTGATGACGTTCGCCGACAGCGCGAGGCCGGTGCCGAAGCGGCTCGCGATCAGCCAGGCGTTGACTCCGGTGGGGCAGGCGGCGGCCATCGTCGCGACGTTGATCCAGATCTGCGGCAGGTCGGTCAGGTTCGAGACGAGGAGATAGACGCAGGCCGGCAGCAGGACGAGCTTCAGGCCGGCGATGACGAGCGCGGGCCGGATGTTGCCGCTGATGCCGTAGCGCGCGAGGCTGATGCCGAGGGCGAAGAGCGCGCAGGGCACGGCGGGCGCCGTCAGCATGTCGATCAGCCGGCGCGGAATGCCGGTGATCGGCAGGCCGGTGAGCCACCAAGCCACGCCCGCGAGAATGCCGACGATCAGCGGGTTCCGGATCAGGTTGCCGCCGACCCGCAGGAGGGTCTGGCCGAGCGACACGCCGGCCTCCGAGGTGCCGTCGATCCGCTCCGCGCGCTGCACGAGGAGCGTGCTCACCGTCATCATGATCGGCAGGTGGACCGCGAGGAGGGTGGCGGCCGGGACGGAGCCGGCCTCGCCGAAGGCCGAGATGGAGAAGGGCAGGCCGACGAGGGCGATGTTCGAGAATCCGCCGGACACGCCGGCGGTGACGCCCGAGCGCGCGTCGCGGCCGAAGATGCGGCGCACCGTGAAGTCGCTCGCGGTCCAGACCACCGCGACGCCCGCGAAGTAGCTGATCAGGAAAGGCCAGGGGGAGACGTCGCCGAGCTCGGCCGTCGCGAGCGTCTTGAACAAGAGGACCGGCAGCGCGACGATGAAGACGAAATCGGCCAGACCGTCGCCGACGGACATCTTGAGGAGCTTCGTCTTCACCGAGGCGAAGCCGATCCCGATGAGGCCGAAGACCGGAATGACGATGGCGGCGATGGCGACGATGGAGTCGAGCATTGAGGCTGGGCCGGCGGCGGGAGAGGCGAGGTTAGACGCCGCAATCCATTCGCGCCACCCGCGGGGATGCATGGCCGGGCTGCGCGGACAGGCCGCGTTTAGGTTAATCGACATCAAGCATTCCGCTTGAGGGTTGATTAAGCCCCGGGGGGCTAGCGTCGTCGCAACAACAGGGAGGCGTGGCCCTTCGCCGGTGAGCCGAACGGCGAGCCGGCGGAGGGCTTCAGCCACAGAAGGACCAGTTGATGACCGTATCCGCAGACCAAGATGGCGCGCGAGACTCGAGGTCGCCCGCACGGGTTCTGCTGGCCGTCCCGGACCCCGTGACGCGTCTGCTCGTCGGATCACTGATCGAGCGGACGGGGCTGCAGATGGTCGCCGTCGGTTGTGCCGAGGAGGCGCTGCTGCGCTTCTGCCGCGAGCACTTCGATTGCGTGATGATCGACGTGGCGATGGACGGCACGGCGGGGCTCGCGACGGCGCGGGCGATCCGTGACCGCTGCGCGCCCGTGCTGCCGATCATCGCGCTCGGCACGGGCGAACTGAACCGGGTCCTCCAGCACGCAGGCTTTTCCGCGGTCCTCGAGACCCCCCGCGACGGCACCCAGATCGCGAACGCCCTCTACGCGGCGATGTCGCCCGCGCGGGCCGGCGCGACGCTTCACTGATTGATCACTCGGGGGCGAGGGGCAGGAGGCGGCCCAGATTGTCCTCGATCACGCGGTAGCACTCGCAGCTCGCGCCCTCGAGCCCGCTCCGGTCGATCACCTCGATCAGGCCGCGGCGGTTGCGGATGAGGCCCTGCCGCTCGAGCGTGCGGGTGACGAGCGAGACGGTCGTGCGCTGGACGCCGAGCATCTCGCTCAGGAATTCCTGGGTGAGGCGCAGCTCCGGCGAACCGACGCGGTCCTGCGTCATCAGGATCCATCTGGCGCAGCGCGCCTCGACCGGGTGCAGGGCATTGCACGCGGCAAGCTGCATCGTCTCGCGCAGGAACACCTCCATGTAGCGCAGCAGGAGGTGCTGGAGATCGACGCTCTCCGCGGCGACGGCATGCAGCCGTTGCAGGGGCATCCTCGCGCCGCTGCCGGGGAGCTGCACGAGGTGGCGGCCCGGCGCGCGGCCGCTGCTCGTGGGCCACGCGAAGCCCGCGACCCCTTCGCGGCCCACGGTGGCCATCTCGGCGACGCCGCCGTCGCGCATCACCGAGACGATCGAGATCACCGCGTCGTACGGGAAGTACGCCGTGTCGAGCAGGTCCTCGGGTTCGTAAAGAATGACGCCGGCGGTCATCTCCATGGGCTGAAGATGCGGCACCAGGCGTTCGAGGTCTTCCGGCCGCATCGCCGCCAGGAGACGGTTGCGCAAGTGCTGTGACGTGTCGTTCATCGGCCTCGCGCAGTCACGTGTTCTCTTCTATCCGTAGGTTCCGGGCAGCCGTTCCTCGAAATGCCGGCGGATGATCGAATAGCATTCGCAGGCGCTATCGAAAAGTCCGTCGGGCTCGAGGATCTCGATCGCCCCGCGGCGCGTGCCGATCAGCCCGGCCGCCTGAAGGTTCCGCACCGCCAGCGAGACAGTCGAGCGCTGGACGCCCAGCACTTCGCCGATGACGTCCTGCGTCACCGGGCATTCGGGCCGCGCGAGCCTGTCCCGCGTCGTCAGGATCCAGCGGCAGATCCGCGCCTCGACCGGATGGAGCGCGCTGCAGGCCACGAGCTGCAGCGACTGCCGCAGGAAGACCTCCGTGTAGCACATCAGGTGGGCGCGGAGCGCGGGGCTGATCGCCATCGTCTCGTTCAGCCGCTCCACCTCGATGCGCCAGGCCGTGCCCGGAAGCTGGACGAGGTAGCGGCCGAGCGGCTGCACCGCCCTGAGCGCGAGGGCCGGGTCGATGAAGCCCTCGCGGCCGATGCCGTTCATCTCGACGCTGCGCCCGTCATGCATGACCGAGACGAGGGAGACGACGCAGTCATGGGGGAAATAGGCATGCGCCATGCCGTCGCCGTCGCCGAAGAGCTGGCGACCGCGCTCGAGCTCCACGACCTGGAGGTGAGGCTCTATCAGGGCGAATTCGGCGTTCGGCAGCGCTGAGAGGAGCGTGTTGGTGCTGGGCCCAAGGCTAGAGGACGGCTGCCGCATCGTGACCTTTTTGTTGTTGGCGGGACATGCGATCACCTTCGTTCGGCGGAGGGCAGGCGGACCGAGGCCACCGTCCCCTGGCCGGAGCTGAGTTCGAAGCGGCCGCCGAGCTGCCTCGACAGGATCTCCACGAGATGCAGGCCCATCGATCCCTGGCCGTCGGCAGCGTCCTCGGCGGCGCCGCGGCCGTTGTCGACGACGGCGAGCTCGACCTCCTGCCCGTCCCGGCGAAAGAGGATCCGCAGACGGCGCGAGCTCCCAGCCGGAAAGCCATGCTCGATCGCGTTCGTGACGAGCTCGTGCGCGATCAGGGCCAGTGTGCACACCGTCTGGTCGGGCAGCGCGATCGGCTCGGCCTCGACCTCGACACGGAGCGCATCGTGGCCGTCGCTGGCGCCGAGGCGCCTCCAGTTCTGCGCGGCCTGGTCGAGAAAGCCTGCGAAGTCGCCTCCCGGCGCCGCCAGCTGCTCCTGCAGCGTGCCGATCGACTGGACGAGGTTCGCGAGCTCCATGAGCTCCCGCCGCGTCTCCTCGCCCGCCACACGCCGCGCCCGAAGCTGTATGTAGCTGTTGATCAGCTGGAAGCTGTTCGACAGGCGGTGGCGGATCTCGCGCAGCGCCAGCTCGTGCGAGCGGTTCTCCACCAGACCTGTCCTCCCCACCCCAAATCCGGAAACGACCAGCGCGGCCTCGCGCTGCACCTATCGGTTGTCGATCTATTAGTGGGAGGAGCAGAAAAGGTCTGTTGGATACCCGACAGTCGCGAAAGCGGTTGTAGAAGGAGCGGAGACGTACTTGGCGCGCGGGCGTCAGCCGCTGTCGGAGGCGTCGCCCTGCGGCGGCCGACGGGCGTGCCCCTCCTCGAAGCGCCGCATCGCGAGCTCCGCCCGCCGCTTCGCCCAGGCCTCGGCGAACGCCCTGTTGAGCGAGCCCGCGAAGAGCAGGATCACGGAGGCCACGTAGAAGAAGATCATGGCCGCCACGATGCCGGCGAGCCCGGCATAGGTCCGCGTGTACCCGCCGAAGAAGCGCAGGTAGAGGGAGAAGCCCTTCGCCGCGAGGTACCAGAGGACGAGCGTGGCGAGGATGCCCGGCCAGACCGAGGGGCGCGGGCCCTTCCAGTCCGGCAGATAGCGGTGCAGCGCCCACAGGAGCAGCGTCAGAACGGCCGCGGTCACGGCGAGGCGCATCCGCCCCACCGCGTCGCTGTAGGCGAGGTGGGTCGGCAGGATCGGCAGGGCGATGTTGTAGACGATCGGCACGACGACGGCGGCGAGCGCGACGAGCATCAGGGCGAAGGTCGTGACGAAGATGAACAGCAGCGATTCGAGCCGCGTCCGGACGACGGAGCGGTCTTCGAGGATCCCGTAGGCGCGGTTGAGGCCGCCACGCACCGTCTCGATGGCGCTCGAGACGGAGACGAGCATCACCGCGAGGCCGAAGGTGACGAGGCCGGTGGTCGCGTCGCGCAGCACGTTGTCGATCTCGGGCTCGAGCGTCGAGGCGACCTCCTCGGGGAACACGTCGAACACGTGGACCGTCAGGAGCTGCGCCAGCGCCTCGCCGCCGAGGAAGCCGACGGTGGCGGTCATGAAGATGATGAAGGGGAAGATCGCCAGGATGATCGAGAAGGCGAGGGCGCTCGCCATGTAGAGCCCGTCGTCGTAGATGAAGCGCTCGCCCGCCTTGTAGACGGCCTTGCTGAACCACCACGCGCCCTTCGCCGCGCGGGTGCGCAGCGCCTTGCGCAGGCGTGGCGCCGTCGTGCGGTCGCGCGTCTTCGTGGCTTGGCGCCTCAGCCGCTTGTCCGCCTCGCCATCGTCTCCGTCCGAAGGGCTCGTGGCGTTCATGCCTGTCTCGAGCTGGGTCGCGGGAATCGATACTGCAACGCTCCACTTACGATGCCCGTTGCACCACAGTCACCTGTCGCGGAAAGATCCCGCTCGCGAGGTCCGGCAGGCGCACGCCGCCCGCGACGCCTCCGGGGCCCCCGAACCTGGGGCCGGCCGGGCGCGTTCACGGCAAGGTCCGAGACGGTCACAACAGAAGGAGAGGCCCGATGACGGCCACCAAGATCCCGGCTGACGCACTGGTCTTCGTCGGCGACGGCAGGAAGGCGATCTTCCTCAGGAACAAGGGCACCGCGGATGCGCCCAACCTCGAGGTCGAGAACGTTCTCGAGCACGAGAACCCCTCCACCCGCGAGCAGAGCACCGACCGGCCGGGCCGCCTCTACGACGCGGGGCCGGGCCACAAGAGCGGGGTCGGCTACACCGACTGGCACCAGATCGAGGAGGACCGCTTCGCCGGTGAGATCGCGCAGGCGCTTTACAAGGCCGCCCACAAGGGACGGTTCGACAAGCTCGTGGTCGTCGCACCGCCCAGGACGCTCGGCGTGCTGCGCAAGGAGTACCACAAGGAGGTCGCCGACCGGATCGTCGAGGAGGTCAACAAGGATCTCACCGGCCATCCCGTCGACAAGATCGAGGACGTTCTCCTGAACCACTGAGGCGCGGCCGCCGTAGGGCCCCGAGAGGTCCGCATTCCGTGGAAACGGCGTCGCGTTGCGGCGCCGTTTCCTCTAGAAGTCGGGGCCGACATCTGGAAAGAGGGGTCCGAGGCCGAATGTCCCTGGTGCGCGATCGCGAACTGATGAAGCCGCAGCCCGTCAAGAGCGCCGCCGTGCTGGCGGGGCTGCTCCTGGCGTGCCTCGCAGCCGGCGCGCTCGGCTCCTGGGCGACGATCCCGAATGTCGGGACGTGGTACGAGGGGCTGGCGAAGCCGGGCTTCACGCCGCCGAACTGGGTGTTCACGCCGGTCTGGACGGCACTCTACATCGCCATGGCGGTCGCGGCCTGGCTCGTCTGGCGCGCCGATCCGGGGGCGCCCGAGGTGCGCGCGGCACTCACCGCCTTCTTCGTCCAGCTCGTCCTCAACGCGGCCTGGTCGTGGGCCTTCTTCGGGCTGCACAGCCCGCTCCTCGGCCTGATCGTCATCCTGGCGCTCATCGCGGCCATCGTCTGGACGATGCGGCTGTTCTGGCTCCTCTCGCCGCTCGCGACGGCGCTGATGGTGCCCTACCTCGCCTGGGTGCTCTATGCTTGCGCGCTGAACGGCGCGATCCTCGCGCTGAACTGAAGCCGAAGGCTCCGCCCATGGCCGAAATCCTCACATTCTACGGCGTCCAGCTGGCGCTGGTCGCGGTCGCCGTCGTCCTTATCCTCGGCCTCGTGAACATGATGCGCGGCGGCAGCCCGAACCGGTCGCAGACGCTGATGCGGTGGCGCGTGATCCTGCAGTTCGGGGCGGTCGTGCTGATCGTCCTCTTCGTGCTCGTCGCGCGCGGCGGCTGACAGGAGCAGGAGAACCCGTGGTCAGGCTGAACAAGATCTACACCCGCACCGGCGACGACGGCTCGACCGGCCTCGCGACCGGCCCGCGCCGGGCGAAGTTCGACCTGCGGGTGGCCTCCTACGGCACGGTGGACGAGGCGAACGCGACGATCGGCATGGCGCGGCTGCACATCTCGGCCGAGCCGGCTCTCGCCGAGCTCGACGCGATGCTGATGCGCGTGCAGAACGATCTCTTCGATCTCGGGGCCGACCTCTGCACGCCCGAGACGGGGGAGGCGTCGGGCTTCGAGCCGCTCCGCGTCGTGGAGTCGCAGGTCGCGCGCCTCGAGGCCGAGATCGACCGGCTGAACGCGGAGCTTCAGCCGCTCATGTCCTTCGTGCTGCCGGGTGGGACGCCGGCCTCTGCCCACCTGCACCTCGCCCGGACCGTGGTGCGCCGGGCCGAGCGCGAGATGGTCGAGCTGTCGCGGCGCGAGGGCGAGATCGTCAGCGAGATGGCGCTGCGCTACGTGAACCGGCTTTCCGACCTGCTCTTCGTGGCCGCCCGCTACGCGAACGGCAAGGGAAGCGGCGACGTGCTCTGGGTGGCCGGGCAGAACCGGTAGGAGGGGGTGTCACCTCTTGATCGGCGCCATCGTGCAGGCAGGCGCAGCCGCGTCCCCTCTTGAAATGATACTATGAAGTGATACTTCATGAAGCTCGGCACGAAGCATCGGGAGACGCTGAAGTCGGTCTTCGCCGATCCGGTCTCCGGCGCCATCGCTTGGCGGGACATCGAAGCGCTGTTCGAGGCGCTCGGTGCAGACCTCAGCGAAGGGCAAGGTTCGCGTGTGCGAGTGGCACTCAACGGTGTCCGGGCGGTGTTTCACAGGCCGCACCCGCGCAAGGAGACCGACAAGGGAGCTGTGAAGTCGGTCCGGCGGTTCCTGGTGGAGGCGGGCGTAACGCGATGAGCATGATGCACTACAACGGCTACGAGGCGGTGGTCGAGTTCGACGAGGAGGCTGAGATCTTCCACGGGGAGGTTATCAACCTGCGCGACGTGATCACCTTCCAGGGACGTTCGGTGGGTGAGCTGAAGGAGGCTCTGGCGGAGTCCGTGGAGGACTATCTGACATTTTGTAAGGAGCGGGGCGAGGAGCCGGAGAAGCCCTTCTCGGGCCAATTCGTCGTGCGAGCCGAGCCCCGGCTTCATCGGGCCCTGTCAACTGCGGCCAGACGGGCCGGCATGAGCCTCAACAAGTTCGTAACGACCGTGCTCGAGCGTTCTTTGGCGAATTAGGGCCTCTCGCCGCAGTGGAGCTGCCCCGGAGGGCCCGCTATTCCTCGATCCGGCCCTGCTGTAAACAGGCAGCGTGTTCCGTTCGGAGGCGGCCAAGGCCCATGTTCATTCCGATCAGCGACGACAATCCGCTGCGCCACCTGCCGTTCCAGTACGTGACGGTGTCGCTGATCGCGGTGATGACGGCGATCCACGCCTTCGTGGCGCTGGGCGCGCCCGGCTCGGTGGAGGTGGCTGCCGTGTCGTTCGGAGTGATCCCGGCCGTCTTCAACGACTATCAGATGCTGCCGGCCGAGTACGTCGTCGTGCCGGAGAACCTGACGCTCCTGACATACCAGTTCTTTCACGGAGACTGGTTGCATCTCCTCGGCAACATGCTCTTCCTCTGGGTGTTCGGCGACAATGTCGAGGACGCGATGGGGCACCTGCGCTTCCTCGCGTTCTACCTCCTCTGCGGCATCGGGGCGGGCCTCGCCCACGCCGTGCTCTTCCCGGACTCGGTGGCGCCGCTGATCGGCGCGAGCGGCGCGGCGGCGGGAGTTATCGCCGCCTACCTCATGCTGCATCCGCGGGTGAAGGTCTGGATCCTCGTCCTCTGGCGCGTGCCGCTGCGGCTCAGCGCCATGTACGTGCTGGGCTTCTGGGTGGCGTGGCAGCTCGTCATGGCGGCCGGCGCGGTGGACGAGGGTGTCGCCTGGTGGGCGCATGTCGGCGGGATGCTGACGGGAGCGGCGCTCGTTCCCTTCTTTCGCAGGCGCGGCGTGCCCCTGTTCGACCGCGGTCTCGTCGCCACCCAGCCGCCCGATGTGCGGTGACGCCGGTCGGCGTTGACTTGCCCAGACCCGGTCATTACCGTCCGCCGCACCTCAGCCGACTTCGAAAGCAACGGGCTTTCCGGAGCCGGCGCCAACCTGCCGGCCGGTCGGAAGCGTTCCCGCTCCATCCGGGACCGGATGCGTTTCCGTCATCGAGGAGTGTCGCCGCTCATGAAGGTGCTCGTGGCCGTCAAGCGGGTCGTCGACTACAACGTCAAGATCCGCGTGAAAGCCGATGGCTCAGGCGTTGAACTGGCCAACGTCAAGATGTCGATGAACCCGTTCGACGAGATCGCCGTGGAAGAGGCGATTCGCCTGAAGGAGAAGGGGGTCGCGACCGAGATCGTCGCCGTGTCCGCCGGGCCGCAGCAGTGCCAGGAGACGATCCGCACCGCGCTCGCCATGGGCGCGGATCGCGGGATCCTCGTGAAGACCGACCAGCCGGGTCTCGAGCCCCTCGCGGTGGCGAAGATCCTGAAGGGCGTCGTCGAGGCCGAGAGCCCGGACCTCGTCATTCTCGGCAAGCAGGCGATCGACGACGACTGCAACCAGACCGGCCAGATGCTCGCGGCGCTGCTCGGCTGGCCCCAGGGCACCTTCGCCTCGAGGCTCGAGCCGGCGGACGGCAGTCTCATGGTCACCCGCGAGGTCGACGGCGGCCTGCAGAAGGTCAAGCTCGCGATGCCGGCGATCGTGACGACCGACCTGCGCCTCAACGAGCCGCGCTATGCGTCGCTGCCGAACATCATGAAGGCGAAGAAGAAGCCGATCGACGAGAAGACGCCCGACGATTTCGGCGTCGACGTGACGCCGAGGCTGAAGGTGACGAAGGTCGCGGAGCCAGCGGGCCGCCAGGCCGGCGTCAGGGTCGGCAGCGTCGCGGAACTCGTCGAGAAGCTGAAGAACGAAGCGGGAGTCCTCTAGATGGCCGTCCTCCTGATCGCAGAGCACGACAACACCACGATCAACGACGGCAGCCTGAAGGCCGCGAGCGCCGCTAAGGCGCTGGGTGGCGATCTCGACGTGCTGATCGCCGGCAAGGGATGCGGCGCCGCCGCGGAGGCGGCGGCGAAGATCGACGGAGCGCGCAAGGTGCTGCTCGTCGAGGCGGACGCGCTCGAGCATCACCTCGCCGAGCCGATGGCGGCGCTGATCGTCTCGCTCGCCGGCGACTACGACGCGATCGTCGCGCCGGCTTCGACCGACGGCAAGAACATGATGCCGCGCGTGGCGGCGCTCCTCGACGTGATGCAGGTCTCCGACGTCATCGGCATCGAGGGCAGCGACACCTTCGTGCGGACGATCTACGCCGGCAACGCGATCCAGACCGTGACGTCGGAGGACCCCAAGAAGGTCGTGACCGTCCGCACGACCGCCTTCCCGCCGGCGGAGCTCTCGGGCTCGGCGGCGGTGGAGAGCGTCTCCGCGCCCGAGCTTCCGTCGATCTCGAGCTTCGAGGGCGAGGAGCTGACGCGCTCGGCGCGGCCGGAGCTGACCTCCGCGAAGATCGTCGTGTCCGGCGGTCGCGGCATGCAGTCGGGCGAGAACTTCGAGAAGTACATCGCGCCGATCGCCGACCGGCTCGGCGCGGCGATCGGGGCGAGCCGCGCGGCCGTCGACGCGGGCTACATGCCGAACGACTACCAGGTGGGACAGACCGGCAAGGTCGTCGCGCCGGAGCTCTACCTGGCGATCGGAATTTCAGGTGCCATTCAGCATCTGGCCGGTATGAAGGACTCCAAGGTGATCGCAGCGATCAACAAGGACGAGGAAGCTCCGATCTTCCAGGTCGCCGACTACGCGCTCGTCGCGGACCTCTTCGAGGCGCTGCCCGCGCTCGACGAGGAGCTGAAGAAGGCCGGCTTCGGAGATTGATGTTCCGTGCGAAACGGCTTCACGCCGCAGCCTTGTCATGATAGCCGAGATCGTACGGAAGCCACGGAGTATGACGGCGTGAGCGCAGAGGGCGGAGACCGGATCCGGCGCGTGGGCGTCATCGGCGCGGGACAGATGGGCAGCGGCATCGCCCATGTCTGCGCCCTGGCCGGCTACGAGGTGAAGCTCAACGACGTGAGCGTGGAGCGCTGCGAGGCGGGGCTCGCCACGATCAACGGCAACCTCGCCCGCCAGGTCTCCTCGGGCAAGATCGGCGAGGAGGCGCGCCAGAGCGCGCTGCGGCTGATCTCCGCCGCCGCCAGCCTCGAGGAGATGTCCGACGTCGATCTCGTGATCGAGTCGGCCATCGAGAACGAGGAGGTGAAGCGGAAGATCCTACGGGAGCTCTGTCCTCACCTGTCGCCCGACGCCATCGTCGCGACGAACACCTCGTCGATCTCCATCACGCGCCTCGCCTCGGTGTCCGACCGGCCGGAGCGCTTCATCGGCATCCACTTCATGAACCCGGTGCCGGTGATGGAGCTCGTCGAGCTCGTCCGAGGCATCGCGACGGAGGACGTGACCTTCGAGACGGCGCGGGCCTTCGTCACCTCGCTCGGCAAGACGATCGCGGTGTCGGAGGACTTCCCGGCCTTCATGGTCAACCGCATCCTCCTGCCGATGATCAACGAGGCGATCTACACGCTCTACGAGGGCGTCGGCACGGTGGAGGCGATCGACACCGCCATGCGGCTCGGTGCCCGCCACCCGATGGGGCCGCTCGAGCTCGCGGATTTCATCGGCCTCGACACCTGCCTGTCCATCATGCAGATGCTGTACGAGGGGCTTGCGGATTCGAAATACCGGCCGTGCCCGCTTCTCGTGAAGTATGTCGAGGCGGGCTGGCTCGGCCGCAAGGCGCAGCGGGGCTTCTACGACTATCGCGGCGAGAAGCCGGTTCCGACCCGCTGATCCCGCGCGCGCCGCGAGCGCTTAACACCTCCTTAAGCCTGCCGAACCTACGCTCGCGAGCTGCCCGCACCATGGGCACGGACAGGGGGAGCGCGGCATGGCGGTCGGCGGAGCGATGTGGAAGAAGGCCCAGGCCGCCAAGGTGCAGCGCTACGGCTACGGCCAGCAGATGCGGAAGAACTTCGTCAAGCAGCGCGAGGCCACCGTGGCCGCGCTCGGCAACAAGCTCTTCGCGACGAAGGTCAACTCCGGCGCCCTCCAGGTCCAGCTCAGCTTCCAGATGGCGGCCGAGCGGATGCAGGAGCAGTACAAGGCGAAGGCCGAGGAGATCAACAAGCGCCTCACCGAGACCGGCCTCGGCAACGAGATCGACCTCCTGGCCTGAGGCCCCGCGTCAGCCGCCCTGATCCGGGCGCCCAAGCGCTGCCCGCACGAGGTCCAGCGCGTCTCCGGAAGCCCAGTCGGCCGGGCCCGGAAGGTGGCCGATCTCGCAGCCTTCCGCGTCGACCAGCAGCGTCGTCGGCAGCCCGAAGGCGCGGCCGCGGCTCTTCAGCGTGCTGAAGATCTCGTTCCCGGGGTCGCGGTAGAGGGCGAGGTGCTCGATGCCGGTCTCGGCGAGGAATTTGCGCGGCTTCTCCGCGTCGCCGCGGTCGAGGTTCACGGCGACGACCTCGAAATCCTGCCCCCCCAGCTCCGCCTGCAGCGTGTCGAGCGCCGGCATCTCCTCGCGGCAGGGCACGCACCACGTCGCCCAGAGGTTCAGGAGCACGACCTTGCCCTTCCATTCCGACAGGGCGCGCTCGGAACCGTCTTCGTCGGAGAAGCGCATCTCGGGCAACGGGTCGGGCGCGTCGGGCACGATCACGGCCGCCACCTCGCCGCGTGCCCTCTCGCCGAGCGCAGCCAGCGTCGCCGGATCGGCGGCGCAGGCCGCAGCCTCGCCGTTGCCAGTGGCGAAGCCGATCCCGTATACCGCAGCAGCACCCAGCACGACGGCGAGCGCGCCTCCGGCGAGCATCGTCGTGCGCCGGCGCGGCGCCGCCTTCGTCTCGGTGGGGGTGCCGTCCGAACTCATCGCGCGAAACCTCTTACCTTCCCGTCGTCAAGGACCGTCATGAGCAACAAGATGTGGGGCGGGCGCTTCCAGAGCGCACCCGATCAGGTGATGGAGGCGATCAACGCCTCGATCGACTTCGACAAGCGGCTCTATGCCCAGGACATCACCGCCTCGCAGGCGCATGCGCGCATGCTGGCGGCGACCGGCATCCTGCCGCCCGACGACGTCGACCGGATCGTGGAAGGTCTACAGGCGATCCGGGGCGAGATCGAGGCCGGGACGTTCACGTTTTCGACGGCGCTCGAGGACATCCACATGAACGTGGAATCGCGCCTGACGGAGATGATCGGCCCCGCCGCGGGCCGGCTCCACACGGCGCGCTCGCGCAACGACCAGGTGGCGACGGACTTCCGTCTCTACGTCCGCGACACGCTCGACCGGATGGACGAGGCCCTGAAGGGGCTGCAGTTGGCGCTTCTCGACAAGGCGGAGGCCCATGCCGACGCCGTGATGCCGGGCTTCACGCATCTCCAGTCGGCGCAGCCCGTCACGTTCGGGCACCATCTGATGGCCTATGTCGAGATGATCGGCCGCGACCGGGGCCGCGTGCAGGACGCGCGGAAGCGGATGAACGAGAGCCCGCTCGGTGCCGCCGCGCTCGCCGGGACCTCGTTCCCGATCGACCGGCGGATGACGGCGGAGGCGCTCGGCTTCGACGGGCCGATGGCCAATTCGCTCGACGCGGTGTCCGACCGCGACTTCGTGCTGGAGACGCTGTCCGCCTTCTCGATCCTCGCCGTCCATCTCTCGCGCTTCGCCGAGGAGATCGTCATCTGGTCGTCGGCGCAGTTCCGCTTCGTGAAGCTCTCGGACGCCTGGACGACCGGCTCCTCGATCATGCCGCAGAAGAGGAACCCGGACGCCGCCGAGCTGATCCGCGCGAAGACCGGCCGCATCATGGGCGCGCTCACGAGCCTGACGATCGTGCTGAAGGGCCTGCCGCTCGCCTATTCGAAGGACATGCAGGAGGACAAGGAGCCGGCCTTCGACGCGATCGACGCCGCCGAGCTCGCCGTCGCCGCGATGACCGGCATGGTGAAGGACATGGAGCCCGTCCGCGAGCGGCTGGCCGCAGCGGCCGGCGCCGGCTTCTCCACCGCGACGGACCTCGCCGACTGGCTGGTGCGCGAATTGAAGATGCCGTTCCGCGAGGCGCACCACGTGACGGGCCGCATCGTCGGCCTCGCCGACGGCAAGGGCTGCGAGCTGGCGGAGCTGTCGCTTCAGGAGATGCAGGGCATCGAGCCGCGCATCACCGAGGCCGTCTTCGGCGTGCTGAGCGTCGAGAACTCCGTGAAGAGCCGCACGAGCGAGGGCGGCACCTCGCCGGAGAACGTGCGCGCGGCAGTGAGGGCATGGCGCGAGCGGCTGGGGTAGGAAGACCCCCTGTCAGGCCTCAGCCGGCCTTCGCGAAGGCGACGAAGCCCGCGAGGAACTCCGCCAGCTTCTGGCGGGTCGCCTCGTCGGTGATCTCGCCGTCCTCGGTGAGGGTGTTCGCGCGCGAGACCAGGAGCCGGCCGCCGAACCAGGGCCTCGTGCGGAGCGTGCGCAGCACCGGCAGCCAGGCCTCCTGCGACAGGATCGTGCCGAAGCCGCCGGGCGAGGCGCCGATCAGCGCGACCGGCTTGCCGCCGAAATGCTGCGCGATCTCGCTCGAGGGCCGGCTCATCCAGTCGATCGCGTTCTTGAAGACGCCGGGGATCGAGTTGTTGTACTCGGGCGTCACGAGGATGAGGCCGTCGGCGGCCCGCAGCCGGCGCTTCAGCTCCTCCACGGCGGGCGGAACACCGTCCGCCGCCTCGTCGTCGGCATTGTAGAGCGGGACGCCCTCGACGCCCGCCGCGTCAAGCGTCGAGCCCTCCGGCATGAGCTGCTCCGCCGCCCGCAGGAGCGCGGTGTTCAGCGAGCCCTTCCGCAGGCTGCCGGAAATGCCGAGTATCGTGGTCATGGGGCTTCCTTCCTGTCGGGCGTCAGACTGACGCGCTTCCGATCATGCAGCCTGGCCAGGCTTCGGAACAAGGCGCTCGTCCCTCTCCGACGCTTCGTTCGCATGGCACCAGCCATGCCCTCTCGTCCGGCGAGCCTTGCGTCGTCCGCGGGATGTTCCCGGTCGCCCGATGCGGCACGATGCCGGTCAGGGAACGGTTGGGGAGGAGAGAAAGCGATGCCCAGGATCATGCTCGTCACCGGGGGAAGCCGCGGCATCGGGGCGGCGACCGCGCGGCTGGCGGCCGAGGCGGGCTACGACGTGGCGATCAACTACGCCACGCGGGTGGACGCGGCCGAGGAGGTGGCGGACGCCGTGCGGGCCGCGGGCAGCCGCGCGATCATCGTGAAGGCCGACATGGCGGAGGAGGCGGAGATCCTCTCGCTCTTTCAGAAGGTCGACCGCGAGCTCGGCCGGCTCGACGTGCTCGTCAACAACGCGGGCATCGTCGCGCCGGCGATGCCGGTCGTGGATATGGGGCTCGAACGTCTCGAGCGGATGATGCGCGTGAACGTCGTGGGCGCGTTCGTCTGCGCCCGCGAGGCCGTCAGGCGCATGTCCACGGAGCGCGGGGGACGGGGCGGGGCGATCGTCAACGTCTCGTCGATCGCCGCCCGCCTCGGCGGCGCGAAGCAGTATGTCGACTATGCCGCCTCGAAGGGCGCGATCGACACGCTCACGACGGGCCTGTCGCAGGAGGTGGCGGCCGAGGGCATCCGCGTGAACGCGGTGCGCCCCGGGCTGATCGAGACCGACATCCATGCCTCCGGCGGGCAGCCGGACAGGGTCGAGCGCCTGAAGGGCTTCGTGCCGATGCAGCGCGGCGGCAAGGCGGAGGAGGTGGCGGAGACGATCCTCTGGCTGGCGTCGGACCGCGCGTCCTACGTGACGGGCGCGTTCGTCGACGTCGGCGGCGGCCGCTAGGAGCAAGCGGCGCCCCGGGCGCCCCGCGGAACGGCGCCTCGGGGCTAGCGTTGTCATCAACCTGTCGCGAACGGAAGGCGCCGATGGCGAAGAAGGGCAAGAGCAAGCGCAAGCGCAAGCTTCCCAAGAAGATATTGGGCGTGAAGGTGCCGAAGCCGCTTCGGCGCGGCCCGTTCGCCGACTTCCTCCTCTCGCCCGCCGGACAGGAGATCATCGCAGGCTTGCTCTTCCGGGCCGCCGCCTCCTTCGCCAGGGATCCGAAGCGGGCGAGCGCCGCGGCCCGCGAGGCGGCGCTCCATCCCGCAGCCACGATCCGCGGGCTCGGCTCCTCGGACTGGCTGAGGGATCTCGTGGCGGCCGGCGCGGCGAGCCTCAACCATGCGCTCGGCGAAGCGGTACAGCACTTCCTCGACACTCTCCGCGAAGGCCGGGAGACCGACGGGACGACCCGTGACCGTTCTTCCGAGCGCAGCGGGGAGGAGGCCCGGCAACAGGAGTCTTCCCGGGCGGAGGAAGGCGCCGAGCGGCCGGGCGACGCGCGTCGGGACGATGGCGGCGAGGAGGATCCGGGCGAAGCTCCCCGAAGCGAGGAAGACGACGAGCGCCGCGGCGACGACGGACAGGCGGATCGCTGACCTGTGCGTCGTCTCCGGGCGGGCTCGATCGGGTGGTGTGGTGATGGGTATCGAGATCGAGCGGAAGTTCCTCGTTTCGAGCGAGGGTTGGCGCGGCATGGTGACGGAGAGTCGCACCCTGCGCGACGGCCTGATCGGCCGCTTCGGTGAAGGGAAGGTCAGGGTGCGCGTCTGCGGCGAGGAGGCGACCCTGACGGTGAAGGGGCCGCGGGACGGCCTTCGACGTGCCGAATACGAGTACCGCATTCCCGTCTCCGACGCGGAGGAGCTTCTGAGCCTCTCCATCGTGCCGGTCCTCGAGAAGACGCGGCACGTGGTCCGGTATTCGGGGACGACCTGGCAGGTCGACGTCTATGCCGGCCTGCTCGGCGGGCTCGTGCTGGCCGAGGTCGAGCTCGAGCGCGAGGACCAGGAAATCGAGCTTCCCGACTGGGTTGGCCGGGAGGTCACGGGCGAGCCCGAATACCGGAAGGCGAACCTCCTCGCCCGCTGGCCGGGAGCGATGACGCCGGCGAGGTGACCGCTCAGCCCGCGGCCGGCCGCCATGGCGGCGCGACGATCTCGAGGGCTTCGTCCTTCCGGTCGGCCTCCGCCGCCACGGACCGGCCCGACAGCACGAGCTCCGGCCTGATCTCGGCGAGCGGCTTCAGCACGAAGGCGCGGTTGAAGAGCTCGCGGTGCGGGAT
Source organism: Lutibaculum baratangense AMV1 (assembly GCF_000496075.1). Classification (GTDB taxonomy): domain Bacteria; phylum Pseudomonadota; class Alphaproteobacteria; order Rhizobiales; family Tepidamorphaceae; genus Lutibaculum; species Lutibaculum baratangense. The sequence goes on from NZ_AWXZ01000035.1 coordinate 161,074, forward strand.
CGCGAGCTCGGGCTCCGCGACCTCCCGGTCGCCGTAATAGAGGATGTCGACGTCGATCAGCCGCGGGCCCCAGCGGAAGGTTTTCTCGCGGCCCAGAGCCTCCTCCACCTGCTTGGCGCGGGCGAGGAGGGCATCCGGGAGGAGCGCGGTCCTCCCCACGGCGCAGGCGTTCACGAACCAGTCCTGGTCCTCGTAGCCCCAGGGCGGGGTGCGGTAGAACGACGAGGCCGCGAGAAATCCGATGGCGCCCGCGCCGAAGAGCACGCCGAGCGCCCGGGAGATGTTGCCCTGCTTGTCGCCGACATTGCTGCCGAGCCCGAAGCCGACCTCGATCATGGGCCCGGCACGTCCCGGCGGTCGCGGCAGATGACGCAGCCCGCATGGCTCAGGACGCCGGGGATCGGCACCGAGGGCTTGCGGATCTCGACCCGGGCCGCCGTGACGCCCTCGAACCTGGCGAGCACGGCCCGGGCGATCTGGTCGCCGAGCGCCTCCATCAGCTTGAAGCGCCTGGCCGTCGCCGTCTCGACGACGGTCTCGTAGAGCGCGGCATAGTCGGCCGTGCCCGTCGGCTCGTCGGCGGTGGCGAAGGGCCTCGTGTCGAGCCGGGCTTCGAGGTCGATCTCGAAGCGCTGGCCGAGGCTCTCCTCCTCGCGATAGACGCCGTGGCGCGCGAAGACGACGATGCCGCGCAGGAGAAGTGTGTCTGTGTCACGCATTCCGGATGGCCTCCACGATCTTGACGGCGTCGACGTGCTCCTTGACGTCGTGGACGCGGATGATGTCCACGCCGTCGATCAATCCCCACACATTCATCGCGATCGTGCCGGCCAGCCGGTCGTCGACAGCCCGGCCCGTCACGTGGCCGATCGACGACTTGCGCGACACGCCGAGCAGGATCGGGAAGCCGAAGTCCCGCAGCGCGTCGAGGCGCTTCACGAGGAGGAGGCTCTGGGCCGGCGTCTTGCCGAAGCCGATGCCGGGGTCGAGCCAGATGCGGTCGTCCGCTATGCCGGCCTTCCGGGCAAGCCCCAGCGAGTGCTCGAAATAGCGCCGGAGGTCGTCGAGCACGTCGAGGGCCGGGTCGAAGCCGTCGCGGTTGTGCATCATGACGAGGTCGACCTCGTGATGCGCGACGACGGCCGCCATGTCGGGATCGTGGCGCAGCGCCCACACGTCGTTGACGATCCGCGCGCCGGCCTCGATCGCCATCTCCGCGACGCGTGCCTTCATCGTGTCGATCGAGACCGGCACGTCGAGCTGCGCGACGACCGCCTCGAGCACCGGCCTGACGCGGGCGATCTCGGTCTCCGCGTCCGTCTTCGGCGTGCCCGGGCGGGTCGATTCCCCGCCGATGTCGATGATGTCGGCGCCCTCCTCGACCATCTGCCGCGCCTGGGCGAGCGCCCGGTCGAAATCGTCGAAACGGCCGCCGTCGGAGAAGGAGTTCGGGGTCACGTTGAGGATGCCCATCACCCGCGCTGCGCCCCTGCCTGTCCGCGGGTGGTCTTCGTCGGTCATTTTCTTTCCCTCATTCCGGCCCGGACGCAACGTTGCGCCTTTTCAAGCCCGCCCGTTGAGCGGTAAACAGCCGCCCATCCCTTCGGCGCCGCCAGGCCCGTCGCATCCGTCAGCCATAACACCAAAAGGAGAGGCAAACCCATGCGCGTCTATTACGATCGCGACGCCGACCTCAATCTCATCAAGGGCAAGAAGGTGGCCGTGATCGGCTACGGCAGCCAGGGTCACGCCCATGCCCTCAACCTGCGCGATTCCGGCGTGACCGAGGTGGCGGTCGGCCTGCGGCCCGGCTCGTCCTCCGCGAAGAAGGCCGAGGACGCCGGCCTCAAGGTCATGGGCGTGGCGGAGGCTGCGGGCTGGGCCGACCTCATCATGATGTGCATCCCCGACGAGCTCCAGGCCGACACCTACAACGACCACATCGCGCCGAACATCCGCGACGGTGCGGCGATCGCCTTCGCGCACGGCCTCAACGTCCACTTCTCGCTGATCGAGCCGAAGTCGACGATCGACGTGATCATGATCGCGCCGAAGGGCCCTGGCCACACGGTGCGCGGCGAGTACCAGAAGGGCGGCGGCGTGCCCTGCCTCATGGCGATCCACCAGGACGCCTCCGGCAACGCGCACGATCTGTGCCTGTCCTACGCCTCCGCCGTCGGCGGCGGGCGCTCGGGCATCATCGAGACGACCTTCCAGGAAGAGTGCGAGACCGACCTCTTCGGCGAGCAGGTCGTGCTCTGCGGCGGCCTTGTCGAGCTGATCCGCGCCGGCTTCGAGACCCTGGTCGAGGCGGGCTACGCGCCCGAGATGGCCTATTTCGAGTGCCTGCACGAGGTGAAGCTGATCGTCGACCTCATCTACGAGGGCGGCATCGCGAACATGAACTACTCGATCTCGAACACCGCCGAATTCGGCGAGTACGTGACCGGCCCGCGCATCATCACCGAGGAGACGCGCGAAGAGATGCGCCGGGTGCTCTACGACATCCAGTCCGGCGCCTTCACGACGGAGTGGATGCGCGAGTGCCGCGCAGGTCAGGCAAAGTTCAAGGCCACGCGGCGCATGAACGACCAGCATCCGATCGAAGAGGTGGGCGAGCGCCTGCGCGGCATGATGCCTTGGATCAAGGCGAATGCCCTCGTCGACAAGGCGAAAAACTGAGCAAACATCTTCCAGTATCGGGCGCATGCCGTACAAAACCGTCGAGCATGCGTCCGATGGCCGGGAAACGGGGTTGATTTCAGGCCGGGAAGGGTGTTTTTCGAAGAGGTCTAGTGGGGGCTGGACGTGGCGGCCGCATCCGCAGTCGCTGATGACTTCGGGGAGGGCCGGCGACTGCTGCGGGGGCGGTATCATCATGATCGATCACTTGACGCCGCGGATCGAGGCCAGGGAGCGGGCAGCCCGCATCGGGCGGAGGGCCATCCGCCCGGCGGTGGCGGGCGAGGCCGGAAGCCTCTCCGACATCGCGCTGCGCTCCAAGGCGTTCTGGGGCTACGGCAGGGACTTCATGAGCGCCTGCCGGCCCGAGCTCCGGATCTCCGAGGACGACATCGCCCATGACGACGTCTGGGTGGTGCAGACGCCGGAGGGCGGGCTCGGCGGCTTCGCCCATTGTGTCTGCGCCGACGGCGTCTTCGAGGTGCTCGCGCTGTTCATCGCCCCGGAGCATATCGGCAAGGGGTACGGCACCGATCTCTGGCAGATCGTCGAAAGACGGGCCCGCGCGCTCGGCTGTGCCGGGATCGGCCTCGATTCCGACCCATACGCCGTCGGCTTCTATCGCCGGATGGGCATGGTGGAGCACGGCGAGGCGCCTTCGGGCTCCGTCCCGGGCCGGTGGCTGCCGCGGATGGTGAAGCGGCTGAGCTGAATCCCGCTGCCCTCGACGATCCGCCGGCTTCAGCCGTTGGACCCGGAAAAAGCCGCACCATATCAAGGGGGCGGCGCGCGGGTTGCGCCGATCGAGGTTGAAGGACGCCACATGAATTTCGCCAAGCGCTCGCGCGCGCTCATCGCCCTCCTGTCTCTCACTGCGGCCTTCGCCATGGTGACGATCGATTTCGCGGACGCCAGGCGCGGCGGAAGCTTCGGCAGCCGCGGCTTCCGGACGTTTCAGCCGCCGGCGGCGACGCGGACGGCGCCGCGCGAAACCGCACCCGTCGAGCGCTCGATGACGCCGCGCACCGAGACCGGCCAGCCCGGGGCGGCGCAGCGCCAGCCTGGCACGACGGCGCAGGCGCAGCGGCAGGGCATGTTCCGCAACGGCTTCGGCGGCATGTTCGGCGGGCTGCTCGGCGGTCTGATGCTCGGCGGCCTCATCGGCATGCTGATGGGCAACGGCCTCGGCGGGCTCGCCGGGTTCTTCGGCCTCATCCTGCAACTCGGCCTCCTCGCGCTCGGCGTGATGCTGGTCATGCGCCTGTTCCGGCGCCAGCGCTCCTACGAGCCCCAGCCGCTCGGCGCGAGCGCGTCGGCCTACAGCGCCGGCGGTGGCCGCGGTCAGGATGCCCCGCCTCGGGGCGTGGCGGGCGGCATGTTCGGTGGCGGCGGCACGGCCCAGGCGGCGCCGGCCCCCGCCGAAACTCCCGGCAGCGGCATCGACGAGATCGGCATCGGCCAGCAGGATCTCGACGCGTTCGAGCGCCTGCTCGGCGAGATCCAGGACGCCTTCGCGCGCGAGGACTACGCAGCCCTCCGCACGCGCTGCACGCCCGAAATCGTCTCCTATCTCTCCGAGGAACTGAGCCAGAACGCCGTGAACGGCCTCCGGAACGACGTGTCCGACGTGAAGCTCCTCCAGGGCGACCTCGCCGAATCCTGGCGCGAGGGCAACGAGGAGTACGCGACGGTCGCCCTCCACTACGAGAGCCGCGACGTCATGCGCGAGCGCGAGAGCGGCAGGATCGTCTCCGGCGACGCGGAGGCGCCGACCGCCACGACGGAGATCTGGACCTTCGTCCGGCCCGCCGGCGGCGCATGGAAGCTTTCGGCCATCCAGGATGCGTGAGACCGGCGCGTCGGAGCCTCCTTCCGGGGGCGCCGGCGCGTGCGGGTCGGTGAGTGCCCAGCAACCGGCCTGCACTCTAAGTTGACTCTGGGTGTCAACTTTGCGAACTGAAACCCCGATCGGATCTGCAATCGGGGGCTCGAATGGGACTGAAGCTGGGATGTCGGCGCGCCGGAACCGTGGCGCTGGGGGGATTTCTCGCGCTTGGCGCGCCGGCGGGCGCGATTGCGCAGGAAGACGGCGACACGATCGTTCTGGATGCGATTCTCGTCGAGGCCGAAAGCAACGACATCCTGAAGCAGGACGGCTACGTCGCCCAGCAGGACCGCATGGGCACGAAGGTCGACACGTCGATCACAGAGATCCCGCAGGCGATCACCGTCGTCACCCAGAGCCAGATCGAGGACCAGGAGCCGCGCACCCTCAACGAGGCGCTGACCTACACGGCCTCTGCGAACCCGAACAATTTCGGTTACGACTCGCGCTTCGACGCGTTCACGCTGCGCGGCTTCAACGTCTATTACAACGGCATATTCCGGGACGGGCTGCGCCAGTACAACTCGCCGACGGCGCTCTTCAAGACCGAGCCCTACGGGCTCGAGGGCATCACGATCCTCAAAGGGCCGGCATCCTCGCTCTACGGCGTCAGCGGCCCCGGCGGCATCGTCAATCTCGTCACCAAGCGTCCGAAGGACGTTCCCTTCCGCGAGATCGAGGTGGTCGGCGGCTCGCATGACCGCTACCAGGTCGGCTTCGACCTCTCCGGGCCAGCGAACGACAGCGGCACGGTGCTCTACCGCCTGACCGGCATCGGCCGCGACGCCGAGACCGAGCTGCCGGGCTTTTCCGACGACAAATACTACCTCGCTCCGGCCCTGACCTTGCAGCCGACCGCCGACACGAGACTGACGCTGCTCGGCGAGATCTCGCGCTCGCTGACGGGCGGCACGGCGGCGTTCTACAACCCTGCCTATGGCGTCGTGTCCGATCTCTACGAGGGCGACCCGCAGTACAACGACTTCAGGCAGGACCAGGGGCGCATCGGCTACGAATTCGAGCACCGCTTCAGCGAGCTTCTGACGGTGCGGCAGAACCTGCGCTACTCGAAGGTCGACGCCGACCTCGAATATAGCGGCCACTATCCGGTCGGCGGCGACCTCGCCCGCTACTGGGGCCACTACCAGGAAGACGCCGAGACCCTCGTCGTCGACAACATGGCGCAGTTCACCTTCGACACGGGCGCGGTGGCGCACACGGCGCTCCTCGGCGTCGATTACACGTGGGCGAGGTACGATGCGGCAAGCGCCCTGGGCTACACCTCCGTGGCCGACATCCGCAACGCGCCGCTTGCCTATGACGGGGGGCAGGAGACCGATCAGCTCGGCGTCTACGCGCACGACCAGCTGGAGTGGAACGGCCTCTCGCTGTTTCTGAGCGGTCGCTACGACTGGGTGGACACCACCTCGATCGCCACGGATTTCAGCGAAACCGAGCAGAAGGACGAGGAGTTCTCCGGGCGGGTCGGGCTCTCCTACCGCACCCCGTGGGGCCTCATCCCCTATGCGAACTACTCGACCTCCTTCGCTCCGAATATCGGCCTCGTCTACGACGACGTGACGAGCGGTGTCGGCCGAGCCGCCCGCCCGACCGTCGCCGAACAGGTCGAGATCGGGGTCAAGTACGAGATCCCCGACACGAACGCGCTCCTCACGGCGTCCTATTTCAAGATCGAGCAGACCGACGGCGTGGTGTTCGACACCTCCACCGGCGTGAACCGGCAGCGGCAGCTCGACCTGACCTCGGAGGGCATCGAGCTCGAGGCGCAGGCCTCCTTCGACAATGGCTGGAGCATGATCGCCTCCTACACCCATCTGACGATGACGATCGACAAGGGCGCCACCGGGACGGAGGGCAACGAGCTTTCGGGCGTCCCCAACGACATCCTCTCGGTCTGGGGACACTACGAGTTCCAGGAGAACACGGCCCTCGCCGGTCTGGGCGTCGGAGCCGGGGTCCGCTATGTCGGCGAAAGCTACGGCGACGACATCAACTCGATCGAGAACGAGGATCGCATCTTCGTCGATGCCGCCCTGTCCTACGATTTCGGCGCGCGCTCGCCCGAATTCGCCGGCCTGAAGCTGCAGGTCAACGCCAAGAACCTGTTCGACGAGGAGAAGCCCGTCTGCACCTCCGGCTATTGCTACAAGGACGAGGGCCGCTCCGTCCTGGCCAGCCTGCGCTACCGGTTCTGATGGCCGCGGGCGCCAAAACCGCACGGCCGAGCTGGCATCGTTCGTCGATCGGCACCGTCGGTGCCATCGGCGGGCTCTATGTCGCGCAGAGCGTTCTGGGCGGGCTGACATGGGTGGGGCTGCCCGCGGTTCTGCGCGAGCAGGGCACCGATCTGAGTACGATCGGCCTCGTCTCCCTCATCGCCCTGCCATGGGCCCTGAAATTCCTGTGGGCGCCGGCCGTCGAACGCTACCGGCTACCGCATCACGGGGGCGACCGGTCCGCCCTCGTGGTCCTCGCGGGGATCGCCGTCGTCGTCGTCTCGCTGGGGATCCTGGGCGCGCTGCCGGCGGCCGGCCTGCCGTGGATCTTCGCCCTCCTGAGCATCGCCGCACTGGCGACCGCGACCGTCGACATCGCCTGCGACGGCTATGCGGTCCAGAACCTGTCGAAGGCGTCGCAGGGCTGGGGCAACACGGCGCAGGTGGGCGGCGCCTATCTCGGCTCCGCGATCGGCGCTGGCCTGTTCCTGGTCCTGGTCGACCGCGGAGGGTGGGCTCTCGGCACCTGGACGGTCGCCGCATTGGTCGCACTGCTCTCGCTGCCCTTTCTGCTGCACGCCCGAACGGCACGCTTCACGGGGGAACGGACGCACCTGCCGTCGCTCAAGGCGGCGCTGAAAAGGCCCGAGATCCGTCGCGGCCTGCTGGTCGCCGGCGTCTATATCCTGGCGCAGAAGACGTCCTTCAACATGGTCGCGCCGTATCTGATTGATCGCGGCGTGTCGCTCGCCACCGTCGGTCTCCTCAGCGGCACCGCGTCGATCGTCCTCGGCATCGCGGGCTCCTTCGCCGGCGGCTGGTGCGTGCGCCGCTTCGGTGTCCGGCCGGTCCTGGCGCTGGCCCTGCTGCCGCAAGCCCTGGCGCTCGGCTTCCTCTCGCTGTCGGCCTTCACCGAGGCGATACCTGTCTGGATGATCGCGGGCACGGCGCTGATGGCCACGTCCGGCGTGATGGCGTTCGGCTTCGTCGCTCTCTACACGCAGTTCATGCGCTGGTCGGACCCGCGTCAGGCGGGGGTCGACTTCACGCTGTTCCAGTGCATGGACGGCCTCGTGTCGCTCGGCGGCGGCGCGGCGGCCGGGTTTCTTGCCCAGCACCTCGGCTACGACAACTTCTTCGCGGCAGCCGCCATGCTCGCCTTGCTGGCCGTGCCGGCAGTCGCGGTTGCCACGCAAGGCGGAACGGGAGCCGCTCCGGGCGCGCCGCGGCCGGCTTAGCTCCTTCAAAAAAATCGCGATGCCAAGCGACGTCTCCGCGCCCAGATTATCGAATGCGGAGCCGTCGTCTCCTCGAACCGGTGTTTCCACCCGCTCGGAAATGGCTCTAGGGTGCCACCGATCTCGTCCACCCGATTCCCCGAGGCCCCTCTCATGGCGAAAGCCGCGATCGTTCTCCCGTTCCGTCAGGGTTCGACACGTTATCCCGGAAAGCCGCTGGCGCTGCTGCGGGGCGCCACCGGGGAAGCGAAGACCCTCGTCGCGCGCACCGTCGAGGCGGCGCGCAATGTGGAGATCGCGGCCGACATCTTCGTCACCTGCGACAGCGAAGAGATCGCCGCCGCCGGCCGGGCGGTCGGCGCCGAGGTGATCCTGACGGATCCCGAATGCCGGAACGGCACCGAGCGCGTGGCGCAGGCCGTCGAGCGGGCGGGCATCGACGCCGACGTGATCGTGAACCTGCAGGGCGACGCGCCGCTGACGCCGCCCTGGTTCGTCTCCGCCCTCGTCGAGACGATGCGCGCCGAGCCGGAGGAGGTGGTGGCGACGCCGGTGCTGCGCTGCGACCTCGAGGCGCTGAGGAACTTCCTCAACGACCGCCGCAACGGCCGTGTCGGCGGGACGACAGTCGTCCGCGACCTGACGGGCCACGCGCTCTATTTCTCCAAGGAGGTCATCCCCTTCATCGGCCGGGAGCCGACGCAGGACGACCTGCCGGAGGTCTGGCACCATGTCGGCGTCTACGCCTACCGCCCCGACGCCCTGAAGGACTACGCGCGGATGGCGCCGTCGCCGCTCGAGGCGGTCGAGGGGCTCGAGCAATTGCGCTTCCTCGAGCACGGGCTGAAGGTGCGCGCCGTAGAGGTGGAGGCGCGCGGCCACTCGTTCTGGGAGCTCAATAACCCCGAGGACGTGCCGCTGATCGAGGGCTACCTGAAGCGCATGGGCATCGCCTGAGGCGCATGGGCGACAGCGGCTTGCTTCCCGGACCTGTGCGCCGCTCCCGCCCGCCTCGTCCCTTGCGAGCGACGAAGTAGACGTTCATCGGGTCCCGGCGGAGCCCCTGATGCCCCTCCGGCGCTTTCGTGATATGGAGCGCGCCAACGTGCCGCATCCGGGGAGAGGGCCTTGTCGCGCCGATACTACGTTCTCGACGTCTTCACCGACGAAGCCCTGAGCGGCAACCCGCTCGCCGTCGTCCTCGATGCCGAAGGTCTCGACACGGAGCGGATGCAGGCGATCGCGAAGGAGTTCAACCTCTCCGAGACGGTCTTCGTGCTCCCGGCCGAGGGGCCCGCGCACACCGCGAAGCTCAGGATCTTCACGCCGGGCAGGGAGATTCCCTTCGCCGGCCACCCGACAGTCGGCACCGGCATCCTCATGGCGCGGCAGAGCTGGGGCGAGAGCGGCGAGATCGAGGGCATCGTAACCCTCGAAGAGGAGATCGGGCTCATCCGCCTCGGCGTCGTGCTGCGCGACGGCCACGCCTTCGCAGAGTTCGATGTGCCCGCCAAGCCTGCGGCTCTCGAGCCGGCGCCGGACAGGGAGCTCGCCGCCGCCGCGCTCGGGCTCTTCCCCTCGGAGATCGGCTTCGAGAACCACAAGCCGTCGCGCTTCGAGGCCGGCAACGCCTTCGCCTTCGTGCCGGTGCGCAACTTCGAGGTGCTGCGGCGGATCAAGATCGAGCGGCGGACCTTCGACAAGGCGTTCCCCGACGGCGCCGCCTATGTCTACTGCCGGGAGACGATGTCGACCGGGAACGACTTCCACGCCCGCATGTTCGCCCCCGCGATGGGCGTCGCCGAGGACCCGGCGACGGGATCGGCCGCCGCCGCCTTCGCGGGGGTGATCATGAAGTTCGACCAGCCGACCGGCGGCCATCACCGCTACCGGATCGAGCAGGGGCACATCATGGGGCGGCCGAGCCTCGTCGAGCTCGAGATCGAGGTCGATGGCGGCCTCGACACCGTGAGGATCGGCGGCGCGGCGGTGATCGTGGCGGAGGGCTCGCTGCTCCTCTAGGCACGCCTGTCAGGCGGCCACGGGACCCGCGGCCACTACGACCCGGTCGCGACCGCCGTGCTTGGCCTCGTAGAGCGCCTCGTCCGCGGCCCGCAGCATGTCGTCGACCTCCGGCAGCGGCGTGGAGAAGCACGCCACGCCTCCGCTGGCGGTCATCGAGAACGCCGCGCTGCCATATTCGACCCGGGCGCCGCGCAGCGCCTCCATCACCCCGTCGGCGAGACGGCAGGCCTCGGGCAGGTCGTGGTCCGGCAGCAGGATCGCGAACTCCTCGCCGCCGATCCGGGCGACCGTCTGCCGCTCTGCCGCGTGGCGCCCGAGAATGCCCCCGAAGACACGCAGCGCCTCGTCGCCTGCGGCATGGCCGTAGCGGTCGTTGATCTTCTTGAAGTCGTCGAGGTCGAGGAAGATCATCGCGACCGACCGCTCCGCGCCCCCCGGCCCCGAGCGGGCCCGGATCAGCTCCTGCTCGAAGTCCCGCCGGTTCGATAGGCCGGTCAGCGAATCCCGCAGCGCCGCCTGCTCGAGCCGGCGCTCCGCGTCGATCAGGCGGCGCTCGCGCTCGACGAGCGTGCCGAGGACGACGGCGCCCGCGACGGAGACGAGGAGGAGCAGCGGGTAGACCGTGGCGATCATCTGCGCGGCCACGTGCGGCCCGATGATCCAGGCGACGAGGAACTGCTGCGAGATCACGAACCCGCCGATCGCCATCTGGTGGAAGCGCGGCCGGCCGGCGGCAACGCTGAACCGCATCCAGGCCCAGCCGAGCAGGGCCGCGAGGAAGATCCCGATCGTGCCGGGAAATGCGCCGGGGCCGCCGATCTGGAAGTAGCGGAACAGGGCGGCGACCACGGCGGCGACGAGCCCGGCGAGCGGCCCGCCATAGGCCGCCCCGAGGCCGACGATGACGGAGCGGCCGTCGATGACCACCTGATCCATCACGATGACCGGGGTCAACATCGCGACGACGGCGACGAAGCCGAACATGAGGCCGGCGGCGAGGGAGCGGCTCCAGCCGGGCAGCCGCGAGCGCTCGAGCGTCCCGAATGTCAGCGCGAGCAGGGCCATCAGCCCGGCCGAGCCGGCCAGCGAGGCCAGGATCTGGAGCGGGCTCATGTCCCCCTCCCCGACGACGTCGTCTGCATTGCCCCCACCCGAGCTGACCCTAGCGTCAGTCATGCGCCAGGATGCCTTTGGATGGGGTTAATCCGATCGCACACGAATGGTTGCCGGGTTGGCCGAACGGCGTAGCGAGCCCGCCCCCGCGTCCGCTTCTTCAGGCCTCCACCGCCCTCCGCTGGCCGAAGCGGTGCGAGCGCAGGCCCAGCACGATCACCGCGCCGCGAGCGCAGAACACGAGGACGAGCGTCGTCACGACCGCGGCGGTCGCTATTCCCGGCTGCTGCTCGAAGGCGTCGGCGACCTGCAGGGCGAGGAGCAGGAAGATCCCGCCCATGATCGCGACCTCCTCGTAGGGCTCGCCCTGGAAGGTGCGCGGCTCCCGGCCCATGATGACGTCTGACAGCATGCCGCCGCCCGCGCAGGTCAGCGCGCAGCAGATCGGGATCCAGATCCACGTGAGCCCCGCCATCAGCGCGACCTTCGCGCCGACGATGCAGAAGGCGGCGAAGCCCAGCGTGTCGAGGAACTTCATCGTCCGGTCGAACCGGCGTGTCGAGATCATCCGCTCCGGGATGACCGCCGCTGAGGCGACGCCCGCGAGGAAGGTCGCGAGCACGATGTACATGTGGACGGGGTCCTGGATGATGAAGGGCGGGTAGCGATCGCCGCCGACGAGAAGGTCGCGGATGGTGCCGCCGCCGCCGGCTGGCAGGAGAGTGAGGACGAAGGCGCCCCACAGGTCGTAGTTGCGCTGCTGCGCCCGCATGAAGCCCGCGAAGCCGAACACGACGGCTCCGATGACGGTGAGGGCGTAGAACCAGCCGGAGTTCAGCGTCTCGGCGAGGTAGTGGCGGGTCGCCCGCGACAGCGTCAGGAGGCTCTCGCCCTCGAGCCCCGATTCGTAGCGCAGCCGGTGTGTCCACGCGTTCACCGCCGCCTGGCGCACGACGAAGGCCTCGTCCGGCCTGCCGGCGATGATGTCGACCGAGGTCTCGAAGTCGCCGATATCCATGAGAGCGGTCTCGCCGGGCCCGCCGATCATCCTGAGGATGGTCTCGAGCATCCGCCGCTGGTGGACGGGATCGAGGCCCGGCGCCTCGGCCATGGTGATGAACATCGCCTCGTCGACGTTCCGGCCGGCGTAGGCCCAGCCCTCGGCGGTCGCCTTCAGGAAGCGGGCGAGCCTGTCGCGCCGCTCGGGGTCGGCGAGGGCCTCCTCGAGGACGTAGAGCCCGTCTTCGAGGATGCCGAGGCCGTGATCGGCGAGGCGCACGACCATGAGCTCGCTCGGCGACAGGCCGGCGGCGAGGATCGACCAGTATTCGTTGTAGGCCATCGCGGTGACGCAGTCGGCCTCGCCGGAGACGAGGTCGGCACCGTTCTCGCTCTGGACGCCGATCGAGACGTCGCCCATCGACAGGCCGAGGCTCTCGAGCCACGCCTGCACGCTCAGCTCGTCGCCGATATACCAGACGCCGAGGCGCTTTCCGGCCACGTCGCGCGGCTCGGCGATACCGGCGTCGCGGCGGCAGACGATGGAGGTGCCTCCCGTCCTGAGGATCTGTCCGATATTGACGACGTTCCAGCCGCGCCGCCGCGCGTCTATGGCAGCCGGCAGCCAGGACAGCGCCACGTCCGCCCGTCCGCTGGCCACGGATTGCAGCGCGTTGAAGCCGAGCATCCCCTCGATCGTCTCGACGTCGAGGCCTTCACGCTCGTAGAAGCCCTTCGCCTGGGCGACGTAGATGCCCGCGAACTGCGCCTGGTGGTGCCAGAGGAGCTGCACGCGCACCGTCTCCGCGTGTCCGGGCGCCAGCCCGAAGAAGACGAGGAGCCCGAGCGCCAGGCCGAGAAGCTTCAGGGCATATCGGTGCGGCATCGGGCGGTTCCGTCGGGCTGCTCCATCGGGACGGACCCGCCGGACGCAGGCCCAGGATCGGGCCTCCCGATCGTTCGGCTTGCGCGGAGGGCGTCGTTTCGCTAGAAAAACTCGACTGGAAAGGCTTAATCTTCCCTCAATGGTTGCGGCGGCAATGATCGGCTGCACGAGGGGATGGGGGATCGGATACCCATGCGGGCCGGAAGCATCGAGCAGGAACACGCAGCCGCCCCGGCGGCCGTTTCCGCTTGCCCGGCCTTCGTCCTTCTACTCGACGGCATCCTCCTCCTTACCGGCCCCTGAGCGCCGGCTGCCCGTGTTCGCCGGGCGGGCTCTCAGGGGGTGATCGCTTCGACAGCTGAAACGATGACGGCCGGGCGGGGATGGGCCCGAGCCCCGACAAGGAAGAGATCCGATGACTGAACACGCAAGCACGGCCGGCGGCGACCGCGTCGTGATCTTCGACACCACGCTGCGCGACGGCGAGCAGTGTCCCGGCGCCTCCATGACCTTCGACGAGAAGCTGCAGGTCGCCGAGCTGCTCGACGACATGGGCGTCGACATCATCGAGGCGGGTTTCCCGATCGCGAGCCAGGGCGACTTCGAGAGCGTCCAGGAGATCGCCCGGCGCGCGAAGAACGCGACGATCGCCGGCCTCTCCCGCGCGAGCTTCAAGGACATCGACCGCTGCGGCGAGGCCGTGAAGGTAGCGGGCAAGCCCCGCATCCACACCTTCATCTCGACCTCGCCCATCCACATGAAGCACAAGCTGCAGATGGAGCCGGAGACGGTGCTGCAGCACGTGATCGACTCGGTCGGCCGCGCGCGCAACTGGGTCGATGACGTCGAGTGGAGCGCCGAGGACGGCACGCGCACCGACCTCGATTTCCTGTGCCGCTGCGTCGAGGCCGCCATCAAGGCCGGCGCGACGACGATCAACATCCCCGACACCGTCGGCTACACGACGCCGGCCGAGTACCGCGAGCTCTTCCGGCAGGTTCGCGAGCGCGTGCCGAACGCCGACAAGGCGGTGTTCTCCGTCCACTGCCACAACGATCTCGGCATGGCGGTCGCGAACTCGCTGGCCGGTGTCGAGGGCGGCGCGCGGCAGATCGAGTGCACGATCAACGGCATCGGCGAGCGCGCGGGCAACGCGGCGCTCGAAGAGATCGTGATGGCGATCAAGACGCGCGGCGACGTCCTGCCCTACGAGGTGGGCGTGGAAACGACCATGCTGATGCGGGCCTCGAAGATCGTCTCGGCCGTCACGTCCTTCCCCGTCCAGTACAACAAGGCGATCGTCGGCCGGAACGCCTTCGCCCACGAGTCCGGCATCCACCAGGACGGGATGCTGAAGAACAACCAGACCTACGAGATCATGACGCCCGAGTCGGTGGGCGTGAAGTCGACCTCGCTCGTCATGGGCAAGCACTCCGGGCGTCACGCCTTCAAGGAGAAGCTGAAGGAGCTGGGTTACAGCCTCGGCGACAACGCGCTGCAGGACGCCTTCCGCCGCTTCAAGGACCTCGCCGACCGCAAGAAGATCGTCTACGACGAGGACATCGAGGCGCTGATCGACGACGAGATCCTGGCGGCCCACGACCGCATCAAGGTCGTGGCGCTGACGGTGATCGCGGGGACCGGCGGGCCGCAGAAGGCGACGATGACGCTCGACATCGACGGCCAGAGGCACACGCGGGAGGCGACCGGCAACGGCCCGGTCGACGCGACCTTCAACGCGATCAAGGAGCTGGTGCCGCACGAGGCGAAGCTCGAGCTCTACCAGGTCCATGCCGTGACGCAGGGCACGGATGCGCAGGCCGAGGTGTCGGTCCGGCTCGGAGGCGGTGGGCGCAGCTTCACAGGGCGCGGCGCCGATCCCGACACGCTCGTCTCGTCCGCCCGCGCCTATGTCCACGCCCTCAACAAGCTGATGTCGATGCAGGATCGCCTGCACTCGCAGCATTCGAAGGCGGAAACGGCCTGAGCCCGGCGGCCACATCGGGGGGAGGGCGGTCCTCGCCCTCCCTTCGCATCCTGCGGCGGCTGGTCGTCGGGCCGGCCGCGCGGCGAGAGACTGCGCGGTGAGCGATCCCCTCGTGCTGCTGGCGATCGCGGGCACCTGCCTCCTCGCCGGCCTCGTGAAGGGCGTCATCGGCCTCGGCATGCCGACCGTCATCCTGGCGCTTCTGACGACGACGCTCGGCCTCACCCAGGCGATGGCGCTCATGCTCCTGCCGACCGCCATCACGAACCTGTGGCAGGCGATGTCGGGCGGGCACGGGCTCGCCATCCTCCGCCGCATCTGGCCGTTCCTGCTCCTGGCGATGGGGACGGTGTGGATCGGCGCGCTCGCGCTGACGCGCCTCGATCTCGACCTCCTCTCCGGCCTTCTGGGCGTCCTGATCGCCGTCTACTCCGTCGTGAACCTGTTCGGCGTGCGCTTCTCCGTGCCGCCGAGGCATGAGCGGTGGACGGGCCTCGTCTGCGGGGCCGCCAACGGCGTGCTCACCGGGATGACCGGCGCCTATGCCGTTCCGGGCGTGATGTACCTGCAGGCGATCGGCATGCCGCGCGACATGTTCGTGCAGGCGATGGGCATGCTGTTCGGCGGCTCGACCCTGGCCCTCGCCGTCGCGCTCGGCGGCGGCGGCTTCCTCGACGCAGAGCTCGGCTGGCTCTCCCTCGTGGCGCTTCTCCCGGCGCTTCTCGGCATGGCCGTCGGCATGCGGGTCAGGTCGTATCTCTCGGAGGCCGTGTTCCGCCGGGTCTTCTTCGTCTCCCTGCTCCTGCTCGGCGCCTACATCGTGGCCACGGCCGCAAGCCGCTAGAAGGGCGGCGACGTTCGGGCATCCCGCCGCTTCCTCCGCGTCCCGGCGCGGCGCAGCGCGACCCCTCCGGCAGAGACGGCCGACGACAGGCCGACCTCGGCCATCCAGCCGGCGATCGTCTCGGTCCGGCCGCCCTCAATCCGCGCCCTTCACGGGCATCAGCGCGTCCGGCCGCGGGCGGAAGACGCGCTGGATGAAGTACATCGCCGCGGCGAGCAGGATGCCCGAGAGGTCGGTGGCGAGGCCGCCCTCGATCATCAGGAGCGCGGCCGCGAGCAGGCCGGCCCGGATGAACCAGGCCGCGGCGAGGCCGAGGAACCAGCCCTGCACCGCGCAGGAGAGCAGGAAGACCCCGACCACCGCCGTCAGCGTCGCGCGGATGATCGCGATCCACTCGGCGTCCATAAGGAGCGCGCCGTTGTAGAAGAACATGAACGGCACGATGAAGGCGGCGAGGCCCATCTTGAACGACGTGACGGAGGTCTCCATCGCCTTGGCGCCGGATATGCCGGCCGCCGCGTAGCTCGCCAGCGCCACGGGCGGCGTGATCGCCGAGACGACGGCGAAATAGAAGACGAAGAAATGCGCCGTCAGGACCGGCACGCCGAGATTGACGAGGCCCGGCGCCACCACGGCGGCGGCGACCGCGTAGGCGGCCGTCGTCGGCATGCCCATCCCGAGCAGGATCGAGATGCACATGGCGAAGAACATGGCGAGGAGCTGCGAGGCGGCGGCGATCCCGAGAAGGAGGTTCGAGAAGCGCGAGCCGACACCCGTCAGCGAGATCACGCCGACGATGATGCCAGCGCAGGCGCAGACCGCGATGATCTGGATCGACATGACGCCGGCGAGCTCGAACGCCTTGACGATGGCGCGCGGGCCCATCCGGAAGGGCGTGAGCCAGCTCACGACCGCCGCCGAGATCGTCGCCAGCGTGCCCGCGCGGATCACCGAATAGCCCATGAAGAGGGCCGCGATCAGGATGATGATCGGGATGAAGAGGTAGACTTGGCGGATGAGTCTCGAGAATTTCGGGATCTCGTCCTCGCGCATGCCGCGCATGCCGCGCTTGGCCGCCTCGAGGTCGACCATGAAGTAGACCGAGACGAAATAGAGGATCGCCGGGATGATCGCGGCGATCGCGATCTCCTGGTAGGGAATGCCCGTCACCTCGGCCATGATGAACGCGCCGGCGCCCATGATCGGCGGCATGATCTGGCCGCCCGTCGAGGCGGCCGCCTCGACCGCGCCGGCGCTCCTGGCGGGATAGCCGAGACGCTTCATCAGCGGGATGGTGAGAGACCCGGTCGCGACGACGTTGCCGGCCGAGGTGCCGTTGATCATGCCCATCAGGCCTGAGGCGAAGATCGCGACCTTGGCGGGCCCGCCGCGTGCGCGGCCGGCGGCGGCGAAGGCGAAGTTCACGAAATAGTCGCCCACCTTCGAGGCCTGCAGGAAGGCCGCGAAGATAATGAAGAGGATGATGTAGGTGGAAGAAACCGCAGTGGTCGGCCCCAGGATGCCGGCATCTGTGTAGATCTGGCTGAAGAACCGCGCCCAGTTGATCGGCGGCGAGTTCAGGAAGCCCGGCAGATACTGGCCGGTGAAGACGTAGATCAGGAACAAGGCCGCGATCACCACGAGAGCGAGCCCCGCGACGCGCCGCGTGAGCTCCATGATGAGCAGCGTGCCGGCGATCGCGGCGAGCGAGATGCCGATGGGCGCGAAGGGCGTGCCCGTCGAATTGCGCATCAGCGTGCCGTAGATGGTGATCAGGTAGGCCGCGACCGCGAAGCCGCAGACGGCGAGCACGAGGTCGGGAACGGAGAACCAGGTTCGCGGCCCGCGCTCCATCCAGCCGAGCACGATGCCGCCCACGGTGGCGGCGATCAGCGGCACGCCGTAGAGCCAGATCTCGTTGAAGCGGATCGCGGGGTCCATCCCGCTCCACATCGCGCCGCCCCGGATCTGCGATCCGAACCAGAGCGCCACGCCGAACGACCAGAGGGCGACGAGGAAGAGCGCCGCGCCCACGAGGTTGACCGGCTTCGTGGTGCGGCGTTCGTCGTCGTCGAACCGGCTGGCCGAGTAGAGGAGGAAGCCGAGAAGGAGGGCGCCGGCGATGTGGACGATGCGGAAGTTCCACGTCTCCATCGGCAGGCGCGGCAGGAACGGCAGGTTGATCGCGCCGCCGGTCATGTTGCGGATCGACAGGCCGTTCAGCGCCGCTATGTGGAAGAAGGCGTAGACGGCGGCGATGGCGGCGACCACGGCGAAGGCCCGGCCTTCGAACATTCGCCTGTTGGCTTCGACCGGCTCGTCATCGACCCCCTGGGCCACGACGACATCCACCTCGTCCTCGACGCGCGCGCCGGACGGCTTCTGCGGCTCCACCGCCATAGCTTTCCCCATGATCCCCATGCCGCCTTGTGGCGGTCAGCCGTTCGGCCTTGAGCCCCTCCGCTGCCGGATGGCCGCGGAGGGGCGGGTTCGCGCTGGCGGCTGGACCGCCGTCTTGTTGGGCGGCCGGGCCGCCGTCCTATCGCGGGAGGCTCAGCCGCCGTGGATCATGTCGTCGGGGATCGAGGCGCCGCCATTCTCGTTGAACCAGCGCGCCGCGCCCGGGTGCCACTTCAGGACGTTGTTCTTGTCCCAGTGCTCCGGCAGCGTCTCGACCGCCGAGCTGTGAATGTTCACCATGCGGGCATTGTCTTCCATGGCGATGCGCGTCGCCTCGTAGACGAAGCTCTCCGGCAGGTCGCAGTTGGCGATCGCGAAGTTCCACATCGCGACCGACGTCATGTCCTCCTGAAGCGTCCGGTAGGTGTCGGCCGAGACGGTGTACTCGGCGACGGGGAAGTTCTCGGTGACGGTGGCGAGCTCCTCGTCCGTGAAGCCGACGATCGAGATGTCGGTCTGCACCTCGAGCTGGCTCACGGTCGGGATCGGCACGCCGGCGGCGAAGCCGATCGCGTCGATCAGCCCGTCCTGCATCTGGCCGCCGAGATCGTCCCAGCCGCCGTTACGCCGCTCGAAGCTGACGCCGAGCTCCTCGAGCATGGCCGGGAAATAGGTGTCGGCGGAGGAGCCGGCCGGCCCGAAGCCGATGACCGTGCCGTCGGGGATCTCCGAGAGCGAGGTGATGCCCTCGGAGGCCAGAGCCGCGAGATGGAACGGCGTCTGGTACATCGGGAACATCGCGCAGACATTGTTCATCTCGAGCCCCGGCGCGATCGGGTTCGTCCCCTGGAGAGATTCCTGTGCCGGGCCGAGCGTCGTCAGCCCGAAGGCGAGATCGCCGGTGTGCACAAGCGCCATGTTCTGCATCGGCCCGCCCGTGACCTCGCCCGCGCCCGTGATGCCGAGCTCCTCGGCGACGAGGTTCGCCCAGCCCGAGCCGTAGACGAAGAAGGTGCCGCCCTGGCTCGCCGTGCCGACCGTGAAGCTCGACGGCCAGCCGGTGCGGTCGACCTCCTGGGCGGACAGCGCGCCCGCCGAAAGGGCCAGTGCCGCCGCGCCGGCGGTGGCGGTTACGAAAACTCGCATGCAGATCCTCCCATGTCGTTTGTCTTCCCGGCGAAAAGACCAGTGGCCTCCCCGGTTGTGGGGTCACTTTTGGTCATTTCGTCTGCTGGCGCAAGCCTTAAGCCCCGAAAGGCGAGATCGTTGGGGATGCCGCGTATGGTCAAACGAGCATCTCGTCGATCAGGGCGAGCCAGCGCGGCCGGCACAGCCTGTCGCGGTCGAACCGCTCCTCGACGGTGCGGCGCGCGGCCTGCCGCAGCGCGGCATAGCGGGCGGGCTCGCGGCAGGCGGAGATCAGCGTGTCGGCGAGCGCTTCGACGTCGAAGAAGTCGAGGAGCAGGCCGTTCTCGCCGTGCGCTATCGCCTCGCGGACCGGCCCCGTGTCCGAACCCACGATCAGGCACTCCGTCGCCATGGCCTCGAGCAGCGACCAGGACATGACGAAGGGGTAGGTGTAGTAGACGTGCGCCGCGGAGATCGACATCGCGGCGTGCAGGTCGGCGGGCGAGACGCGGCCCGTGAAATGCACCCGGCGCATGTCGAGGCGGCCCTCGACCTCGGGCAGCAGGGCCGACTTCCAGGTGTGGCCGTCGGGCGGCGGCTTGCCGTAGCCCCCGCGCTCGTCGGCGCCGATCATCAGGATCTCTGCCTCCGGCACCGTCTCGAGCAGGCGCGGCAGGGCGCGCAGCATGATGTGAAAGCCCCGGAGCGGCTCGAAGCGACGGTTGACGAAGGTGACGACCGGTGTCGTCGCGTCGAGCCGTCGCCCGTCCGGCAGCGGGAAGCTCGCCTTCTGGTCGCGCCGGACCGCGGCGAGGTCGACGCCTTCGTGGATGACCGTCGTCGACGGCCAGAGCGCGGGCGGCAGGGTGCTCTTCTGGAACTCCGTCGGGGCCACGATCCGGTCGGCGCCGAGATAGGCGAGGCCCAGCGTGGCGTTCTTCGCGTTGACGAGGACGGACTTGTCGAAGTCCATCTCGTCGAATTCGGCGTCGAAATTCACGTCGCCGCCCCGGCTCCGGTAGAAATACTCCGCGTAGAGCAGCACCTTCGCCTCGGGAAACACCTCCTTCAGGAAGAGCGTTTCGCCCCAGCCGGGATGGCCGACGACGAGCTTCGGCCGGAAGCCCTTGCCGGCCAGGACGCGGGCGCACTCGACGGCGGCGCGCCCCCGGATGATGTCGGCTTCGGCGCGGGTCGCGGCCGGAAAGATCCCCTGCGTCGTGCCGCGGCTGGACCGCCAGCGCAGGAGGCCGATCCCCGGCAGCTCGCGACCGGTCTGCGAAGCGATGGCGACGCAGCGGTGTCCCCGGTCTCGCATCGCCTGGGCGACGAAGCCGAACTGGCCGGGGAAGTTGTTGTGGACGAAGAGGATGTCGGCCATGGGCTCTCCGTCCTCCGCCGATCTCAGGCGATGCCGCCGCGGAGGAGGTCGAGGAAGCGCACGACGCCGATCGGCCTGCCGTTCTCGACGACGAAGATGACGGTGATCCTGTGGGTCTCGAGGAGCTGCAGCGCGCTCGAGGCGATGTCGTCCGGACGCGCGGTGATCGGGTTCCTCGTCATCACCTCCTCGACCTTCTGAGAGAGAAGGTGCGGGCTCATGTGGCGGCGCAGGTCGCCGTCGGTGATGATCCCCTTCAGCTCGCCCGTCTCCGGGTCGACGATGCCGAGTGTCCCGAAGCCGTGCTCGGTCATCTTGATCAGCGCGTCGGACATCGGCGTGCCGAGAGGCTGGAGCGGCAGCTCCGGGCCCGCATGCATGAACTGGTGGATGTAGCGCAGCCTCGCGCCGAGCTTGCCGCCCGGGTGGAAGATGCGGAAGTCGTCGGGGCGGAACCCCTTCTCCGCGAGCAGCGTCACCGCGAGCGCGTCACCCAAAGCGAGCTGCAGGACGGTCGACGTCGTCGGCGCCAGATTGTGCGGGCACGCCTCCCGGATCTGCGGCAGGACGAGGGCGACGCGCGCGGCGCGCGCCAGGGTCGAGTTCTCGCCCGCCGTGATCGCGACGAGCGGCACGCCGAACCGCTGCGTGTACTCGATCATGTTGGCGAATTCGCTGGTCTCGCCCGACCACGACAGGGCGAGCAGCGCGTCCTCCGCGCCGATCATGCCGAGGTCGCCGTGGCTCGCCTCCGTCGGGTGGACGAAGTGCGCCGGCGTGCCGGTCGACGAGAACGTGGCCGCGAGCTTGCGGCCGATATGGCCGCTCTTGCCGACGCCCGAGATGATCAGCCGGCCCTTGAGGTCCTGCAGCAGGCGGATCGCCCTCACGAAGGCCGCGGCCAGCGGGCCCTCGTGGAGCGATGTCTTCAGGGCGTCGATGCCCTCGATCGTGATGTCGAGGGCGGCGTGGGCGTTCTTCAGGATCGGTTCGGACATCGTCTCGTCGAGAGGTGCGGGGGAAGCCGCATCGGCCGTTCGTGCCGCAGGTGGCTCACGACCCACGGCACGGGCTGCCGCGCCTTCCGGCTCGAGCGGCCTGCTTCCTGTCACGGAGCTCAATAGGGTGACTCCACGCCGCCGAGATTCACGTAGACGCTCTTGCGCTCGGTGTAGAAGTCGAGCGCGGCGAGCCCGTTCTCGCGGCCGAGCCCGGACATCTTGGAGCCGCCGAAGGGCATCGGGATCGGCGTCAGGTTGTAGTGGTTGACCCAGACGACGCCCGCCTCGAGCTTCGCCGCCACCCGGTGGGCGCGCGAGATATCGCGTGTCATCACGCCGGCGGCGAGGCCGAAGGGCGTGTCGTTGGCCCGCCGCAGCGCCTCCTCCTCGCTCTCGAACGGCAAGACGCTCATCACCGGGCCGAAGATCTCCTGCATGCAGATCGTCATCTGATCGAGCACATCGGCGAAGATCGTCGGCTGCATGAAGTTGCCCTTCGCGAAGTCGCCGTCGGTGAGCCGCTTTCCCCCAGTGACGAGCCGGGCACCCTCGCGCACTCCGTTCTCGACGAACTTCATGACCTTGTCGAGGTGCTGCGCGTGGATCAGGGGCCCCATCTGGGTCTCCGGATCCAGGGGATCGCCGATCCGGATCGCCTCGGCACGAGCTTTCGCCTTCTCGAGGAAGGCTTCGCAGACCGGCCGCTCCACGAAGACGCGGGTGCCGTTCGTGCAGATCTCGCCCTGGGTGTAGAAGTTCGCGAGCATCGCGGCCGACACCGCGTCGTCGAGATCGGCATCCGCGAAGACGAGAAGCGCGGACTTGCCGCCGAGCTCCATCGTCACGTGCTTCAGGGTGCCGGCCGCGGAGGCCATGACGGCCTTGCCCGTGGGTACGGAGCCGGTCACGGAGATCTTCGCGATCGCCGGATGGGTCGACAGGATCTCGCCCGTCTCGCGGCCTCCCGGCAGAATGGACAGAAGGCCCGGAGGGGCGCCCGCCTCCTCGACGATGCGGCCGAGCTCGAGAGCCGTCAGCGGCGTCACCTCGGACGGCTTGAAGAGCATCGCGTTGCCGGCCGCGAGCGCGGGCGCGGTCTTCCAGCTCGCGATCTGGATCGGGTAGTTCCAGGCGCCGATGCCGGCGCAGATGCCGAGTGGCTCGCGCCTCGTATACGCGAAGCCGTCGTCGCCGAAGGGGATGTGCTCGCCCTGGACGATCTGGGTCAGGCCCGCGAAGAACTCGAAGCAATCCGCCGCCGAATCGATGTCCGCCGCCGGCGCCTCCTGGATCGGCTTGCCCGTGTCGAGCACCTCGAGCCGCGCGAGGTCGTCGCGCCGCTCCCGCAGGATCGCCGCGACCCGGGCGAGAACGCGCCCGCGCTCCGCGGCCGACATCGCCATCCAGCTTCGGCGTGCCTCCCGGGCGGCCTCGATCGCCTGCTCGATCTCGGGCATGGCGGCGGCGTTGCCGGTGGCGAGCGTCTCGCCGTTGGCGGGGTTGATGGAGGAGAGCGCATCGCCCGAGCCGGGGATGCGCCGGCCGGCGATATGGCAGCTGATCTCCAGGACGGTGCTCATCATCCGACGTCCCTTTCGTGTGTCGTCGCTTCGGCTTGGCACGCTCGCCCCGTCGAGGCAAGGGAGGCGCGCGATCGGCGCTCGCGAGCCCATCGCGCACCTGCTGGAAAAAACCGTCCGGCCCGGGTGGACATCCTGCTCGCGCTTGACTATATCGCTGCAACCGGTCGCGACGAGGTCGCAGCCGAGTGGTGGCGGGCGCATAGCTCAGTTGGTAGAGCAGCTGACTCTTAATCAGCGGGTCCTAGGTTCGAGCCCTAGTGCGCCCACCATATTTCCCTGAACATGATCTGACGAAGCGGCGGCGAGGCCGGCAGGCCTGGACGGGCGTCCAGACGGCGTCGAAAGGCCTTCTGCCGTTCGAGCGCGGACGCGTCCATCTCCCCCTTCTGCCGTTATTCGCCGAGAACGCGCGGAAATTCACTCTTTCTCGACCTTCTTTCGTCATTCTGACGTAGCGTTGCCACAGGGTTCATCCGTCCTGCGGCGCTCACGAGGTGACAAGATGAGTCCGGAAGATGTCGACCTGGTGCTGGGGCGCCTCGGGGAGGCGCAGACGGTGCTTGCCGCGTGGCTGCGGCCGGACGACGCGATCGCCGACCAGGATGCGCTTCGGCGACTGCTCTCCATCCTCGACGACCGGCACCTCGTGCGCACCATGGGCAGGCTGAGGCAAGGCGCAGAGGTCGACTGACGGCATGCGCCGGGTCTTCGTCGCATGGCGCGAGGCCGACCGCTTGAGTCCGCGAACTGACGTTGCGCCTTGCGCGAGCGCGGCCGGTGGGCGAGCGTTCGTCCGCTCGCATAGACGGTGGCGGAGGACAGGGTGGAGCGTCTCGACACGGTGGTGATCGGCGGCGGCGTGGTGGGGCTCGCGGTTGCGGCGGGGCTCGCGCGGCGCGGCCGGGAGGTCGTGCTGCTCGAGGCGACGCGAGAACTCGGCTCCGGGACGAGCTCGAGGAACTCCGAGGTCATCCATGCCGGCATCTACTATCCGACGGGCAGCCTGAAGGCGCGTCTCTGCGTGGAGGGCGCCCGCCGGCTCTACGACTGGTGCGATACGCACGGGGTTCCGACCCGCCGCGTCGGCAAGCTGATCGTGGCGACGGACGAGGCGGAGGCGCGAGCGCTAGCGGCCCTGCGGGCGAAGGCGGCCGAGAACGGCGTCGACCTGCGCCCCCTGAGCGCGGCCGAGGCCCGCACGCTCGAACCCGAGATCACCTGCGTCGCCGCGCTCCACTCCCCGAACACCGGCATCGTCGACAGCCACGCGCTGATGCTCTCCTTCCAGGGCGAGCTCGAGGATCGTGGCGGCAGCGTCGCCTTCGGCGCCGAAGTCCTGGGCGGCGGCGCGGCCGAGGGCGATATGGTGCGCGTGCATGTGGGGGGAGCGGACGAACTCACCCTGGCCGCCCGCACCGTCGTCAACTGCTCGGGCCTTTGGGCCCAGCGCGTGTCGGCCGCTTTCGGCGCCAGGAACATCCCCGAGCTGCATCTCGCCAAGGGCAACTATTTCGGCCTCTCGGGGAAGCCGCCCTTCCGCGGGCTCGTCTATCCCATGCCCGTCGATGGCGGGCTCGGCGTCCACTACACCGTCGACATGGCCGGACAGGGCCGCTTCGGACCGGACGTGGAGTGGCTCGACCACGACGACCCCGCGCGCATCGACTACGCGGTCGACCCCAGCCGCGGCGATGGATTCTACGCGGCGATCCGGCGCTACTGGCCCGGTCTTCCGGACGCGAGCCTCGTGCCCGCCTATAGCGGCGTCCGGCCGAAGGTCGGGGCGCGGGGCGGGCCGGCAGGGGATTTCCTGCTGCACGGGCCCCGGGAGACGGGGCTGCCCGGCTATATCTCGCTCTACGGCATCGAATCGCCCGGCCTCACCTCGAGCCTCGCCATCGCGGCGCGGGTCGGCGACCTCACGGGCGCCTGACCGGCACGAAGCCGTACCCAGCGTCAATTTCGCTGAACCGCGCCACCTGGATGATCCTTTTTCGTGGCCGCTCCGTAGACATCCCGATTTGCGCCCTCATCGCATGTCGGTGATGCTCAGAGGATTGACCGTGCACTGGACTTCCGTCGCGTCGCACACGATCAATCCCTAAGAGGGCGGGCCCGCTCACAAGAAAAAGCCTGCATGTGAACAGCATGATTTCCGATGAAAGCAGCTCGAAGTCCAGGATGGGATGCGAGTACTTCGACATCCTCGAGGAGCGGGGGCATGTCGGGGTCTGGACGTGGAACCTCGTCGACGACGAGCTCGACTGGTCTGACGGCCTCTACCGGCTGTTCGGACTCGTGCCGGGACACGGGCGCCCGACGCGCGAGTTCTTCCATTCGATGATCCATCCGGAGGACCGCCCGCTGCAATTGAAGCGGGCGCAGGCCATGCGCGACGGGTTGGCGCTGAGCTTCGATTTCCGGCTGATCCGGCCGAACGGCTCCGTGCGCTGGATGACCACGAAGACGGAGTCGCTGTCGGATCGCGACGGGCGGCCGGTGCGCGTCGTCGGCATCGTGCTCGACATCACGGCGCGCAAGCGCCTCGAGGGCGAGCTCGGGGCGTCGACCGAGCGGTTCAAGGCCCTGGCCGCCGCCGCGGGCGGTCTCGTGTTCGCGGCGCATACGGATGGAAGCGCCGAACTGCTTTCCGACCCGCAGGGTCTGTTCGAAGGCGCGTTGATGGACGGCCTCGAGAGTTGGATCGACCTTCTCGCGCCGGAGGACCGGCCTCCGGCCCGTCACGCGTGGGAGCGTGCGGTGGCGCATGGCGAGCCGCTGGAGATCGACTGCCGGCTGGCGTCCGGGGAGGTGGACGGACACAGCTTCCGGGTTCACATGACACCGGTCGCCTCGTCGGACGGCCAGACGCGGGAGTGGCTGGGCTTGTGCCGGGATTTCGGACTCGCCGGCCTCGGGAGCGTCGCGGGCGAAGAGGCGCATCAGCCGACCGGCGCCCAGCTCCGCGCCGCCCGGGGCATCCTCAACTGGTCGGTGCGCGAGCTGGCAGAAGCCGCCGACATCTCCGTCTCGACGATCCGCCGGCTCGAGGAGATGGACGGGGCGCCGCCGAGCTTCGAGCCGAAGCTGGCCGAGGTGCAGAAGGCGCTGGAGGCGGCCGGTGTCGAGTTCATCTTTCCGCAGCTCGGCCAGCCGGCCGTGCGCCCGCGCTGACCTCTCCGATCCTGCCGCGGTGCCACGGCAGCGGACGAATCTCCAGTCGGACGCGTGATTCCGTAGAGAGTCTCGACAGTCGACGCGCATATGCTGCAGAATCGACGCGTTTATACTGAGAACTCGGCTTAAATCTCTAGAAACAAAACAGTTCTACGCTCCTCTCCGGTGGTGGTCCCGATCTCGGGCCGCCGTCACGAAGTTCGTGGGGACGGCGGAGCCTATGCTCCGGCGGACCCTAGATAACGCGCCTCCGGGCGCATCCGTCCCGTGCGGTGCCCCCGGTGCCGCCGACAGCCCCTGCAGCGGGGCCGCCATTGGGTGGAAGGCGGGGACGGAACAACAATCAGAGAGGGGACAGCAAATGAAGAACACGATCCTGAAAGTCTCGGCCATCGCGGCGGTCATGGCGGCTGCGGCGACGCCCGCACTCGCTTCCGACGACCACGTCGCGCCGATCCGCGACTACGTGAATGCGGAGCTCATGCAGGCCCTGCAGGATCCGGCCGTCATCGCGGCGATCAGGGAGCAGAACGAGGAGACGGGGGCCTTCGGCCAGGCCAAGGTCGACGAGCTCGATCTGCAGTGGCGGCAGGAGGTGAAGGACGGCGGCGGTCCGCTGATGGAAGAGACGATGGCATCCGCCCTGTCCGACTACCTGAAGGGCGTGAAGGACGGCCAGCAGGGGATGATCACCGAGCTCTTCGTCATGGACGCCAAGGGCCTGAACGTCGGGCAGAGCGACCCGACCTCGGACTTCTGGCAGGGCGACGAGGCCAAGTGGCAGAAGACCTATGGCGCGGGCAGCCGCGAGATCTTCGTCGACGAGGTCGAGCACGACGAGTCGACGCAGACCCTGCAGTCCCAGGCGAGCGTCGCGATCGTCGATCCGGAGAGCGACGAGCTCGTCGGGGCCGTCACCATCGGCATCAACCTCGAACTGCTCGCGATGTGATCGACGACGCGTAGGGAGTAGAGTGCCATGTCTCGCTTCATGCCGAGCCCGTTCGGCCGAACGCGGTCGATAGGGTTCAAGGCCGCCATCGCCACGGCCGTGCCTGTCCTCATAGGTATCGCGGCGCTCGTCGCGCTCGAGCTCAAGAATCTCCGTGATTCCGTCTACGAGCAGGCCGAGATGAGCACGTCCGACATCGTCCAGCTGATGTCGAACCAGATGGCCGGCGGCGTGAAATGGGGCAAGGCCGATGTCGTCGACAAGGTCTACGCGGATCTCGTCGCCGGCTCGGACAACGAGCTCTCGAACCTCCTGGTCCTGAACCGGGACGGGGCTGTCGTGACGAGCTTCGACAGCCCCAGCCTCGCGAGCTTCGGCGCGCTGGCGTCCCTGACGGAAGCATCGGCGGAGCGGTTGGCCGCCGGCGAGGTGGTGACCGGTTGGGAGGGCGGACATCTCGTCGTCCTCGCGCCGATCATGCCGGGCGGCGAGCGGCTCGGCACGCTGGCCACGGCCTGGGATCAATCCAGGCTCGAGAGCCTCGCAGCCGACAAGATGATGAAGGGCGCGTTGTTCGGGCTCCTTCTGGCGGCGATGGTCGTGGGTGTCGTCGCCCTGTTCCTGTCGCGCAGCGTCACCCGGCCGATCCGCGAGGTGACCGACGTCATGACGGCGCTGGCGGCGGGCGACAACCAGGTGACGGTGCCGTATGTCGGGCGGTCCGACGAGGTCGGCCGCATGGCCCAGGCGGTCGAGACCTTCAAGCAGGCGGCCGTGGAGAAGCTGCGTGTGGAGGCTGAGGCAGCGGAGCGGCGGCGGGAGGCCGAGAGCGAGCGGGCGGCGTCCGAGGAGAGCCGGCGTGCGGCCTCCGAGGAGCAGGAGATCGTGGTCGGCGAGATCGGCCGCGGCCTGTCGCGGCTGTCCGACGGCGATCTCGGCTACCGGATCGCGCGCGCCTTCCCGGCGAATTACGAGCAGCTGAAGGCGGACTTCAACGGCGCGATGGCGCAGCTCGAGGAGGCGATGCGCACGATCGCGGCCTCGACGACGGCGATCCGCTCGGGCACGGGCGAGATCAGCCAGGCCTCCGACGACCTGTCGCGGCGCACCGAGCAGCAGGCGGCGAGCCTCGAAGAGACGGCCGCCGCCCTCGACGAGATCACGGCGACCGTGAAGCGCACGGCGGACGGGGCCGGCCACGCCCGCGACGTGGTCGGCCGCACGACGTCGCTCGCCGAGCAGTCGGGCGCGGTGGTCGGCGACGCGGTGAAGGCGATGAGCGGCATCGAGGCGTCCTCGAAGGAGATCTCGCAGATCATCGGCGTGATCGACGAGATCGCCTTCCAGACGAACCTGCTCGCGCTGAACGCGGGCGTCGAGGCGGCGCGTGCGGGCGACGCCGGCAAGGGCTTCGCGGTCGTCGCGAGCGAGGTGCGCGCGCTCGCCCAGCGCTCGGCGGAGGCGGCGAAGGAGATCAAGGGCCTGATCGACAACTCGACGGCGCAGGTCGACCAGGGCGTCGACCTCGTCGCCCGCACCGGCGAGGCGCTGAAGGAGATCGCCGCGCAGGTCGCCGAGATCAACGCCATCGTGCGCGACATCTCGGCCTCGGCGCAGGAGCAGGCGACCGGCCTCGCCGAGGTCAACACCGCCGTCAACCAGATGGACCAGGTGACGCAGCAGAACGCGGCGATGGTCGAGCAGCAGACGGCGGCCTCGCACACGCTGTCCAGCGAGACGGGCGAGCTCGTCCGCCTCGTCTCGCGCTTCCGCCTGACGGGCGAGGCCCGGAAGGCGCATGCCGCAGAGCCGGCCGAGGCCCGGCGTCCCGCGCCCGCACGGCCGGCCCGGCGCCCGGCCACGCACGGCAACGCCGCCCTCCGCATGGAGCCCGCCAACGAGGACCAGGGCTGGGAGGAGTTCTGATCTCTGCGTGAAGGCCCCCGCCCCGACATAGGCACAGAGTAAGAGGGCGCGGCCGCCATGCACATGGCGCCGCGCCCTTGTTGCGTCTGCCAGGCGCAGGTCCGGCCGCCGGCGAAGGTTCGCCGACCACCCAAAATTTGCTCCCGAAGCTTCGCCGAAGGCAGAAAGTGCCAAGTGATCCGCAGATTAAGCCGTTGAGCCATTAGCGGAAATTTAGGCTCTTCCGTGTCACCTATCGGTTGCCGCACCCGCCGATGCTTCGACGGTAAAGGCGGAGCGGGCGCCCCCGCAGAAAGCGTGGGGCGCGTGATGATCGGGAAGAAATCCGTGGACGTGAAACATCTTCTGGCCGAGCGTCTGAAGTTCATCGAACTCGACGGGGCCACCTGCGGCGAACTCAGAAAGATCAAGCCGATCCTCGACGAGGAGGTGCCGGCCGCCCTGGCGCTGTTCTACGAGAAAATCGCAGCCGAGCCGGCCGTCGCGCGGTTCTTTTCGAACCCCGAGCACATGAGCCGCGCCAAGCGCGCGCAGGCCGGTCACTGGTCGAACATCGCGAACGGCGACTTCAACGAGCACTACCTGGACGGCGTGACGACCGTCGGGAAGACCCATGCGAGGATCGGACTCGAGCCGCGCTGGTACATTGGCGGCTACGCCCTGATCGCCGACGAGGTGATCCGCGCGCTCGTCCAGAGGTTGCGCTCGCGCTGGGCGTTCCAGGGGCAGGCCCAGGCGGACGCGCTCGGCCGGTCGATCGGCGCCTTCGTGAAGGCCGTCCTGCTCGACATGGACCTTGCCATCTCCGTCTATATCGAGGCGGCGGAGGAGGCCCGGCGCCGCGAGGAAGAGAAGCGCCACGCTGCGGAAGCGGAGCGGGCCCAGGCCATGAGCCTGATCGAGGCGGGCCTGGCGCGGCTCGCGCAAGGCGACCTCGCCGTGCGTGTCGAGGGCCCCGTCGCACCGGCTTTCCAGAAGCTCAAAGACGACTTCAATCACGCCGCGGAACGCCTCGAGGCCGCCATGCAGACGGTGGCGGAGCGCGCCGGCGGTATACGCGCGGCGGCCGGCGAGATCAGCCAGGCCTCGGGCGACCTCTCGCGTCGCACGGAGACGCAGGCCGCGAGCCTCGAGGAGACCGCGGCGGCGCTCGACGAGATCACGGCCACTGTCCGGCAGACCGCACAAGGGACCCGGAAGGCCGGCGAAGCCGTCGGCGAGGCGACGAGAGAGGCCGAGGAGAGCGGTCGGGTGGTCGAGCAGGCCGTCACGGCGATGAACGCGATCGAAGGCTCGGCGAAAGAGATCTCGCAGATCATCGGCGTCATCGACGAGATCGCCTTCCAGACGAACCTTCTCGCGCTGAACGCGGGCGTCGAGGCGGCCCGCGCCGGCGAGGCCGGAAAGGGCTTCGCCGTCGTCGCGCAGGAAGTCCGTGCGCTCGCGCAGCGCTCGGCCGACGCGGCCCGCGAGATCAAGTCGCTGATCCAGACGTCGGGTGAGCAGGTCGAGACGGGCGTCGCGCTCGTGGGAAGGACCGGACAGGCGCTGCACCGCATCGTCGACAAGGTCCAGAGCATCAACGGGCTCATCTCCACGATTGCGTCGTCCACGGCCGAGCAGGCGACGGGGCTCGGCGAGGTGAACACGGCCGTCAACCAGATGGACCAGGTGACGCAGCAGAACGCCGCGATGGTCGAGGAGGCGACGGCCGCCTCCCAGAGCCTCGCGAAGGACGCTGCGGAATTGTCCCGCCTCGTTGCGCAGTTCCGCCTCGGCGCCGCGGCCGGGCGGTCCGACGACATGGCGCGGCCGCGCCTGCGCCGGGCGTCCTGAGGATGGCGACCTTCGTCGCATGGTGCGCCGGCGCGGCGATGGCCTCGGCGACGCTCGCCGTCGCTCTCGCCGCGCCCGTGCCGTCCGACGCTCGCGCGGTGGCCGCGGTCTTCCCGCCCTGGTGGACGGTCGAGAGGGCCTACGCCGCAGCGAGTGACGCCGGACACGTTCTGGGGCCCGGCATGTGGAGGAACGTGCTCGTGCTGCGGCCTTCCGAGGATCTGGCATCCCGCCTGTCGGCGATGGGTGCCTGGATCGTGGTCGATGCCGACATGCTTGGTTGCAGCCCGCAGGAAGCGGGCACGTGAAGGGGGAGGCGGGGGTGCTCAATTTCAATGCTCAGAGACGGCGCGGCACCGTGCTCGTCTGCGCGCTCGTATGGCTGCAAGTGCCGCTCGTCGCCGCCATCGCCGCGGCCACGGCAGGCGCGATCCTCTTGCCGGTCGCAGCGGCGATCTCCGTCGCCGGCCTCTGCACCTTCGCCGTGTACGCCACGCAGGCCGCGCAGACCTCGCGCATCCTGCTCGGCGTCGCGCTGATGGGCCTGATCTCGACCGAGGTGGCGCTCCTGGCGGGCAACCCGCTGCAGGTCGACATGCACATGTACTATTTCGCCGCGCTGGCGGTGCTGATGGTCATGCTGGACTGGCGGGTGATCGCCGCCGGCGCGGCGACGGTCGCCGCGCATCACGTCGTGCTGAATTTCGCGCTGCCGGCGATGATCTATCCCGGCGGAGGCAGCCTCGTTCGCCTTTCGATGCACGCGGTGATCCTCGTCGTCGAGGCGGTGGCACTCGTCTGGCTCGCCTTCACGCTGACGCGGATGTTCGCGGCCCTCGCCAGGGAGCGGGAAGTGGCCGAAGAGAGCCGCCGCGCGGCCGAGGAGGCCCGTCGCGAGGCGGAGGCGATGGGCGAGGCGGCCGCACGCGAGCAGACCCAGACGGCGGCGCTCCGTCAGGAGGCGTCGGACAAGCAGGCGGTGGTCGTCGGGGGGCTCGCGGAGGCGCTGCGGCGGCTGGCCGAGGGCGAACTTACCTACAGGCTCCGCCAGGACTTTCCGGACGAGTATGCCGCGCTGCGCGACGACTTCAATGCGGCGCTGGAACGGCTCCAGGCGACGATGCAGGCGGTGGCGACCTCGAGCGGGCAGGTTTCCTCGGGCAGCGGCGAGATCCAGCAGGCCTCGAACGACCTCTCGCGCCGGACGGAGACGCAGGCCGCGAGCCTCGAGGAGACGGCGGCCGCGCTCAACCAGACGACGGACGCGATCCGCAAGGCCGCCGGCAACATGCGCCAGGCCTCGCAGGTGATGCAGCAGGCGAAGGCCGACGCGCAGGCCGGCGGCGCCATCGTCAACCGGGCGGTCGAGGCGATGGCCTCCATCGAGAGCTCGTCCGCGCAGATCGGCAAGATCATCGGCCTGATCGACGAGATCGCCTTCCAGACGAACCTTCTCGCGCTCAATGCCGGCGTCGAGGCAGCCCGGGCCGGGGAGGCCGGCAAGGGGTTCGCCGTGGTGGCGCAGGAGGTGAGGGCGCTCGCGCAGCGCTCGGCCGACGCCGCCCGCGAGATCGGCGAGCTGATCGAGGCGTCCGCGCGCCACGTGGAGTCGGGCGCGGGTCTCGTCGGCGAAAGCGGCGACGCGCTTGGGCGCATCGTCGAGCGGGTCGTGCTGCTCGACGGCCTGATCGCGGAGATTTCACGGTCCGCCGAAGAACAGTCGACCGGACTCGGCGAAATAAGTTCCGCTGTTAACCAGATGGATCAAGTCACTCAACAGAATGCGGCCATGGTCGAGCAGACGAGCGCGGCGAGCGAATCGTTGAGCCGGGAGGCCCAGCGACTGGCGAAGCTGATCGAGGCCTTCAAGGTCGGCGGCGCGCGGGCATCGGCAGGTTCGACCGCAACGCGGGGAAGCCGAAGCGTGCGCGTGACCTCGGGCCGGTCCGCGGCCGCCGCGGTTTCCGCCGTCACGGCCGACGAAGCTGGATGGGAAGAGTTCTAGGGGAAGAAGACTGTGGAATCCCGGATCCAAGACAAGGCAGAGACGCTGCGCCTGCCGCCAATACTCGACCTCAAGGCCGCAGCACCTCTGCGGGAGCAGTTGCTGGGCCTGCGGGGCAAGCCGGTGGAGCTGGACGGCGCGGAGGTCCAGCGGCTCGGCGGGCTGTGTCTGCAGGTCCTGCTGTCGGCGCGCGACAGCTGGCACAACGACGGACTGCCGTTCTCCCTGGGCGCGGCCAGCGAGGCTTTCGACCAGTCCCTAAGCCTGTTCGGCGTGCATGCCGACGAATTTCAGTCATCAGGAGTGTGACCAGTGTCGATGACCATCCTGACGGTCGACGATTCTAGGACCATGCGCGACATGCTGAAGATGTCGCTCCTCAGGGCCGGCTTCACGGTCGTACAGGCCGAAGACGGCGTGCACGGTCTCGAGGTGCTGCAGGAACAGCATGCCGACGTGATCATCACCGACATCAACATGCCGCGGATGGACGGCTTCGGCTTCATCGAGGGCGTGCGCGGCAAGGACGCCTTCAAGGCGACGCCGATCCTCGTGCTCACGACGGAAGGCGACCCGGAGAAGAAGGCGCGCGCCAAGCAGGCGGGCGCGAGCGGCTGGATCGTCAAGCCGTTCAATCCGGAAAAGCTGATCGACGCCATCAGGCGCGTGGCCGCCTGAGCCAGGGCGGCCGCCACGGGGGGACTTAGGGCATGGATCCATTCGAGGAAATCAAGGACACCTTCTTCCAGGAGTGCGACGAACAGCTCTCCGAACTGGAAGCGGGTCTCCAGGCGATGAAGGACGGGGCGGGTGACGACGATACCGTCAACGCCGTGTTCCGGGCGGTGCACTCCATCAAGGGAGGCGCGGGCGCGTTCGGCCTGGAGGATCTCGTCCGGTTCGCCCACACGTTCGAATCCGTCCTGGACGAGGTGCGCGGCGGCAGGCTGGCCGCGGATGCCGACCTCCTGAACCTGATGCTCACGTCCTCCGACATGCTGTCCGACCACGTGCGGGCAGCCCGCGGCGGCGAGCCGGCCGATCCGGAGCGCAGCCAGAGCCTCGTGCAGCAGCTCGACGCCCGCCGGCTCGGCGGTGCCGCACCCGCGCCTCAGCCCGCCCCGGCCCAGGGCTCCCGCCCGGGGCCCGTCCTGACCCCCGGTGTCTCGGAGGACGGCGGCATCGAGGGCTTCGACTTCACGCCCGTGGTCATGGCGTTCGACGTGGACGACGAGGCGTCGCAGACCGAAGAGCCTGAGCTTCCGATCCTCGCCGAGCCCGAGGTCGCGGACGCCAGGCCGAGCTGGCAGATCAGCTTCCGCCCGAAGGCCGCCCTCTACGCCTCCGCCAACGAGCCGGCGGTGCTCCTGCGCGAGCTCGGCCGCCTCGGCGAGATGAGCGTGCGCCTCGAGGCCGGAGCCCTGCCGCTGCTCGAGGACATGGAGCCGGAGGAGAGCTACCTCGCCTGGTCGATTCAGTTGGCAACCGAGGCCGGCCGGGACGAGATCGCCGAGATTTTCGAATTCGTCGAGGACGACTGCGACCTCGGCATTACCCTGATCGGAGAGGCTTCCGGAGAGGCCGAGGCGGCGGAGCCGATCGAGGCCTTCGAGCCGGAAGGGGAGTTCCCCGCGCCCGAGGCCGCGCCCGACGTCGAGGCGCTGATCGCGATGGCGCAGGCGATGAGCGAGCCCGAGCTCCATGTCGAGGAGCCTGCCCCGCAGCCCGCCCCTGCCGCGGCGCTGCCGGCGGCGCCCGCAGCCGAGCAGCCGGCCGCCGCGGAGAAGGAAGCCGGCGGCGCGGCAAAGGCGGCGACGCAGCAATCTGCCCAGCAGTCGGCCCAGCCGACCCAGACGATCCGCGTCGAGCTCGAGCGTGTCGACCGGCTGATCGACCTCGTGGGCGAGCTCGTCATCAACCAGGCGATGCTGGCGCAGCGGGTCTTCGAGTCGGGCGCCGCGCGGAACTCCGACGTCGCGCTCGGTCTCGACGACCTCGAGCACCTGACGCGCGACATCCAGGAAAGCGTGATGGCGATCCGCGCGCAGCCGGTGCGGTCGGTGTTCCAGCGCATGCCGCGGCTCGTGCGCGAATGCGCGGCGATGACCGGCAAGCAGGTGCGCCTCGAGATGGAAGGCGAGGGCACCGAGGTCGACAAGACGGTGGTCGAGCGCCTGTCGGAGCCGATCACCCACATGATCCGCAACGCGATCGACCACGGCCTCGAGTCCACGGCCGACCGCGTGGCCGCGGGCAAGGCGGAGGAGGGCGTCGTCACGCTCTCCGCCAGGCACCGCAGCGGCCGGATCGTCATCGAGGTCGCCGACGACGGCAAGGGCATCAACCGCAAGGTCGTCCGCCAGAAGGCGATCGAGAAGGGGCTGATCGAGCCAGACCAGCAGCTCTCCGACGAGGAGACGGACAACCTGATCTTCCTGCCGGGCTTCTCGACGGCGAACGAGATCTCCGACCTGTCCGGCCGCGGCGTCGGGATGGACGTGGTGCGCCGCTCGATCCAGTCGCTCGGCGGCCGCATCTGGATCACCTCGCGGCCCGGCTACGGCTCGACCTTCACGATGAGCCTGCCGCTGACGCTCGCCGTGCTCGACGGCATGGTGGTGACGGCGGGCGGGCAGACCCTCGTGACGCCGCTCGCGACGATCCTCGAGACGCTTCAGCCGAAGCAGGCCGACCTGCGCCGGCTCGGGCCGAACTCGTGGGTGATCGCGATCCGCGACACCTACGTGCCGTTGATCGACGTCGGCTGCGTCCTCGGCTACCGGGACCAGCCGCTCAGGCCCGGCGAGGGCGTGGCGCTGCTGATCGAGGCGGAGGGTGGCGGGCGCGCGGCCTTCCTCGTCGACGCGATCCAGGGCCAGCGCCAGGTCGTGATCAAGAGCCTCGAGCAGAACTACCGCAAGGTCGAAGGCATCGCGGCCGCCACGATCCTCGGCGACGGGCGGGTGGCGCTCATCCTCGACGTCGACGCGATCCTCGCCAAGCGCAAGCACGACGCTCCCCAGACGAACACCCTCATGGCAGCAGTGGGGTAAGGACATGAACGAAACGATCAAGTTTCCGAGCAGCGGCGAGCTCATCGCCTTCTCCATCGGCGAGCAGGAGTTCTGCGTCGACATCATGGCGGTGCGGGAGATCCGCGGCTGGACGAACACGACGCCCCTGCCGCAGTCGCCGAACTACGTTCGCGGCGTCATCAACCTGCGCGGCGCCGTGCTGCCGGTCGTCGATCTCGGCGCCCGCCTCGGTATGCGCCCGGCCGAGCCGACGGCACGCAGCGTGATCATCGTGGTGCGGGTGAAGAGCCAGACGGTGGGCCTGCTGGTCGACGCCGTGTGCGACATCCTGACGGTCACCGAGGACATGCTCCAGCCGACCCCGGACGTGACCTGCGACATGGTCACGCGCTTCGTCACCGGCATCATCGCGGTGGACGGCCGCATGATCAGCCTCGTCTCGCTCGACAGCGTGCTCCCCGAGCTCGAGGTCGAAGCAGCATGAACACCCACGCAGGTGCCGGCATGAGCCGCTCCAGGAACGAGCGATTGGTCGAGGGAGAGTTCCTCTTCACGACGGAGGATTTCCGCCACATCGCGGAGATGCTCCATGCCGACGCCGGTATCTCGCTTCCCGACACGAAGGCGACGCTCGTCTACTCAAGGCTCGCGAAGCGCCTGCGCGCGCGCGGCCTCGAGAGCTTCCGCGAATACTGCGACATCGTCGCCAGCGAGGAGGGCATCGACGAGCGCAAGCGGATGCTCGCCGCGCTCACGACCAACGTGACGCGCTTCTTCCGCGAGCCGCACCATTTCGAGCACCTGAAGACGCATGTGCTCCCGCCGCTCCTCGAGGCGGCGAAGCGCGGCGGGCGGGTGCGGCTGTGGTCGGCCGGCTGCTCCACGGGCCAGGAGCCGTTCTCCATGGCGCTGACGATCCTGTCGCTGATGCCCGATGCGGCCGACCGCGACATCAAGATCCTCGCGACCGACATCGATCCCGACGTGGTGGCGATCGGCCGCCGCGCCGTCTATCCGGAGGGCGCGATGGCAGGCATGCCGGATCCGATGCGCAAGCGCTGGATGTCGAAGGTCGACGATGCCGGCGGTGCCGCCTGGCAGATGGGCGAGGAGCTGCGGCAGCTCGTGGCGTTCCGCGAGCTGAACCTGATCGGCCAGTGGCCGATGAAGGGGCCGTTCGACGCGATCTTCTGCCGCAACGTCGTGATCTACTTCGCCGAGGACACACAGAGCCGCGTCTGGGCTCGCCTCAAGTCGATGCTCGCGCCTGGCGGCCGCCTCTATATCGGCCACTCCGAGCGCATCACCGGCGTCGCGGACTCCTTCCGCAGCGACGGTCTGACCACCTACCAGCTCATGGGAGGCGCAAGATGACGGTGAAGGTTCTCGTCGTCGACGATTCACCGACCATGCGCTCCCTGGTCGCGACGATCCTGAAGCGCGACCCCGAGATCGACGTGGTCGGCACGGCGGGCGACCCGCTGGAGGCGCGCACGGCCATCAAGGCGCTGAACCCCGACGTCATCACCCTCGACGTCGAGATGCCGAACATGGACGGCCTGGACTTCCTCGAGAAGATCATGCGCCTGCGCCCGATGCCGGTGATCATGGTCTCGACGCTGACCCAGCGGGGCAGCGACGTCGCCGTTCAGGC
Source organism: Lutibaculum baratangense AMV1 (assembly GCF_000496075.1). GTDB lineage: Bacteria > Pseudomonadota > Alphaproteobacteria > Rhizobiales > Tepidamorphaceae > Lutibaculum > Lutibaculum baratangense. The sequence continues at coordinate 199,048 of NZ_AWXZ01000035.1, forward strand.
GCTCGAACTCGGGGCGTTCGACTGCGTCGGCAAGCCCACCTCCGGCGCACCCGCTCACGTGGCGTTCGGCGACCTCGCCGAGAAGGTGAAGGCCGCCGCCCGCTCCCGCGTGCGGCCCCGCCAGCAGGCCGGCAAGCCGGTCGAGCGGCGGACGGGCTTCATCGGCAACGGCAAGGTCGTGGCGATCGGCTCGTCGACGGGCGGCGTCGAGGCGCTCCTCGCGGTCCTCTCGACCTTCCCCGAGAATTGCCCGCCGACAGTGATCACGCAGCATATGCCCGCCACCTTCACGGCGAGCTTCGCCCAGCGCCTCGACCGCGTCTGCCTGCCGAGAGTGTCCGAGGCGCGTGACGGCGACGTGCTCGAAGGCGGCCAGATCTATCTCGCTCCCGGCGGCGAGCTCCACCTGGAGATCTCGGGCACCGCAACCCGCCGCTGTCGGCTCGTGGCGGCTGACCCGGTCAACGGGCACCGGCCGTCCGTCGACGTGCTGTTCCGCTCCGTTGCGAGAACCGCCGGCCGCGCCGCCGTCGGCGTGATCCTGACTGGGATGGGCCGCGACGGTGCCAGCGGCCTGGCCGAGATGAAGGGGCAGGGTGCCTCCACGATCGGCCAGGACGAGGCCTCCTCCGTCGTCTACGGAATGCCCCGCGTCGCCTACGAGATCGGCGCCGTCGACCACCAGCTTCCCCTCGAGAGGATCGGTCACCGGATTCTCGAGCTCTGTTCCTCTGCAAACACGAGAGAGGTCACATGCCAGCCGCTCGCTCCCTCAGCGTGATGACCGTCGACGACCAGTTCTCGATGCGCTCGCTGATCCGGAATGGTCTGCGCGAAATCGGGTTCACGGACGTTCGCGAATGCGCCAACGGTGAAGAGGCGCTCCGGCAGCTCATCACGCAGCCGGTGCACCTCGTCATCTCCGACTTCAACATGCCAAAGCTCGACGGGATCGGTCTCCTGCGCTCGATTCGCGCCTACCCGCCGCTGAAGAACACGGCGTTCATCATGCTCACCGGCTCGACCGACACCGAGGTCGTGAAGCGGGCCATGCAGTACGGCGTGAACAACTACATCGTGAAGCCCTTCACGGTCGCCGCGCTCAAGGGGCGTATCGAAGCGGTCGTCGGAAAGCTCAATTGATGGCGACCGGTTTCGACTACCGGCCCGACCCGGCGACGGGCGAACGGCGCGTGCACGTCGTCCAGGGCGAGTATCACGTGACGGACGATCCCTCGATCGTTCTCACGACGATCCTCGGCTCCTGCGTCGCGGCCTGCATGCGCGATCCCGTGGCCGGGGTGGGGGGCATGAACCACTTCCTCTTGCCGGACGGCGGAACCTCATCCTCCGGCCCCGAAGCGCTGCGCTACGGCGTCCACTCGATGGAGCTGCTGGTCAACGGTCTCCTGAAGCGCGGCGCCCGCCGTGACAGGCTCGAGACGCGGCTGTTCGGCGGCGCCCGGATGGTGCAGGGGCTGACGGATATCGGCGAGAAGAACGGCAGCTTCGCCGTGGAGTTTCTGCGGCGGGAGGGCCTCGCCTATCTCGGCGGCAGCCTCGGCGGCACGCACGGGCGCCGGGTCCAGTTCTGGCCGGTGGCGGGACGCATGCGGCAGATGATGGTCGGCCGCGAGGAGGAACGCATCTTCGAGAAGGAGCGGCGCAGCGCCGTGGTGCCGCAGGCGCCGCAGGTTGCGACGGGCGAGCTCGAACTATTCTGAAGGCAGAAGAGATGGCGCACACCGCGACGAAGACGACGCCACGGAACGAGACACTGCCGATGTGCGGGTCAGCCGACATGCCGATGACCGAGATCCTCGGCGCGCTGCGCGTCGAGCTCGGCGAACTCGCCGCTTCGGCGCGACAGGTGGAGGGCCTGCTGGCCGATCTCGTGGCGCGCGTCGATCCGTCCGTCGTCGATTCCGTCGTCACGGACGCGCAGCTCGTCGACGCGATGAGCCAGCGGCTCGAGGCGCTGGAGATCTATGTCCGCGCGCTTCGCGGACTGACGCCCGGCGAATGGGAGATGGACCCGCGGCCGGCGAGCGCGCTCCTGACCGTCTCCCAGCTCGCACGTCGGCTGACGGGCGAGCAGGAGGAGGAGGAGGCCTCGGGCGAGTTCGAGCTCTTCTAGCCGGGCGACGTCGAAACTCCCGGGCCGAGAGGCGAGGGGCGACGAGGCCCCCGTCCGTGCCGGACGGCGCACGTCCCAGCGACGCATGGGACGCAACGGGGCTCTGCGCGGGCAGGGCTTGCCCCGCGCGCCGGACCGTGATCTCCGGGACGTCTCGGGAGGGTCCCCTGCAACATCTCATCGGCATCGGCTTCAAGATCGGTTCGGCGCTCGCCTTCACGATCATGGGGGCACTCGTGAAGATCCTGTCGGAGACGGTGCCGATCGGCGAGATCGTGTTCTTCCGCAGCCTTTTCGCCCTGCCTCCGCTGCTCGTCTGGCTCGTCGTTCGACGGGAGCTGCCGGGCGCGCTCCACACGCGGCAGCCGATGGCGCATTTCTGGCGCGCCGTCGTCGGTCTCCTCGGCATGGTGCTGAACTTCTACGCGCTGTCGCTCCTGCCGCTGCCGAACGTCACCGCCATCATCTTCGTCTCGCCGCTGATCGTCCTGCCGCTCGCGGCGATCTTCCTCGGCGAGCGGGCGGGGATCTACCGCTGGTCCGCCGTCGGCGTCGGCCTCTTCGGCGTCCTGGTGATTCTCTCGCCGAACCTCTCGGGAGGCCTGTCCGCCGGCGACGGCGCCGCCCTCGGCAGCGTCTCGGCGCTCTCGGCCGCCGTCATGATGGCCGTCGTGGTGATCCACGTCCGCAACCTGACGAAGACCGAATCGACGGGCGCCATCGTCTTCTACTTCTCGGCCTACAGCACGCTGCTCGGCCTGGCGACGTTGCCGTTCGGGTGGATCCTGCCCGGCGGGACGACGCTGCTCCTGCTCGTGCTGACGGGCCTCATCGGCGGCGTCGGGCAGATCCTCATCACCCAGAGCTACAAATACGCGCCCGCCTCGGTCGTCGCGCCGTTCGAGTACACGACGATGATCTGGTCGCTGCTGCTCGGCTTCTTCGTCTTCGGCGACGTGCCGCAACTCGTCGTGCTGGTCGGCGCGACGATCGTGATCGCGGCGAACATCTTCGTCATCCTGCGCGAGCGTCGGCTCGGCATCGAGCGCGATAAGGCCCGCAAGGCGGGCACGTACACCTGAGGGACCGTCCCTGGGGCCTCAGAACGCCTTGTAGGTGATGATCGTGTAGGTGTCGCGGATCCCCTCGAAGCAGTGGACCTTCTCGTTGACGAAGTGGCCGATGTCGGTGTCGCGGTCGACGTAGAACTTCACGAGCAGGTCGAACTCGCCGGCGGTGGAGTAGATCTCCGACGCGATCTCGGCGTCGGCGATCTCGTTCGCCACCTCGTAGGCGCGGCCGAGCTCGCATTTGATCTGGACGAAGAACGGGATCATGACGGAGCTCCTGATGGCCGGCGGGATCGGGGGGCGATGTCACCAAAACCCGAAGGCCCTAGCAACCCGCCCGGCCCTCTTTACACCCCTTGCGTGCGCGGCGGCAGTCCACTAGGTGCAGGTTTCCGAAGATCTCATTGGGGTGCCCATCGGGGCTGAGAGGCGCTAAGCCAACCCACCGAACCTGATCCGGGTCGTGCCGGCGGAGGGAGTTGAGATGACCGACGACGCATATCCCACACCGATGGCCCCACGCGCCGCAGAGGCGCGGCCGTGACCGCCTCCCTGATCTCCGCGAACGATGTCGCCGGTGCCTTCGAGGCGCTGAAGGCCGCGCGGCCGCGCGTGCACGCCGTCGTCAACAGCGTGGCGGAGACGTTCGCGGCGAACGTGATGCTGGCCCTCGGGATCACCCCCTCGATGACGAGCAACCCCGAGGAGGTGGCGGATTTCGCGACCGGCGCCGATGCTCTTGTCGTCAATCTCGGGACGCTCGACGCGGGCCGGCGAGAGGCCATCACCCGCCTCGTCGACTCGGCCGGCCACAGGCCGTGGGTGCTCGATCCGACCTTCGTCGACCGCTCGCCGCTGCGCTGCGACTTCGCCGCGGGCCTCATCGGGCGCCGGCCGACCATCCTGCGGGCGAACCCGGCCGAGCTGGCCGCGCTGGGGCGGGGCGAGGCGTCTCTGCCGGCGCTCGCCGCCCGCTGGAACACCGTCCTCACGGTGACGGAGGCGGTCGACCAGGTGGCGAGCGGGGAACGGCTCGACCGCGTCGCCAACGGCCACGAGCTCATGTCGCGGGTCACCGCCTCCGGCTGTGCGCTGGGCGCCGTCATGGCCGCGTTCGCGGCCGTCGATCCCGATCCTCACGACGCGGCGGTGGCCGCCCTCGTCACCTACGGCGTCGCCGGAGAGATCGCCGGCCGCGCCGCCAAAGGTCCGGGCTCGTTCCAGGCTGCCTTCCTCGACGCGCTCTATGCCCTGTCCCCCGATGCCGTCGCCTCCGGCGCGCGCATCCTGGAGGTGCAGGACTGACATCAAGACGGGCCCGCCAAGGGCCGGGAGGAGACCAATGACACCCATCGCCCTCACCATTGCCGGCACGGATCCGACCGGCGGGGCCGGCATGCAGGCCGACACCAAGACCTTCGCCGCGCTCGGGGTCTACGGCGCCTCCGTCGTGACCGCGCTCGTCGCCCAGAACACGACGGGCGTGCAGGCGGTCCACGACATCCCGGCGGCCTTCGTGCGGCGGCAGATGGATTCGGTGTTCGACGACCTGAAGGTCGATGCGGTGAAGATCGGCATGCTGAGCGTGCCGGAGGTCATCGAGACGGTGGCCGCAGGGCTCGCGGCGCACCGGGCGAGGAACGTGGTGATCGACCCGGTGATGGTGGCGGCGAGCGGGGATCCGCTCCTGCGGCCCGAGGCGGTGGCCACGCTGCGCGACACGCTCCTGCCGATGGCGCTCGTCATCACGCCGAACCTGCCGGAAGCGGCGGCGCTCCTCGACGCGCCGATGGCCTGCAGCGAGGAGGAGATGGCATCGCAGGGCGCCGCCCTCCTCGAGCTCGGGCCGCGCGCGGTGCTGATGAAGGGCGGCCACGGCTCGGGTGCCGAATCCGTCGACCTCCTCGTCACGATGGGCGGGGTCACCCGGCTCGCGGCGCCGCGCCTCCCCACCAAGAACACGCACGGCACCGGCTGCACCCTCTCCTCGGCGATCGCCGCCGGCCTCGCCCGTGGGCAGGATCTCGGGAGGGCGGTGGCGGTCGCGAAGGACTACCTGACGAAGGCTCTCGCCGCGGCGGACGACATCGAGATCGGCCGCGGGCACGGGCCGGTCCACCACTTCCACGCCGTCTGGCCGGAGCTGGAGAGGGCGCGCGCATGAAGGGGCTCATGGATCGGCGCGCCGTCCTGCGGGGCGGTGCGGTCGCGGGGGCGGCGACGCTCGCCGCGCCCGCCCTGGCACAGGGCGTGGAGCGCTGGCGGATGGTCACCTCCTGGCCGAAGAACCTGCCCGGCCCCGGCGTCTCTGCGGAGCGGCTCGCCCGGCGCATCGGCGAGCTCAGCGGCGGCGGCCTGACCGTCGATGTCCACGCGGCGGGCGAGCTCGTGCCGGCCTTCGAGGTGTTCGACGCGGTGTCGCAGGGCGTCGCGCAGATGGCCCACACCGCCTCCTTCTTCTGGGCCGGCAAGGCGCCGGCCGCCGTGTTCTTCACGACCGTTCCGTTCGGCCTCACGCCGCCCGAGCACGTCGCGTGGATCGAGCAGGGGGGCGGCCAGGCGCTCTGGGACGAGCTCTATGCGCCGTTCGGTCTCAAGCCGTTCATGGCCGGCAACTCGGGCTTCCAGATGGGCGGCTGGTTCAAGAGGCCCGTCAACTCGCTCGCCGACCTCAGGGGCCGCACGATCCGCAGCGCCGGCCTCGGTGCGGAGGTCTTCCGGCGCCTCGGCATGGGTGCCACCGCGATCCCGCCGGCGGAGATCTACCAGGCGCTGCAGTCGGGCGTCGTGGACGCGGTCGAGTTCCTGGGCCCCTTCTCCGACCAGGCCCTCGGCTTCGACGAGGTGGCGAGCCACTATCTCTGGCCGAGCTTCAACAAGCCGAACGGCACGGCCGAGGCTCTGGTGTCCAGAGGGGCACTGGAGGCGCTGCCGGGCGAGCTGCAGGCCGTCGTCGCGGCGGCCTGCGCGGAGGAGGCGTCCCGCGGCCTGGCGGAGGCGGACTGGATGAACGGCCGGGCGATCGCGCAGCTCGAGGAGGAGGGGCGCGTCGCCCTGCAGCGTTTCCCTCAGGACGTGATCGACGCCGCCCGCGACGCCGGCGAGGCGGTGCGCGCCGAGCTCGCCGCGGGCTCGCCCGAGGCGGGGGCGATCGCCCGGTCCTACGAGGCGGCCGTGGAGACGCTCGGCGGCTGGTCGCGCGTGTCGATGGCGCCGTTCCTGCAGGGACGCGGCATCGAGGCGTGATCGGCAAGCTGCGCTGGATCACGCGCTTGTCATGGCGATGGAGGTTTGCGCGGGCGCTTGGTGCCCCAGCTTTGCGAAGGAACCTCGGGGCCCTCGCGCCGCGATCCCTCCGATCGAGCATGGAGACCTTCATGAGACATCTCGCTCTCGCGCTCGCCGCTTCCACCGCCCTCGTCGCCCCTTCGGCCTTCGCCCAGACGGTGCAGACGGCCGCTCCGGCCGCGCCCGACCAGGAGCCCGCCTTCGAGAACCAGACACGCGCGCCTCAGCCGCCGGCGGACGCGGAGGTGTCGACGGAGACCGTTGGGGACGGGCTGCCCAACCTCTGGAGCCTCGAGTTCCTGCCGGACGGGCGCATGCTGGTCTCGGCCAAGCAGGGAGACCTCTATCTCCTCGGGCCCGACGGAGAGCTCGGCGATCCGATTCCGGGCGTTCCGGAGGTCGACGCCAGGGGACAGGGCGGGCTGCTCGACGTGGCGCTCGGCCCCGACTTCGCCGAGACGGGGACGATCTATTTCTCCTACGCGGAGCCGCGGGAGGAGGGCGGTAACGGCACGAGCGTGGCGCGCGGCCGGCTGGAGACGGGCGACGCCGGCACCCCCGAGCTGCGCGACGTCGAGGTGATCTTCCGCCAGACGCCGGCCTATGACGGTGACAAGCACTTCGGCTCCCGCCTCGTCTTCGCGCCCGACGAGACGCTCTACGTCACCGTCGGCGAGCGCTCCGACGCCCGGATCCGCGACCGCGCCCAAGACCTCTCGGCCGGGATGGGGAAGATCTTCCGCATCACGCCGGAGGGCGCGCCGGCCGACGGGAACCCCTTCCTCGACCAGTCGGACGCCCAGCCCGAGATCTGGTCCTACGGCCACCGCAACCTGCAATCGGCGGCGCTCGACGGCGAGGGGCGGCTGTGGACCGTGGAGCATGGTCCGAAGGGCGGCGACGAGCTGAACCGCCCGGAGGCGGGCCTCAACTACGGCTGGCCCGTCATCACCTACGGTGTCGAGTATAGCGGCCAGCCCGTCGGCGAGGGCAGGACCGAGGCCGAGGGCATGGAGCAGCCGGTCTACTACTGGGACCCGGTCATCGGCCCCTCCGGCATGGCCTTCTACGATGGCGACGAGATCCCCGAATGGCAGGGCGCGTTCCTCGTCGGCGGCCTCGTCTCGCAGGGCGTCGTCGTGCTGCACATGGAGGACGACCGCGTGGAATACGAGGAGCGCCTGTCGCTCGGCGCCCGTATCCGGGACGTGAAGGTCGGCCCGGACGGCGCCGTCTACGCCGTGACGGAGACCCGCGGCGGCGGCGGCAGCACGATCGTCAGGATCTCGGGCCAGGCGGGGTGACCTTCGGTCCGCGCGTCTCTTCACGCCGATAAACGCGGCGCGGCCGGTCCGTTCGGACCGGCCGCGCTCACTCGTTCGGGCCGGTTCGATCGCGATAGAGGCTGGCGTCCTCGGCATAGGTCTCCGCGACGTCCGCCCTTAGCTCGGCGTCGTAGAGCGCGAGGTGGTCGGGCGTCCGGCCCTCGCGGCGCATCGCCCGTATCTCGTGCGGCGAGGCATCGGCATAGCAGCGGTCGGCGACCTGTTCGAACCTCGTGTTGTCGTGCCGCGTGAGGTCGCGCGCATCGTGCACCGTCAGGCCGGCGCGTGCCTCGATCTCCGGCACGAACGTGGCGAAGCGCTCGAGCGGCACCCACAGGTCGTATTCGTCGTAGACGAGGAAGTCGACCTGCGGGCGCCAGTGGATGTCCGCCCTCAGAATGTCCGGCCGCAGGACGGCCAACACGAAACGGCGAAAGGACATCTCGTCCGGCCGGTCGGGGTGATGCAGGAGGCCGTTCAGATGCCAGAACGGCTCGCGGCGCTCGACGATCTTGTCGAGATAGACGGAGGCGAGCCGCCGGAGCGGCTCCCGCAGGATCACGAAGGTGAACGGCGCCCTGACGAGCTCGCGAAGCGAGGCGACGAAGGTCGCGTTGTTCTGGTGCACCCAGGCGTACTCCGACGGGTCGCGGATGCACCCGTTCGCGATGGCCAGGCTGACCCGCATCGTCGTGCATCCGTTCTTCGGGATGAAGGTGTACACAGCCCCGGTCGGATAGACGCACAGCGCATGGCTGGCGGCGAAGACGTGCCGCTCGTTCGACGCCAGCGCGACGATGGACCGTCGCGCGTGTCTCAGCTGTCGCATCGCCCGCCCGCCTGCGCCCCCGCCTAGCGGAAGACGACCTTCTGCCGCTGCTCGCCCAGGCCTTCGATCGTCACGCGCATCTCGTCACCGTGCGCGAGGAAGCGCTGCGGCTTCCGGCCCATCCCCACGCCGGGGGGCGTGCCCGTCACGATCACGTCGCCCGGCAGGAGCCGCATGAACCGGCTCGTGTAGGAGACGATCTCGGCGACGCCGAAGATCATCGTCCGCGTCGAGCCCTGCTGCATCGTCTCGCCGTTCACCTCGAGGCGCATCTCGAGCGCCTGCGGGTCCGGCACCTCGTCGGTCGTCACGAGCCACGGCCCGAGCGGCCCCCAAGTGGGCGCGCTCTTGCCCTTCAGCCACTGGCCCGTGCCCTCCAGCTGCCAGGCGCGCTCGGAGACGTCGTTGGAGATCGCGTAGCCGGCGACGTGGTCGAGCGCCCGCGCCTCCGGCACCTCGAAGCTCTCCGAGCCGATCACGATGGCGAGCTCAACCTCCCAGTCTCCCTTCGTCGAGCCCTTCGGGAAGACCACGTCGTCGTTCGGGCCGGAGAGCGAGGTCGGGGCCTTCGTGAAGAGGATCGGCTCCTTGGGGATCGGCATGCCGGCCTCCTCGGCGTGATCGGCATAGTTCAGCCCGACCCCGATATAGTTGTAGGGCATCGGGACGACGGCGCCGATCCTCGTGCCGGCCGGGACCTCCGGAAGGCCCGACGGGTCGATTCCCGCCAGCCGCTCAAGGCCCGCAGGCGAGAGGATGCCCGCCGCGAGATCCGCGACCCCGCCCGAGATGTCGCGGACAGTGCCGTCACCGGCGACGATGGCGGGTCGCTCCTGACCGGATTCCCCGAAGCGAAGCAGTTTCATTCCCTTGTCCCCCTTGATTCCATATCGGCGGATCTTGAAGCAGCCGATGAAGCGAGTCACCTGCCGGTACGTGACCCCAGTGCCGGACGACATTCCGTAGCGTCGGTTCGCGTGGTGACCGCGTCACACATGGTGCAAAAAGGTCGTGTGCTCGCGGGGGCTCCGCAGCGGAGCGGCCGGCACTGTCAATGCCGCGATCCTGTCGAAACCATGTCTCTCGCGAGGCTACTCATGGCTTCTTTCGCCGATTTGCGGGGGAACACCTTCCGGAAGCGTGGTGTTGCGGTGCAGCGCAAATGTCACGCCGATCCCCGGTGGTGATTGAACGTAAACGGTCTGCGGAATACTCGATTCATCAGAAGCATCGCGGTCTGCGCCGCGAGACGCGAGAAGGAATCGAGATGGGTATCGAGCTCACGAGCTGGCGGTTCGTCGGGGCCGCCGCGATCCTGGGGAGTGTGACGATCTTTCTGCCGGGCGAGGCGGAGGCGGGCGGCTTCGCGCTGCGCGAGCAGAGCGCCTACAGCCAGGGCGCGAGCTTCGCGGGCGCTGCGACGTGCGGCGATTCGATCCAGGGCATGTTCTGGAATCCGGCCGTCGTGACCTGCGCGCGGGGCTTCGACGTGGAAGGCACCGCGAGCCTCATCATGCCGAGCGCGGAGTTCACCACCTTCCCGTTTCCCGACAGCACGTTCGGCCCCGGCAGCCCGCTCGGCTATGTCGGCAACCCGGGCGATGTCGGCCGTGACGCCCTCGTGCCGTCGAACGCCGCAGCCTTCAATTTCAACGACCATCTCTTCTTCGGCGTCTCCGTGAACGCCGGCTACGGTCTCGTCACGAAGACGAACGTGAACCATGCTGCGCAGATCTACGGGCGTACCTCCGATGTCTTCTCGCTGAACGCGCAGCCGACCGTCGGCTACCGCATCAACGACATGATCTCGGTCGGCGTGGGCCTGCAGATCCAGTATTTCGACGTGCGCCTCACGCAGGGCGTCGCGCCGGGGCCGGGCGCGCCGACCGCCATCCTCAGCGGCGACGACACGGGCTTCGGCGCGACCGCCGGCATCCTGTTCACGCCGATGCCCGGCACCGAGATCGGCCTCGGCTACCGTTCGCGGATCGAGCACAGCCTCGAGGGGAGCGTCGCGGTGCCGGGCCTCGGCTCCTTCCCGATCGCGACCGACATCACGCTGCCGGACATCGTCAGCCTCGGCGTGCGGCACCGCTTCAACGACCGCTTCACGCTGCTCGGCACGGTCGAGTGGTCGAACTGGAGCGAGTTCAGCACCTTCCGCATCACCGGGCCCGGCAGCGCCGTGGTCCCCGAACTGCCCTTCGAGTACGAGGACGGCTGGTTCTATTCGGTCGGCGGCGAGTACGCCGTCAACGACCAGCTGACCCTGCGCGCCGGCATCGGCTGGGAGGAGTCGCCGGTCTCCGACGAGGTCCGCACCGTTCGTCTGCCGGACAACGACCGCCTCTGGCTGAGCGCCGGCGCGTCCTACGACGTCAATGAGCGGTTGAAGCTCAACGCCGCGTACACCTACCTCGCCACCTCCGACACCGAGGTCGTCTACGCGCCCGGCAACCCGCACTACGAGCCGGGACTGCCGCTCTACAGGGCCGACGTCGACGCCGACGTGCACATCGTCTCGCTCGGCCTGAAGTACAGCTTCGGCGGCGCTCCGGCGGCGGCCGAGCCGGCCTACGCGCCGGTCTACAAGCCCTGACGCGACCGTACCAAGATCCATGCTCTCTACGCAGGGCCGCCTCGCGCGAGGTCGGCCCTGCTTGCTTTTGCGGCCGAAGACGGCATCTTCCCATGGGAGGTTTCGTTCATATACCGCCCGCGTGGCGGTCGAGCGTCATATTCATGCAAAGCGAATCCAGCATATGCGCGAAGATGAGAGCTTGATGGGGGCGGGCGTGCAGGATCACATGCCGACGCGGAAATGCCGGAGCCTGTTCATCTCCGACATCCACCTTGGGACGAAAGGCTGCCAGGCCGAGCTGTTCCTCGACTTCCTGCGCTACCACGAGGCCGAGACGGTCTACCTCGTCGGCGACATCATCGACTTCTGGCGGCTGAAGCGAAGCTGGTACTGGCCGCAGCTCCACAACGACGTCGTGCAGAAGCTCCTGCGCAAGGGGCGCAAGGGCACGCGGATGGTCTACATCCCGGGCAACCACGACGAGCTCCTGCGCGACTACGTCGCGATGAACTTCGGCGGCATCGAGATCGAGCGCCGGGCGGTCCACGAGACGGCGACCGGCGAGAAGATCCTGGTCCTGCACGGCGACGATTTCGACGCGGTGGTGCGCTACGCCAAGTGGCTCGCCTTCCTCGGAGACTGGGCCTATGCGATCGCGCTGACGACGAACACCTACTTCAACCTCGTGCGCCGCAGGCTCGGCTTCCCCTACTGGTCGCTCTCGGCGTGGCTCAAGCTGCGGGTCAAGAACGCGGTCAACTTCATCGGCGAGTTCGAGCAGGCGCTGGCCGCCGAGGCCGAACGGCACGAGGTGAGCGGCATCATCTGCGGCCACATCCATCACCCCGCGATCCGGGACATGAACGGCCTGACCTACATGAACTGCGGCGACTGGGTCGAGAGCTGCACGGCCATCGTCGAGAACATGGACGGCACGTTCGAGATCGTCCACTGGCCGCAGCTCGCGGCCGAGCAGATCGAGCAGCGGCGGATCGCCGCCGAGGCGCGGGCAGCCGCATGAAGCGCCTGATGATCGTCACGGATGCCTGGCATCCCCAGATCAACGGCGTCGTCCGCGTCCTCGAGCAGCTGCGCCGCGAGCTTCCGCCGTTCGGCATCGAGGTCGAGATGCTGTCGCCCGACGGCTTCCGCAGCGTGCCGCTGCCGACCTACTCCGAAATACGGCTGGTGATCAGCCGCCCGTCCGCGATCGCGCGGCGCATAGAGGGCTTCGCGCCCGACTTCATCCATATCGCGACCGAGGGCCCGCTCGGCACAATGGCGCGGCAGTGGTGCCTGAAGAATCGCAAAGGCTTCACGACGAGCTTCCACACCCGCTTTCCCGAGTATCTCGCGGCGCGCCTTCCGGTGCCCGTCTCGGTCTCCTACGCCTGGCTCCGGCGCTTCCACAACGCGGGGCTCGCGACGATGGTGTCGACCGAGCGGCTGGCCGGAGAGCTGCGCGAGCGCGGGTTCGACAAGCTGCGCATCTGGACGCGTGCGGTGGACACGGATCGCTTCACCCCCGGCGAGCCGGCGGAGCTCGGCCTCGCCGGCCCGATCTTCCTCTATGTCGGCCGCGTCGCCGTCGAGAAGGGCATCTCGAATTTCCTCTCGCTCGATCTGCCGGGCACGAAGGTCGTCGTCGGCGACGGGCCGCAGCGGGCGGAGCTTCAGCGCAGGTTTCCGGACGTGAAGTTCCTCGGCGTTAAGACCGGCGACGAGCTCGTCCGGATCTACAGGGCGGCCGACGTCTTCGTCTTCCCGAGCCGCACCGACACGCTCGGCCTCGTGATGATGGAGGCCATGGCGTGCGGAACGCCCGTCGCCGCCTATCCGGTGACCGGTCCGCTCGACGTCGTCGCCGACAGCGGCGCGGGCGTCCTCGACGAGGACCTGCGCGCGGCGGCCCTTGCCGCCCTCGAAATTCCGCGGGATAAGTGCCTCGAACGCTCCCGAGACTTCAGCTGGCAGTCATCCGCCTCCAGCTTCGTCGAGGGGCTCTTCGAAGCCAATGGCGAGCTGCGGATGGCCGCCTGACAGGCGAGCCTCACCCGTGCCGACCGATCTTCCGAGCTTCGACGACGTCCGCCGCGCGTCCGAGCGCCTCTCCGGCGAGGCCGTCCGCACGCCGCTCGTCCGCTCCGCCATCCTCGACGAGCGGGCGGGGCGGCCCGTCCTCCTGAAGGCGGAGGTCCTGCAGCGCACCGGCTCCTTCAAGTTCCGCGGCGCCTACAACGCGATCGCATCCCTCGACGCGGATGCGCGCGCGAAGGGCGTCGTGGCGTGCTCCTCGGGCAACCATGCGCAGGGCGTGGCCGAGGCGGCGAGGCTCTTCGGCGTCAGGGCCACCATCGTGATGCCGGCCGACGCGCCGGCCCTGAAGGTCGCCCGCACGAAGCGCTCCGGCGCCCACGTCGTGACCTACGACCGCGTGAACGAGAGCCGTGAGGAGATCGCGCTGCGGATCGTGGCGGAAACGGGCGCGGACTTCGTGCCGCCCTATGACGACCGCCGCGTGATCTCGGGGCAGGGCACCGTCGGCATCGAGATCGCCGAGCAGGCCGAGGCGCTGGGCCTCGATCCGGCGCGGATCCTCGTGCCGTGCAGCGGCGGAGGCCTGAGCGCCGGCATCGCGCTCGCCGCCGAGGCGCTCATGCCGTGGGCGCGCGTGACGACGGTCGAGCCGGAAGCCTTCGACGATCACGCACGCTCGTTCCGCTCGGGCGAGCGCGAGGGCAACACGGCGCGGTCGGGCTCGATCTGCGATGCGCTCCTGGCCGACCGGCCGGGCGAGATCACCTTCGCCGTGAACCGGCCACGCGTGCCCTCCGGCCTCGCAGTCTCCGACGACGAGGTGCGGACCGCGATGCGCTTCGCGTTCGAGGAGCTGAAGCTCGTCGTCGAGCCAGGCGGCGCCGTCGGGCTCGCGGCGGTGCTTGCCGGGCGGCTCGACGAGGGGCCGCAGCCTGTCGTCGTCGTCCTGTCGGGCGGCAACGCCGGTCCGTCCGCCTACGCCGAGGCGATCGGCGGCTGAGGCGGCCAGCCGTCCTAAGGACGCTGGTTCAGCCCCACAGGTCGGGATCGGGCGGGCTGATCGTCGCCCCGTCGAAGACGAGGCCCGGCTCGCGGTCCTGCGACAGGATCAGCGGGCCGTCGAGGTCGACCCACTGCGCCCGCTGCGCGACCAGCATGGCCGGTGCCATGGCGAGCGAGGTCGCGACCATGCAGCCGACCATGATCTTCAGGCCGGTCGCCTCCGCCTCCTCGGCGAGGAGCAGGGCTTCCGTCAGGCCGCCCGTCTTGTCGAGCTTGATGTTCAGCGCGTCGTAGCGCCCCTTCAGCTTCGGCAGGCTCAGCCGGTCATGGGCGCTCTCGTCCGCGCAGATGACGACCGATCTCTCGAGCCGCTCCAGCGCCGCGTCGTCGTCGGACGGCAGGGGCTGCTCGACGAGCTCGATGCGTGCGTCCTCGCAGGCGCGCATCAGCGCCGGCAGCTCGTCGACCGCCCACCCCTCGTTCGCGTCGACGACGATCCGCGCCTTCGGCGCCGCCTCGCGCACGGCGGCGATCCGCTCCGCGTCGCCGGGCTTGCCGAGCTTCACCTTGAGGAGCGGCCAGTCGGCCTTCTTCCGCGCCGCCTCGGCCATCTCCTCGGGCGTCCCGAGGCTGATCGTCGTGCAGGTGACTTGCGGCTCGAGAGGGGGAAGGCCCGCGAGATCCGCCGCGCGGCGGCCCGACCGCTTCGCCTCGAGGTCCCAGAAGGCGCAGTCGAGCGCGTTGCGGGCGGCACCGGCCGGCAGCGTCGTCACGAGCTGGTGCCGGTCGAGCCCCATCTGCACCTCGTGGGTGAGGCCGAGGATCGTCTCGGCGACGCCCTCCGGCGTCTCGCCGTAGCGCGGGTAGGGCGTGCACTCGCCGCGGCCCGTGTGGATGCCGTCGACGAGCTCGGCGACGACGGTGACGGCCTCGGTCTTCGTGCCGCGGGAGATCGTGAAGCCGCCGGCGATCGGCCACTTCTCGATCCTGACGTCGAGACGGGGCGGCATCAGCCGGGAAACTCCTCGATCAGGCGGTTGACGATCGGCTGGACGCCGAACCGGACGGGGTCGCTGGCGGGCAGTCCGTAGCGCGTCGAGGTCTCCTCGATCGTCCGGCGGGCGGCCGCCTCGTCGAGGGCGGCCGTGTTGATCGCGATGCCGACGCAGCGGATGTCGGGGTTCGTCAGCTGGCCGCAGCGCACCGTCAGGTCGATCACGTCGGCGATGTCGGGAATGGGGTGCTCGACATTGCGCATCTTCCGGCGCGTCGGCTCGTGGCAGACGACGAAGGCGTCGGGCTGCGCGCCGTGCAGGAGGCCCAGTGTCACGCCGGCGAAGGAGGGATGGAAGAGCGAGCCCTGTCCTTCGATCACATCCCAGTGATCCGGCTCGTTGGCTGGGGACAGCCATTCCGCCGCGCCGGAGATGAAATCGGCGACGACCGCGTCCACCGCCACGCCACGCCCGGAGATGAAGACGCCGGTCTGGCCGGTGGCGCGAAAGTCGGCCTTGAGGCCGCGCTCCTGCATCCCCTTCTCGAGGGCGAGCGAGGTGTATTTCTTGCCGACGGAGCAGTCGGTGCCGACGGTCAGCAGGCGCCGGCCCGGGCGCCTCGTGCCCTTGCCGGTCGCGAATCGCTCGTTGGAGTGGCGAACGTCGGAGAGCTTGCGCCCGTGGGCCTTGGCTGCCTCGGCGATCTCCGGCACCGCGCCGAGCTTCATGTGAAGCCCGCTTGCAACATCCATCCCCGATTCGATCGCCGTCACGATCGTCTCGACCCAGCGGTCCGGCAGCACGCCGCCGGGGTTCACGACGCCGATCACGAGCGTCTTCGCCCCGGCCGCCCGGGCCTCCTCGATGCCCATATCCGGCAGCTTCGCGTCCGCCTTGCATCCGGGCAGCCGCATCTGGCCGACGCACCAGTCGCGTCGCCAGTCGACGATGCCGTAGCCGGTCTTGGCTGCGAGATCGTCGTGAACGTCACCCAGAAACAGTAGATAAGGACGCTCGATTTGCATAAGGGTCACTCCGGAGGATCGGCAAGGCGCGCTTCGTCCGACGCGTCCGCGCGACCAGGATGATGCGTGCTGTTTATCGGGGCCGAGCCGATGCGCGCAAGCTGACTCTGCCGGGGTAGAATGGCCAGGCCGGAAAAGCAGGAAACCTCGTCGTCCGTCACCGCCTCGAGCGAGGGCGGGACGGGCCGACTCGTGCTCGCCGGCACCTGGACGGTCGAGACGTGCCAGGCCCGCAGCGACGAGCTGGGCTCCGCGCTGCAGGGTCTGAACGGCGCTGGCGCGGTCGAGGTCGATCTCGCGGGAATCGGCCGCTTCGACACGGCGGGGGCGTGGCTCGTCCACCGCACTGCCGCGCGCCTCAAGGAGGCCGGGCGCGAGGTGCGGCTGCGCGACCTCTCGGAGAACCAGCGCATCCTTCTCGAGGAGGTCGGCGAGAACGCCCCGGGCGCGCCCCAGCCGCCGCGCCAGCGCTCCTTCGGCCGCGAGCTCGTCGAAGGCACGGGCGAGACGGTCATCAGCTCCTATCGCGACGTGAGGGAGCTCGTCGTCCTCCTGGGCCAGACGACGCTCATCGGATTCGGCCTGATGCGGCACCCGGGCCAGGCCCGGTACACCTCGCTGATCTTCCACCTCGAGCAGATCGGCCTTCGCGCCGTGCCGATCGTGGTGCTGATCTCGCTCCTGATCGGCGGCATCATCGAGCAGCAGGGTGTCTACCAGCTGCGCGGCTTCGGCGCCGAGATCTACTCCGTCGACCTCGCTGGCATCCTGATCCTGCGCGAGCTCGGCGTGCTCCTCACCTCCATCATGGTGGCCGGCCGCACCGGCAGCGCCATCACGGCCGAGATCGGCTCGATGAAGATGCGCGAGGAGATCGACGCGATGCGGACGCTGGCGCTGAGCCCGACCGCCGTCCTCATCATGCCGAGGCTGACGGCCCTCATGATCTCGCTGCCGCTCCTCACCTTCGTCTCCAACATGGCGTGCCTCGTGGGAGCGGGCCTGACGGCGTGGGTCTATATCGACCTCCCGCCGCAGTCCTTCATCTCTCACCTCAGGACGGCGATCGACCTCAACACGTTCCTCGTCGGCATGATCAAGGCGCCCTTCATGGCCGTGGCGATCGGGTTCATCGCCTGCCGCGAGGGCCTGGCGGTCGAGGGCAGCGCGGAGTCGCTCGGCGCCAGGACCACGGCCTCGGTCGTGAAGGCGATCTTCACCGTCATCGTGCTGGATGGCTTCTTCGCCATGTTCTTCAGCGCGATGGATATCTGACGGGGGCAGGGGTGGTCGTCGAATCACAGCGCGAACGCCAGCCGCGTGCGGCGGAGACGGTGATCGAGGCCCGCGGGCTGACGGTCGGCTTCGGCGACACGCTGATCCACCAGAACCTCGACCTCGACGTCTATCGCGGCGAGATCCTCGGCATCGTCGGCGGATCGGGCACCGGCAAGTCCGTGCTTCTGCGCACGCTGATCGGCCTCGTGAAGCCGCGCGCGGGCAGCATCCGGATGTTCGGCACGGAGATGGCCACCGCGGGCCCGGCCGAGGCCGCCGCGGTGCAGACGCGGTGGGGCGTGCTCTTCCAGCAGGGGGCGCTGTTCTCCTCGCTGAACGTCCAGCAGAACGTCGAGGCGCCGATGCGCGAGCATCTCGACCTCGAGCCGGAGCTGCGGGGCGAGCTCGCGCGGCTGAAGCTCTCGATGGTCGGCCTGCAGCCGGACGCGGCGAACAAGATGCCCTCGGAGCTCTCCGGCGGCATGATCAAGAGGGTGGCGCTCGCCCGGGCGATCGCGCTCGACCCCGACCTTCTCTTCCTCGACGAGCCGACCTCGGGTCTCGACCCGATCGGGGCGGCGGATTTCGACAACCTGATCGCCAAGCTGCAGGAGACTTTGGGCCTGACCGTTTTCATGGTAACCCACGATCTCGACAGCCTATTCTCGATCTGCAGCAGGGTCGCCGCGATTGGAAACAAGAAGATCCTGGTGGCCGGAGACCTCGAGACGGTCGTGGCCTACGACGATCCCTGGATCAAGGCCTATTTCGGCGGCCAGCGTGGCCGCTCGGCGCAGCTAGCCCACGGATGAAGGCCTGATGGAGACACGTGCCAACCCGCTGATCGTTGGGCTGTTCACGCTCGTCGTGATCATCGCCGCCTTCGGCTTCATCGTGTGGATGGGAAGCTACGGCGCGACCCGCGACCGCGTGACCTACCAGGTGGTGTTCCCCGGCGAGGTGACGGGCCTCACGGAGGGCAGCTCCGTCTACTACAACGGCATCCGCGTCGGCGACGTGGCGACGCTCGCGCTCGACCCGGACGATCCCTCCAAGGTCATCGCGGCGATCCGGATCAGGGACACCTATCCGGTGACGAGCAACATCCGCGCCCAGCTCCAGGTGCAGGGCGTGACGGGGCTCGCCTACGTGCAGCTTCAGCCGACGGACACGCCGGGCGAGCCGCTGCCGCCGGGCGCGACCATCACCGGCCAGCGCTCGAACTACCAGGACATTCTCGAGAGCGGCCAGTCGCTCCTGTCGAAGGTCGACGCGATCGCGACGAAGCTGAACTCGATCCTCGCCCAGAACGAGAACGCGGTCACCGCCACCCTCTCGAACGTCGAGATGTTCACCCGGGCGCTCGCCGACAACACGGACAGGGTCGTGAGCTTCATGGACGACGCGTCGTCGGCCGCGCGCGCCTTCGCCGAGCTCGGCGGGCGGATCGGCACGCTGAGCGACAGCCTCAACGGCATCGTGGAGGCGATCAACCCGCAGGACGTCGAGGAGATCGTCGCGAACGCCAGGCGCTTCTCCGCCTCGCTCGCCGACAATTCCGGCCGCATCGACGAGATCGCCCGGAACGTCGGCGACGCCACCCAGCGCTTCAGCAACCTCGCCACCGAGCTCGAGGGGGCGGGGCAGCAGGTCTCGGCCGTCCTCGCGGCCGTCGATCCCGAGCGCGTGTCGAGCACGCTTGCGAACATCGACACGTTCTCGGGCCAGCTGGCCGGCGCGGGGCAGCAGCTCGATGCGCTCCTGACGGACGTGCGGGGCGCCGCGCAGCGGGTCGACACGGTCGGCGGCAGCGTCGAGACGCTGATCGCCGCGGTCGACCAGGAGAAGATCAACGCGACGATCGCCAACGCCGAGACCTTCTCCGCGGCTCTCGCCCGCAACGCCGCCGAGCTCGACGGGCTGATCGTCGACGCGCGTTCGACGGTGCAGGATTTCGGGGCCGCCGGCAGCCGGGTGGCGCAGCTCTCCGACCAGGTCGGCGCCGTCGTCGCCGCCGTCGATCCCGAGCGCCTGTCGAACACGCTCGCCAATGTCGACACGTTCTCCGGCCAGCTCGCCTCGGCCGGGCAGCGGCTCGACGGGGTGCTCGCAGACGCGCAGAGCGCCGCCTCGCAGATCGGCACCGCCGGCGAGAGCGTGAACACGCTCGTCGCCGCGATCGACCCCGCGCGGCTCGCCAACACGGTGGCGAACGCGGAGGCCTTCACGGCAGCCCTCGCACGGCAGGGGCCCGAGCTCGACGGGCTGATGGCCGACGCGCGCGCCGCGGCCCAGGGCGTGAACGCCGCGACGGGCACGATCAACGAAATCGTCGGCGCCGTCGATCCGGCCGAGGTTCAGTCTGTGATGGCGAATGTCCGCCAGTTCACCGACGTGCTCGCCGCGAATTCGGAGAAGGTGACCCAGCTCGCGGACGCGGCCGTCTCCGCCGCCGACCGCATCGACCGTGTGGCCGCGCAGATCGAGACGATCGGCGGCGATGTCGGGGCGATCGTGGCCGCCGTGGAGCCCGACAGCGTCTCCCGCACGCTGACGAACATCGAGAGCTTCTCGGCGACGCTCGCCGGCAACACGCAGGAGATCGACGCCTTCGTCGCGAGCGCCCGGGAGGCGGCCGACCGCATCGCCGCCGCGAGCGAGAAGGTGACGGCGATCACCGACCAGGCCCAGCAGGTCGTCGGCGCGGTCGATCCCGAGCAGGTGCGGGCGGTGATGGGCGACGTGCGGGACTTCACGGGCATGTTGTCGTCGAACCGCCTCGTCATCGAGAGCCTCTTGAACAACGCCAACAGCGCAGCCGGCGAGATCTCGAGCTTCGCGGGCAGGGCGAACGAGATCGCCACGGCCCTCGACCCCACGGCGATCCAGCGCTCGATCACGAATGTCGAGAGCTTCACCGTCGGCCTCGCATCCAAGACCGAGCAGGTCGAGAGCTTCATCGACGACGCGAGCGCCGTGGCCGCCCAGCTGCGCGAGACGTCGCAGAAGCTCGACGGCCTGCTGACGCAGGCGAACGACATGCTCGAGGGCGGCGGAGAGGGCTTCATCACCCAGGCGACCGAAGCGGCGACCGCGATCAGGGACACCGCCAACAACCTCAACTCCCGCCTCGACGACATCACCGGCGACATCCGCCGCTACGGCACGGGCGGCCTGCGCGACTTCCAGCAGCTGATGGGCCGCGGCCAGCAGACGCTCCAGGAAGTCGACCGGCTGATCCGTCGGATCGAGCAGAATCCGGCGGGCTTCCTGACCGGTGGGGGCTCGGAGGTGCAAGATTACAACCCCGGCCGGAGGTTCTGACCGGGAAGCCCTGCCCGCAATAGGACGGTCTCGGGCGATGTGCTACGAGAGCCTTGGGTAACGTGTTCTCAAGGGGGCCCAACCAGGTGCCACGATTCGGCCGAATTGCCGCGAGCCTCATGCTTGCGACGATGTTGAGCGGTTGCGCCGCTGCCAGCCTGCTGACGGGAGGGGGGCCGCCGCCCGCGACCTTCGATCTCACGGCGCCGACGGCCTTCGGGCCGGTAGGGTCGACGCGCGCGCAGCTGGCGGTGACCGAACCGACGGCGATCGGTGCCCTGAACTCGGAGCGCATCGTCGTGCGGCCGTCCCCGACCGTCGTCACCTATCTCGCGGCGACGAGGTGGAACGACCGCCTTCCCGCCCTCGTGCAGGCGCGGCTGATCGAAGCGTTCCAGAACAGCGACGGCGTGCGCGCCGTGTCGCCTCCGGGCGGCGCCCAGGTGTCCGACTACGGTCTCGTCACGGACCTTCGGGCCTTCGAGGTGAACGCCTATGACCGGCAGGCCGTGGCGGAGCTCAACGCGCGCATCATCGCCGACTCGAACGGCCGCGTGGTCGCCTCGCGGCGGTTCCGGACCGTCGTGCCCATTCCCGACACGGAGGCCGCGACGGTGACGGCCGGGCTCAATGCGGCGTTCGAGGGCCTGTCGCGCGACGTCGTCGCCTGGACGCTCGGCGCCATCTGAAATCCGACGGACGCACGCGGGCGGCCCTCCCCCGGAGCGGCGCCCCGGTCTCAGGGCCTGAGGTCGGGGGGCAGCGGCGGATCCTCCTTCTTGAGAAGGATCGAGATCCGCCGGTTTGCGGCCATGAACGGGTTCTCCGGGAAGAGGGGCTCCGCGTCCGCCTTGCCGGTCACGGCGGCGAACTGGTCCTGCGGCACGCCGTGCTCGGACAGGATCCCGCGCACCGCGTTCGCCCGCTCCGCGGAGAGGTCCCAGGCGGAGTGGCCGACCTCGTTCTCCGACTCCGCGCTCGTGTGCCCGGTGATGACGATCCGGTTCGGCATCCTGGCGATGATCGGCGCCATCTCCGACAGGATCAGGCGCGCGCGCTCGTAAGGGTAGCGCGATCCCGGCGGGAACATCGAGCGGCCTTCCTCGTCGACGATCTGGATGTCGAGCCCGTCCTCCGTCTCCTGGTAGATGATCTGGTCGGACAGCTCCAGAATGTCGGGCATCTCCCGCCAGGCCTGGCGGAGCGAGGCCGAGGCGGTCGCGAACTGTCGCGAACTCTCGATGTCGGCGGGGTCGTTGCTGGTGGTGTTCGCCTCCGGGCCCTGCTGCGTGTAGGTGTCGCGCTGCTCGGTCGCGAAGGAGCTGTCCCTGTCCATCGGTACCGGCGACTGGCGCTTCAGGAACTCGCGCTGCGGGAGCCCGTCGAGTTCGATGACGCCCGCCCGCTTCTCCTCCCGATTCACGCCGAAAGCCTCGCGCATCGATCCCGCGACGATTTGCAGCTTCTGCTCGTCCTGGATCGAAAAGGAGATGATCAGGACGAAGAAGCAGGAAAGCAGCGACATCAGGTCGGCGAAGGTGACGATCCACTCCGGCGGACCGTCTCTGCCAAGCTTCTGCTTGCGTGCCATCGTCGGGCCTCAGACCGCAAGGGCCGCGATCTCGGCGCGGTGCTTTTCGGGAATGTAGGCCTTCAGCATCTCGCGGATGAGCTGCGGGCTCTTGCCCTCCCGGATCTGCATGATGCCGTCGAGCACGAGCGTCTGGTTCACTTCCTCGATCTTCGCCTTGAGCGCGAGCTTGTCGCAGATCGGAAGGGCCACGAGGTTCGAGATGAGGGCTCCGTAGAGCGTCGTCAGGAGCGCGACGGCCATCGCAGGGCCGATCGAGGAGGGGTCGTCCATGTTCGCCAGCATCTGCACGAGGCCGACGAGCGTGCCGATCATGCCGAAGGCCGGCGCGGAATCGCCGATCGCCTTGAAGATGCGCTGCCCGTCCTCCAGTCGCTCGAGATAGAGGTCCCGCTCGCGCTCGAGCGACTCGCGGATGAACCCTTCCTCGTAGCCGTCGGCGATGTACTGGATGCCCTGGGCGAGGAACTCGTTCTTCACCTCGACCGACTCCAGGCCGAGCGGGCCCTTCCTGCGCACGACGTCGGCCAGCGTCGAGATCTCGTCGATCACCTCGCGCGGTTCGGTCTTGCGCTGCGTGAAGGCGACCTTCGCGCCCACGGCCAGCGCGCCCATGACGCCCGAGAGGGGGAAGCGGATGATCGTGGCCGCCATCGCCCCGCCCACCACGAGCAGCATCGACTGCACGTCGACGAAGAGCATGAAGTCACCGCCCAGGAAGATGGCGGTCGCGACCAGTATCGACCCGGCGATGATGCCGACGATCGTTGCGAAATCCATGGACCTTCTGTCCCCAAAAATAGGTCGGGACGCCCTTCGGGGGCCCGCTTGGTGTCGGGACTGTAGGGGGCGTTGCTTATCATTCGCTAAACGGAAAGCCGCAGGGTCGGCCGCGAATGCCGAAGCCGGGGCCGGAGGACCGATCACGCTTAACAGCGGATTAACCATGATGGCGGCAAGGTCAAGGCCCGATTCCCTGCCCGCAGGAGGCCGGAATCAACCTTCGCGAACCGAACGCGCCCGGCATGTCACCGCGACACAAGATCCTCGTCACCTTCGCCGCGGCGGCACTCCTGCCCTTCGCCGCGCCGGGGCAGGCGATGGCGCAGGCGCTGAGAGGGCCGCTCCTGCCGCAGGTGGGCCTGGAGACGCTGCGCGGCGGTCTGGCCGCGTCTGCGGCGGCGGAGGAGGGGGTGGCCGCCACCACCACCGCCACGACACCCGCCGGTTCGGCGCCTTCGCAGGACGAGGCGGACGAGGCTCCTCAGCCCGCCCCGGCCGACGACGACCCGTACGCGCCGCTCGGCATCCGGCTCGGCAGCTTCCTGCTCTATCCCTCGCTCACCATCGTGGGCGGCCACAGCAGCAACATCGATCTCGCCGAGGATCCCGTCTCCGGAAGCTTCTACTCGCTGCGCCCCGAGCTCGAGCTCCGCTCCGACTGGAGCCGCCACGAGCTCGCCGCCCGGCTCGCGGCCGACACGGAGTTCGACGACGACGGCGACACGACGACCAGCCTCGACAGCGAACTCGCCCTGCGCCTCGATCTCGTCCGCAGCCTCGTGGCGGACCTGCGCGCGACCTACAACCTCGCGCCCGAGGCCTTGAGCGATCCCGATCTGCCGGCGGACGCGGTCGAGCGGCCGGATGTCGAGACATACGGCGTGTCGGCCTCGCTGTCGGACACGTTCGGCCGGGTCGGCCTGACCGGCAGCCTGTCCTACGAGGCCCACCGCTACGAGGACGCGCGCCTGTCTGACGGGTCGCTCTTCGACAACAGCGACCGCAACTACGACGAGACCGGGGCGAGGCTGCGGGCCAGCTACGACGTGGGCGCGTCGGTCGGCGTCTTCGTCGAAGGCGGCGTGAACGAGCGTGACTACGAGCGGGAGGTGGACGACAACGGCATCCGCCGCGGATCGAGCGGCTACGAGGTGCTCGCGGGGCTGACGCTGGCACGCGGCGAGGTGCTCGAGGGCGAGCTCGGGATCGGCTACCAGCGGCAGACGCCGGTCGACGACAGCCTGGAGGACGTGGAGGGCCTTCTCTATCGCGGCTCGCTCGCCTGGCGCCCCACGGCGCTGACGACGCTGCGGCTCCAGGGCGAGCTGCGGCCGGAGGAGACGGTGCTGGAGCCCGGCGCGTCCGGCATCCGCACCGCGACGCTCGGCCTTTCGGTCGAGCACGCCCTGCGGCGCAACCTGCTCGTCGTCGCGACGCTGGGGGCCGAGCGCGCGGACTATGTCGGCGTGCCGCGCCTCGAGAAGAGCTACACGGCCGCTCTCGAGGTCGACTACGCGATGAACCGCTTCATGTCGTGGCGGGCGGGCGTCGGCCACACGCGCCGCGACAGCAATGTCGACGGGTCCGACTACGAGGAGACGCGCGTGGAGGCCGGCGTCACGCTCAGGCGCTGAGGCCCGGCGGAAGCCCTTGCGGTTCAGCCGCGGCCCGACAGGATCGTGTCGATCATCGCCTTCAGGTCGTCGGCCAGCTCCGGCCTGTCGAGCCCGTAGGCGACGTTCGCGGCGAGGAAGCCGATCTTCGAGCCGCAGTCATAGGTCGTGCCGTCGAACTTCAGGCCGTGGAAGGGCCGCGTCTCCATCAGGCGCTGCATCGAGTCCGTGATCTGGATCTCGCCGCCCGCCCCCTTCTCCTGGTTCTCGAGGAGGCCGAAGATCTCCGGCTCGAGGATGTAGCGCCCGGTGATGATGAGGTTCGACGGCGCCTCCTCCGGCTTCGGCTTCTCGACCATGCCGGTCACCTCGAAGGCACGGCCTTTCGTCTCGCCGACCGAGACGACGCCGTAGCTCGAGACCTTCGCCGGATCGCACTCCTCGACCGCGATCACGTTGCCGCCGCCGACCTCGTTGTAGACGTCGACCATCTGCGAGAGGCAACTGGGGCTCGCCTTCACGAGCACGTCGGGGAGGATGAGGGCGAAGGGCTCGTCGCCGACGAGCTCGCGGGCGCACCACACGGCGTGGCCGAGGCCGAGCGGGGCCTGCTGGCGGGTGAAGCTCGTCGCGCCGGCGGGCGGCAGGTCGCGCGCGAGGAGGTCGAGCTCCTTCGTCTTGCCGCGCTCCTTCAGCGTCATCTCGAGCTCGGGCTGGACGTCGAAATGATCCTCGATGATCTGCTTGTTGCGCCCCGTCACGAAGATGAAGTCCTCGATCCCGGCCTCCCGCGCCTCGTCGACGACGTGCTGGATCAGCGGCCGGTCGACCACCGTCAGCATCTCCTTCGGCATCGCCTTCGTGGCGGGCAGGAAGCGGGTGCCGAGACCGGCGACGGGAAACACGGCCTTGCGGATCGGTCGCATGTAGTGAGCTTCTCCCCTCGGAAACGTCGTTCGGTGGGCGAGGCGGCCACCAGGCTCGTCTTCGCGGCCGGAAGACTAGCTTCGGCGGCTGGCGCTTACCAGCCGTAAAGCCCGCGGCTGCTAATGCGTTCCCGAGTTCGGCAAGGGAAAGAGGAAGAAAATGGCGATCCTGGTGACGGGCGGAGCGGGCTATATCGGCAGCCACATGGTCCTGGCGCTCCTCGATGCCGGCGAGGAGGTGGTCGTCATCGACAATCTCAGCACCGGCTTCCAGTGGGCGGTGCCGCCGCGAGCGCGTCTCGTCGAGGCCGACATCGCCGACGAGGCCGCGGTGGACGGGCTTCTGTCCGGCGGCGGGATCGAGGCGATCATCCATTTCGCGGGGTCGATCGTCGTGCCGGACTCGATCGCCGACCCCCTCGGCTACTACCTCAACAACACGGTGAAGACGCGCGGCCTGATCGCCGCCGCCGTCCGCCACGGGGTCAAGCGCTTCATCTTCTCCTCCACGGCCGCCGTCTACGGCATGCCGGAGGAGAACCCGGTCGTCGAGACGGCCCGCCTTCGACCGATCTCGCCCTACGGCTCCTCCAAGCTGATGAGCGAGATCATGCTCGCCGATGCGAGCGTCGCGCACGACTTCTCCTATGTCGCGCTGCGCTATTTCAACGTGGCGGGGGCGGATCCCGGCGGCCGGAGCGGCCAGTCGACGCCGCGCGCGACCCATCTCATCAAGGTCGCCTGCGAGACCGCGCTCGGGCGTCGCGAGAAGCTGTCGGTCTACGGCACCGACTACGACACGCCGGACGGCACCTGCATCCGCGACTACATCCACGTGAGCGATCTCGCCGCGGCCCACCTCCTGGCGCTCGGCCACCTGAGGGCGGGCGGGGCCAGCGAGGTCATGAACTGCGGCTACGGCCGCGGCTACTCCGTGCGCGAGGTGATAGGGGCGGTGAACCGGGCCGCCGGCCACGAGATCCCGGTCGAGTTCACCGGGCGCAGGCCCGGCGATCCCGCCGCGCTCGTCGCGAGGGCCGACCGGGTGCGCGACGTCCTGGGATGGCGGCCGGCCCACGAGGATCTCGACGGGATCGTGGCGAGCGCGCTCGCCTGGGAGCGCGATCTTCCGGACCGGAAGCGCCAGGCGAACTGAAGCTTCTTCAGCGGCAGGGTAAACGATCTCTTTCGGGATCCGATAAACGACAAATTAAGTCTGTCTGGTCATTCCTTGACGGGGAAAGCAGTTTCCCCGTAGGAGGAGCGACATGACCTGGCTCGGCCAGTGGAAATACCTTGGCGGCAAGTCCGCGCTGCGCTCGATCGTTGTGGGCGCGGGCCTCGTTTTGTTCAGC
This sequence comes from Lutibaculum baratangense AMV1, assembly GCF_000496075.1. Classification (GTDB taxonomy): domain Bacteria; phylum Pseudomonadota; class Alphaproteobacteria; order Rhizobiales; family Tepidamorphaceae; genus Lutibaculum; species Lutibaculum baratangense. The sequence goes on from NZ_AWXZ01000035.1 coordinate 226,207, forward strand.
TTCGGGTCGGCGATGGCAGCACAGAGCTTCGAGGCCTGGCGCGACGGCTTCCAGGCCCAGGCGCGGCAGGCCGGAGTCTCGGCCGAGACGTTCCGCCGCGCCTTCGAGGGCGTGACGCCGGACCCGGCGGTCCTCGAGGCGGCGAACCGGCAGGCCGAGTTCGTGAAGCCGATCTGGGAGTACCTCGAGTCCGCCGTCTCGAACAGCCGCATCGAGACGGGCCGCCAGATGCTGCAGCGCTACGACCGGGAGATGGCCGAGATCGAGCGCCGCTACGGCGTCAGCCGCTACGTCTTCACCGCGATCTGGGGCATGGAGTCGTCCTACGGCGCCGTCCTCGACAACCACAAGGTCGTGCGGCCGGTCATCCGTTCGCTCGCGACGCTCGCCCACGGCGATCCGAAGCGGGCGGAGTTCGCCCGGACGCAGCTGATCGCGGCGCTGAAGATCCTGCAGAACGGCGACGTCCACCCCTCGCGCATGATGGGGTCCTGGGCCGGCGCCATGGGGCACACCCAGTTCATCCCCACGACCTACGAGGCCTATGCCGTCGACTTCACCGGCGACGGCCGCCGCGACATCTGGGACAGCGTGCCCGACGCGCTCGCCTCGACGGCGAACTACCTGAAGAACAGCGGCTGGGCCGACGGCGAGACGTGGGGCTACGAGGTGAACCTGCCGCGCGGCTTCGATTTCGGCCTCGCCGACGAGCAGACGAAGCGCAGCGTCACCGAGTGGGAGTATCTCGGCGTGCGCCGCACCCACGCGCGCGACTTCCCGCGGCCCAACGACCAGGCGGTTCTGATGCTGCCGGCCGGCGCGAACGGCCCCGCCTTCCTGATGCTCAGGAACTTCAACGCCATCAAGCGCTACAACAACGCCACGTCCTACGCGCTCGGCGTCGGTCACCTGGCGGACCGGCTCGCCGGCGGCGGCACCTTCGCCCAGAGCTGGCCGACGCAGGACCAGCCGCTCACGCGCACCCAGAAGGAGGAGATGCAGCGCCTCCTGTCGAGCCGCGGCTTCGATCCCGGCGGCGTCGACGGCCAGGTCGGGCCGATGACCCGCTCGGCCATCCGCTCCTTCCAGGGGCGCTCCGGCCTACCCGCGGACGGCTATCCGAGCTATAGTCTCCTGGAGCGCCTGCGGACGGGAAGCTGACCTCCGCACCGGCGGATTGACGTCAGGCCCCGAAGGATCTCCGCCATGAAATGGACCGGCAGCCACGCGCTCTCGGTCGTCGCGATCGCGCTGGCCGCCTGTCTGGCGGCCGGCGCACCGGACGCCGCGGCCCAGGAGCAGGGCCCGCGAAACCCGATCTCCTCCTTCTTCAACGCGATCTTCGGCGGCGGGCAGCAGCAGCGCCAGCAGCAACACTACGAGAACCCCAACCGGCGGCCGAGCGACCTCGTGCCGAACCGGCGCCCCTCCGAGAGGCGGACGGAGCAGCGCCGGAGCCGCCCCCAGCCGCAGCAGAGCGCCCCGCGCCGTTCCTCCACCCAGGCCGCGAGCGCCCCCGCTCCGAAGACGACGAAGAACCCCGACGCCATGAAGGTCGTCGTGTTCGGCGACGCCTTCGCCAGCGGCCTCGCGAAGGGGCTCGAGGACGCGTTCGCGGAGAATGCGGATCTCGTCGTCGTCGCCCGAGGCGAGGAAGGTCTCGGGCTGGCCGGCGCGGCACCCAACAGCCTGAAGGCGAAGGTCGACGCCTATATCGCCGAGGCGACGGAAGAGGCCCGGACGAAGGCCGCGGCCGCGGTTGCGGCCAAGGCGGAGGCGGAAGCCAGGGCGAAAGCCGAGGCCGAGGCTCAGGCCCAGGCAGAGGCCGCGGACGAGCCTGATGCTGCATCTGACGGCGCCGAGCTCGTGGCGGATCCGGACGCTCCCGGCGAGACCGAAGGGGCCGGCGACGCCGCGCCCGTCGTCGAGGCGAGGCCGGATATCGGCGCGGCAGTCGTCATGGTCGGGATGGGGGATCGCACGCCCATCACCACGGCCGACGGTTCGGTCGCCTTCGGCACCGAGATGTGGCGCGACCTCTACTCCCAGCGCGTCGAGGCCCTGATGGAGACGTTCACCACGGCCGGCATCCCCCTCTACTGGGTGGGGCTGCCGCCGGTGGAGGATTCGCGGCTCAGCGCGGAGCTCGGCTTCTTCAACGAGGTCTTCCGCATGCGCTCGTACAGGGCCGGCGCGGAGTTCGTCGACATCTGGAACGGCTTCGTCGACGCCAACAACGCCTACGCGCAGAGCGGCCCCGACATCAAAGGCGAGATCCGCGAGCTCCGGACCGGCGATGGCGCCGGCTTCACCGTCGCCGGCAACCGCAAGCTCGCTCACTTCGTGGCGCGCGAGATCAGGCGGGACTTCGTGCGGGAAGGCGAGGTCGTCACCGACGTCACCGTCATGTCGCGTGCCGGGCCACGCCCCTTCATGCCGAGCGAGGAGATGCGCAGGACGGGCCGCGGCGAGGTCGTGAACCTGAACGGCCTGTCGGGCACCGGCCTCTTGGCGGGCGGCCTCGACGAGGGGCCGACACCCCCGGAGAATTCGGCCTATCGGAAGGTCATCCTGCAGGGGCACACGCTGCCGCCGGAGAGCGGCCGTTCGGACGACTTCTCCTGGCCGCGCGAACCCGCCGGCGGGTGAGGGGCGGGGCGGCGCGCAAGCGCGACGCGGGCAGGGTCGGAAACAGCGAAACGGCGGCATCGCTGCCGCCGCTTTGTTGTTCCTGAGGTCTGCCGCCCGTCCTATCGCGGGAGCGACGTCTTGCCCATCAGCGCCTTGTCGATCGAGTGCGCGGCCTGCCGGCCCTCGCGAATCGCCCAGACGACGAGGGACTGGCCGCGGCGCATGTCGCCGGCCGCCCAGACCTTCGGGTGCGAGGTCAGATAGGCCATCGTGTCGGCCTTCACGTTGCCGCGCTGGTCGAGCTCGAAGCCCATCGTCTCGACGAGCCCCTCGGTGACCGGCCCGGCGAAGCCGATCGCGAAGAAGACGAGGTCGGCCTTGATGTAGAAGTCCGTGCCCTCGATCGGCTTGCGCTTCTCGTCGACGCGGATGCAGTGAACCCGCTTGACCCGCCCGTTGCGCCCTTCGATGCCGAGCGTCGCGGCCGAGAACTCCCGCTCCGCGCCCTCCGCCTGGCTCGACGACGTGCGGAACTTCGTCGGCCAGTAGGGCCACACGAGGAGCTTGTCCTCGTTGACCGGCGGGATCGGGCGGATGTCGAGCTGGGTCACCTGCACGGCGCCCTGCCGGAAGGCGGTGCCGACGCAGTCCGACGCCGTGTCGCCGCCGCCGATCACCACCACGTGCTTGCCGCCGGCGAGGATCGGTGCGCCGTCGATCTGCTCGTTGCCGATGCGCCTGTTCTGCTGCACGAGATAGGGCATGGCGTAGTGCACGCCCTCGAGCTCGCCGCCCGGCAGGCCCGGGTCGCGCGGCCGCTCCGCGCCGCAGGCCAGAAGCACGGCGTCGTGGCCCTCGACGAGCTCCTCGACGTCGACGTTCACGCCGATATTCGCGCCGTAGTGGAAGGTCACGCCTTCCGCTTCCATCTGCGCGACCCGGCGGTCGATATAGTGCTTCTCCATCTTGAAGTCCGGGATGCCGTAGCGCAGCAGGCCGCCGGCCCTCATCTCACGCTCGTAGAGATGCACGTCGTGGCCGGCACGCGCGAGCTGCTGCGCGCCCGCGAGGCCAGCCGGCCCCGATCCGATCACCGCGACCTTCCTGCCAGTCTTGTGCTTCGGCGGCTCCGGCCGGATCCAGCCTTCCTGGAAGGCCCGGTCGGCGATCACCTGCTCGATGCACTTGATCGAGACGGGCGTGTTCTCGAGGTTCAGCGTGCACGCCTCCTCGCAAGGGGCGGGGCAGATGCGGCCCGTCACCTCGGGGAAGTTGTTCGTCGAGTGCAGGTTGCGCGAGGCCTCCTCCCAGTCCCCGGCATAGACGAGATCGTTCCAGTCGGGGATCTGGTTGTTGACCGGGCAGCCCTGCGGCCCGTGGCAGAAGGGGATGCCGCAATCCATGCAGCGCGCCGCCTGGCGGCGCACCTCCGGCTCCTCCATCGGCAGCGTGAACTCGCCGAAATGGCGGATGCGGTCGGATGCCGGCTGGTACTTCAGATCCTGCCGGTCGATCTCGAGGAAGCCCGTTACCTTGCCCATGACGCTCTCCTCACTGCGCCGCCACGGCGGCCAGCCGGTTCTTCTCCTCCATCTCGCGCAGGGCGCGGCGGTACTCCACCGGCATCACCTTCACGAACTTCGGGCGGTACTCCTCCCAGTTCTCCAGGATGTGCCGGGCGCGTTCGGAGCCCGTGTAGTGGAGGTGGTTCGATATCAGCGTGTGCAGCCGCTCGTCGTCGTGCTTCGTCATGTCGGCGGAGACGTCGACGCGCCCGTGCCACTCGATGTCGCCGCCGTGGTGGTGCAGCCGCTCGAGGAGGTCGTCCTCCTCGGCCACCGGCTCGAGGTCGACCATCGCGAGGTTGCACCGCGCCTTGAAGTCTCCCTCCTCGTCGAGCACGTAGGCGACGCCGCCCGACATACCCGCCGCGAAGTTGCGGCCGACGCGGCCGATCACCGCCACGGCGCCGCCCGTCATGTACTCGCAGCCGTGGTCGCCCGTGCCCTCGACGACGGCGACGGCGCCGGAGTTGCGCACGGCGAAGCGCTCGCCGGCCACGCCGCGGAAGTAGCACTCGCCGGAGATCGCGCCATAGAGCACCGTGTTGCCGACGACGATCGACTCCTCGGGCATGCAGCGGCTCTCTTCCGCCGGCCGGATGACGATCCGGCCGCCCGAGAGGCCCTTGCCGACATAGTCGTTCGCGTCGCCGACGAGCTCGAGCGACACGCCGCAGGCGAGGAACGCGCCGAAGCTCTGCCCGGCCGTTCCGGTGAGCCTGATCGAGATCGTGTCCTCCGGCAGGCCTTCATGGCCGTAGCGCTTCGCGACCTCGCCGGAGAGCATCGCGCCGGCGGAGCGGTTCGTGTTGTTGATCGACTTGTCGATCTTCACCGGCTCGCCGCGCTCGAGCGCCGGCATCGCCTCCGCGATCAGCTCGCGGTCGAGCACGTCGTCGATCGGGTGCTTCTGCGTCTCGGTGTTCCGGATCGACACGTGCTCCGGCACGCTCGGCTTGTGGAAGACGCGACGGAAGTCGAGCCCCTCGAGCCGTGCCTGGTCGATCAGCGCCTCCTTGTCGAGCATGTCGGACTGGCCGATCATCTCGTTGACGCTGCGGAAGCCCATCCCGGCCATCAGCGCACGCACCTCTTCCGCGACGTAGAAGAAGTAGTTGATCACGTGCTCCGGCGTGCCCTTGAAGCGCTTGCGCAGAACCGGGTCCTGCGTCGCGACGCCGACGGGGCAGGTGTTCAGGTGGCACTTGCGCATCATGATGCAGCCGGCCGCGATCAGCGGCGCGGTCGAGAAGCCGAACTCGTCGGCACCGAGCAGTGCGCCGACGACGACGTCGCGCCCGGTGCGCAGGCCCCCGTCGACCTCGAGCCGGATGCGGCTGCGCAGGTTGTTGCCGACGAGCGTCTGGTGCGTCTCGGCGAGGCCCATCTCCCACGGGCTGCCGGCATGCTTCAGCGAGGTGAGGGGGCTCGCGCCCGTGCCGCCCTCGTAGCCGGCGATCGTGATGTGGTCCGCGCGCGCCTTGGCGACGCCGGCCGCGACCGTGCCGACACCGACCTCCGACACGAGCTTGACCGAGATGTCGGCGGCCGGGTTCGTGTTCTTCAGGTCGTAGATGAGCTGCGCCAGGTCCTCGATCGAGTAGATGTCGTGGTGAGGCGGCGGCGAGATGAGGCCGACGCCCGGCGTCGAGTGGCGGACCTTGGCGATCATCGCGTCGACCTTGTGGCCGGGCAGCTGGCCGCCTTCGCCGGGCTTGGCGCCCTGCGCCATCTTGATCTGGATCTGGTCGGCGTTGACGAGATACTCCGCCGTCACGCCGAAGCGGCCCGACGCCACCTGCTTGATCTTCGAGCGCTTCGTGTCGCCGTTCGGCATCACGACGAAGCGGTCGGCCTCCTCGCCGCCCTCGCCGGTGTTCGACTTGCCGCCGATCCGGTTCATGGCGAGCGCCAGCGTCTCGTGCGCCTCCTTGGAGATCGCGCCGTAGGACATCGCGCCGGTCGAGAAGCGCTTCACGATGTCGGCTGCGGGCTCCACCTCCCCGAGCGGAACCGGGCTGCGACCCGCCTCCTCGGCGCCCCGGATGCGGAACAGGCCGCGGATCGTGTTGCGGCGGCCCGCCTCCTCGTTCGTCAGCTTCGAGTACTGCTGATAGGTCTCGTAGGAGGCGCCGCGCACCGCGTGCTGCAGCGTCGCCACCGTCTCGGGGCTCCACATGTGGCTCTCGCCGCGCGTGCGCCAGGCATAGTCGCCGCCGACGTCGAGCGCGTTGCGCAGGACCGGGTCGTCGCCGAACGCGTCGACATGGCGGCGGAACGTGTCCTCCGCGACCTGCCGCAGCCCGATGCCCTCGATCAGCGTCGCAGTGCCGAAGAAGAAGCGGTCGACGAACTCGCTCGACAGGCCGACCGCGTCGAAGATCTGGGCGCCGCAATAGGACTGGTAGGTCGAGATGCCCATCTTGGACATGACCTTCAGGATGCCCTTGTCGACGGCCTTGATGTAGCGCTGCACGATCTCGCGGTCGTCGACCTCCTCGGGGAAGTCGTCGCGCATGTCGGTCAGCGTCTCGAAGGCGAGATAGGGGTTGATCGCCTCGGCGCCGTAGCCGGCGAGCACGCAGAAATGGTGCACCTCGCGCGCCTCGCCCGTCTCGACCACGAGGCCGACCGAGGTCCTGAGGCCCCGGCGGATCAGGTGGTGGTGCACGGCGGCGGTGGCGAGCAGGGCCGGGATCGGCACGCGGTCCGCCCGCACCAGCCGGTCGGACAGGATGATGATGTTGTAGCCGTCGAGCACGGCCCGCTCGGCGCGCTCGCACAGCCGCTCGATCGCGACCTCCATGCCCTCCGGCCCGCGCTCGGCGGAGAAGGTGATGTCGAGCGTCTGCGTGTTGAACTGGTTGTCGGCGATGTCGCCGATCGTGCGGATCTTCTCGAGGTCCTCGTTCGTGAGGATCGGCTGGCGCACCTCGAGCCGCTTCTTCGTCGACAGGCCCTCGAGGTCGAACAGGTTCGGCCGCGGCCCGATGAACGAGACGAGGCTCATGACGAGCTCCTCGCGGATCGGGTCGATCGGCGGGTTCGTGACCTGCGCGAAGTTCTGCTTGAAGTAGGTGTAGAGCGGCTTCGACTTCTCCGACATCGCCGAGATCGGCGTGTCGTTGCCCATCGAGCCGAGCGCCTCCTGGCCCGTCGTCGCCATCGGCGCCATCAGGATCTTCAGGTCCTCCTGCGTGTAGCCGAAGGCCTGCTGGCGATCGAGCAGGCTGACGCCGGTGCGCGGGGCGTTGCCCGGCACCGGCGGCAGCTCCTCGAGCACGATCTGCGTGCGCGACAGCCAGCTGCGATAGGGGTTCGCGTTGGCCAGCCTCGTCTTGATCTCCTCGTCGGAGATGATGCGGCCTTCCTCGAAGTCGATCAGCAGCATGCGGCCGGGCTGCAGCCGCCACTTGCGCACGATGCGGCTCTCGGGGATGTCGAGCGTGCCCATCTCCGAGGCCATCACGACGCGGTCGTCGTCGGTGACGAACCAGCGCGCCGGCCTCAGGCCGTTGCGGTCGAGCGTCGCGCCGATCTGCCGGCCGTCGGTGAAGGCGATCGCGGCCGGGCCGTCCCACGGCTCCATCAGCGCGGCGTGGTACTCGTAGAAGGCGCGCCGGTCCTCGTCCATCAGCGGGTTGCCGGCCCAGGCCTCCGGCACGAGCGTCATGACGGCGTGCGCCATCTCGTAGCCGCCCTGCACCAGGAACTCGAGCGCGTTGTCGAAGCACGCCGTGTCCGACTGGCCCTCGTAGGAGATCGGCCAGAGCTTCTGGATGTCGTCGCCGAGGAGCTCCGAGGAGACGCTCGCCTGCCGCGCCGCCATCCAGTTCACGTTGCCGCGCAGCGTGTTGATCTCGCCGTTGTGCGCGACCATCCGGTAGGGGTGGGCGAGCGGCCAGGCGGGGAAGGTGTTCGTCGAGAAGCGCTGGTGGACGAGGGCGAGGGCGGATTCCACCCGCTCGTCATTGAGGTCCGGATAGTACTCGCCGAGCTGGTAGGCGAGGAACATGCCCTTGTAGACGAGGGTGCGCGAGGACAGCGAGACGGGATAATAGTCCTCGTCCGCGACCTCTTCCATCTGCAGGCGCCGGTTCGACACGACCTTGCGGGCGATGAACAGGCGCCGCTCGAAGGCGTCCTGGTCTTCGAGACCCTCGGGGCGGCCGATGAAGATCTGGACGTGCTGCGGCTCGAGCTTCGTCGTCGTCTCGGAGAGGCAGGAATTGTCGACGGGCACGTCGCGGAAGCCGAGGAAGGGCAGACCCTCGTCCTGCAGCACCTCGCGCCAGAGATCCTCCATCACCTTCCGGGCCGCGTCGTTGCGCGGCATGAAGAGGTGGCCGACGCCGTAGTGGCCGGGCTCCGGCAGGTCGATGCCGAGCTTGGCGCACTCCTCCTTCAGGAAGCGGTGCGGGATCTGCATCGTCATGCCCGCGCCGTCGCCGGCGATCGGGTCGGCCCCGACCGCGCCGCGATGCGTCAGGTTGACGAGCATCTTCAGCCCGTCCTTCACGATGTCGTGCGAAGCCACGCCCTTCATATGCGCGACGAAGCCGACACCGCACGCGTCGAATTCGCGCTTCGGGTCGAAGAGACCCTCGGGGCGCCGTGCACTGTCAGAAGCCGATGGGCGTTCCATGGCCTGCTCTCCTTCGTCTCCCTGCCGCCTGTCGGCTTCCCCGGAAGCGGCGTCTCTCGGCCCACCGCCTCGCCCGACCGGCTGGCGGCACCTGCCATTCTTGCTTCGTGGAACGATGGCGGACGCGCCGCACGTGCTGCCAGCTGGCCGCAGCCTCGTCCGCGAGACCGGCCAGAATGGGTCAGCATCACTGTCCTATCAGGCCGCCAAAATGCCAGATTTATAACCGGCCCGCAAGGCTCGAAACGAAGCATTGTTGCGTTGGGGCCCGTTGCTGCGACACATCCGGAAAGGTGGAGCGCCGGCAGTGGCAGAAACCGGGAGAAGAGCCGCGTGGCGGCATGGCACGCTCCGTTGCCCCGAGGCGCCGAAGCTCGGCCTTGCGCTCCGGCTGCGGCGGGATAGGTTGGCGGCTTCCCGACCCGCCAAACGGATCCCTTCCAGCCCATGAACTTCGCAAGCGACAACACGGCCGGCGTCTCGCAGCCGATTCTCGACGCCCTCGGCCTCGCAAATGACGGCCGGGCCTCCTCCTACGGTGCCGACGAGTGGACGAAGAGGGCGACGGAGGCGCTGTGCGAGGTGTTCGAGCGCGAGGTCGGCGTGTTCCTCGTCCCCACGGGAACAGCGGCGAACGCGCTCGCCATCGCGGCCGCGACGCCGCCCTGGGGCGCCGTCTTCTGCCATGCCGACAGCCACATCAACACCGACGAGTGCGGCGCCCCGGAGTTCTATAGCGGCGGCGCGAAGCTCGTGACGCTCACCGGCGGCGGCGCCAAGGTCGACGCGGACGAGTGCGAGGCGATGCTGAAAGGCTGGGGCTTCGGCGTCGTCCACCAGGTCCAGCCGGCCTGCCTGTCGATCTCCCAGGCGAGCGAGTTCGGCCTCGTCTACAAACCGGACGAGATCGCCCGCCTGTCGGAGATCTGCCGCCGGCACGGGATGGCGCTCCACATGGACGGCGCCCGCTTCGCGAATGCCGTCGTCTCGATGAACGCGTCGCCCGCCGACATCACCTGGAAGGCGGGCGTCGACATCCTGTCCTTCGGTGCGACGAAGAACGGCGCGATGTGCGCCGAGGCGGTGGTCGTCTTCCGCGACGACCTGCGGGCGAGCCTCGGCTACCGCCGCAAGCGGGCGGCGCAGCTCTTCTCCAAGGGGCGGTTCCTTGGCGCCCAGATGGCGGCCTATCTCGAGAACGGCCACTGGCTCGAGCTCGCGGGCCGCGCGAACGTCGCGGCCGCGCGTCTCGAGGCCGTGTTCCGGAAGGCGACGGGTGCTCGCGTCGCGGGGCCGGTCGAGGCGAACGAGGTCTTCGTGTGGCTGAACGAGGCGGCGGACAGGGCGCTGAAGGGGGCGGGCGCCGTCTACTACGACTGGTCCGGGGATCCCGGCCTCGGCGTGCCGGGCGGAGCCGGCGAGAAGCTCTGCCGGTTCGTCACCGCCTTTGCGACGACCGAGGACCACATCGACGGCGTCGCCCGCGCCCTCGGAGCCTGACAAGAAGAAAATCGCGCCCCGTCTCCGGGGCGCGACACGGTGTCGATCAGCGGCTGCGCCGGTCCGTCCAGAGGGACGGTCAGGCGGCCTTCTGGTCGATGACCTTCTGCGGCTCGCCGCTCGCGATCTCGATCGTGCGGGGCTTCAGGGCCTCGGGGATCTGACGGACGAGCTCGACGTGGAGCAGGCCGTTCTCGAGCCGGGCGCCACGCACCTCGACATGCTCGGCGAGCTGGAAGCGGCGCTCGAAGGTGCGCTCGGCAATGCCGCGGTAGAGCACCTCGGACTTCGACTCGCCGTCGGCCTTCTTCTCGCCGCGCACGGTCAGCGCGTGCTCCTTGACCTCGATGGAAAGGTCCTCCTGGCCGAAGCCCGCGACCGCCATCGTGATGCGGTAGGCGTTCTCGCCCGTCCGCTCGATATTGTAGGGCGGATAGCCGGGCGTGCCGTTGTCGCCGTTCGACATGCCGTCGAGCATCGAGAAGAGCCGGTCGAAGCCGACGGTCGAGCGGTAGAGCGGGGAAAGGTCGTAGTGTCGCATCGCATATCCTCCTGTTGAAGCGACATGCCGCCGGACCCGCCGGAAAGGCCGGATCCGTTCGGTTTTCGTGCACCCGATCTCGGTATGGCGTGCACGGTCATAGATGTGGGTGGCGGCCGCGCGGCGTGCAAGAGGCTGCGGGCGGCCCCGGATGAACGCCACATGAACTCCCGGTTGGGTGGGGGTTCAGGCCGGCGGATGCACTCTCCCTCTCGTCGATTGAGGCGCCGGTGGCGCGAGACCTCGAGGAGAGAGAGATGATCAAGCCGACCATCATCGCCGCGACCGCCCTGTTTGCGGCCACGTTCCTGATGCAGCCGCAGGCCGAGGCCGCCCCCGCCGCCGCGTTCAAGCCGAGCGTGGAGACCTCGCAGGTCCAACTCGTCCACAGCCGGGACCGGGATCGCGACCGCCGCTGGGATCGCCGCCGCGACCGCTACGAGCGCGGCCGCCACCAACGTGGGGGCTGGCACCACGGCCCGCACCGCCGCGGCCACCTCGTGCGCACCTATCACCCCCGCTACGGCTGGGTCTGGGTCGAAGTCAGCCGCCGCGGCCATTCCGTCCACTGGCGCTGAGATGATATTCCCCGCCCTCCCTCGGGAGGTCGGGGCGGAGGACGGGCGCAACGTCTAGCCCCCGGAGCGCCCGGCCGACGCGCCGGCGGTTCCCCGACGGGAGCCGCCGGCGTTTCTTCGATCCGCCTTGAGCGTGGCGCGCGCCTTGCTGTAAAGCCGGGGCTCCTGGCCGCTGCGGAACGGACCCCATGACGCTCGTCGACATTCCGGAGAACCCCGTTCCGCCCGGCGCGGTCAGCGGCGAGATCGTCGCCAGCGACGGCGTCCGCCTGCGCTACGCGCGCTGGCCGAAGAAGGACGGCGTGGCGCTCAGGGGCACGGTCTCGCTCTTCGGCGGCCGCGCCGAGTTCATCGAGAAGTATTTCGAGGTCGTCGAGGACCTGAGGAGCCGCGGCTTCGCCGTCGCGACGCTCGACTGGCGGGGGCAGGGGGGCTCGCAGCGCCTGACCCGCAACCCGCGCAAGGGGCATGTGCGCCGTTTCTCCGACTACGAGAAGGACCTCGCGGTCTTCATGCGCGAAGTCGTGCTGCCCGACTGCCCGGCGCCGCACTACGCGCTCGCCCACTCGATGGGCGGGGCCGTGCTGCTGCGCCATGCCCGCAAGTCGACGAATCTCTTCGACCGCATCGTGCTGAGCGCGCCGATGGTCTCGCTTCACGAGCGCACGATGCCGGGACCCTTCCTCTCCCGCCTGATCGCCGTGCTGCGATATGCCGGGCTCGCGCGCCACTACGTGCCGGGTGGCGGCGACACGGCCGTCAACACCCAGCCCTTCGACACGAACCCCGTCACCTCCGACCGCGCCCGCTACGACCGCACGGAGGCGGTGCTGCGCGCCGCGCCGGAGCTCGGCCTCGGCGCTCCGACGATCGGCTGGGTGCACGCCGCGCTGTCGACGATCCGGCTCTTCGCCGGCCGGCGCTTTCCCGGGCAGGTGCACGTGCCGGTTCTGATCGTCGTCGCCGGCGCGGAAGCGATCGTGTCGAACCTCGCGATCGAGCGCCTGGCGCTTCGCCTGAAGACCGGCGGGCAGGTCGTCGTGCCCGGCGCGATGCACGAGCTCCTGATGGAGCGCGACATCTATCGCGAGCAGTTCTGGGCGGCGTTCGAGGCCTTCGCGCGGCCGGACGACCTCGACGCGCTCCTGCCGCCGCGCGAGACGCGGCGGGCCTGAGGAGCCCAATGAGGCGTCAGGCGGAGAGCCGCCGCATCGCCTCCCCGTGCAGGGCCCGGTCGCCGGCCGCCACCACGTGGCCGCCGGCCGAGGCCGGTCCGCCGTCCCACGCCGTCACAAAGCCGCCGGCGCCGCGCAGGATCGGTATGATGCCGACGATATCATATGGCTTGAGGCCGGCCTCCACCACGAGGTCCACGCGTCCCGCCGCGACCATCATGTAGGCATAGGCATCGGCGCTGTAGCGCACGAGGCGCGCCTCGGCCTCCACGCTCTCGTAGCGGGCGAGCGAGGCCGCGTCCGGCATCATCTCGGGCGTCGTCGTCATCAGGGTCGCCTCGGCGAGCGCCGCGCAGGGCCGCGTCTTCAGGGCGCCGCCGCCGCCGAAGCGGTCGCGCCGGTAGGCGACGCTCCCGTCCCCCCAGAACCGGTCGCCCACATAGGGCTGGTCGACGAGGCCGAAGACCGGCTCGCCGTCCTTTTCGAGGCCGATGATGGTCGTCCAGAGCGGGATGCCGGAGATGAAGGAGCGCGTGCCGTCGAGCGGGTCGAGCACCCAACGCCAGCCGCTGCCCGACCGCGTCTCCTCGAACTCCTCGCCGAGGACGCCGTGATCGGGATACTCCGCCGCGATCAGGTCGCGCATCGCCGCCTCGGCTCCCCGGTCGGCCTCGGTCACGGGATCGAACCCTGTGGCACCCTTGTCGTCGACGGCCAGGCTGCCGCGGAAGAGCCGCAATGTCACCGCGGCCGCAGCGTCGGCCAGTCGATGGGCGAAATCCTCGAATTCCCGGAAGTCCATCGGCCCGCGCTCGCTCCTTCGTCCCCGACGGCGCGCAGGCTAGATCAAGCCGTCTCCGGGCGGAACGGCGGTCACGAAAAAGTTGATCCGGATCCGGCCGGCTGCCGGCGGCCGTACAGTCCGCGTAACCGCTGCGCCGACGCGTGATTTTCCCGGAACGAAGCCGCCGTAGCGGCATTGTCATCGCGACCGGGCGGGCACATGGCTGCAATGCACGGGATGCGCACCGACGCGGTTGACTTGTGTGCGGTGCACGCGCATATTTTTGCAGTGCGGTATCGCCCTGCCGTTTCGCGGTACCGCACATGCCCTCCTTGGGCGTTTCCTCCCTAGACTTGGGCCGTCCTTCAGTGGACGGCCCTTTTTTTTGCGCAGTCGCGAGGCCGCCGCTCCGGAAACCTCCGGGCGCCGCATCCGTCGGTCCGCCGGAGCTTCGCCTATTCGGCCGCCTGCCGGGTGAGGAGGGTGTCGGGGGCGATCTCGGTCAGGCGCTGGCAGAGATGGCCGATGTCGTTGGCGAGCCAGGAAAAGCCGCTCGTCCGCTCGTACTTCACCTCGTCCATGTAGAGCGCGCGGTTGATCTCGATCTGCAGGGCGTGCTGGCCGGCCGCGGGCGCCCCGTAGGTCTCGGTGATGTAGCCGCCGGCATAGGGCTTGTTGCGCGTCACCATGTAGCCCAGGCGCTGCAGCGTCTCCTGCGCCACGTCGGTGATGATCGAGGCGCAGCTCGTGCCGTAGCGGTCACCGAGCACGAAGTCCGGGCGCCGCCGGGGCTCGCGGGTGATTCGGCTCGACGGCATCGAGTGGCAGTCGATCACGATCGCCATGCCGAACGTGCGCCGCGCGCGGTCGACGAGGCCCCGCAGCGTGTGGTGGTAGGGCTTGTAGTAGCGCTCGATGCGCTGCAGCCCCTCGCGGACCGACAGCCGGTCGCGGTAGATCTCGGCGCCGTCCGCGACGATCCTGGCGATCGTTCCGAGGCCGCCGGCGACCCGGATCGAGCGCGTGTTCACGTAAGGCGGGAGGGGGCCGTCGAACATCCGCGGGTCGAGCTCGTAGGCCTCGCGGTTCAGGTCGACGAAAGCGCGGGGGAAATGCGCCCGCATCAGCGGCGATCCGAGCGAGGTCGCGCAGGTGAAGAGCTCGTCGACGAAGGTGTCTTCCGACCGCCTGAGCGTCACCGCGTCGAGACGGGCCTGGTCGAGGAAAGCCTGGGGATAAAGGCGGCCGCTATGTGGCGAGTTGAACACGAAGGGGGACGCGATCCCGCCCTCGGGCATCAAGACCTCGAAGGGCGTGTCGAAATCCCTCGATTCGTTGTCGTTCATCGGGTTATTCAGGTCCATCCTCGCGGGGCGCTGAACTTTGCCAACATCGCTGGTCGAAGTCTATTCGGCAATTGCATGACGGCCGGCGATCCCGTATGGCCCGCCGGGTTGAGGGAATCTTCACCGCCTGTGAGGCGTTCTTGGTCGGCCCCTAGGAAGGGGAGATGAGGCTCCTGACGAACATGAACAAGATCCTGCTTGCCGAAGACGACAACGACATGCGCCGCTTCCTCGTGCGTGCGCTGACGAACGCGGGCTACGAGGTCATCGACTTCGACAACGGGCTGAGTGCCTATACCCGCCTCCAGGAAGAGAGCTTCACGCTGCTTCTGACGGACATCGTGATGCCGGAGATGGACGGCATCGAGCTGGCCCGCCGCGCGACCGAGCTCGACCCCGACCTGAAGGTGATGTTCATCACCGGATTCGCCGCCGTCGCGCTCAATCCCGATTCGAACGCGCCAGCCAATGCGAAGGTTCTCTCCAAGCCCTTCCACCTGCGCGATCTCGTGACGCAGGTGGAGCGCATGCTCGCCGCCTGACCGGTCGGCCGACCTAGCCCCTGCCGCGCCGGCGCTCCCGCTCCGGCTGGCGCCAGCGCCGGTGGAACCACAGCCACTGGCCCGGATGCTCCCGCACCCATCCCTCGATCGTCTCGTTGACGAGCCGCATCGTCGCCTCGACGTCGACGAGCCCCGCCTCGTCGCGGGGCAGCGTCAGCTCGTCCGTCAGCTCGACCCGGAACCGGTTGCCGGGCAGGCGGACGACGCGCGCGCCGTGGACGGGACAATCGAACTGCCGCGCGAGGCGGGCGAGCGTCGGGTTCGTCGGGGCTATCCGGCCGAAGAAGGGGATCTTCAGCCCCCGCGTCAGCCGCTGGTCGGCGAGCATGCCGAGATGGCCGCCCCGCTGGAGCACGGCGGCCATCGAGAAGGCGACCGCCTGGCCCGAGCCCGCGGCCAGCAGCTCGCCCATCGTGCCCTCGCGGATCTCCGCGATCTCCTGCGCCACCCGGGCGTTGTTCGGCGTGCGGTAGACGGCCGTCACGGGCAGGCCGTGGCGGGCCGCGCACACGGCCGGCAGCTCCCAGTTCGCGAGATGGGCCGAGAAGATGATCGCGGGCTTGCCGTCGTCCTTCAGCTTCATGAAGTTCTCGAGGCCCTGCACCTCCGTGCGGCCGGCGCCGGGATTTTCGGGGTCGAAGTCCCAGATCTCGGCGAGGTGGGGGTACTCCGCCCCGGTGCGCCCGAGATTCTCCCAGGCGTCGCGCAGGATCGCCTCGCGCTCCGCCTCGCTCTTCTCCGGGAAGGCGTGGGCGATGTTCTCGCGGCCGATCCGGTGCGTCGGCAGGAGCGGCCCGAACCGCCGCGCGACGCGGCCGCCGAGATCGCTCGCGCGGTCGGGACCGAGCGTGCGCACGAGGCGGTAGAACACGACCACCGCCTTCGCCGCGAGCCACTGGCTCGCAGCCCGCGCGCGGTGGCGCAGCCGCAGGAGAAGGAAGCCGTATCTGTACTTCAGCCGTTTCACGTGCCGGTGATCGCCTCTCAGAGCTCGACGACGATCTTGCCGAAGACGCGTCGGCTCTCCAGCCGGTCGAGCCCTTGCTGGATGTCGTCGAGCGCGATCCTGGTGTCGATGACGGGCCTGATCCCCGACGCCATCTTGTCGAGGCTCTGGGCGATGTTCGCCATCGTGCAGCCGAAGCTGCCGAAGATCTTCAGCTGCTGCTGGAAGAGCTGGTAGAGGTTCATCTGCGTCGAGACGCCGGAGGTCGAGCCGCAGGTGACGAGCCGCCCGCCGCGCTTGAGGCTCAGCATCGAGCCCGCCCAGGTGTCGGGGCCGACATGCTCGAACACGACGTCGACGCCCTTCTTCTTCGTGAGCTTCCTGACGACGCTTTCGAAGCGGTCCTCGCGATAGTTGATGACGTGGTCGGCGCCGAGCTCGGCCGCCTGCGCCGCCTTCTCGTCGCTCCCGACCGTGGTGATCACGGTCGCGCCGATCGCCTTCGCCATCAGGATCGCCGCCGTGCCGATGCCGCTGCCGCCGGCATGGACGAGGATCGTCTCGCCCGGCTGAAGCTTCGCGTTGTCGAACAGCATGTGCTGCACCGTGCCGAAGCCGATGCCCGCGCACGCCGCCTCGGCCGCTTCCACTCCGTTCGGCACCTTCACGAGAAGCCGCGCCGGCATGTTCGCGTATTCCCGCGCGAAGCCGTCGACGTGGAAGCCCATGACGCCCCCGACATTCTCGCAGAGATTGTCGCGACCCTCGCGGCAGGCGCGGCACTCGCCGCAGGTCAGGGCCCCGTACGGCACGACCTTCTCGCCCGGCGCGAAGCCCTCGACGCCCTCGCCGACGGATGCGACCTCGCCCGCGGCCTCGGCGCCGATCACGAGCGGCAGCTTGCGCTTCGCGAAGGCCATGCCGCGCCAGCCCCAGACGTCGATATGGTTGAGCGCCATCGCCCGGATGCGGACCTGCACCTCGCCCGGTCCCGGGGACGGGGGAGCGTCGGTCTCGACGAGTTCGAGTTGGCGGTCGGCGACGAGCTTGAGGGCGCGCATCGGTCTCTTCGGGTCCCTATTGGGCAGGGGGGCTGGCTAGCGCTGGATCGGCAGGCCGGACGACAGGCCGCCGTCGACCGGCAGGGTCGCGCCGGTGATATAGCCCGCCTGTGGCGAGAGCAGGAAGCCCACGACGCCGGCGATGTCCTCGGGCGTCGCGAAGCGCCCGAGCGGGATCTGCTTCTGAAGCGTCTCCCGCCGCTCCGCATAGGGCGCCATCATGTCGGTGTCGATGAAGCCCGGCGCGACGTAGTTCACCGTCACGCCGCGCCGCGCCGTCTCGGCCGCCAGCGTCTGGACGTAGCCGAGAAGCGCCGCCTTCGACGCGGCGTAGGCGGCGTTGCCGACGCTGCCGCGCAGCGCCACGACGGAGCCGATGACGACGATGCGCCCCTCGCGCGCCCTCGTCATCGGCCGCACGAGCGCCGGAACGAGCCGCGTCAGCGACCAGTAGTTGACCGCCATCACCTCCTCGGCGCGCGCCTGGTCCATCACGGCGGCGAGTGTGTCGTAGGTGTGGCCGGCATTGTGGACGAGGCCGTAGAAGGGCCCCGCCGCCTCGAGTTCGGAGCACAGGCGCGCGACGTCGTCGGTGCTCTTCAGGTCGGCCTGCAGCGTTTCGAAGGCCTGTCCGGGATAGGCTTGCCCGAGCCGCGTCGCAAGCTCCTCCGCCGGCCCGGCCGAGGCGTTGTAGGTGAAGACGACGTCGTGTCCCGCCGCGGCGAGCGTCTCGACGACGGCACGGCCGAGGCCACGCGCGCCGCCGGTCACGAGCGTCTTCCTGTTGCCCGGCCCGCTCATTGCGCCGGCTCGGCCGCGAAGATCAGGCAGACGTTCTGGCCGCCGAACCCGAAGGAGTTCGACATCACCCGCCTGACAGCCGCGTCCCGCGCCACATTCGGCACGACGTCGAGCGGGATGGCCGGATCCGGCACCTCGTAGTTGATCGTCGGCGGGATGCGGCCCTCTCTCATCGTCGTCAGCGAGAACACCGCCTCGACCGCGCCGGCAGCCGTCAGCGTATGGCCGATCATCGACTTGTTGGAGCTCACCGGCATCCGCGCCGTGCGCTCCCCGAAGACCGCCTCGAGGCCCATGTGCTCCATCTTGTCGTTCTCGGGCGTGCCGGTGCCGTGGGCGTTGATGTGGTCGACCTCGTCGGGGGATACGCCGGCATCGTCGAGCGCCGCGCGGATCGCGGCGATGATCGCGTGGCCGTCCGGGCTCGAGCGCGTGCGGTGGAACGAGTCGGCGTGCTCGCCGCAGCCTTCCACGACGCCCAGGATCTCGGCGCCCCGCGCCACCGCGTGCTCGAGGCTCTCCAGCACGAGGGCGCCCGCGCCCTCGGCCATCACGAACCCGTCGCGGTTCTTGGAGAAGGGCTTCGCGGCCGCCTCCGGCGGATCGTTCTGGGTCGACAGCGCGGAGAGGAGCGAGAAGCGGATCAGCGCCTCCGCATGGATCGACCCGTCCGTGCCCGCCGCGATCACGGCGTCGGCGTCGCCCCGCCGGATCGTCTCGAGACCGAGCTGGATCGCCGTGCCGCCGGACGCGCAGGCCGTCGACAGGGAGACGGGCATGCCCTTCGTGCCGTAGGTCTCGGCCAGGTGCTCCGCGACCGAGCCGAACAGGAACCGGCGGTGGAGCTCCGTCCCCTTCTCGCGCGCCACCGCGAGGAGGCGGGGATAGTCGATCTCGCCGCCGCCGCTCGTCGCCGCCGCCAGCGCCCGGCGCTGCGGCCATTCGAGCTCGACGGGCGGCACCGCGATGAACATCGGGCCGGGGAAGTCGCCCTTGCGCCCGATCGCCGCCTGCGCGACCGCCTCGCCGATCGCGAGGTCGGCCAGCCTCTCGGACAGTTCGGGCGCGGAGAACGGTTCGGCCGTCACGAAGTCGACCGTGCCGCCGATCTTCGTCCTCAGGTCGTCCGTCGGAAAGCGGGTGATCGCGTGGATGCCCGACCGGCCGGCCGTCAGGGCCGCCCAGTTGTCATGGAGCCCCGCGCCGAGCGAGGTCACCACGCCCATGCCGGTCACGACGACGATGGGGTGACCGTTGCGATCCCGGTAGCTCCTGCCACTGGTCGACATGATCAGTCTCCGGACGTGAGGGAAGGCCGCCTGCGTCAGGCCTTCCGCAACAGGGCCATGGCTTCGCCGCGCCAGTGGCCCCAGCAATTGACGAGAGCGCTGTCGGGCGCGGTGGCCGGCCGCTCATTTCCGCCGCGCGGGGCGAAGCTGCCGCCGTGTTTCAGGTTGATGGCGGCGAGGGCGACGAGGGCCGGGAACTGGATCTCGAGCCCGTGACCGATCGCCGAGCCGAGGGCCCTGACGGAGCCTCCGCCGTCGGCGAGCGGCTGGAGGAAGCCTTGCTCCTCCTCCGTCAGGCCGGCGATGCCGGTGGCGCCGGAGAAGACGGCGAGGCTGCCCTCGATCCCGCCTGCAAGCGCGTCGAGCTGCCGCCGCGCTGCCGCCGCTGCGTCGCCGGGGCCCCGCCGCGTGTAATCCGTCTGGACCCCCGAGATCCTCGCGATCGGCTCGGCGCCGCGTGCCCGCGCGTGGCTCTCGCTCTCGAGCACGAGAAACGCGCCGACCGAGCCCGTTATGACACCGCCGCCATGCGCTGCGCGCTCCCAGACCGGAGCATAGTCCTCCCGCCACTGGAAGCCGCCGAGCTCGAGGAGCAGCAGCATGTCCCAGCGCTCGGCGTTGTAGGATCCGCCGACGAGGCAGATCTCGCTCTGACCTGCGGCGATCCGCCCGTGTGCGCTCGAGATCGCGGACATGCCGGCCGCCTCCTCGCCCATCAGCGTGCGCGACGAGCCCGTCACCTTGTGGACGATCGAGATGTTGCCGGCCAGGAGGTTCGGCAGCTGCGCGAGGAACAGCGTCGGCCTGAGCTCGGTCGAGAGCTTCGCGTTGAGGAGCCGCTCGGGATCCTCGGCATCCCGCAGCGCCGTGACGATCGCCGAATCGACCTCCGCGTCGCGTTCGCCGCCGCCGGCCGCGACGATCATGTCGGTGCGGTCGAGCAATGCCTCGTCGCCCTTGACGCCGGCATCTTCCAGAGCGAGGCCCGCCGCGTAAGTGCCGATGCGCTGCCACGGCTCCATCTGCCGCTGGTCGCCCTTCTTGGGGATCTGGCGGTCGAGCTCGAGCGGCACGATCGGGTGAACGGGATAAGGCGCGAAGCGCTCGCGGTCGACATTCGGCCCGGCCCCGGCGACCAGCGCCTCGTGATGCGCCTCCTGGCCCTCGCCGAGGCTCGAGACGATGCCGATGCCGGTGATCCAGACGCTCCTGTCGCCGGCGCTCATCACGCGACCTCCAGCGGGAATCCGAGCCGCTCCGCATAGCTGCGCATCTCGGTCCGGAAGTCGGGGCTCGGGAACGGCATCACGCGGAAGGTCAGCTTCGCGCTCGCGACGGCCGAGCCCTCGTGGCGGATAGAGGCTTCGGTCATCGCGAAGCCCGAGCCGTCGTGCTCGACCCTGGCTTCGACGTCGAGCTCGTTTCCGGGCGTCACGAACCGCCTGAGCTTCGCCTCCCGCACGCCGGCGAGGAAGGGCATGCCTTCGAATCCGTTCATGCCGAGGATCGCGAAGCCCGAGGTCTGCGCCATCGATTCGATCAGGAGCACGCCCGGCATCAGCGGGTGGCCGGGGAAGTGGCCCTCGAAGATCGTGCTCTCCTCGGGAACGACCGCGCGCGCGCGCGCCGTCCCCGCCGCGGTGTCGACGGCCTCGATGCGGCTGATGAGCTGGAAGTACTCGGGCCTCATGTCGCGCCCCCGCCTGCCTCAGGCCGGCTTGGCGGCGGTCAGCTCGTCGATCCGGGCGCAGAGGTTCTTGAGGACGAAGTACTCCTCGGCGTCCGCCTTGCCTTCGTTCACGTCCTGCGTCCACTGCTCGAACGGCATCTTGATGCCGAACGCCTTGTCGATCGCGAAGGCGATGTCGAGGAAGTCGAGGCTGTCGATGCCGAGGTCGTCGATGACGTGGCTTTCGGGCGTGATCTCCTCGCGCGGAATGTCGCACGTGTCGGAAATGATGTCGGCGACCGTGTCGAAGGTGGACGACATGAGCAGGTGTTCTCCAAGGATGCGGATACGCCGGCCGGTGCGTCTCGCACGAGCAGACCCGCCCACCTTGCGGCGGCGCGGCATTTTTGCCCTCGTAGCCGAGCGCGGGAGGAAGTGCAATGCCCCTGCAGCACCATCAGCCGTGTCGGCAGGACCTCAAGGGCCGGAGGCCTCGCCCCGGATGCCGCGTGGGGCGTTTGCCTTTCGCGGCCGGAGATAGCAGATTCCGCCCTCCGGATCCCGAATCTCCAGCCTGCGGCAGGGGCATGAACGAGCTCGCACGTCTTCCCTCGGTCGAAAGGCTGGTGCAGGCCCCGGAAGCCGCTCCGCTGGTCGAGGCGCATGGCCGCCGGGCGGTGGTCGAGGCCCTGCGCGCCGTCCTCGCGGGTGCCCGCGAGGCGGTGCTGGAGGGAGGCGCCGCGGTGCCCGCGGAAGCCGAGATCCTCGCCTCCGCCGCCCGCGCTCTCGCGGCGGAGGCGGCACCGTCGCTGCGGCCGGTCCTCAACCTGACCGGCACGGTGCTGCACACCAATCTCGGACGCGCGCCCCTGCCGGAGGCGGCGGTCGATGCCGTCGCGGCGGTGGCGCGCGGGGCGTCGAACCTCGAATTCTCCCTCGACGAGGGCCGGCGCGGCGACCGCGACGACCATGTGGAGGACCGTTTGCGCCGCCTCACCGGCGCGGAGGCCGCGACCGTCGTCAACAACAACGCCGCCGCCGTCCTGCTCGTGCTCGACACTCTCGCGCGGGGGCGCGAGGCGATCGTGTCGCGCGGCGAGCTGATCGAGATCGGCGGCGCCTTCCGCATGCCCGAGATCATGGAGGGCGCGGGGGTGCGGCTGCGCGAGGTCGGCACCACGAACCGCACGCACGCCCGCGACTTCGAGGGGGCGATCGGCGAGGCGACGGGCCTCGTCCTCAAGGTCCACAAGAGCAACTACGAGATCTCGGGCTTCACGAAGGAGGTGCCGGAGCGCGAGCTCGCCGCCATCGCCCGCGCGCGGGGCATCCCCTTTGCCGTCGATCTCGGCAGCGGCAGTCTCGCGGACCTCGCGGGCTTCGGCCTGCCGCACGAGCCGACGCCGCGCGCGTGCCTCGAGGCCGGCGCCGATCTCGTGACCTTCAGCGGCGACAAGCTCCTGGGCGGCCCGCAGGCAGGCCTCGTCGTCGGCCGCGCCGACCTCGTGGCCCGGCTGAAGCGGAACCCGCTGAAGCGCGCGCTACGCTGCGACAAGATGACGATCGCGGCCCTGTCGGAGGTGCTGCGCCTCCATCTCGATCCGCCGCGCCTCGCCACGCGCCTGCCGGCCCTGCGCCTGCTGACGCGGCCCGAGCCGGAGATCCGCGCGATGGCGGACGCGCTCATGCCGGCCGTGGCCTCGGCGCTTTCAGGCCTCGCCGCCGTCGAGCGGGTCGAATGCGCGAGCCAGATCGGCAGCGGCGCCCAGCCGGTCGACCTCCTGCCGAGCGCGGGCCTCGCGATCGCGCCGCTAACTGATGGCGGCGTGGCGGGGCCATCCGCGTCCCGCATCCTCGCCGCGCTCCGCCGCCTGCCGTTGCCGGTCGTCGGGCGCATCGCGAAGGACCGGGTCGTCCTCGACCTGCGCTGCCTCGAGGATCCCGCCGCGCTCGCCGACCAGCTGCCGGCCTTGCGCGCGGCGCTGTCGCGGGAGGCGGAGGCGTGAGGAGGGCACTCGTCGGCGTCGTCGGCCATGTCGACCACGGCAAGACCGCGCTCGTGCGCGCGCTCACCGGCAGCGAGACCGACCGGCTTAAGGAGGAGAAGGCCCGCGGCCTGTCGATCGTGCTCGGCTTCGCGGTCCTGAAGCGGGCGGGCGTCGAGGTCGATCTCGTCGACATGCCTGGCCACGAGCGCTTCGTGCGCGCCATGATCTCCGGCGCCACCGGCATCGACGCGGTGCTCCTGGCGGTCGACGCCGGGGAGGGCGTGAAGCCGCAGACGGTCGAGCATCTCGACATCGCCGCCCTCGTCGGCGTCCGGCGCGGCGTCATCGCCGTCACGAAATGCGATGCCGCCGCCGCTGCCGACGTCGCGGCGGCGGGGGAGGCGGCGCGGGCGCTCTTCGACCGCCGCGGCATCGAGGCCCTGGCGGTGGCCGAGACCTCCGCCGTCTCCGGGCACGGGATCGATTTGCTGGCCGGCGCGCTCGCCTCGCTGGCCGCCGAGCCGGGCGAGCCCGACCCCGGCGCGCCGTTCTTCCTGCCGATCGACCGCAGCTTCACCGCTAAGGGCTTCGGCTCGGTCGTCACCGGCACGCTGCGGGGCGGCGCGCTTGCGGTGGGGCAGGAGGTCGAGATCGTGCCCTCCGGCCGGCGTGCCGAGCTGCGCGGCCTGCAGATCCACGGACAGGCGGCGGAACGCGCGCCGCCCGGCTGCCGCGTCGCCGCGAATCTGCGCGGGGTCGACCTCGAGGCCCTGCCGCTCGGCCACGCGCTGGCGGCGCCGGGCGCCCTCGTTCCCGCCCGCTGGCTCGACGTCAGCCTCGCCGTTCCGCCGGACGGGGCGCCGCTCCAGGGCGGGGCCCTCCTGAGCCTCCTCTCCGGCACCGCCGAGATGCCGGCGCGGCTCCGGCTTCTCGACCGCGACGAGGTGGCGCCCGGCGAGCGCGCGGTGGCGCAGCTGAGGCTCGCGCGGGAGCTCGCCGTGCCGGCGGGCGAGCCCTTCATCCTGCGCCTGCCGAGCCCGGCGCGCACGGTCGCGGGCGGCCGGATCCTCGATCCGGCCTCGCGCCGGCGCAAGCGTGGCGACCGTGTGGCCATCGACGCGCTCACCGCGCTCGCGGCAGGCGACGTCCGGCAGGCGCTCCTCCTGCGCCTCGGGCGCGCCGGGGGGAGGGGCATCGCCGTCGCCGATGCCGCGAGGCTCGCCGGCACGGGGCAGGACACGCTGCGCGGCCGCCTGGCGGAGTGGGGCGTCCCGGTCGCCGCCGAGATCGCCCTTCATCCGGAGACGTGGGCGCGGCTCGCCAGCGAGGCCGCGGACGCCGTCCGCCGCTTCGGCGAGGCGCATCCGCTCGAGGACGGGATGCCGGCTGCCGCGCTCCCGTCCGCACTGCCCGACGCGCCGCCGGAGGTCGCGCGGGCGGTCGCCGAGGGGCTCCTCGCGAAGGGCGTCCTCGTGCGCCGCGGCGGCGCCCTGAGGCCCGACACCTCGCGCCCGCGGCGGGAGCGCGACCAGCGTCTGCTCCAGGCCGTGGAGGGCGCCTTCCGTGAGGCCGGGCTGACGCCGCCCGACGAGGCGGCTGCCGTCGCGGGTGATGCCCGGAGGGGGGAGGCCGTCCGGCATCTCCTGCGCGAGGGCGTCCTCGTCCGCACGACCGACCGGGTCCAGAAGCGCACGATCGTCTTCCACCGCGACGCGGTCGCTCAGGCGAAGGCCGTCCTCACCACGCATCTCGCCGGAACAGACTTCCCGGCGAGGGAGGCCGGCGCCGCGCTCGGCGTCTCGCGCAAGTTCTCGATCCCTCTCCTCGAGCATCTCGACGCGGTCGGATTCACGCGGCGCGAGGGGGACCGGCGAAGGATCGTCGGGGAGAAGGCTGGCGAAGACGCCGCCTGAGCGTTAGAGGGGATGAGGAAAAGTGGGAACCGGTCTTCCGCCCGCATCCCGCCCGGAACCACTCGATGCGACCAAGTTCGTGATTTCCGGTCGAGCCGACCGGAAATCATGAAGGGGATCTAGGGAGAGCGTTCCGGAGGCGACAGGGGTCTGGTGGCCCTCCTGGTCTTCAAAACCAGAGACACGTCGACAAGGCGTGTGGTGGGTTCGATTCCCATCCGCCTCCGCCATCATCCCCCAGGAAACGCGAAAGGGGCGGCCATGCCGCCCCT
>NZ_AWXZ01000036.1 GCF_000496075.1 Lutibaculum baratangense AMV1
AGCCCGTTCGAGCTGCGGCGCAAGCGTCTCCTGCATGACCCGCTATCCGGACCCCGCGCACTACGACTATCTGGTGGTGGTTGACCTTGCCCCCGAGATCCGGGCGATTGCGAGCTGGGATTTTCCACCTTTGAATGTCTGAAGGAGGACGGTCTCATGAAGCGCAGCCGGTTCAGCGACGAGCAGGTCATCACGATCCTGAAGGAGAACGAGGTGGGAGCACGGGTCGACGAGCTCTGCCGGCGTCACGGCATCAGTTCGGCTACCTTCTACGCCTGGCGGAAGAAGTTCGGCGGCATGGAGGCTTCTGACGCCAAGCGGCTCCGCGAGCTCGAGATGGAGAACGCCAAGCTCAAGCGGATTGTCGCCGACCAGATGCTCGACATGACGGCGATGAAAGAACTGCTGCAAAAACATTGGTGAGCCCATGGCGAAGCGCAAAGCCGTGGGCTTCCTGATGGCCGAGATGGGCCTGAGCGAGCGCCGGAGCTGCCGGATCGTCGGTCTGGCGCGCTCGGTGCAGCAGTATCATCCGGTCCCGCGCAACGATGCGGAGCTCGTCGCCCGGCTGCGGACGCTGGCGTCGGAGAACCGTCGCTACGGATGCCCGCGGCTGCACGCCATGCTGCGGCGGGAGGGCTTCGTCACGAACCACAAGCGGACCTGGCGGCTCTACAGGGCAGAGGGGCTTCAGGTGAGGACCAAGAAGCGACGCAAGCTGCCCCGGCGAGATCGGGTCGCGCCGCAGGTTCCGGAGCGCCCGATGCAGCGCTGGTCGCTCGACTTCATGACCGATCAGCTCGCCGACTATCGCCGCTTCCGGATCCTCAACATCGTCGACGACCACAGCCGCTTCTGCCCTGGGCAGATCGTCGACCTGTCGATCTTCGGCGCACGCCTCGCCCGGCATCTCGACGAGATCGCCGAGCTTCACGGCCTGCCCGAGGAGATCGTCCTCGACAACGGCCCCGAGGGCACCAGCCGGGCGATGTTCGACTGGTCGGAGCGGACCGGCGTGAGGCTGCGGTTCATCGAGCCCGGCAAGCCTGTGCAGAACGCCTTCGTGGAGTCGTTCAACGGCAAGCTCAGAGACGAATGCCTCAACCTTCACTGGTTCCGCTCGTTGCGCCACGCCCGCGAGGAGATCGCGGCCTGGCGTCGTCACTACAACACCGTGCGCCCGCACTCGGCGCTCGGCTACAGGTCACCAAGGGAGTTCTTGACGATCACCGCGCCGGCCGTGCCGGCGTTCCATCAACCGGAAGATTCCAGCTTCCTGCGGCCCTGATGCGGGGGGAAGGTCAGGGGGCCTCGATCCTGTCGCAGATTTTGTACTTCCGGTTAACTTCCATCGTGCCGTCGACGATGAGATGAAACTGGCTGAAGGTTCGCCGATCGATAGAAGCAGGCCTTCGCCACCTCCGTCACGACGATGTAGGCTGCCAGGATCGCCAGAGAGAACACCACGAGGCTCCACGGCAGCGTGGCGAAGCCGAACAGGTCCGCGAGGGGGCCGGCGAACGGAAGCGAAAGGCATAATCCTGAAACGACCGCCGTCGACCAGAGCAGGAGCCTGCTCGGCCGGCTCCGCCAGGCGCGACGGCGGGTTCGCAGCACCAGCACCACGACGAGCTCGGTCAGGAGCGAGACGACGAACCATGTCGTCTGGAACTCCACCTCGCCCGCGTGCAGCAAGGCGATCAGGACACCAAAGGTGATCAGGTCCATCAGCGAGCTGATCAGGCCGAAGACGACCATGAACCGCTGGACCTCGCGGATGCTCCATCGCTGCGGCCGCATGACCGTCTCCCGATCGACGTTGTCGGTGGAAATCGCCAGCGACGGCAGGTCGGAGAGAAAGTTGTTCAGGAGGATCTGCTTTGGCAGGAGCGGCAGGAGCGGCGTCGCCAGCGCCATGCTGACCATATTTCCGAAATTCGCGCTCGTGGTGATCTGGATGTATTTCAGCGTGTTCGCGAACGTCCTGCGGCCGTCCTCGACGCCCTGCCGCAGGACCCCGAGATCCCGCTCGAGGAGAACGACGTCGGCCGTCTCCCGGGCGACGTCGACGGCACCTTCCACCGAGATACCGACATCCGCCGCATGCAGGGCCGGCGCATCGTTGATGCCGTCGCCGAGGTAGCCCACGGCGTGCCCCGTCCTCTGCAGGGCCCGAACGATCCTCTCCTTCTGCTGCGGGTCTATTTCGATGAACAGATCCGTCCGCGGCGCCAGGTGCCACAGCGCCTCGTCCTTCATGGCGTCGAGGTCCTCTCCGGTGAGCATCGCGGCCGGATCGAGTCCGACCAGACCGGCGAGGTGGGCGGTGACGAAGCGGTTGTCGCCGCTGACGATCTTCGTGGCGATGCCGAGGGCCGCGAGGTCTCGTATCGTCGAGCCGGCATCCGCCTTGGCCGGATCGCGAAAGACGAGCAGCCCGGCGAAGGCGAGGTCGTTCTCGTCGTGCTGGTCGTACCGTGCCTTGGCGGCGCAGCGACGGGTCGCCAGAGCGAGGACGCGCGAGCCGGCCTCGCTCCTTTGCCGGAATTGAGACCGCAGACGCTCCCGTGCCGCCTCGTCGAGGGGTAGTTCCTCCTCTCCTGTCTCGATGCGTGTGCAGGTCGCAAGCACGTTCTCGAAGGCGCCCTTCGAGATGATCTGGTGCGTGTCGTCCCGGGGGGCCGGCTTTACGACGATCGTCAGGCGCCGGCGGAGGAAGTCGTAAGGGATTTCGTCGACCTTCACCGCCCCCGCGAGGCCAAGCCCCTGCTCCCGCCCCATCTCCAGGATCGCAGCGTCGAGCGGGTTCTCGATGCCGGTTTCGAAGGCGGCGTTCAGATAGGCGAGCTGCCGAAGACGGCGGGAGCTCCGACCCTCGGGATCGAGCGCGTCCTCGAACCGGATCGTGCCCTCGGTCAGGGTCCCCGTCTTGTCGGTGCACAGGACGTCGATGCTCCCGAGGTTCTCGATCGCCTGAAGGCGCCGCACGAGCACGCCCCGGCCCGCCATGTGCCGGGCGCCGGTCGAGAGGGTGACGCTGATGATCGCGGGAAGAAGCTCGGGCGACAGCCCCACTGCGAGCGCTACCGCGAATAGGAGCGAGTCCGTGAAGGGCCGGTCGAGCCACTGGTTCACGACGAGGACGAACATGACGATCAGGATCATCACCCTGAGCAGCATGCCGCCGAAGCGGCGGATGCCTCGCTCGAATTCGGTGTCGGGCGGCTGTGTCTCCAGTCTCGCGGCGATGTGGCCGAACACGGTGCGGCGACCCGTCTCGACGACGAGGACATGCGCGGTGCCGCTGCGGACGAAGGAGCCCATGAAGACGGCATTCGTGCGCTGCAACATCGGAGCCGAGGCAGCCACCTGCCCGGGGCGCTTCTCGACGGGAAAGGACTCACCCGTCAGGCTCGCCTCCGTGACGAGGAAGTCACGCGCCTCGAGGACCAGGCCATCCGGCGGCACGAGGTCGCCGGCCGCAAGCACCACGACGTCGCCGGGAACGATCGTGGTCATGGGAATCCTGCGCTCGACGCCGGCGCGCAGCGCGCGCACGTTGAGGGCCAGTTGCCTCCTCAGCTCGAGGACGGCCTTCGACGCCCGGTATTCCTGGAAGAAGCCCAGCAGTGTGCTTGCCACGATGACCGCGAGAATGATCGCCGCATCGATCCATTCCCGGAGAACGATCGAGACCAGGGACCCGAAGACAAGGATCAGAACGAGAGGGCTCGCATACTGCCGAAGCAGAAGCACGAGAGCGGGATGAGACGCCCCGTCTGCGGTGGTGTTGGGTCCGATCTGGGCCAACCTGGCTTCCGCCCGCGCGTCCGGAAGGCCCGCAGGTGACGAAGACAAGGCACCGAGAAGAAGTTCGCGGAACTCGCGAGAGCCGCCCAGCCCTCGTGGCTAGTCCTGGCGGTTGTGGCCCAGGTCGCGACCTATGGGTGTGCCGCCGGCGTGTGGCAGAGGGTTCTGGTCACAGCAGGCATGTCCCGGCCCCTCCCCAGCCTGCTGCCACTCGGGGTCGCCAAGGTGTTCACCGACCAGGCCGTTCCCACGGGGGGCTTGAGCGGAACTCTCCTGGTCTACAGGGGCCTGATCCGCCGAGGCGTCGCGGGCACGGTGGCGCTCACCGCGCTGCTCGTCGGCATGATCTCCTTCTACGCCGCCTATCTTGCAGCCGTGCTCCTCGCCTTCTCGACCCTGCGATGGTCGGGATACGTCAACACAGCCTTGACCTATGGCGTCACGATCTTCGCTTTGATTGCGCTGGCGCTCCCGATCTCGGTTCTCCTGCTCGTTCGCGTCGGCCGCAGCCATTCGTTTGGTTTCCTTCGTCGTTTTCCGACCCTCACCGCGGGGGCCGATATGACGAGGCAGGCCCGGCCTGATCTTCTGACGTCGCCGCGTCTCCTGTCGGAAACTTTCGCCCTGCAACTGGCGATCTTCGCCCTCGATGCGGTCACACTCTGGGCCGTCTACCGGGCTATCGGAGAGACCCCTCACATCACGGTTGCCTTCGTCGCCGTCGTCATGGGCTCGGCGGCGGCGACTATCGGTCCCGTTCCGCTGGGGCTCGGCACCTTCGAGGCCGCCTGCACGGAGATCCTCCATCTGCAGGGCATGGCGATTGAGCCGGCCGTCACAGCGACGCTTCTGTTGGGGGGCCTGACGTTCTGGCTGCCGATGCTGCCCGGGCTCCTGCTGGCGCGGCGCGAGCTTCGCCGGTCCGCAGCTCCCTTCGCCGGTCCCACGGCCTGAGACATGTCGACCGGCCAACTTGAGGCTCATCAAGGCGGGAGGTCCCGCGCCTCGTCAGACTGCATCATCCGGATAGGGCGCAGGAACCAGTGAGGAGCCGATGCGACGCTATCTCGTCCGCTTCCTGAAGGATGTCGTTGGCGACGACATGCATCAGCGAGAGGTGTGCCAGGGCTGGTACGAGCTGGAGGCCAACAACGAGAAGGAGGCGGCCGAGATCGGCAAGCGCCGGTTCTGCCAACAGCAGGAGATCGGCGACTGGTCCTTCCATGCCGACCGCGTGGAAGTCCTCGAATCCGAGTTCCCCTCTTGAGGCGCAGATGACGGTGCCCACTTGGTGGGTCCGCGATGGCGCGCCAGCGCCGATCGGCGTGTCCCACCTGCCAGCCGACGGGCAGTACAACTTCGCGCTCTACTCGCGAGACGCCACCTCGGTTCGCCTCGTCCTCTTCGCCCCCGAGGACTGGACCAATCCCCACTGCAGCTTCGATCTCGTCTGGTCGCGCAACAAGACCGGCCGCATCTGGCACTGCCGGGTGCCGGAGGAATGCGTGCGGGCGGCACCCTACTACGCCTATCAGATTGACGGACCGCGCGATCCCACCAAGGGCTTCCGGTTCGACCCGGAGAAGCTTCTGCTCGACCCGTATGCCAGGGCCGTTCACTTCCCCCCGGGCTTCAGTCGGCTTGCGGCATGCCATCCCGGCGCCAATCCCGGCCGGGCACCGCTCGGGATCGTCGGCGTTTCCAGTGATACCTTCGACTGGGGGCAGACGGTATCGCCGCGCCACACGCACGATGCCGTCATCTACGAGCTGCACGTGCGCGGCTTCACCAAGCGCGCCAGCTCCGGGGTCTCCTCCGACCGGCGCGGCACCTTTGCCGGGATCACCGACAAGATTCCTTACCTGAAGGATCTCGGCGTGACGGTCGTCGAGCTCCTGCCGGTTTTCCAGTTCGACCCGCAGGAAGGCAACTACTGGGGCTACATGCCCATCAGCTTCTTCGCCCTCCACGGAGCCTACGGCGTCCACAACGAGGCGAGCGAGCACATCGACGAATTCAAGCAGATGGTCCGGGCCATGCACGAGGCCGGCATCGAGGTGATCCTGGACGTCGTTTACAATCACACGGCCGAGGGTGGCGACAGCGGACCGACGTATAGCTTCCGCGGCATCGACAATCCCACCTACTACCTCATGAAGGGCCACCTGACTCGCTATCGCAACGACAGCGGCACCGGGAACGTCATCAACTCCGGCAATCGTTATGTCAGTGCGCTCATTCTCGACAGCCTGCGCTACTGGGCGAGCGAGATGCGGGTCGACGGGTTCCGCTTCGATCTCGCCTCGCTGTTCACGAGGCGCCCGGACGGCTCGGTGGATCTCGAGGCGCCGCCGGTGATCGCGGCGATCCAGTCCGACCCCGTCCTCTCGAAGTGCCGGCTGATCGCAGAGGCCTGGGACATGTCCAGCTACCAGCTCGGCCGCACCTTCCCGGGCACGACCTGGCTTCAGTGGAACGGCAGGTACCGCGACGACCTGCGCCGCTTCGTCCGAGGCGATGCCGGCCAGGTCGCCAATCTCATGTCCCGCCTCTACGGCAGCGCGGACCTCTTTCCCGACACCCGCGAGGACGCGTTGCATCCCTATCAGAGCTTGAACTTCGTCACCTCGCATGACGGGTTCAGCCTGAACGACCTCCTCTCCTATGACCGCAAGCACAACGTGGCGAACGGGCACGCCGACGCCGACGGCACCGACGCCAACTGGTCCTGGAATCACGGGTGGGAAGGCGAGGACGGAGCTCCCGAAGAGGTTCTCGCGCTGCGCCGGCGCCAGGCCAAGAACCTCGTCGCGCTCCTGATGCTTTCGAACGGCACGCCGATGCTCGTGGCGGGCGACGAGTTCCTCAACTCGCAGGGCGGCAACAACAACCCCTACAACCAGGACAACGAGACGACGTGGCTCGACTGGGACCGGCTCGACCGCCACGCCGAGATCCACCGCTTCACGCGCGGCATGATCGCCTTCCGCAAGGCACACCCGAGCATCGGCCGGAGCCGCTTCTGGCGCGACGACGTGAGCTGGTTCGGGGCGACCGGCCCCGTCGACTTCGGCTGCGCCCTCCTCGCCTACTGGCTGCGCGGCGAGAGCGAGGGGGACTGCGACCTCTACGTCATGATCAACGGAAGCAAATCCGAAGTGACCTTCCACTTGCAGGCGCCAGACCTCGGCTGGAAGCTCGCCGTAGATACGGCTGCGTCTCCACCCGGGGATCTGCCCGAGGCGCCGTTACCGCTGGGCGAGCTTTGCTTGAAGCCTCGGTCCGTTCTGGTGCTCTTGAGCGCGACCCGTTGACGGCTGCCACGCCATTCAACGGCTTTCCCCGAAGAAATGATTTCTATCAACGCGGACGCTGGCTTTTGAAGTAGTAGGCGCCCGTGCCGATCGACTGCTTCATCATCGCTGGCCAGCCGGATGGATCGTCGTAGAAGAGCGGCAGGATCGTCCGCTCAAGCTTATCGTAGATCTCTTTCGGCGTGGTTGTCCGGCGCGATGCTGCGCTCCCGCCGATGCCCCAGCCCGTGACGCCTTCGAAGCACGCCTCGATCCACCAACCATCGAGCACGCGGAGTTCAGGACGCCGTTGAGAGTCGCCGTCATGCCGCTCGTGCCCGATTGGTGGAAATTCGGCACCCACGGTGCGACCGTGCGTTCCCGCCCTACTATCACGCTCGACCATGATGCGCGGCAACCTCGAGAATCTCCTCCGTGATCTGCTACTGGCGCAGTTGCCCTCGTCGGATCGCGAGCCGATCGAGCATGCTCTCGACGTTGCTGCGGGCCTCCGTCATGGCGGCGACGCGCGCCTCGTTCTCGACCGCCAGCGACAGCGTCAGCGCCTCGTTGATCTCCGCGAACACGTATTCGTCCGCCAGCTGGGCCGCAAGAGTCGCCGGCGGCAGCTGCACCAGGAGATTTCGGGCCCGGGCAGCCGCGGGAAACCGTGCGTAGTCGAACGGCAGGACCATGTGTTCGCGGCCACCGCGATGCCGGCGAGCGAGAGCCTGCTCGCCTCCCTCACGCGAGTCCCCAAGCCCTGTCCGTGGTCGTCGCAGGCGGAACATGCGTGAGCAGGCGCTCACGCCGCCTTCCACTCCTCGACCTCGATCGTCAGGTGCGACAGCTCGTCGATATGCTCGAGCCTGGCGCGATAGTGGGCGACGTGCTTGGGGTCCTCCGTCACGACGGAGACGATCGCCGCCCGGTGCCCCGGCCCGACCTGCCAGACGTGGAGGTCCGCCACGCGGTCGCCCTCCGCCTCGATCGCCTCGCGGATCCGGCGCGGCAGGCTCTCGTCTTCGGGCACGTAGTCGAGCAGCACCGCGCCGGTGTCGCGGACGAGACCCCAGGACCAGCGGGCGATGATGAGCGCGCCGACGATGCCCATCGCCGGGTCGAGCCAGATCGCGCCGTAGAGGCTGCCGAAGGTGAGCGCCACGATGGCCAGCACCGAGGTGAGCGCGTCCGCCAGCACGTGCAGATAGGCCGCGCGGAGATTGTGGTCGTGGCCCTTCCGGGCCGCGCCGTGGCCATGGCCGTGGTGGCCGTCGGGATGCGCGTGGTCGTGATCCTCATGGAGGTCGTGATGCCCGTGCCCATGATCATGGGCATGGCCGTGATGATGGGCATGCCCGTGGTGATGATGGTGATGATGATCGTCGCGCAGGAGCCATGCGCTGACGAGGTTCACGACGAGGCCGAGGACGGCGACCGCGATCGCCTGCGAGAACGAGATCGGCACCGGCGCCAGGAAGCGCATGAAGCTCTCGTAGGCGATGAAGAGCGCGACGAGGGCGAGCACGATGGCGCTGGCGAAGCCGGCGAGATCGCCGAGCTTGCCCGTGCCGAAGGTGAAGCGGCGATCGTGGGCGTGGCGCCGGGCGAAGTGGTAGGCGCCCGCGGCGATGAGCATGGCGGCCGCATGGGTCGACATGTGGAAGCCGTCGGCGACGAGCGCCATCGAGCCGTAGATCGTGCCGGCGACGATCTCGACCACCATGGTCGCGGCGGTGAGCGCGATGACGAGCCAGACGCGGCGCTCGTTGCGCGCGTGGTCCGCGCCCAGGAAGACGTGGCTGTGGCCGGACTCCGTCTCGTTCATCTGCGACATTTCGGACTCTCACTTCATGTAGGTGCGGACGACGGCAATGAGGTCGCGCGCGCCCTCCGCCCTGTCCTCGTCGGGCTCGCGGTCGGGATCGACGACGTGGTGGCGGATATGCTCCTCGACGAGTTCGATGGTCAGGCCGTTCATGGCCCCGCGAACCGAGGCGACGAGCTGCAGGACCTCGCTGCAGGATGCGTCGTTCTCGAGCTCGCGCTCGATCGCCTCCATCTGCCCCCGCATGCGACGGACGCGGGCGATCAGCTTCGCCTTGTCGTTCTTCAGGTGGCTCATGGCATAGGGGAGTATCCTATATGTCGAAGACCCGCAAGCTCCCCCCTTCGCGCGCCTCGTCGCCTCGGAAGCCGGGACGCCGCGCCGTCACCCGCTTCCGATCAGGATGCCGGCGGCGAGCACGAGCGAGCCGCCGAGGACCACCTGGAAGGTGGCCCGGAGGAAGGGCGTCTCCATGAAGCGGTTCTGGATCCAGACGATCGCCCAGAGCTCGAGGAAGACGACGATCAGCGCGATGATGGTCGCGGTCCAGAAGTCGGGTATCAGGTAGGGCAGCGCGTGGCCGAGCCCGCCGAGCGTCGTCATGACGCCCGAGGCGAGGCCGCGCTTCCAGGGGGAGCCACGGCCCGAGAGCTTGCCGTCGTCGTGGGCGGCCTCCGTGAAGCCCATCGAGATGCCGGCGCCGACGGAGGCGGAGAGGCCGACGAGGAAGGTCGTCCAGGGATCCTGCGTCGCGAAGGCGGTCGCGAAGATCGGGGCGAGCGTCGAGACGGAGCCGTCCATCAGGCCGGCGAGGCCGGGCTGCACCCAGGTCAGGATAAACTGGCGTCGCGCGGCCTGGTCCTCGACCGTCCGCTCCTCTTCCCCGAGATGGCGCTCCGTCAGGTCGCCCGCCCTTGCCTCGTGCTTGCCCTCGGCCGCGGCGAGGTCGCCCAGAAGGCGCCGCGTCTCGGCGTCCGTCGCGCGCGAGGCGGCCTTCGCGTAGAAGCCCTGCGCCTCCCGCTCCATGTCGAAGGCTTCCTGGCGGATGCGTTCGAGGGCCAGGTTCTCGACGAGCCAGACCGGGCGGCGCGTGTAGAAGTCGCGGACATGCTCGCGCCGGATCGGCACGATCGTCTCGCCGAAGCGGCGGCGGTGGAGTTCGATCAGCGCGCGCCGATGCTGGTCCTCCTCTTCCGCCATCCCGTCGAACACCGCCGCAGAAGAGGGATACTCCTCCCGCAGCCTGGCGGCATAGGCGGCGTAGATCCTGCCGTCCTCCTCTTCCGAGGAGATCGCGAGCGCCAGGATTTCCCGCTCGCTCAGATCGTCGAACGAGCGCCTGTTCGTGAATCCCGGCAGCGAAAGTCGTGGAACCATCGGTTCTTCAGCCTCCCTTGCAACTTCTCATGATCGGCGAAGGCTTCGCCGTCACGATCCGACATACCCGAACAGGGGCTCGACTGCCTCGAACGACAGGTCCATCGCGTAGAACGGCGAAAACGGCAGCGGGATGTGGCCGTAGAACGGCGAGAGCTGCAGTTCCGCGGTCACCTCTCCGGCCTTGGCAACGTCGGCCAGGTAGAAGGCGGAGACGATGCCGCTCCTGTCGACGCCGCTCATGCAGTGGACGAGCGTCGGCCCGTCGAGCGACCTCAGGATGTCGAGAATCTCGTTCACCTGCTTCGGGCTGAGCTGGTGCTTCGCCGAAATCGGGTAGTCGACGAGCCTCATGCCGAGATCCGCCGCCGCACGTCTCTCTGCATCATACCAGGCGGTGCCGGGATGGGCCCCGCGCAGGTTTATTACCGTGGCGATCCCGTACTGCCTCTTCCACCGGGCCAATCGCTCCGGCGTCGGCTGCGCTGAACGGTAGAGCCGCCCTGCCTCCACCGTGTGGAAGTTTCCCACGCCCCAGGAGTAGATCGCATACCCGCCAATCAGGAGTAGTACGAGGCTGGCAGCCCGGAGAGATCCGAGCGTCAGCCTCCGGGTCCGGCCGATCCTCGCCTCACACTGCAGCTTCATGCGCCGACTTCCTCGTTTTGCCGTTCTGCAGCGCCGTCAGGCAGACGAAAAATGGCCTCGAACCCATCCGCCATGCCGGACGCGGGGGATCTGAGTTCGAGCGAGCCGCCGGAGCCGGCGGCGATGGCATCCGCAATCGCGAGGCCTAGGCCACTGCCCGTCGCTGCGGTGGTCCCGCGCGCGAAGCGGCCCTTGATGGCTGCTATGGTTTCGGGCGAGACCACCGCGCCCTCGTTCGCGACGCGCACCGCCCGGTCCGACACGCCAACCTCGGCCCGGCCACCCGGCTTGCCATGCCGCAGAGCATTCTCCATGAGGTTGCGCATCAGGATCGCGAAGGCGTCGGGATCGAGATGGGAGAGGAGCCCCCCTTGTGACGGCGGAGAGAGACGGATGCGACCTCTTCCGTCAGGCGTGCCCTCCATCTCCTCCACCAGATGTGCAAGGACAGGCACGAGATCGTGCGGGACCTCCGAGACGAGCCCTCCACCTTCCGCGCGCGCGAGCTGCATCAGCTTCTCGGAGAGCCGGGCGAGCCGGTGAAGCTGTGCCTCGATCCGGGCCGCCCGCTGGCGCAGCGGCCCCTCGGGAGCCTCTGCGATCAGGCGTTGCGTCTGGGCGAGCGCCGCGGCCACCGGTGTCCTCAACTCGTGGGCGCTGTTGGCTGAGAAGCTGCGCTCCGCCTCCAGGACCCTGCGCAGCCGGTTGATGAGGCGGTTGACGGCCTCCGCGACGGGCGCGATCTCGGCCGGCACGCCCTCGACCGGAACCGGCGAGAGGTCGGCTGCACCCCGGTTCTCGATTTCGCCGGTGAAGCTGCGCAGCGGACGAAGCGAGGCACGGACGAGCCACAAGGCTCCAAGAAGGCTCAGTGGCACCAGGACCACCAGCGGCACGAGCAGGGCGCTCACCGCCTCCCACGTCGCCTCGCGGCGATGCTCGAGCGGTTCGGCCACCTCGATCGTGATCGTCCCGCTGATGGCGCTCTCGCCATAGAGGCGGTGCGTCGCCGTCTCGTGGAAGCCGGGTGAAGGCGTTTCCGGGAAGAGCTCCGGATCCGCGCCGTGCGAGCGCAGGAGAATCCGACCCTCCTCGTCGCGCACGAGATAGGTCAGGAACTCTTCGTGCTCGGCGAGCGGCGCCACGAGCGCCTCCGCCAGCTGGTTCTCGCGACCCATGATGTCGATCGCGGCAAGCGGCAGGAGGCGCTGGGCGATCTCCTGCAGCGCGCTGTCGAAGGCCTCGTCGAACTCGTGGCGGATGACGAGACCCGCGGCCAGCATGGCGGCGAGCCAGAGCGCGCTCACGCCGAGCGCGAGGCCGAGACCCAGGCGACGCTGCAGGCTGACCGCTCTCCTCATGCCCGGCCGAGCCTGTAACCGACACCGCGCACCGTCTCGACCGCGTCGCGACCGAGCTTCTTGCGCAGCCGGCTCACATGCGCCTCGATCGTGTTGCTCTCCACCTCGTCGCCGAAGGCGTAGAGGCGATCCTCGAGCTGGCGCTTCGACAGGATCATGCCCGGCCGCTGCAGGAGAGCCTCGAAGAGGGCCCATTCCCTCGCGGTCAGGTCGATTGGCAGGCCTTCGCGGT
Organism: Lutibaculum baratangense AMV1; assembly: GCF_000496075.1. Classification (GTDB taxonomy): domain Bacteria; phylum Pseudomonadota; class Alphaproteobacteria; order Rhizobiales; family Tepidamorphaceae; genus Lutibaculum; species Lutibaculum baratangense. The sequence continues at coordinate 12,550 of NZ_AWXZ01000036.1, forward strand.
AGACTTGGCGTCCCGCCAGGTCGACCTCGATCTCACCATGTCGGACGAGAGGGTTCGGGTTGCCGCTGTAGCGCCGGGAGACGGCTAAAACGCGTGCGGACAGCTCGCTCAGGTCGAACGGCTTCACGAGATAATCGTCCGCGCCCGCGTTCAGCCCCTCGATCCGGTCCGAGATCCGGTCCCGCGCGGTGAGAATGATGACGGGCGTCACGTCTCCGGCCGCCCGCCGCGACTTCAGGAGATCGAGGCCGCGCCCGTCGGGCAGCATGAGGTCGAGCAGGACGAGGTCGTAAGGGACGGCCCGCAGGCTCTCCTCCGCATCGGCGACCCGCTGCACCCAATCGACCGCATTGCCGTCGGCGACGCCTTGATCGCGCACCGCCTCCCCCAGCGCCTCGTCGTCTTCCACCAGCAGGATGCGCATGTGCGGTCGCTAACCTTCCCCTCCGGACCCGCCGTCATTGCCGAGTCAATCTGACGCCAGCCTGACGGCCATGAAGCCCGAGGGTCAGGATAGCGTCAGGTGCCGGCGAAAGATTTGCCCCATCGCAACTCGAACACGGGAGATACCTGCGATGACACGTACCCTGATGATCACGACTCTCGTCCTCGGCACGATCGGCGCCGGCACGGCAATGGCGAGCGAGGAGCGCTGCAACGCCCCGATGTCGGACTGGCAGCCGCGCGAGGCACTGCAGCAGAAGCTCGAGCAGGAGGGTTGGAAGGTCCGCCGCATCAAGACCGACGACGGCTGCTACGAGGTCTACGGGTTCGACAAGGACGGCCGCCGCATGGAGGCCTATTTCGACCCCAAGACCTTCGAGATAGTCGTCGAGCGGGACGAGGACTGACATGCGCGAGCCGAGCATCAAGGTCTGGGACCCGCTCGTTCGGCTCTTCCACTGGTCCCTCGCCGTCAGCTTCGCGGTGGCGTGGCTGACGGCGGAGGACTGGGGAGACCTGCACGAATGGGCCGGCTACGCGGCAGGCGCCCTGATTGCCTTCCGCGTCGTCTGGGGGCTCGTGGGCCCGACCTACGCGCGCTTCGGCAACTTCGTCCGCTCGCCGGCGACCGTCACCCGCTATCTGAGCGACGTGGCCCGCGGACGGGAGCCCCGCTACATCGGCCACAACCCCGCCGGCGGTCTGATGATCGTCGCCCTGATCGTGGGTCTCGCGGGCACGGCCCTGACGGGCTGGATGAGCACGCTCGACGCCTTCTGGGGCATCGAGTGGGTCGAGGAGACGCACGAGGTTCTGGCGAATGTCATGCTGGGGCTCGTTCTCCTGCACATCGGCGGCGTCGTCCTGGCAAGCCTGCGCCACCGCGAGAACCTCGCGCGTGCGATGGTGATCGGTCGCAAGCGGGCGCCGGGAGCCTCGGATGTCGCCTGAGCCCCGGGCCGGCCGCTCCGTGCATCGGAGCGGCCGGGAAGGCAGTTGGACGACGACGACATTCACCCGCCGCAGCTTGCTGGCGCTCGCCGCGACCGCACTTGCGGCGCCGCTCCTGCGGGCCGTTCCGGCGGCGGCAGGCGACGATGCGCTCGTCTTCCTCGTGATCGGCGACTGGGGAGATCCCGCGCACGCGTCCGACCTGCGCAGGGTCGCCCGCGGAATGGCGCGAACGGCGGAGAAACTGGCGCCGGCCTTCGTGGTGAGCGTCGGAGACAATTTCTATCCCGGCGGCGTGCGCGACACGGACGACCCTTTGTGGAGGGAAATGTTCGAGGACATGTTCGACGCCGCAGCCCTCGGCTGCCCCTGGTATCCCGTGCTCGGCAACCATGACCATAAGGGCAATCCGGAGGCCGAAATCCTTTACTCCGCGTCGAGCCGCAGGTGGCGGATGCCCGCCCGCTACTATCGTCATACGGCGACGACGCCGCAGGGCGCCGCACTCGAGTTGTTCTTCCTCGACACGAACGCCCTCGTGAGGCTGAACGAGTTCCAGAAATGGGTGCGCTACCCCCAGACTCTGCGCGAACAGGTGCGATGGCTGGAAGAGGGCCTGAAAACCAGCCCTGCGAACTGGAAGGTCGTCGTCGGGCACCACCCGCTCCACTCCGGCGGCTTCCATGGGGGCGAGGCGACGCTGCAGAAGATCCTCGAGCCGCTGCTCGTGCGGTACCGCGTACAGGCATACATCAATGGCCACGATCACCACCTCGAGCGCATCGAACGGGACGGCGTGAACTATGTGACCTGCGGCAGCGGCTCGGAAGCTCGCCCGGTTCCGACGTCCCGAGACGGGCACTTCCTGGCGGCCCGACTGGGCTTCGCCTCGATCTTGATCGGCGAGCGGATGGAGATCCGCTTCCACGACGCCGACGGCGCTGTGCTTCATCGAGCATATGTCCACCGGCGCTGAGCCGGTCCTGTCCGACTGCGCTGCCGCCCTGCCGTCGCCCGCGGATCCGCACGAGGGCACCGCCCGGGGAAACGAAGGCGCTCCTGCCTCGGCTCCCGTGCCGCCCGCGTTGACGAAACGCAACGACCGCGCGCGGGTCCCGGCGCATTGAGAGGCTGGAGAGTCTCGCATGTCTGTGTCTCGGAGACAAATCGCAGCGGTCGCGGACCCGGGAGAAGAAATGCCGCTTCCGAACCTCCATCACCTCGCGCGGCCCGGTCTGGTGGCCATCCCGGCGGTGGCGCTCGTCGCGGGCTTCGCGGCGGCAGCCATGGGCGCGGACGGCTGGCGAGACGGGATCTGGATCGCCGGCACACTGCCCGTGCTCGCCGTGCTGCTCGCCGAGATCGTGACGAGCCTGCGCAAGGGCGACCTCGGCCTCGACATCGTGGCCGCCCTCTCGATGAGCGCGGCCCTCGTCTTCGGAGAGCATCTCGCCGCACTCGTCGTCGCGCTGATGTATTCCGGCGGCCAGTATCTCGAGGCGTTCGCCGAGAGGCGGGCGCGCCGCGAGATGACGGACCTCCTGTCGCGCGTGCCCCGCAGCGCCATGCGCCACCGGAACGGCGGGCTGGAGGAGGTTCCGCTCGACGAGATCGCTCCCGGCGACCGGCTGCTCGTCAGGCGGGGCGACGTCGTGCCGGTCGACGGGACCGTCGAGGGCGGCCGGGCGGTGCTCGACCAGTCGGCCCTGACGGGGGAATCGATGCCGGTCCGGCTGATGCCGGGAGATCCGGTGATGAGCGGCGCGACGAATGCGGGCGACGCCTTCGACCTCGTCGCCGAGCGCCGGGCGGCGGAAAGCACCTATGCCGGCATCGTCCGGCTCGTCGAGGAGGCCCAGCGCTCGCGGGCGCCGATGGCGCGGCTGGCCGACCGCTACGCCATCGCTTTTCTCGCCGTCACCGTGTGCCTGGCAGGCGCCGCCTGGTACCTGACCGGCGACCCGATCCGCGCCGTCGCCGTCCTCGTCGTGGCGACGCCCTGCCCGCTCATCCTCGCCGTGCCTGTCGCCCTCGTCGCCGGCCTCTCGCGCGCGGCCCGGGAAGGGATCCTCATCAAGGGCGCGAAGCCGCTCGAGGTTATGGCGCGCATCGCGTCGATCGTCGTCGACAAGACCGGGACGCTCACGGAGGGGCGGCCGAGGATCGTTTCGATCCGGTCCCGCAGCGGCCTGGTCGAGGATGAGATCCTGCGGCTCGCGGCGTCCCTCGACCAGGCATCGAAACACACGATCGCGCAGACGATCGTCGAGGAGGCGCGTCGCCGGGGCTTGAGGCTTTCGGTGCCGGCTCAGACGGTCGAGACGCCGGGCGACGGCGTCGAGGGGATCGTCGACGGGCACGCCGTGATCGTCGGAGGCCGGCACTTCGTCGACCGCAGGCTGGGCAGGACAGCGAGCAACGAAGCTGCCCCGGGAGAGCCGGCTGGTGCGGTTTCGGTTGCCGTTGCCGTGGATGGCGCGCTCGCCGGCGAGATCCTTCTGGCCGACGAGCTGCGGGAAGGAACGGCGGCCTTCCTCGCCGGGCTTCGGCGCGCGGGCCTTCAGCGCGTGGTGCTGGCGACGGGCGACCGGCGCGACATAGCCGCGGCCGTGACGTCGGATCTCGACTTCAACTCGGTCCGCGCCGAGCTTACGCCCGACGAGAAGATCATGGTGGTGCTCTCCGAGCGCAAATACGGGCCGGTGATGATGGTGGGCGACGGCGTCAACGACGCCCCGGCCCTCGCCGCCGCCGACGTCGGCGTGGCGATGGGTGCGCGCGGCGCCGCGGCTTCCGCCGAGGCGGCGGACGCCGTCCTGCTCGTCGACCGGCTCGACCGGCTCCTGCCCGGCATCGAGATCGCCCAAGGCGCGCGGCGCATCGCCCTGCAGAGCGTCTATGCCGGCATCGGCCTGTCGCTCGTCGGCATGATCGCGGCGGCGCTCGGCTACCTCACCCCCGTGCAGGGCGCCCTTCTCCAGGAAGCGATCGACGTGGCGGTCATCCTGAACGCGCTGCGCGCCCTTGGCCTCGCTCCCCGGCCCGTCGAGCCCGGACGACCGCCCGCACCCGTCGCCTCGAGGGTCCAGTCCGGTCAGCCGACGGGCTCCGCAAAGGGAGCATCAGGCTCGCTGACGTAAAAGAGGACCATGCGAGCCGGCTCCTCATCGCTGTTCCGAGGCCGGAAACCGGATCCAGGATCACCTTGTCCTCAAGTGCTGCCATGACCACCTCGGAACCTGGTCAGGAGGCCTAGCCTAACTTCGAAACCGATTGCGAAATCAGCGACGAAATCTGGACGACGACAGCGACCTCACGAACCCCGCGTCACCGGACGGCTACGGTAAGCCCGCAGGACCAGCATGAGCACCGTCGTCATCCAGCTCCGCCCGGACGGGTACGGGTGGGCCGTCGTCCCCGAGAATCTCGACGATCCACCCGAGCAAGGGGAGAGGGCCTGGCCGCGGGAGCCGCATCCGGTCTCGTGCTGGGGCAGGCTGCTGCCGCAAGGCATGGCCGACCGCGTCCGGCTGTACGAGGTATTCCGCACCCTGCTCGACGAGGCCGACGCCGGCGAGGTCCTGCTCGCGATCGAGCCGGGCGTCGAGGAACGGCGGGTCGGCATCGTCGAGGTTGCGCTCGATCATGCAGACGTCGGGGTCGAGTTGGTTGCACCGCACCCGGATGGCGCCATCGGCCTTGCACGCGACTACGTGCGCAACTTCATCGCTTCACTCGACCCGCCGGACGAGGACAGGGGGACGCCGCCGTCGGACGATCGATGACGGCGGAGGAGATCATTTCCGGGTTGCGCCCATCCCGATCTTTCCGCCGCTCTCGACTGGCTCTGCTGAGCGGACGTTCCGCGAACAGTCCATTGCTTGCAGTACCGCGACGGTTCGATCATCCCCCGCAGCGGTAGAAGCCGCGGTAGCCGACCGTCAGCCCCTGCTCGAGCTCGAAGACGAGGTCTGCCTTCCACTCCTGCCGTCCATTTTCCGTCTCCGGCTCCTCGTCCGGGAGATGACGGACCGCCATCGTGACGCCGTCCGCCGTCATGGTCGGACCTGCGAGCAGCGTGTCGAAGCCGTCGCTCCCTTCGGACCGCAGGGCTATCAGTTCGCCGTTGAGCTTCATCACGCCCTGCGCCGGCCCGCTCGCTCCAGCCCGCGCGACGAGAATCGGATCGCTCGCCGCCGTGCGGACGAACTCGCAGTCGGGGTTGTCGGGCGGCACGACGTCGTCGGCCTCGGCGTGCGGCATCGGCTCGGGGTCGAGCCTTGCAATGACGGTCCGGCTCAAGGCCTCCTGGAGCGAGGCGACTTCCGGTGTCTCGTCGCCCTCGAAGATTTCCGGCGGAGCCGCATCGTCGCGAAGCTCGATGTCGCCGATGAGGTAGCGCATCTCGGCGATCTCGCGCTCCTGCGCCTCGATGATTTCGTCGGCGAGCTTGCGGACCCGGGGATCGGTGATCTGGGCCCTCTCGCTCGTCATGTAGGGGCGGCCTCGGCTACGGCTCAGCTCATCAGGTACTTCACGAGCGCCGCGACGCCGAGCACCAGGAGGGCGAGCACCAGGAGCCCGACCAGGCCCATCCCGCCCATCATCCACCCCATGCCGTTCATGCCGTCCATCATCTGCATGGATTCGAATCCTCATGTTGGTGTCTAAGCGCTTCCTGTGGCTTTGCCGTCTCCCAGCCTCACATCTTCGCCAGCCTCAGGCGCAGCGAGTTCATGATGACGCTGAAGGACGACAGCGCCATCGCGGCGGCCGCGATGATGGGCGACAGGAGGATGCCGAGGAAGGGGTAGAGGACACCCGCCGCGACCGGAACGCCGGCTGCGTTGTAGACGAAGGCGAAGAACAGGTTCTGGCGGATGTTGCTCATCGTCGCCTGGCTGAGCCGCCGGGCCTGGACGATGCCCATCAGGTCGCCGCGCAGGAGCGTCACCCCCGCGCTCTCCATCGCGACGTCGGTGCCCGTGCCCATGGCGATGCCGACATCGGCCGCGGCCAGCGCCGGAGCGTCGTTCACGCCGTCGCCCGCCATGGCGACCACGCGGCCTTCCTCGCGGAAAGCGGCGACGATGTTGCCCTTGTCCTCGGGAAGAACCTCGGCCCGGACCTCGTCGATCCCGAGCCTCCTTGCCACCGCCTCGGCGGTCGTGTGGTTGTCGCCCGTCAGCATCACGATCCTGATGCCCTCGTCGTGCAGGGCTCGGATCGCCTCGGGCGTCGTCTCCTTGACCGGGTCCGCGATCGCGACGATGCCCGCCAGCCTGCCGTCGATCGCGGCGAAGATGGCGGTCGCCCCGTCGGCACGCAGCTCGTCCGCCTGGGCCTCCAGGCTGCCGACGTCGACGCCGAGCTCGCGGAGGTAGCGGGAACTGCCGAGCGCCACGTCCCGTCCCTCCACCTTCCCGACCACGCCCTTTCCGGTCGGGGAGTCGAACTCCTCCACGGGGGCGAGCGCGATCTCCTTCTCCCTGGCCGCCGCGACGATGGCGGCCGCCAGCGGATGCTCGCTCGCCTGCTCGAGGCTCGCCGAGAGGCGCAGGACCTCATCCTGCGTGAACCCTTCCCCCGGCAGGACCTCCGTCACGCGCGGCTTGCCCTCGGTGAGCGTGCCGGTCTTGTCGACGACGAGGACGTCGACCTTCTCCATCCGCTCGAGCGCCTCGGCGTTCTTGATGAGGACGCCCGCCTCAGCGCCTCGCCCGACGCCGACCATGATCGACATCGGCGTCGCGAGCCCGAGCGCGCAGGGGCACGCGATGATGAGGACGCTCACCGCGGCGATCAGGCCGAAGGCCATCGCGGGAGCTGGGCCAAAGAACGACCACACGATGAAGGCGATCACCGCGATGACCACGACGGCCGGCACGAACCAGGAGGAGACGACGTCGACGAGACGCTGGATCGGGGCTCGCGAGCGCTGGGCCTTCGCGACCATCTGGACGATCTGCGAGAGCATCGTGTCGGCGCCGACCTTGTCGGCGCGCATGACGAAGCTGCCCTGGCCGTTGATCGTGCCGCCGATGACCTTCGCGCCCGCAGTCTTCGTGACAGGCAGGGGCTCCCCCGTCACCATCGACTCGTCGACATTCGAGCGCCCTTCGAGAACCTCGCCGTCGAGCGGGACCTTGTCGCCCGGGCGCACGCGCAGCCGGTCGCCGACCGCCACCCTGTCGAGCTGGACCTCCTCTTCCGCACCGTCGTCGCCGATCCTCCGGGCGGTCGCCGGCGCCAGGTTCAGGAGTGCCTTGATCGCCCCAGACGTCTGCTCGCGCGCACGCAGCTCGAGCACCTGACCGAGGAGCACGAGAACGGTGATGATGGCCGCCGCCTCGAAATAGACGGCGACGGACCCATCCTCCGCCCTGAAGGCGTCCGGGAAGATGCCGGGCGCGACCGTCGCCACCACGCTGTAGGCCCAGGCGACGCCGGTGCCCATCGCGATCAACGTGAACATGTTGAGCGAGCGGGCGACGATCGAGTTCCAGCCGCGCACGAAGAACGGCCAGCCCGCCCAGAGGACGACCGGCGTCGCGAGGAGGAGTTGCAGCCAGTTCGAGGTCCGGCGCTCGACGATGTGGTCGAGGCCCAGGAAATGGCCGCCCATCTCGAGGGCGAGCAGCGGCAGGGACAGGACGAGGCCGATCCAGAAGCGGCGCGTCATGTCGCGCAGCTCCTCGCTCGGGCCCTCGTCGGCCGTCACGATCTCGGGCTCGAGCGCCATGCCGCAGATCGGGCAGCTCCCCGGCCCGACCTGCCGGATCTGCGGATGCATCGGGCAGGTGTAGATCGTGCCTTCCGGAACGTCCGCGGCCACGGCCTCCTTGAGCTGCAGGTAGCGGTCAGGGGCCGCCTCGAACTTCGTGCGGCAGCCCTCGGAGCAGAAGTAGAAGGCCTGGCCGTGGTGCTCGGCCCGGTGCTTCGTGGTGTGAGGATCCACCGACATCCCGCAGACGGGATCCCTGACCTCCCCCTGATCCACGACGGCGTCCTCTCGGTGATGCGAGTGCCCGTGGCCGCCCGTTCCGCCATGTTGACCCTGGTGCGCTGAATGATCCGTCGACATGCGAGGCTCCCTCACGTGTGGTCTGGCCGGAAGGGACGCGGGAGGCCGTTCCCCCCGCGCCCGCTCGCGTCACTGCTTCTCGAGGACGGTGATGGTGAGCGCACCGTTGATGCGCTCGACGTCGAAGGCGATCTTGTCGCCCGACTTCACCTGCTCGAGCATGGCGTCTTCCTTCACCCGGAAGACCATGGTCATGCCGTCCGTCATGTCGAGGCTCGGGATCGGGCCGTGACGGACGGTCATCTTGCCCTGCTTGGCATCGATCTTCGTGACCTCGCCCTCGGCGAGCGTCGCCTGGGCATACGCCGAGGTGGCCGCCAGAATGGTGAGGGCTGCTGCTGCGAGAGTTCTCTTCATCGTCTGATTTTCCATCTCAATGTCACTGGCTTGCCTGCTCGTCCGTGACCGTGACTTCGCCGAACATGCCCGCCTGCATGTGGCCGGGGATCAGGCAGGCGAAGGTGAATGCGCCGCTCTTGGTGAACTGCCAGATCACCTCGTCCTGGTGGCCGGGATCGACACGGGCGGAGTTGGGTTCCGCATGCTCCATCTCCGGCATCTTCTTCATCTGCTCCGCGTGCTTCTCGACCTCCTCGTGAGTGCCGAGATAGAGCTCGTGCTCGAGGTCTCCGACGTTCTCGATGACGATGCGGAGCGTCTCGCCCTTCTCGACCTCGATCGACGACGGCTCGAAGACCATGCCGTCCTGGGTCTCGTCGGCCTTCACGGTGACAGTCCGATCGACGTTCTCCGCCTTGCCGGGCTCGCCCGAGGCGCTGTGGCTTCCCGCCGCAAGGGCGGGCGTGCCCGCAAGCAATGCGAGGCCGGCAGCGGCGACGTAGGTGCTCAGTTTAAAGCTCATCTAGGCGTCTCTCCTTTTTCAGCCCTGGCGTTCGACCGGCGCGACATCGCCGGTCCACTCGTACGCGACGGTCCCTTCCGGGTGGTCGAACCAGCCCGGATCGGAATAGTCGTCCTTTGCGAGGCCGTCGCGGACCTTCACGACCGTGAACATGCCACCCATCTCGATCGGGCCGAACGGGCCCCAGCCGGTCATCATCGGCAGCGTGTTGTCGGGGGCCGGCATCTCCATCGATCCCATGGCGCCCATGCCGTCGTGGCCCATCGGCATGTAGTCCGGCACGAGCTTGCGGATCTGGGCCGTCGAGCGCCTGAGATCGGCGCCGATGAACGTCTTTATCCCGTGGCCCATGGCGTTCATCGTGTGGTGCGACTTGTGGCAGTGGATCGCCCAGTCGCCCTCGTGGACGGCGTCGAACTCGAAGGCGCGCATGGCACCGACGGGGACGTCGATCGACACCTCCGGCCAGCGCGCCTCGGGCCTCACCCATCCGCCGTCCGTGCACGTCACCTCGAAGTCGTAGCCGTGCATGTGCACGGGGTGGTTCGTCATGGTGAGGTTTCCGACGCGGACCCGCACGCGGTCGTTCTTGCCGACGACCAGCGGGTCGATCCCGGGGAAGACCCGGCTGTTGATCGTCCACATGTTGAAGTCGGTCATCTCCATCACGCGCGGCACGTACGAGCCCGGCTCGATGTCGAAGGCGTTCAGGAGGAAGACGAAGTCCCGGTCGACCCTGTGCAGCGCGGGATCGCGCGGATGGACGACGAAGAAGCCCATCATGCCCATCGCCATCTGGACCATCTCGTCCGAATGCGGGTGGTACATGAAGGTGCCGCTCTTCGTGAGCGTGTATTCGTAGACGAATGTCTTGCCCGGCGGGATGTGCGGCTGCGTCAGTCCGCCGACGCCGTCCATGCCGCTCGGGAGGATCATGCCGTGCCAGTGGATGGTCGTGTGCTCCGGCAGGCGGTTCGTGACGAAGATCCGCACCCTGTCGCCCTCGACAGCCTCGATCGTGGGGCCGGGCGACTGGCCGTTATAACCCCAGAGATGGGCGTTCATCCCGTCGGCGAACTCGCGGACGACCGGCTCGGCGACGAGGTGGAACTCCTTCCATCCGTCCTTCATGCGCCACGGCAGGGTCCAGCCGTTGAGCGTGGCGACGGGGGTGTAGTCCGCCCCCTCCGCCGGAACGAGCGGGGCCTGCATGGTCGCCTCCGCCATGGTCGGGGCCTCCGGCAGCCCGCGCGACAGGGCCGGCCTGGCGAGCGAGGCACCCATGAGGGCGCCGGCGCCGGCGGTGATGAGACCGCGTCTCGATATCGTTGGGCTCATGGTGATCTCCCTTGATCAGTGGCCGGCGCCGCCGGCATCGGCCGGGGCGGAGGCGACGGAGGCTGCGCCCGCCGAGGCGCCGCCGCCTCCGGCCGCGAGAGCCATGTGGAAGTCGACGGTGGCGAGCCAGTGGTCGCGCAGGGCCTCGGTGGCGGCGACGTTCGACTGGATCGCCGCGCGGGCGTCGGCGAGGAGGTCGCCGACGTCGTCGATCATGCTGCTGTAGCGCAGCGTGCTCTCCTCGGTGACGAGCCTGCGCAGGGGCACGACCTCGTCCCGGTAGAGCCGCGCGATGTCGTAGGTCGCGCGCACCGCCTTGTAGCCTTCCCGGGCCTCGGACCGCGCGTTGACGCCGAGATACGCGATCCGGTGGATCGCCTGCAGGTAGGTTTCGCGCGCCCGGCGGACGCGGGTCTCGCCGAAGTCGAAGATCGGCACCTGGAGCTCGAGCTCGATGCCCGTGATGTCCGTCTTCTCCGTCTCCCTCTCGCCGTGCTCGATCACCGTCTCCCTCTCGGTCGCGGAGATGCCGATGATCTCCACCAGGTCGACGTAGCGGGTCGACTGCTCGAGCCCGAGACTGTCGGCCAGCGCGTCGAGCTCGATCCGCGCCATCTGCAGGTCGAGCCGGCGCCGCAGGGCTTCCGTCTCGACGTCCCGAGGCGCGAGCGGCCGCGGCGGAAGTGCTGGAAGGGAGGTCGGCTCCTTGAGCATGTCGAGCTGCGCCCCCCACAGGCCGAGCGCTCGGGCCAGGGCCTCCGTCGCCCGCGCATGGGCGAGACGGGCCTGGGCGAGCTGGGCGGTGACCTCCGCGAAGAAGGCGTGCTCCCGCGCCTGGTCGACCTTGGGCGCGGCGCCGGTCTTCCCGAGCTCCGAGATCACGTCGGAGGCGGCCTCGGCAGAGTTCTGCGCCCGCTCGAGCAGGTGGACGGTCTGGTGGGCTGCAGCGGCGCGGTAGAAGGCGCGCCGGGCCTCCGCCGCAGTCTCCAGCGTCGCCACCGCGGCCGCGAGCTGCGCCGCCTTGAACCTCTCCGCGGCGATCCGCTTGCGCTGCGGCAGGGTGGCGAGCGCAAGGATGTTCACCACGACCTGGCGCTCGATCTCCGACATGGCGCCGCCCGCGGCGACCCGCCCGACCGAGACGGTCGGGGCGGGCGGCAGACCCGCCTGGACGAGGTCCACCTCCGCCAGGCCCAGTTCGCTATAAGCCGCCTGGAGCCCCCGGTTGTTCAGGAGCGCCACCCGCACGGCGGAGTCGGCCGTCAGCGGCCGGCCGAGCAGCGAATTTGTCGTCGCGTCGGCGGCGACGGCGGCCTCGGGCGTGGAGATGCGGGCGGGCGTGGCGCCGAGTTCCGAACTGGCGACGAGTGCCACTGCGCCGAAGCCGCCGTCCTCGCTCCAGGTCGCGCAGCCCGCGAGGGAGATGAGCATCGCGGAAACCGCGAGGGAGCGCATCAAGCGCTTCGGCGTGGCCGTGTGCCGCCGCGCCTTTGACGGTGCGTCGTTCATCGTGCCGTTCCCCCGGGAGCCACGCGCTCGTTCATCGAGCGCCAGTCCGACGGCTCAACGGGCCGCCTCGAGACGTAGCCGCCCGTCGCGGGCACGTAGGTGCGGGTGAAGGAGCTGTTCCCGGCCGCCAGCGGGTTCGCCACCAGCGGGGCGGGGGGCACGGAGGCGCAGCCGGCGACGAGCGCGGGCAACGCCAGCAATAGGGGCAGTTTCATGAGTACCCTTCCGAGTGGGTGCCCGTCCTCGAGCCGAGGGTGGCGATGGTCTCTTCGCCTGCAGCGGCAACTTCTCCTGAAGCAGATCAATCGAAGGAGAAGTGGCTGCAGGCCTCCTCAGGCGGCTGCGACGTCAGCGATGCCGGGCACGCCTGTCCGTCCGCCGGTGTGACACGACCGGCGGTGTGCGGAGCGTCAGGCTCGGGGAGGTCTTGGAAGGGTGGGCTGCGTAAGCCCGGCAGGGGTGTCCGGTGCCGCCGGGCGCAGCATCAGCGCCGACGCCCAGAGGGGACGGGAACAGTCCTGGGCGGGCATGACGGCCGCAGAGAGAACGGCGGAGCAGCAGATGTGCGCGTCGCCGAGCGAGGTGGGCTCGGTGCCGTGGCCCTGCTTGTCGCAGTGCTCCTCCACGCCTGCCGAGGCCGCGTGCATAGACGACGCGCCCACGGAAGCGTGCCCGACCGCAGCCCAGCCGTTCAGGCTGACCAGCACGACGAGCATCGCTGCGAGGAGGCGAATCGGGACCATGGCACCTTTCATAGCGAAGCTGATCCACCCGACAAATGACATTTTTGTGGCGGATGCCTTGTCGAGAATTGGATAGGAGACGGCCTTCGGATGACGATCACCACCCGACGCGGACTGCTTCAGGCGACGGCGGCTGCCGGCGTCGTCGCGATGGTGCCGAGACTGGCGCTCGGCCAGGCGACCAGCGATGTCCTGGAACTCGCCGCCGAACGGACGACCCTGCCGCTCTACCCGGGCGTGCCCTCGGAGCTTTGGACCTATAACGGCGTCGCGCCCGGCCCCGAGATCCGCGTGCGAAAAGGCGAGCGGGTGAAGGTGCGCCTCACCAACCGGCTCGATGAGCCGACCTCGATCCATTGGCACGGCATCCGCATCGACAATGCGATGGACGGCGTGCCGGACTTGACCCAGGCGCCCGTGCCGCCGGGCGGCACATTCGACTACGACTTCGTCGCCCCCGACGCCGGAACTTTCTGGTACCACGCGCACACCAGGAGCTGGGACCAGGTGGCTCGCGGGCTCTATGGACCCCTGATCGTCGAGGAGGACGAGCCGGTCTTCGACCGTGAGCATGATCTCACGCTCGTCTTCGACGACTGGCGGCTCGACGGAAGCGACGCACTAGACACGGCGAGTCTCGGAAGCCTGGCCGAATGGGCGCACGGCGGGCGGCTCGGCAACTGGCTGACCGTGAACGGCACCTCCGTGCCGGAGTACACGCTGCGCGCCGGGGAGGCCTACAGGCTTCGCCTCGTCAACGCCGCGAACGCGCGGATCATGGCGTTCGACCCAGACAGCTTCGGCGGGTTGGTGCTCGCCTATGACGGGCAGGCCGTGCCGGAGCCTGCGCGGCTCGGCTACGCCCCGTTGCTGCTTGGGCCGGCGCAGCGGGTCGACCTCCTCGTGCGCCCGGGGCGCGGCGGTTCCTTCTCCATCGCCGAAGTTTCGGGCGGCGCGGGCGTCGAGGCGGTGCGCTTCGTGGTGGAGGGTGACGCAACGGCCAGCCAGGACCTGGTGCGGCTCGTCCCGAATGCGATCCCCGAACCCGATCTCGAGAAGGCCCGGCAGGTCCGGCTCGACATGAGAGGCGGTGCCATGGCCGACATCGGCGACGCCGTCCACAAGGGCGAGCCGCTGGTGGGGGAGGCGTTCCGGCGGACGAGGCAGGTCTGGGCCTTCAACGGGGTGGCGAACCTCGCGGAGGAGCCGCTCTTCTCGGCGGCAGGCGGCGAGAGCATCGTCGTGGAGGTGCACAATGCGACGGTCTTCCCGCACGCGATGCACGTCCACGGCCATCACTTCCGCGTCGTGGAGCGATCGGGCAGCACCGTCGACGAGGGCGCGCCGTGGCGCGACACATTCCTGATCGGTCCGCGACAGACGACGAAAATCGCGTTCGTGGCGGACAATCCGGGCAAGTGGCTTCTTCACTGCCACATGCTCGAACACGCCGCCGCAGGCATGACGACCTGGTTCGAGGTGGTCTAGGCGTCAGCGGAGCCCTACCGCACGCCCCAGCGCCTCCCGGCAACGGTGCGGCAGGCTCTTCCACATCAGCGGCAGGAGCGTGATGGCGCCCAGCGCGAGAACCGTCAGGCCCACCCGCCTCAGGTCGCCGGATCCGAGTTCGTCGCCGAAATGGGCGAGGAGGAAGCTTGCCGGCAGGATGCCCGCGAGTGTCGCCACGGCGAAGCGCCACAGCTTCAGTGGCGTCGCTCCGGCGGCGTAGCTGATCACGTCGAAGGACAGGAAGGGCAGGAGGCGGCTCGCGAAGACGGCGGCCATCAGCGCGTTCTGGGAGTGCAGGAAGCGGTCGAAGAACGTCGCCGAAGACTGCCGGGCCAACAAGCCTGCGAGACCCGGTCCCCCGACGAATCGGGCGAGGCCGAATGCGATCAACGCCCCCGTCTCTGAACCGATCGCGACCCACAGCGTGCCCCACCAGTGGCCGTAGGCGGCCCCGGCCGCCAGGGCGATCGGTGCGCTGGGTATAGGGCTCATGACGATCGCCAGCGTCATCAGGGCGACGATCAGAAGTGGGCCGGCAGCGCCCAGGTCGCGGACGGTGTTCTTCAAGGTTTCGGTGTCGCCGACGCGCTCGATCAGCCCCGCATGGTCGAGCGTCAGGTAGCCGACGACGAGGAATGCGATGGCCGCGAGCCCGGCGAGAATTCGCACCCACGGCCATCTCCCTTCCATCACTGCGACTTCATCTGCTCGTTCATCCGGTCGTGCCGCTGGCGGATCGCCGCCGGCCACTGCGCCTTGATGTAGGACAGCACGGAAATGATTTCCCCGTCGCTCAGGATGCCCCCGTAGGCAGGCATCCTCGTCTCGTAGCCCTCCAGGTTCGCAGCCTCCGCGACGCCGTGCTTCGTGATCCGGAACAGCAGGTCGTCGGGGTGGTGCCAGGTGTGACCCGTCTCGTCGTGGGGCGGGGCGGGCAGGAGCCCGTCCGGATCGCGCGTCTGCCAGTCGGGCTCGCCCTGCAGATCGGCCCCGTGGCACGAGGCACACTGGGCAGCGTAGACTTTAGCGCCGGCGGCCACCACCTGTGGGTCCCCGGGCCGCAAGAGGCTCGCAGGCTCGGGCTCCGGCCACAGCGCCCAAGCGCCGATCGCACCCGCGGCCGCGGCAATCGCCACGGCCGCGAGCGCCCGATTGCCGGTCGGCATCATCGGCGGCTACCGGAGGTCACGTTCCCGCCTCGTAGAAGACGCGGGGCTGCTGCTCCGGGTCGGCGGAGAACGAATAGACCGTGTAGCGTGCGTCCTCGTCGTAGCCCATGCCGAGGGAACCTTGCGGCATTCCGGGCGTGGCTATGCCTCGCACGTCCGGGCGTTCGGCGAGGAGCTTGTCGAGCGCCTGAAGCGGCACATGGCCCTCGATCGCGTAGCCGTCGAGCATCGCGGTGTGGCAGGACTGCAGGTCGTCCGGCACGCCCACCTGCCGCTTCACCGGCGAGAGGTCCTCGAGATCCCGCGTCTCGACAGCATAGCCGGCATCCTGCAGCGCCTCCATCCAGACCTCGCAGCAGCCGCACCACGGCGACTTGAACACGGTGATCTCCCTGGTCTCGGTCGCATGAGCCGATGACGCAGCCATCAGGAGACCGGCGGAGACGAGGAGGCCATTGAGGGTGAAGCGCGTCATCGGGACTCTTCCTTCGTGTCGGAACCGCCGTGGCAGGACCTGCCCATCAGGCGGTGGAGGGCGAAATGCATCGCAAGGCAGCCGAAGAGCGGCAATCCGAGCAGCAGCGTTTCGCTCAGCGCCTGGCCGGGCGGCGCGGAGTAGACGATGAAGCCTGCGCCGGCCAGCATGGCGAGGCAGCAGGCCCACATCATCCAGTGATGCATCTGGGCGGGTCGGACGGCACCCGCGGCCTTGGCAGGCGCGGCACCGGAATGTCTCGTCGTGTCTTTCATGGTGTTCCACCGTTCGTGGCGGCGTGCGCGATGTTCCTGCCGCCGGCACAGCCCCGGCCCCGATCGCCGTCTTGGAACGGCGGTCGGACATGGGGACGCCGAACATGAAGTCGCAACGCCGCCGGATCTGGAGATCTGGCGAGTGCGGCCGAGCGGGCCGCGAGCGGCGCGAGCGTCAGACGACCGGTGGGCGGAATGGCGTGAGAGGAACGGCCCCGTCGGCGCCGATGTCGGCGAGGGCGGTGATCGCTGACGGGTTCATCCGCCGGAGCGTGGACGTGCCCCAGACCGCGGGAGCGCAGTGAAAGCTGCAATGGTAACCGTCGGCGGCGTGGACCAGGCCGGTGCAGCAGCTATCGACGGCGGTGTCGGCATGACCTGCCGGTTCGGCGAGATGTACGTTATCGGCCGCAGCCGTCGCGTCCATGCCGGAGACATGGCCCGACGGGATCCAGCCGAAGCTGGATGTCACCGCGAGCATGAAGGCCAACAGGGCTGGCAGGACTCTCCGCATGCTTCCTCAATACGCCGTCACCATGCGACCGTGCAATGTCCGGGACACTACGGACTGCTCCCGACCTTGCGCGGCCGCGGTGAGTGCGCGACCCTCCTGTTCGATCATGCCATGGATGGCAGAGGATGCAGCGGACCTCCCGACCGGCGAACTTCCGAATCCGAGGACCGCTTCAGCGTCTCTTCGGGGTGCTGGTCGGCCTTGCGTTTCTTCTCGCGGTCGCTCCGGTGCATGCCCACGCTCAGCCGTCCGCCGGGTCCGGCCCTTGTGCCGGGCATGAAAGCACCTCGGCTCACGGGCATGGCTGCGCGCCACTGACCGAGCACGCCGGCTGCCTCGGGCATTCCGGCCATGCCACATGCTCCGCCTTCCTGCCGCCGGCATCCGTCGTTCTGACGAGGGACCGGTGCACCGCTCCCAGATCTGGCGCCTCGTCCCGAGCCCATCCCGACGTGATCTCCGCCCCTGCGGCGCCGCCTCCGAAGCTTGGTTGACCAGGCCCCGGAAGTTCGCTTCCGGGGTCGTTCGATTTCGGACAGGCAGCGGTTCCGGCCGACGGAACCGGCCGCAAGACCATTTTCGAGGAGATCAAGATGATCAAGCTTTCGACGCTTTCCCTTTCTGCCCTCGCGCTCGCCGCCGGGCTGGCGACGGCCCAGGCCCAGCAAGGGCAGACGACGGGCCAGGGTTCGATGATGAACCAGCAGGGCCAGGGCATGATGCAGGACCAGCCGGGTCAGCAGGGCCCGCAGGGTGATGCCCGTTCCTATGGCGGCTGGGGCATGATGCCCTGGCACGGCGGGCGCGGCATGGGCCCGTGGATGATGGACGAGGAGAACTGGGGACGGGGCATGATGGGCCGCGGCTGGGGTCGAGGCGGCGGCTGGGGACCGGACATGATGGGTCCCGGCATGATGATGGGCGGCGGCATGATGGGGCCGCAGATGATGATCATCATGATGGACACCGACGGCGACGGGAAGCTGTCGCTCGAGGAGTTCCAGTCGATGCACGCCCGGATGTTCAACTATCTCGACGAGAACGGCGACGGCCAGCTCGAGATGGACGAGATGGGACCGCGCTGGAACCGCGGGAACGACGGGAACTAGTTCGTCGCGATCCGGTGCGGGGCGGACCGGCGGTCCGCTCCGCACCCTCCGAACCCTTCCCGTCGATCAGGCGCATTCCCGGTAGCGTTTCCGCCGCTGTTACCGCTGCCCGACGAGAGATTCGGTCGTAGCCGCCGACATCTCCGCCATCGAGCCGCGGGTCCGAGCACCAGTCGGTGACCGTGAAGCACGGGTTCTTTTGAGTTCGGTCAAGGCGATGCCGGCATGTCGGAACGACCATCGACCGAAGCGGCATGATCGGGCTCGGCACGCCCGCCCCGGCCCCGGACTGCCCAATCGGAGCGAGAGCGATGCTTCCGTTCGACCGCACGCAGTTCCTCGACGTCTTTGCCGCCTATAACGCGGCGTTGTGGCCTGCAGTGATCGCTGCCTATGCCTTGGCGGTGATCGCCCTCGTGGCGGGGCTCCGGAAAGCAAACCACGCCGTGAGCCTGCCGTTCTGGATCCTTTCGGCCATGTGGGCCTGGACCGGGATCGCCTATCACCTCGTCCACTTCTCGGAGATCAATCCTCTGGCGCGCGCCTTCGGCATCGCCTTTCTGGCTCAGGCCGGCCTGTTCGCTGTATGGGCGGTACGATTGTCGGGGCGGTATGTTCTCAAGCCGACCGGTGCGGGTGCCGCGGTTGGCTATTTCCTGATTCTCTACGCCGCCTTTCTCTATCCGCTCATCGGCATTGTTCTGGGGCACGAACTTGCTCAGGTGCCGATGTTCGGCGTGACGCCGTGCCCCCTGACGATCTTCACCTTCGGCGTCCTGTTGCTCATCGCACCGAATCCACCTTTCTGGCTATTCTCAATCCCGGTCCTGTGGGCCTTCATCGGAGGGAGCGCCGCATTCCTCCTCGGGATCCCGCAGGACTGGATGCTGCCCTTCTCGGCGATCGCGGCCCTCGTCCTCCTCCGGCCGCGGACCCGGACCTTCCGAGCGGGAAAGGCGGTGTAGCGTCAGGCCTCCGGCCGCCACAGGAGGCTGCGCGGCGATCGACTCTATGGCGCTCCGCGACCTCGATCAGGCCTTCGGCCACACAGGGTGGTGGTCGTCGATCACGAAGACATGGGCGTGGCGCATCGGCTTGTGCCGGTGGCCGTGGCGGTGCGGCTCGTCGCCCTCGTGCCCCTCGTGCGCGTGCTGGTGATGCTCGTCGTGGACGTGCGGGTGGTCGTGCCACATCTCCGGATGCTCGTGCTCGATGACGTCCGGGTCGAGGCTCGGCCACACCGCCAGGGCCGCGCCCGCACCGATCAGGGCACCGACCGCCATGACCACGAAGGCGACGTCGAGACCGAGGCTCGCTCCAATCCAGCCGGCCACGGGATAGGCGACGAGCCAGCAGGCGTGCGACAGCGCGAACTGCGCGGAGAAGAGCGCCGGACGATCCTCTGCGCGCGAGGATCGCCGCAGGAGGAGGCCCGACGGCGTCAGGATCAGCGAGGCGCCGGCGCCGAGGAGGGCCCATAGGGCGAGCGCCATCGCGACGGGGGGCTGCGCGAAGGCGACGAGGAGGACCGCGCCGAGCATGACGGCGCCCGCAACCATCGCCGTGCGCGCCACGATGCGGTCGAGCAGGCGCGGCAGGATCAGGGCGACGACCATCGAGCCGAGGCCGTAGGCGGCGAGGAACATCGCGACGTCGCGGTCTGTGCCCCCGACAACCTCGCGGACGTAGACGACCGTGTTGACGATCACCATCGCGCCCGCCGAGGAGACGGCAAAGCTGAGCGCGAGGAGCCCGCGCAACCGCGGCGTCGCGAGATAGATGCGGATGCCGCGCGTGATGCGACGGTAAATGCCGCCCTCATGCGCCACGGCCCTGGCGGCCGGAAGCGCGACGGACACGACCAGCGCCGCGGAGGCGAGGAAGCCGAGCGTCGTGCCGATGAAAAGCCAGTGATAGCTGATGATCGTCAGGAGCAGCCCCGCGAGCAGCGGGCTGAGGAGCGACTCCAGGTCGTAGGCGAGCCGCGAGAGCGACAGCGCGTTCGTGTATTCCTTCTCGTCCGGCAGGATGTCGGGAATCGTCGCCTGGAAGGTCGGCGTGAAGGCCGCCGAGAAGGACTGGAAGGCGAAGACGAGGACGTAGATCTGCCAGATCTCCGTCACGAAGGGCAGGAGCAGCACGAGCGACGCACGACACAGGTCGAGGCCGACGAGGAAGCTCCGCCGCGGCACGCGGTCGGCGAAGGCGCCCGCGATCGGAGCGATGCCGACATAGGCGACCATCTTCAACGCCAGCGCCGTCCCTAGCACCGCGCCCGCGTTCTCTCCAGCGAGGTCGTAGGCGAGGAGGCCGAGGGCGACGGTGGTGAGGCCGGTGCCGATGAGGGAGAGAACCTGCGCAGCGAACAGGTGGCGGTAGGTGCGATGGGCGAGAACCTGGAGCATGGGCGCCTTCTAGCGCCATCATCTCGCACAGGGAAGACTGACTTCAGTCGAGTTCGGAGTAGGGCTTGGGAACCGGGCTTGGGTATCTAAGAGTCGGTCTCGAAACTCATGATGCCCGGGCCAGCCTTCGTGCGAGGAGCATGACGGAGGCGGCGTGGAGGAAGGCTTCTGCCGAGGCGATCGACGCCTCGAAATCCTTCGCGAGCCGGCGGTTGCGGTTGAGCCAGGCGAACAGGCGTTCGACCACCCAGCGCCGCGGATGCACGGCGAAGCCGACCTGCTCGGGATGCTTGCGCATGATCTCGATGGTGATGGAGGTCGCCTCGGCGACGCGGTCGCCGCCGTAGGCGCTGTCGGCAAAGTCACGCTCGACGAAGGGGAAGGACCTCCGCGAGGCCTTCAGCAGAGGCACCGCGCCATCGCGGTCCTGGGTCGCGGCTGTGTGGGCCTGCAGCACGAGCGGGCGCCCATCGGTATCGACCATGGCGTGCCGTTTGCGGCCCTTGATCTTCTTGCCGGCGTCGTGGCCGCGAGGGCCGCCGGCCTCCGTTGTCTTGACGCTCTGACTGTCGATCACCGCCGCGGAGGGGCTCGCTTCACGGCCGGTCCGCTCGCGGTCGCGCATCATGAGGTGGTGGTTCATCGTCGCGAAGACGCCGTCGTCGCGCAGCCGCATGAACCAGCGATAGACCGTGGACTGCGAATTCCGCTCCGGTTCAGCCCGTGCCGATGCCACACAACGCGCCGTCAACCATCTCACCTGTTGTCGACAGCGGGGCCACCAGGAGCTCGTAGCTTTGGTGCTCGACCGCGTCGTCCAGCGAGAAGCTCGCCACCACCGGTTCCCCTTTCTCCCGCACGAGTTCGAGCAGGCGCCTGAGGCGGAGCGCGAGTCCCTCATTGCGGAACTTGTCCAGTCTCGGCCAGGAACCACTCGGCATCAGCAGAGCCCGCGCCTCGGCGCCGCCGGAGACGAGTTCCCATTCTCCCTGACCACCTTCGCTCAGGAAGAGGACGAAGAGCCTGTCGTACGCACCACGTGCGTGCGGCAGATCGAGGTCGCCGGCGGCCGGGAAGACGTTCTGACCCCGCGCCTCCCGCCAGTGCTCCAGAGCATCACGTAGCGCGGGGGTATTGGCGGTTACGTCGAGCCGGTCGAAAAGGAGCTTCAGGTCTTCCGGAAGGGTCGCGAGTGTCGTCATCATCTCCACCCGGGTCGCTGACACAGCGTGCAGATTGCCATAGTCCTTCGACGCTCGCCTTGCGCTGAATCAAGGCCTGTTGGACCGTGCGACTCCACGCTTTCGTTGCAGGTCTTGGTCATGGCGACCTGGAAGGAGACTGCAGTGATGAAGGTGTTTGCGCTTGGCGCCAGCGGGAGCTTCGGCGGTGAGGTCGCGGCCGGGCTCGGCATGAACCTCGCAGAGTACGAGGAACGTGAATTCGAAGACGGCGAGCACAAGGTTCGGCCTCTCGAAAGCGTTCGCGGCTCGGAGACGTTCGTCATCCAGAGCCTCTATGGCGAGCCGGGCGACACCGTGCACGACAAGTTGTGCCGCCTCCTGTTCTTCTGTGCTGCCCTTCGCGAGCACGGTGCGCAGCGCATATCCGCAGTCGTTCCGTATCTCTGCTACGCCCGGAAGGATCGCCAGACAAAGCCGTGGGACCCGGTCACGACAAAGTACATCGCACAGCTGATGGAGGCGGCCGGGATCGACCTCGTCATGACCGTCGAGGTCCACAACCCCGCCGCATTCCAGAACGCCTTCCGCTGTCAGACGGTGCATCTCGCCGCGAGCGAACTCTTCGCGGGTCATGCCGCCGAGCGCTACGGAAACGACGAGCTCTCGGTGGTTTCTCCCGATCCCGGTGGCGTGAAGCGGGCGCAGCTCTTCCGGGAGGCGCTGGAAGGACAACTGGGCAGGCCGGTCAGAGCCGCCTTCGCCGAGAAGCGACGGAGCGCGGGCGTCGTGACGGGCGAGCTCCTGGTCGGAGACGTGGCAGGGACCACGGCGCTCGTCATCGACGATCTCGTGAGCACCGGCGGGACACTCTCGCGCGCGGCCCAGGCCTGCCTCGCGCAGGGCGCTCAACGGGTCGTGGCCTACGCGGCGCACGGCCTCTTCACGGGGAAGGCCGACGAAACGATCTCGGTGTCGCCCATCGAGCGTCTGTACGTCACCGACAGCGTGCCGCCCTTCCGGCTGTCGAAAGCTGTTCTCGAAAAACGTGTCGAGGTGCTTCCGATCGCACCGTTCGTGGCCGAGGCGATCAAGGCCTGCGTCGGAAGCCCTGATTGAAGTGCCCCGCGCACATGAATCCTGGCCCCGCACACCCGGCCCCAATGGGACTTAGCACCAGTCACCACGATGTCCCTTTCGATCGATGACAAGGTCAGCTTCCTCCGGTCGCCGGACGCTTATCCCCGCCGGCCGGATAAGGTGTCAGTCATCGAAACGCACATGTCATTCGTCTTTCTTTCGGGCGAAACTGCGTACAAGCTGAAGAAGCCGGTCTGCTTCCCGTTCCTGGACTTCACCACGCTGGCCGCCCGCGAGGCGAACTGCCGGGAAGAAGTCAGGCTCAATCGCCGTCTCGCGCCAGACGTCTATCGGGGAGTCCGCCCCCTCGTAAGCGACGGTCAGGACCGCCTTCACCTGGGAGGCGAGGGAACCGTCGTCGACTGGCTCGTCGAGATGCGGCGTCTTCCCGCCGACAGGATGCTCGACAGGTTGCTCGCGGCCCGGAGCGTCGGCGCCGAAGAAGTTGAACAACTGGGACGCGTACTCAGCGCCTTCTACGCCCGGGTCGACCATCCTGTGTTGGACAGCTCCGATATGTATGGCCGCTTCGTTGCGCAGCACGGGGAGGACCGGCAGATCCTCATGCGCCCGGAGTTCCGGATCGACCACGAGCGCGCCACCCGTGTTTTCGCTAGGCTCGAGCATGCGCTTGTCGAGCAGCGATCTGCGATAGAGGAGCGCGTGAACAGCGGTCGGTTCGTCGAGGGTCATGGCGACCTGCGCCCCGAGCATGTCTGTCTCTGCACTCCGATCGCAATATTCGACTGCCTGGAGTTCGATCGCGAGCTGCGTCTCGTAGACCCGTTCCAGGAACTCGCCTTTCTTTCGATGGAGACTGCGGTGGCCGGCGCAGCGTGGTTCGGTCCTCGTCTCGTTCGCGAGGTGGAGCGGCGACTGAAGGATACGATGACGCCGGAACTCTTCAGCCTCTACGCGGCCTTCCGCGCCGTCTTGCGCGCCCGCCTGGCGGTGGCGCACCTGCTCGACCGTGACGGGCGCCGACGCGACCAGTGGGAACCGCAGGCAGACCGCTACCTCGCCTTTGCTGAAAGGTCTCTTCTCACGGTCTCCCGAGGTGAGGTCGACATGGACTGAACGGACGGGTCGGGATGCGGAAGGGCGCGGCTGACGGCGATCTCCTCTCTCCCGCGAACCGGTCCGAGGGCGACTGCTGCACCCGTTTCTCTGGGAAGAGCGAATGCTGAGCTCGATCGGGTATTGATCCTGAGCTAGGAACGAAGAAGGCACCGCATGGACTGCCGGGCGAACATTTCTCCGGCGAAACCCGCGGCTCGGGCACGACTCCTGCGGGAGCGGTCGCGGGTTCCCTTGCCGCAGTGAAGAAGGCGGAGGTGGGATGGCAGAAGGGTGCCGGGGGATGGCGGATCGCTTTGCCCCTGAGTGCTGGCTCAGTGTGCCAACCAGTGCAGCCGGATCCATACAGCAAGCTCGAGCGCCTCTGGCGCCGCGCCCTCATAAGGGGCGTGCCGGACGGTCAGCCACTTTGGCCGTCGCCCTGCGGGGCGCGGTGCTCCTCGAACCAACCGGCGGCAAACTCGACCACCGCCTCGAGAGTGCCCGGTTCCTCGAACAGGTGCCTGGCACCTTGAACGAGCCGGAGATCCTTCTTGCAAGCCAGTCTGGCGAAGGCGGCCTCATTGAGTGCGATAACGCCGTAGTCTGCTCCGCCGACGATCAGGAGCGTCGGCACCTTCACCCGCGGGAGGGCATCTCCGGAACGATCCGGTCGGCCTCCGCGGGAAACGACGGCGCTCACCTTACCGGGCAGGTTCGCCGCCGCAACCAGGGCTGCCGCGGCCCCGGTGCTCGCCCCGAACAGCCCGACCGGAAGGTCCCGGGTCTCGGTCGCCCTGCGCGCCCACTCGACGGCCTCGGCCATTCGATCCGCCAGCAGCGGTATGTCGAAAACGTTCCGCCGGTCCTGCGCCTCCGAATCCGTGAGGAGGTCGAAGAGCAGCGTTCCGGACCCCCTCTCCCGAAGCCGGCCAGCCACAAGGTTGTTGCGCGGACTGAACCGGCTGCTGCCGCTCCCGTGCGCGAAGACGACCAGCCCCCTCGGGTTCGGCGGCAGTTCGAGCATCCCCTCGAGCCGCTTCTCGCCGATCGCAACCTCCCCCTCGAGTGCCGAAGTTGGAACCGTCATCGGCTTCGGCCTCCTCTCCTTGCGAAGGTAGCATCTTCCCCTTGCCGGCGAGGCGTTGCTTCGATCGCACTCACATCAGCGTGAAAACACTCGCGAAGGCCCAGAACCAGCGTGGGAAGACGCATCCTCATCATCCACAATCCGAGGGCCGGCCTGGCGAGGCCGCAACGCTACAAGGCGGTTCTGAAGTATCTCGTGCAGGCCAGGGCCTCGCTGGAGATCTTGCAGACGACGCGCCATGTGTCGGGCGACACGACAAACTGCCCCCCCCTGACGGCATGAGGAACTGACCCCCTGCCGGGGAGCAGGAGGTCGGCATGAGG
>NZ_AWXZ01000037.1 GCF_000496075.1 Lutibaculum baratangense AMV1
TCATCCCGAGCATGCCTTCGCCTGCACCCACCTCGCCGCTCTCATCAAGCACGGCGAGCTCACCGCCTTCGGCCGCACGGCGGAAACGCTCACCGCGGAAGCGCTGAGCGGGCTTTACGACACGCAGCTCGCCATCAGGATCATCGACGGGTGGGCGAGCTGCGTGCCCCGGCTGCGCTCACCGGCACGCTGACCGAGCGGAGGGCGGCAACCGCTCTCAGCCGACCTCCGCGCCGCCCTGCCGCATCGCGCGCCACAGCAGGATCCACAGCGCGACGACGCCGACGATGTTGAAGGCTCCGAGACCGACGAGAACGTACAGTGCCGCCGACACGCCGTGCGCCTGCATCAGAACGGCGCCGATCGACGGCGAGAGGGCCTGGGCGATCAGGCTCGGCGTCACGAGCCGCCCCATCAGCGCGGCGTAGCCCGAAGCCCCGAAGACGGCGAGTGGCAAGGTGCCGCGCGCGATCGACCAGATGCCGTTGCCCGCCCCGTAGGCGATCAGCGCGGCGGCCGGCAGGGGGGGCCCGAGGAGCAGGAGCACGAGACCGCCGCCGACGAGGATTGCCGCGGCCGACAGCGTCCAGATCGGGTGGTGGCGGGTGCCGAAGAGCCTTTCCACGATCCTCGCGCCAACCTGGGAGGGGCCGACGAGTGCCCCGAGCCCCACCGCGGCGGCGAGGGCGAGCCCGTTCGCCTGTAGAATCGTGATGATGTGCACGGACCACATGCCCGCGATCATGCTCCCCGAGGTGAGGATCGCCGCAACGAGCACGAAGAGCACGAGCCGCCGGGTCGACCCGATCCGCGTCTCGTCCGCCGGAGTCTCTGCGGCGCGCAAGGTTTCTCTTTCCCGCCGCGCCTCCCGCGGCACGACGAAGAAATGGAGCGGCAGGACGAGGCAGAGGTGGATCGCGGCGTAGACGAGGCACGTGCCGCGCCAGCCGACCGTTTCGACGAGGAATGCCGAGAGCGGCCAGCAGACCGTGCTCGCGAAGCCGCCCCAGAGCGTGAGGCTCGAGATCGCGCTGCGCGCGTCGCGGCCATAGAGCCTGCCGAGCGTCGAGAAGGCGGCATCGTAGAGGCCGCTGCCCATCGCAAGGCCGAGGACGAGCCAGGCGGCGATGTAGACAGGCAGGCTCGGGGCGGCCGCGAGGAGGAGAAGGCCGGCGCCCATCAGGAGGGAGCTGCCGACGAGCACGGGGCGGCCGCCATGGGTGTCGATCGCGCGCCCGACATGGATCGCCGCCAGCCCCGAGACGAGCAGCCCCAGCGACAGGCCCCCCGTCACCCAGGCATAGGACCAGCCGGTGGCGGCCGCCATCGGGTGGCCGAGCACGGCCGGCAGGTAATAGGAGGATCCCCATGCGAGGATCTGCCCCACGCCCAGCGCGGAGATGACCCGGCCGCGCGTGCCGGCGCCGAACCCGCGCCCGCCCGTCGAGAGGCCCGCAGCCGTCACGCCGGCACCCGGGCGTGGACGAGAAGAGGTCCCCCCTTCGTCGAAACGGCAGTCACGTGACTGAACTCACGCTCCCGGCGCAGGATCCGGTCGCACAGCGGATCACGATCCCGTCTCCTCCGCTCCTTGTCCGGGCACGGCGCCGGCATCCGCGCAGCACTCGTCCGAGAGGTAGCCGATGAGCGCGTGCATGGCCGGATAGTGCGCGCGGCAGATGAGCATCGTCCCCTGCCTCTCCTGCGTGACGAGGCCTGTCTCGACCAGCCTCTTCAGGTGGTGCGAAAGCGTGGAGAGCGCGATGTCCATCCGCTCCTGCAGATGTCCGACGGGCAGCCCGTCCTCGCCCGCGCGGACGAGGGTCCTGTAGATCCCGAGCCGCGTCCGGTTGCCGAGCGCCTCGAGCTGTCCGGCCGCTATTTCCATGTCCATGGAAGGATCCTTGCGGCGAGGGATCAGCGGGATCAAGAGTTATTTCCATGACGTTCGAAATAACGGCGTGCGACTGCCTCGGGGAGCTGGGCCACCCCCTGCCTTGCGCCGCCGGAACCGGGACCCTCGCCACGCTCCCTCTCAGGCGACGATCAGGAGCACCAGCGCGCCGCCCGCCAGCGCATAGGCGAGGCATGCGACGGCCGTGCGGCGCAGGACCTCTCCCTCCCTGCCCTGCAGGCCGACCGTCGCGCCGCCGGCGATGACGTTGTGCGGGCAGACGATGTTGCCGACCGCGGCTCCGAAGCCCTGCGCCGCGGCAAGCCAGAGAACATCGAGGCCGAGCCGCTCGGCCGTCGCCACCTGAAAGTCCGTCAGCAGGATGTTCGAGGCGGTCGCCGAGCCCGTCACGAAGGTGCCGAGAACGCCGACCGAGGGGGCGAGGGCGGGCCACGCGCCGCCGAACATGGTGGCGGCCGCCTCGGCCAGCGACCCGATCATGCCGGCGTGAACCATCAGCCTGGCGATGCCGAGCATCGCCACGAGAGCCAGGAGCACCAGCGGAAGGCGGGCCGCGGCGGCACCGGCGGCGGCGCGAAGCTCGGCCGCGCGACGCCCCTGGAGGAGGCCACCGAGCACGAACCCGAGAAACAGCATGGTGCCCGGATGATAGAGCGGCTGGAACGAGCCGGCGAACCCGCCCTCCAGCGCCCAGGTCCATTCGACGCTGCGTGTTGCCGCCTGCAGCGGCGGCACGAGGCGCGTCAGAAGAACGAGGACGAGGAGCACGAGGTAGGGAAGCGACGCGCGCCAGAGCTCGGCCGGCGTGCCCGCGGCCGGGCCTGCCGAGGCGTCGGCACGGCCGACATGCAGAAGGGCGACGAAGGCGACCGCGCCGAGGAGGGCGCCGCCGAGGGTGGGGAGCTCCGGCCCGACGAACCATGCGATCGACAGGTAGGGCACGAGGAAGCAGCCGGCCGCGGCGCCCGCCACCCCCCATCCCGCGCCCGAGGCCGGCCGAGGCGCCGCGCGCCGCGCGACGGCGAAGACGAACAGCAGCAGGATCCAGCCGAGCAGGCCGTGCAGCAGCCCCGTCGCGCGCGAAAGCTCAAGCCCCGAGAACCCCGTCGCCGCCATCTGGGGCAGGATCGGGGTGCCGACGGCCCCGAACGAGACGCCGGCCGCGTGTCCGATCATCACGAGCGTGACGGCCGAAACGGGCGTGAAGCCGAGCCCCACCAGAAGCGGCGCAGCGAGCGCGACCGGCGTGCCGAACCCTGCCGCCCCCTCCATGAAGAGGCCGAAGAACCAGGCGACGAGCAGCACCAGGATGCGAGGGTCGTCTGTGATCCGTAGGAGCGCCGCCTTCAGGACGTCGAACGCCCCGCCGCGAAGCTGCAGCTCGTAGATGCAGAGGGCCGGGAAGATGATCCAGGCGATCGTCGCGGCGACGAACACGGCCTCGGCAAGCGCGCCGCCGACCGCCGGCGCGAAGCCCTCGGATCCCCCGCCGTAGTCGAAGCCGAAGAGGGCGACCGCCAGGGTGAGCGCCAGCCCGAGGGCCCCGGCATGGACGGCCGGCCACCGCAGGCCGACCATGAGCCCGAGGATCAGAAGGACGGGCGCGAGCGCCAGAAGGGCATGCATCCTTTGCCCGCGGCCCTCAGGCCACCCGCTCGATCGACACCTCGTGCTCGGCGCGCCCGCCTCTATCGAACGCCGAGAGGTTGGCGATCGTCGTCTGGGCGATGGCCGTCAGCGCCTCCCGCGTGAAGAAGGCCTGGTGGCCGGTGATGAGCACGTTCGGGAAGGTGAGGAGCCTCGCGAACACGTCGTCGTGCAGCATCTCGTTCGACAGGTCCTCGAAGAAGAGGTCCGCCTCCTCCTCGTAGACGTCGAGACCGAGGCTCCCGATCTGACCGCTCTTCAGCCCCTCGATCAGCGCCGGCGTGTCGACGAGGGCGCCTCGGCCCGTGTTGATCAGCATCGAGCCCGGCTTCATCGCGGCGACGCGGCGGGCATCGACGAGATGGTGGGTGTCCGGCGTCAGCGGACAATGCAGCGTCACGACGTCGCTCTCGCCGAAGAGCTCGTCGAGCGGTACGTAGCTGGCGCCGAGCGCCTCCAGGGACGCGTCGCGCTGCGGATCGTGGGCGAGGACCCGGCAGCCGAATCCCGTCAGGATACGCACCACCACGGCGCCGATCGCACCGGTCCCCACGACGCCGGCGGTCTTGCCGTAGAGGTCGAAGCCGAGAAGACCGTCCAGCGCGAAATTGCCTTCGCGCACCCGGTTGTAGGCCCGGTAGAGCTTGCGGTTGAGGGCGAGGATCAGCGCGAGCGTGTGTTCGGCGACGGCGTGCGGCGAGTAGGCGGGCACGCGGGCGACGGCGATGCCGAGGCGGCGGGCGGCCGCGAGGTCGACATTGTTGAACCCCGCACAGCGCAACGCCACGTACCGCACGCCCTGGCGGTGCAGCTCGGCCAGCGTGTCGGCGTCGGCGCTGTCGTTGACGAAGATGCAGACCGCTTCCGCACCCTTGGCGAGCAGAGCCGTTTCCGAGGAGAGGTGCGGGGTCAGGTAACTGAACTCGTGCCCGGCTCGCGCATTCGCGGCCTCGAGAAAGGTGCGGTCGTAGCTCTTCGTGCTGAAGACGGCGACTTTCATGCTGCTTACCTGCTCCACCGGGGCCTGCTTACAAGGACAGGAGGATAGAGAGACGGCCGGGCGGCTCAACCTGCAATGAGCATCCATGTGCGCCGGCTTGGCAGCTCCACCTCCGTGGTGCGTGTCGCAACCGGGGAGGTGGCCGCCGCGTTTCTCCTGCTGCACCTGCCGTACCCGATTATGGTATCCCTCGCGCCGACGGCCCCTGCCGCACCTTACGCTTCCGCCGGCCTCCAGAGCGTCCCCACCGGGGGCCGCGCGGCCGGTTCGCTACCCGCCACCATCCGGAGTCTCCATGGCCACCCTCGGCTATTTCAAGTGGTCCTTCATCGTCACGATCACGGGCCTGGCGCTGGGCGCCTGGTTCGGCTGGCACACCGCCGGCACGCTCGGCGGAGCGTTCTCCGTCTTCCTGATCTGCGCCGTTCTCGCGGTCCTCGAGATCTCCCTCTCCTTCGACAACGCGATCGTGAACGCGAACAAGCTCAAGGAGATGACGCCGAAATGGCAGCGTCGCTTCCTGACCTGGGGCATCATCATCGCAGTCTTCGGCATGCGGGTGATCTTCCCGCTCGCCATCGTCGCGATCGCCGCCAGCATCGGACCTTTCGCGGCCATGCAGCTCGCCCTGCGGGAGCCTGACGAATATTTCCGCATCATGCTCGACGCCCACCTGTCGATCGCGGCATTCGGGGGCACGTTCCTCATGATGGTGGCGCTCAGCTTCTTCTTCGACGAGCACAAGGAGATCCACTGGGTCCACGCGATCGAGGAGCGCGTCTCGCGCTATGCCAGCGTCCGGGGCGTCGAGATCACCTTCGTGCTCGTGCTGATGATCCTGTTCGCCCATCTCGTCGCCCCGCAGGAGAAGCTCACCTTCCTCGGCTCGGCGGTCTGGGGGCTCCTGACGTTCCTCCTCGTCGACCTCCTAGGCAATGTCCTCGACAAGTCGGGCGAGGCGCTCGCCGGCGCCGCGAAGGGCGGGCTCGGCGCGTTCCTCTACCTCGAGGTCCTCGACGCCAGCTTCTCCTTCGACGGCGTCATCGGCGCGTTCGCGCTGACGCAGAACCTCGTCGTCATCGCGATCGGCCTCGGGATCGGGGCGATGTATGTGCGGTCGATGACGATCATGCTGGTCGAGCGGGGCACGCTGACGCAGTACCGCTACCTCGAGCACGGCGCCTTCTACGCCATCCTCGCGCTCTCGGTGATCATGTACGCGCAGGCGATCGTGCACGTCCCCGAGGTGCTGACGGGACTCGGGGGTGCGGCGGTCATCGGCACCGCCCTGTGGTCGTCGATCCGCTACAACCGCCGCGCCGAGGCGGACTAGCGGCTTCGCGGAGCGAGCGGGGCGGCCCGGGAGGGCCGCCTCCAGCTTCATCGCATCGTCGGCATGACGAAGTCGGCGCCGGCGCGGATGCCGGTCGGCCAGCGGCTCGTGATCGTCTTCAGCCGCGTGTAGAAGCGCACGCCTTCCGGCCCGTGCATGTGGTGGTCACCGAACAGCGACGACTTCCAGCCGCCGAAGGAGTGGAAGGCCATCGGCACCGGGATCGGCACGTTGATGCCGACCATGCCGACCTGGATACGGTGCGCGAACTCGCGGGCCGCGTCGCCGTCGCGCGTGAAGATCGCGGTGCCGTTGCCGAACTCGTGCTCGTTGATCCACTTGGCGGCCGTCTCGAAATCCCCGGCGCGCGCCACGCAGAGGACCGGGCCGAAGATCTCCTCGCGGTAGATCTTCATGTCGGTGGTCACGCGGTCGAACAGCGTGCCGCCGACATAGTAGCCGTTATCGTAGCCCTGCAGCTTCAGGCCGCGCCCGTCGACGACGAGCTCCGCCCCCGCCTCGACGCCTGAGTCGATATAGGAGAGCACGCGGTCACGGTGCTGCTTCGTGACCAGCGGCCCCATCTCCGACTGCGGGTCGGTGCCGGGGCCGACCTTCAGCGCCTCGACCCGCGGCTTGAGCTTCGCGACCAGCGCATCGGCCGTCTTCTCGCCCACGGGCACGGCGACCGACACGGCCATGCATCGCTCGCCGGCCGAGCCGTAGGCCGCACCCATCAGCGCGTCCGCCGCCTGGTCGAGGTCGGCGTCGGGCATGACGATCATGTGGTTCTTCGCGCCGCCCAGCGCCTGGCACCGCTTGCCGGTCTTGGCGGCCGTCTCGTAGATGTAGCGCGCGATCGGCGTCGAGCCGACGAAGCTCACGGCCTGGACGTCGGGATCGGTGAGGATCGCGTCGACCGCCTCCTTGTCGCCGTGGACGACGTTGAACACGCCGTCCGGCACGCCCGCCTCCTTCAGCCATTCCGCGATGACGATCGAGGCGGAGGGATCGCGCTCCGAGGGCTTCAGGACGAAGGTGTTGCCGCAGGCGAGCGCCACCGGAAACATCCACATCGGAACCATCGCCGGGAAGTTGAACGGCGTGATGCCGGCGACGACGCCGAGCGGCTGCCTCAGGGAGTGGCTGTCGATCCTGGTGCCGACATTCTCCGTGACCTCGCCCTTCAGGAGCTGCGGCGCCGCGGTCGCGAACTCGACGACCTCCATGCCGCGCTCGATCTCCCCCTTCGCGTCCGACAGCGTCTTGCCGTGCTCGGCCGTGATGACGGCCGCGAGATCGTCGATGCGCTCCTCCAGGATCCGCAGGAAACGGTTGAGGATGCGCGCGCGCCGCAGGGGGGTCGTGGCCGCCCAGTCCGGGAAGGCATCGCGGGCCGCCGCGACGGCCGACCGCACATCCGCCTCGCTCGCGAGCGCCACCCGCCCTGCCTCTTCACCGGTCGACGGATCATAGACCGGCGCCGTGCGGCCGCTCCCGCCTCCGACGTTCCGGCCGCCGATGAAGTGTCCGATCTCGCGCGCCATGATCCTCGGCCCTCCTTGTTGCGATCTTTGCGAACCTCTACAGGATGACGCAGGCGCACAACAACCGGCAGAACTGCGCATCCGTTGTGCGAAAATCAGAGCCGTCGATGAACTGGGACCGCATCCGCATCTTCCTCTCCGTCGCCCGCAGCGGCCAGATCCTGGCGGCGGCGAGGCGACTGGGCATCAACCACGCGACGGTCGCGCGCCAGCTGACGGCGCTCGAGGCGGAGCTCGGCGCGAAGCTGGTCGAGCGACGCACGACGGGCTCCGTGCTGACAGCGGCAGGCGAGGCCCTGGTTGCCGCGGCCGAGCGGGCCGAGACGGAGTTCCTGACGGTCGGAGACGAGATCTCCGGCGTGGCGCAGGAGGTCAGCGGCACCGTCCGTGTCGGCGCGCCCGACGGTCTCGGCAACTACTTCCTGGCGGGAGAGCTGAGCGGCCTCGCCGCGCTGCATCCGGGCCTCACGATCCAGCTCGTGCCGCTGCCGCGCACCTTCTCCCTGTCGCGGCGCGAGGCGGATCTCGCGATCACGCTCGAGGAGCCCCGCCAGGGCCGGCTGATCGTGAAGAAGCTCACCGACTACACGCTGAGCGTCTATGCCGCCGAGAGCTACCTGACCCTCCACGGC
This sequence comes from Lutibaculum baratangense AMV1, assembly GCF_000496075.1. Taxonomy (GTDB): domain Bacteria; phylum Pseudomonadota; class Alphaproteobacteria; order Rhizobiales; family Tepidamorphaceae; genus Lutibaculum; species Lutibaculum baratangense. The sequence goes on from NZ_AWXZ01000037.1 coordinate 8,075, forward strand.
CCCATCCTCCGGGACGAGGACGTTAGGGGCCGGCTGGTCGTCACGCAGGTCGAGGATCTCGTCTACAGCCGGGCCCTCGACTACGGCGAGGCGATCGCCCGTCTCAGCGACCGCCGCTTCGAATGCGGGAGCGTGCTGGGCCAGATGGAGGCGGTGCGGGCCGGCCACGGCATAGGCGTGCTCCACGACTACGCCGCCCGGCGCTTCCCGGAGCTCGTGCGCATCCTGCCGCAGCACCGCTTCACCCGCAGCTACTGGCTCCTGAGCCATCCCGACACGCGCGACACCCGGCGCGTCGCCGAGGTCGCGAGCTTCATCACCAGCCGCATGCGGGCATCGCGCAACGACTTCGCCGTGGAGTGACCTGCGGCCGTCAGATGCTCGTGCTCAGGCGGTGGGAGGCGGGGTAGCTCAGCCGGACCCAGGTGATGGGAGTTTCGTGCAGCCAGGTGGTCCGCTCGATCTGGAAGACCGGCGCACCGGACTCGCACCCCAGGACCTCGGCGATCCGCGCGTCGGCCGCCCCGGCCGACAGGACGATACGGCCCCGCGAGTAGGACACGTTGCGCACGAGCCATTCATTGGCGCTGACCTCGCCGAGATCGGCGCCTTCGATCTCCGGGGCCACCTCCAGGTTGACCCACCGATCCTCGTGGGCATAGGGGCGGCCGTCGGAGAGGTGGAGAGCGCGTACGTGCAGGACGTGCGCGTCCTCCGGCCAGGCTGCGAGGTCACTCATGTCCGCGGGCGACGAGACTATCTCCCGCGACAGGAGAGCGTAGCCGTAGGTGCCGCCCCTGCCCTCGACTTCCTGCCGGATCACCGGGATCTCGAGGGTCGCCCTGCGGACGGGATTGAGGGCCACCCTCGTGCCGGCCTTGCGCCGCCGGTCGATCACGCCGGAGCGCGCCAGCTCGCGAAGCGCCCGGTTCACCGTGGCGCGCGCGCAGCCGAACTCCTCCGCGAGATCGACCTCGTTCGGAATCATCGCGCCCGGCGGCCACTCGCGCGACTGTATCCGCCACAGCACCTCCCGATGGATGTGCTTCCAGGAAAACGGCCCTTCCGGGGCTTCAGATGGCATCCCGCAGCCGCCGCATCGTATCGGCATAGCGGGCAGCGATCGTCTCACGCGCCCTGTGCCGGCCCTCCGTCACCACGTGCCGGCCGGCCGCCCATACATCGCGCACGAGACGGTCGTCGCCCGCGAAGATCCACGTGTCGAGGATCGTGTCGCCGCTCCGGCCGATGAGGTCGATCGCGCTGCCGTCGAGCGCCAGGAGGTCGGCCCACCGGCCTTCTTCAAGGCTCCCGCCGTCGCGCTCGGCTGCCCGGGCCCCACCCCGCACCGCACCGTCGAAGAGAACGCGGCCCGTCGACGCGTCCGGACGTGCCAGCGCGGCCCGCGACCTGTCGCGAAGACGCTGCGAATATTCGAGCGTGCGCAGTTCCTCGGCGAGTGAAATCCGGATGTTGCTGTCGGAGCCGATGCCGAAGCGCCCGCCGGCACCGAGATAGCGGACGCCGTCGAAGATGCCGTCTCCGAGTGACGACTCGGTGATCGGACAGAGTCCCGCCACCGCGCCCGTCGCCGCCAGCCGTTCCGTCTCGTCCGGCTCCATCTGCGTGCAGTGGATGAGGCACCAGCGGTCGTCGACCTCCGCATTGTCGAGGAGCCAGCGCGCGGGCCGATCACCCCAGGCGGAGACGACCTCCTCGACCTCGGCCACCTGTTCGGCGAGGTGCATGTGGACGGGCCCGTCCGTCAGGCGAACCACCTCCGCCAGCGCCTCCCGCGACACGGCCCTGAGGCTGTGCGGCGCCACGCCCATGCCCGCGTCGGGACCGAGGGCCTTCAGCCCGGCACCTGCCGCCTCGAAGAGCCGGACGAACCGCTCCATGTCGTTGCCGAACCGGATCTGGCCCGGACCGAGCGGCCGCCCGTCGCAGCCGCCATGTTCGTAGAGGACGGGCAGCAGGGTCAGCCCGATGCCTGTCTCCGTGGCCGCCTCGACGATGCGCACCGACATCTCCGCCACGTCGCCATAGGGCTCGCCGCCCGGCCGGTGGTGGAGGTAGTGGAACTCCGCCACGGCGGCATAGCCTGCCTCGAGCATCTCCATCTGGACGAAGGCCGCGATGGCGAGGACGTCCTCGGGCGTCAGCCGGTCGAGGAAGCGGTACATGAGCTTGCGCCACGTCCAGAACGTGTCGCGGGGATCCGGCCCCCGCCGCTCCGTCAACCCGGCCATGGCGCGCTGGAAGGCGTGGGAGTGGAGGTTCGCCGGCGCCGGCAGAAGCACGCCGACCCGGTCGCCCGCGGGCTCGGTGCCGCTCTCGACGGACGCGATGCGGCCGTCTTCCCCGATCGTCACCCGCACGCCCTCTGCCCAGCCCAAGGGGGTCAGCGCCGTCTCGGCCCACAGGATCTGCATGTTGCGGCGGTCGCTCCGGACAATGTTGACACGCTTTATTATGTGCAGACATATTGCCTCCCATGGGCGTGCGGGGCAAGACGCCCACTCTCGCGAATGCCGGGGACGCTCGAATGCCAGAGCTTCTGCACAACGCCCAGGTGGCGACGCTCGAGGGGCCCGACTACGGGCTCGTGCGGGATGCCGCGGTGGCGGTCGATGCCGGGCGAATTGCCTGGGTCGGGCCGGCGGCCGACGTCCCGGCCGCCTTCGCCGGCTGGGCCCGCCGCGACCTCCAGGGGCGCCTCGTGACGCCCGCTTTCATCGACTGCCACACCCATATCGTGTTCGGCGGCAGCCGCGCCCGCGAGTTCGAGATGCGCCTTCAGGGCGCGAGCTACGAGGAGATCGCACGCGCCGGCGGCGGGATCCTCTCGACCGTCGCCGCCACGCGCGAAGCCTCGGAAGCCGGCCTGCTGGCCGCAGCCCTGCCCCGGGTCGACGCGTTCCTGACGGAAGGCGTGACGACGATCGAGGTGAAGTCAGGCTATGGCCTCGACGTGGAAGCGGAACTGAAGATGCTGCGCGCGGCCCGCCGGATCGCGAGCGAGCGCCCGGTCCGGGTCCGCACGACCTTCCTCGGTGCGCATGCCTGTCCGCCGGAGTTCGCGGGGCGCCCCGACGACTACCTCGCAGAGGTGTGCCTGCCGGCGCTCGACGCGGCGCATGAAGAGGGGCTCGTCGACGCGGTCGACGGATTCTGCGAGGGCATCGCCTTCTCGCCGGAGCAGATCGCGCGGGTCTTCGACCGCGCGAGAGAGCTCGGCCTGCCGGTGAAGCTCCATGCCGAGCAGCTGTCACACCAGGGCGGCACCGCGCTCGCCGCGCGCTACGGCGCCCTGTCGGCCGACCACGTGGAATATGCCACCGAGGAAGACGCCGCCGCGATGGCGGCGTCGGGAACCGTCGCGGTGCTGCTGCCAGGGGCCTACTACACGCTGCACGAGACGCAGGCGCCGCCGATCGCGGCCTTCCGCGCCCACGGCGTGAAGATGGCACTCGCCACGGACTGCAATCCCGGCACCTCGCCCATGACGTCGCTGCTTCTCGCGATGAACATGGGCTGCACGCTCTTCCGCCTGACGCCGGAGGAGGCGCTGCGGGGCGTCACGGAGCACGCCGCCCGCGCGCTCGGCCTCTCGGACTGCGGCCGCATCGCCGTCGGCCTGCGGGCGGACCTCGCGGTCTGGGACGTCGCGGAGCCGGCGGAGCTCGCCTGGCGCATCGGCTTCAACCCGCTGCGCGAGCGGATCTTCGGGGGCGTCGCATGAGCGTCGTCCTCACCCCCGGCGCCGCGACGCTGTCGACGCTCGAGCGGCTGTGGCGGGAGCCGGGGGCCGCGCGGCTCGATCCATCCGCACGAGAGTTGGTCGAGATCGGCGCGGCAAGGGTGAGCGAGGCCGCGCGGGGTACCGCCGCGATCTACGGCGTCAACACGGGCTTCGGAAAGCTCGCCTCGGTGAAGATCCCGGCCGAGGACACCGCCACCCTCCAGCGCAACCTCGTCCTCTCCCATTGCTGCGGCGTCGGCGAGCCGCTCGACCGCCACGCGACGCGCCTGATGATGGCGCTGAAGCTCCTCAGCCTCGGCCGCGGCGCCTCGGGCGTGCGCTGGGAGGTCGTGAGGCTGATCGAGGACATGCTGGCGGCGGGCGTCGTGCCGGTCATCCCCGTCCAGGGCTCCGTCGGCGCGTCGGGCGACCTCGCGCCGCTCGCGCACATGGCCGCCGTGATGATCGGCGCCGGCGAGGCCTTTCATGAGGGGGAGCGCCTCGACGGTGGCGAAGCGCTGCGGCGCGCGGGCCTCTCGCCGATCGAGCTCGGCGCGAAGGAAGGGCTCGCGCTCATCAACGGCACGCAGTTCTCCACCGCGCTTGCGCTCGTCGGCTTCTTCCGAGCCTGGCGCAGCAGCGTGACATCGCTCGTCACCGCCTCGCTTTCGACCGACGCGATCATGGGATCGACCGATCCGCTCGAGCCCGAGATCCACAGGCTCCGCGGCCACCGGGGACAGATCGAGGTGGCCGCGGCGATGGCGAAGCTGATGGCGGGATCCGAAATCCGCGAGAGCCACCGCGAGGGCGATCCGCGCGTGCAGGATCCCTACTGCATCCGCTGCCAGCCGCAGGTCGCGGGCGCGGCGATGGACATACTGCGCTTCGCCGGAGCGACGCTCGAGACCGAGGCGAACGCCGTCACCGACAACCCGCTCGTCCTGAGCGACGGCCGCATCGTCTCGGGCGGCAACTTCCATGCCGAGCCCGTCGCGCTCGCCGCCGACCAGATCGCGCTCGCCGTGGCGGAAATCGGCGCGATCGCGCAGCGCCGGGTGGCGCTGATGGTCGACCCGACGCTCAGCCACGACCTTCCGCCCTTCCTCACGAGGCAGCCGGGCCTGAACTCGGGCTTCATGATCGCCGAGGTCACGACCGCCGCGCTGATGAGCGAGAACAAGCATCTCGCGAACCCATGCTCGACGGACAGCACGCCCACGAGCGCGAACCAGGAAGACCACGTTTCGATGGCCGCGCACGGTGCGCGGCGGCTCGGCCGGATGAACGACAATCTGGCGGTCATCCTCGGCGTCGAGGCGATGTGCGCGGCGCAGGGCATCGAGATGCGGGCACCACTGCGCACCTCCTCCCGCCTGCAGGCAGTGATGGCCGCGCTGCGCGCGCAGGTGCCGGCTCTGGACGAGGACCGCTACCTGGCGCCCGACATCGAGCGCGCGGCGTCCATGGTCGTGGATGGCGCCCTCGTCCGGGCGGCCGAACTCGAGGATTTCCGGCCGTGACGGCCGACGACTCACGTTCCAGAGGTGGAAGATGAACAACCCGCGCCACAACCTCCGCGACGTCTACCCGCCGACCGGCACCGAGATCAGCGCGAAGAGCTGGCTGACGGAAGCCCCGCTCCGCATGCTGATGAACAACCTGCACCCGGACGTGGCGGAGAACCCGCACGAGCTCGTCGTCTATGGCGGCATCGGCCGAGCGGCGCGCACCTGGGACGATTTCGACCGCATCGTCGCGAGCCTGCGGGAGCTCGAGGCGGACGAGACGCTGCTCGTCCAGTCCGGCAAGCCAGTCGGCGTCTTCCGTACCCATGAAGACGCGCCGCGCGTCCTGATCGCGAATTCGAACCTCGTGCCCCACTGGGCGACCTGGGACCATTTCAGCGAGCTCGACCGCAAGGGGCTCGCCATGTACGGCCAGATGACGGCCGGCAGCTGGATCTATATCGGCACGCAGGGCATCGTGCAGGGCACCTACGAGACCTTCGCGGAAGCCGGTCGCCAGCACTACGGCGGCGACCTGACGGGCCGCTGGATCCTCACTGCCGGCCTCGGCGGCATGGGCGGCGCGCAGCCGCTCGCCGCCGTCATGGCGAGCGCCTGCTGCCTTGCCGTCGAGTGCGACGAGACGCGCGCCGACTTCCGCATCCGCACCCGCTACTGCGACGAGAAGACCTCGAGCCTCGACGAGGCGCTCGCGATGATCGAGCGCTGGACGAAGGCCGGCGAGGCGAAGTCCGTCGCGCTGATCGGCAATGCTGCCGAGGTCTTCCCCGAGCTCATGCGCCGGATGAATGACGGTGGGCCGCGCCCCGACATGGTGACCGACCAGACGAGCGCCCACGATCCGGTCCACGGCTACCTGCCGCTCGGGTGGAGCGTCGCGGAGTGGCGCGAGCGCCAGGAGAGCGACCCGAAGGCGGTCGAGGCCGCCGCGCGCGCGAGCATGAAGCAGCACGTCGCGGCGATGGTCGACTTCTGGAACGCCGGCGTGCCGACGCTCGACTACGGCAACAACATCCGTCAGGTCGCCAAGGAGGAAGGGCTCGACAACGCCTTCGCCTTCCCGGGCTTCGTCCCGGCCTATATCCGGCCCCTCTTCTGCCGCGGCGTCGGGCCGTTCCGCTGGTGCGCACTCTCCGGCGACCCCGAGGACATCTACCGCACGGACGCGAAGGTGAAGGAGCTGATCGACGATCCGCACCTGCACAACTGGCTCGACATGGCCCGCGAGCGCATCGCCTTCCAGGGCCTGCCCGCGCGCATCTGCTGGGTGGGCCTCGGCCAGCGCGACAAGCTCGGCCTCGCCTTCAACGAGATGGTGCGAAACGGCGAGTTGAAGGCGCCGATCGTGATCGGCCGAGACCATCTGGACAGCGGCTCTGTCGCCTCGCCCAATCGCGAGACGGAGGCGATGCGCGACGGGTCCGACGCGGTGAGCGACTGGCCGCTCCTGAACGCACTCCTCAATTGCGCTTCGGGGGCAACCTGGGTCAGCCTGCACCATGGAGGCGGCGTGGGCATGGGCTTCTCGCAGCATTCGGGCATGGTGATCTGCTGCGACGGCACGGAAGCGGCAGATGCGCGGATCGCCCGCGTCCTGTGGAACGATCCGGCGACGGGCGTGATGCGGCACGCCGATGCGGGCTACGAGAGCGCGGTCGAGTGCGCGCGGGAACATGGGTTGAACCTGCCTGCCATCCTCAAGGGGTGAGATGAGCAAGCGTGAAGCGGAGGAGCGAGGGATGAAGAGACGTGACTTTCTCAAGGCGGCCGGTGTCGGTGCGGTCGCCTCGACGAGCCTGGCGGCACCCGCCCTGGCGCAGGGGGTCCGCCAGTGGCGCATGGTCACCGCGTGGCCGCGCAACCTGCCCGGGCCCGGCGTCGCGGCGCAGATGCTCGCCGACCGCATCACCGCGCTGTCGGGTGGCCGGATCGAGGTCGAGCTCTTCGGGGCGGGCGAGGTGGTTCCCGGTCCGGGCGTGTTCGAGGCGGTGGCCGAGGGGACGGCCGAGCTCTACCACGCGGTGCCCGCCTACTGGGGCTCGAAGTCGAAGGGCTTCCTCCTGTTCGGCTCGCAGCCTCTGGGCCTCACGGCGATGGAGCAGCACGGCTGGCTGCTGCAGGGCGGCGGTCAGGAGCTCTACGACGAGCTCTATGCCGGCTTCGGCCTGAAGCCCTTCCTTTGCGGCAATTCCGGGCCGCAGTGGTTCGGCTGGTTCCGCAACGAGATCAACAGCCTCGATGACCTCCGCGGCCTGAAATACCGCACCACAGGCCTGAACTCCGAGGTCTGCTCGAGGCTCGGCATGGCGGTCGAGGCGATGGGCGGCCCCGCGATGTTCCAGGCGCTCCAGTCGGGCGCGCTCGACGCGGGCGAGTTCATCGGGCCGTGGTCGGATTCCGCCCTCGGCCTGCAGCAGGTCGCGAAGAACTACTACTGGCCGGGCGTCGGCGAGCCCTCCTCCGCCGAGGAATGCGCCATCAACATGTCGGCCTACGAGGAGCTCGAGGACGACCTGAAGGCCGCCGTCTCCTATGCCTGCGAGAGCCTCTACAACCCGGTCCTGACGGAGTACAACACCAAGCACGCTCTCGCCCTCCGCGAGCTCGTTTCCGAGCACGGCGTGCAGGTGAAGAAGGTGCCGGACGAGATCGTGGTCGCGATGGGCAACGCGATGGGCGAGGTCCTCGCCGATCTCCGCGGCGGCGGCGACGAGCTCGTGACCCGGATCGTGGAGAGCTTCCTCGACTATCGCCAGCTGATGGTGGAATACATGCCCTACGCCGACAGCGGCCAGATGATCGCCCGCGGGCTCGACTACAAGTACCAGTGACACCGGAGCCGGGGCGCGTGCGCCCCGGCTTCCTTCCGTCCGGGGAGGGCATCACGATGGAGCGGCTGGCGAACGGGCTCGACCTCGTGAACCTGCGCGCCGGCCAGGTCGTGCGCTGGCTCGCCGTCGCCATGGTGCTCCTCCAGTTCGTGATCGTGCTCCTGCGCTACGTGTTCGGCTTCAGCTCCGTCTTCCTCGGCGAGGGCGTGCTCTACCTCCACGCGACGATCTTCATGCTCGGTGCCGGCTACACGCTCCTCGTCGGGGGCCACGTCCGGGTCGACATCTTCTATTCCAAGCTCGACACGAGGGGCCGGGCGCTCGTCGACGTCTTCGGCCACCTCGCGCTCCTGGCGCCGGGGCTTCTCGTCCTCCTCTACTACTCCTGGCCGACCGTGCGCCGCGCCTGGGCGATCTACGAGGGCGCGATCTCGGTGGGAGGGATCCCGGCGTCGTTCCTCCTCAAGTCCCTCATCCCGGCCTTCGCCGTCCTCCTCCTGATCCAGGGTGTTGCCGTGCTTCTTCGCGATCTGTTGCGTCTGAGGGGCCGGGCGGAGTGAGCCTTCCCCTCGACCTCATCATGTTCGGCGCGCTGATCGGGTTCATCCTGCTCGGCTATCCCGTCGCCTTCACCATCGCGGGCGTCGCCACCGCCTTCGCCCTCCTCGGCACGGCGACGGGCCAGTTCAACATCGGCCTGATGGGCGCGCTCGGACAGCGCTTCTTCGGCGTGATGACGAACCCGGTGCTGATCGCGATTCCGCTCTTCGTCCTGATGGGCGTCGTCCTGGAGAAGAGCCGGATCGCCGAGGAGCTCCTCGAGACGATGGGCCGTCTCTTCGGCCGCATGCGCGGCGGACTGGGCGTCTCGGTGATGCTCGTGGGCGCGCTCCTGGCCGCGTCGACCGGCATCGTCGGCGCGACGGTCGTCGCCATGGGCATGATCGCCCTGCCCGCCATGCTGCGCAACGGCTACAGCCCCGCGCTCGCCTCCGGCATGGTCTGCACGTCGGGCACGCTCGGCCAGATCATCCCGCCCTCGACGCTCCTCATCATCATGGCCGACGTCATGTCCTCGGCCTTCCAGCAGGCGCAATACAAGCAGGGCAGGTTCTCGATCGAGACGGTCTCGGTCGGCCAGGTCTTCGCCGCGGCCCTCGTGCCGGGCCTCGTGCTCGTCGGCCTCTACATCCTCTACATCCTGATCCGGGCCTGGCTGAAGCCGGGCGACGCGCCCGCCATGCGCGAGGCGGTGGAGCGACCGGGTCTGCGGGCAATCGCAGGCTCGATCGTGCCGCCGATCGTGCTGATCGTCGCGGTGCTCGGCGCGATCCTCGCCGGCATCGCCTCTCCGGCCGAGGCCGCGGCCGTCGGAGCCGTCGGCGCCATCCTGATGGCGGGCCAGAGGGCCGGCCTGCCGCACTGGCAGTTCCTGGGCGGTGTCGCCGCGCTCCTCCTTCTCGCGGTCGCCGCGGGGCTGTTCCCCGTCCGCATTCAGCGCTCCGACGCTGGCCTTCTGGAGTTCGGCCTCGCCGCCTTCTACGCGGCACTCGCGCTCGCGGGGCTCCTTGCCGTCGCCGCCGCGATCTGGCGGATCGCGCGCGGCGGCATCCTGACCGCGACGCTCACGACGACGCTCGTCGTGACCTCGATGATCTTCGCGACGATCCTGATGGCGAGCTTCTTCTCGCTCGTCTTCGTGGGCCTCGGCGGCGAGCACCGGGTGGCGCAGATCCTCGAGGCGCTGCCGGGCGGAGCGTTCGGGGCGCTGCTCTTCGCCATGGCCTTCATCTTCGTGCTCGGCTTCTTCCTCGACTTCGTCGAGATCGCCGTGATCCTGCTGCCGCTCCTCGTGCCGCCGCTCATCCTGATGGGGCACGATCCCGTCTGGCTGACCGTCCTGATCGCGGTCAACCTCCAGACCTCGTTCCTGACACCACCCTTCGGGTTCTCTCTCTTCTACCTTCGCGGCGCCGTCCCGCCCGAGATCACGACTGGACAGATCTATCGCGGCGTCGTGCCGTTCATCGCGCTCCAGATGGTCGGCATCGGCATCATCTGGGCGTTTCCGGCCCTGGCCACCTGGCTGCCGCGCGCGGTCTTCTGAGAGATGCCCCGACCGGCGGCCGCTCCCGATCCCGGGCCACGGACCGTGCCCCGGCGGGGCCGCGGGCGACGCATTGGCCACCCCTCGCGACCGACCGGCAGAACACGGTCTTGGCAACCTCGACGTCAGGCGGCAGCCTCCTCGCGAGGGCCCGGCGCAACGATGCGCGCTTTCAACGCATAGAGTAGTCCGTTCCCCAGGTCGGGCACATGACCGACGCTGGCCCGGCCGACGGGCGACGACGCAGGCAGCAGCACACGAGCCTCAGCGGGGATCGATCGGGGTCTCATCCCTCAGGCCCAGGAGGCACTCCAGCTGCGCCGCGCCGCCCAGGAGCCGCGCCTCGCCCCGCGGCCGCGCAACGACCTGAAGTCCCACCGGCAGCCCCTTCGACGTGAAGCCGCAGGGCAGACTCAGGGCCGGGCACGTCGTGAGCGTGATGGAGAACGCGATGGCGAGCCAGTCGATATAGGTGTCGAAGGTCTTGCCGGCGCACTCCGCGACGTAGCGCTCCTCCACCGGGAACGGGGGGACGATGGTGGCTGGCGTCATGAGCAGATCGTGGTCGTCGAAGAAGGCGTTCGCCTGCGCGATCAGCCGGCCGCGCGCCTCCTCCGCAGCGATCAGTTCGCGCATGGAGAGTTGCAGGCCCTTCTCGATGTTCCACACGACCTCGGGCTTCAGGAGGTCCCTATGGGCCTCCAGCTTCGCCAGATGCGATGCGGCGTAGCCCGCGGCTCGCAGCGTCTGGAAGGTCTCCGGCGCCTCGCTCAGGTCCGGATGGGCCTCCACGACCTCGACGCCGAGCTCGGCGAAGCGGTGGGCGGCGCGCCGGCAGATCTCCGCGACTTCCGGGTCGACGGGCGTGATGCCGAGATCGGCGCTGAAGGCGACGCGGCGCAGCCGACCCGGCCTCCGAACGGCGTCCCGGTAGGAGTCCGGCTCGCGCGGAAGCGAGACAGGATCGCGCGGATCCTCCCCCGCCATCGCGTCGAGCAAAAGCGCCACGTCCTCGACCGTCCGCGCCATCGGGCCGTCGACGCCCAGCAGGTCGTCCGCCACCACGCCCGGATCGTGGGCCACCCGACCCGGGCTCGGCCGCAGCCCGACGATGCCGCAGAAGCTGGCGGGGTTCCTGAGCGACCCGCCGAGGTCGCTGCCATGGGCGACCCAGGCCATTCCGGTGGCGAGCGCAACGGCCGCGCCGCCGCTCGACCCCGCCGCCGAGCGCGTCGTGTCCCACGGGTTGAGCGTCGCGCCGAACACCTCGTTGAACGTGTTCGCTCCGGCGCCGAACTCCGGCGTGGCCGACTTCGCGTAGACGATGCCGCCTTCGGCCTCCAGATGCTCGACGAGGATGTCGGATCGGTCGGGCACGTGGTCCCGGTAGATGGGCGAGCCGAAGGTCGTGCGCACACCCGCGACCTCGGCCAGGTCCTTGATCGGAACGGGCAGCCCCGCCAGGCGCCCGCGATCCGCCACAGGCTTCTCCATCAGCGATCGCGCGTGGCTGCGGGCGCGGTCGAAGCAGAGAGTGGGCAGGGCGTTGACGGTCCCGTCGACCGCGGCAATGCGCGCCTCGAGCGCGTCGAGGAGGTCGAGCGGCGTCAGCGCCTCCGCCCTCAGGCGGTCGACGATGTCACACGCGGTCAGCCGTACGAGTTCGGTCATTTCTGGTTCAGCTCCGTCCGGTGCCCGGGCGAGCGGGCATCGGCGCTACTTCATCGCCTCGACGAGGAATCGGGACATCTGCGGGAAGGCGGCGACGCCGGCGAGACCTATCAGGCTCGTGACGAGGAAGGGGATCGCGCCGCGCGCGATGCGCTCGAGCGGCAGCCGCGTGAGATTGGCTGCCACGTAAAGGTTGATGCCGACGGGTGGCGTGAAGAGCCCGATGGCGAGATTGATCATCACGAGCACGCCGAACCAGACGAGGTCCCACTGAAGCTCGCGGGCGACGGGAAGGAAGATCGGCAGGCTGATGAACATGATGGTGATCGCATCCATGAACATGCCGGCGATCAGCAGTATCATCATGACGACGGCGAGTATCACCCACTGGCTGTCGCTCAGACCCAGGAGAACGGACGAGTACTTGCCGATGAGGTCGTCGACCGTGACAACCCACCCGAACAGACTCGCGAAGGCCACGACCAGCATCACGACCGCCGAGGAGGCGCTGGCACCCACGAGCGCGTCATAGAGACTGCGGAACGTCAGGGTGCGGTAGATGAACCCGCCGACGAAGAGAGCATAGACCGTGGCGACGATCGCCGCCTCGGTGGGCGTGAACATGCCGGAGTAGATGCCACCGAGAATGACGACCGGCGTCATCAGCCCCCAGAACGAGTCGAGGAACGAGCGCCACAGGCGCGCCCCGTAGGGCAGCTCGGCGTAAGGCTGCGGCATCAGCCGCTCGATGCTCGGGAAGCCCTTCGTGTCGCCGCCCTTCTCCGCGAGCGGAAGCGTGGCCAGCATCAGAAGCCCCATGAAGAGGCCCGGTATGATGGCGGCGATGAACAGTTCGGAGATCGAGACCTCGGCGATGACGCCGTAGATGACGAGCCCGATCGACGGCGGGATGACGATCGACAGCGCCGCGCCCGTGCAGACGAGGCCGGCGGCGAAGGCCCTGGGATAGCCGTCGTCGGCCATGCCCTTGATGATGAGCGGCCCGATCGCGGCGACCGAGGCGGGGCCCGAGCCCGAGACCGCGCCCCAGAAGAGGCAGACGACGGTGCCGACGAGGCCCATGCCACCCGGCAGCTTGCCGACGAGCACGCGGAAGAAGGCGATCATCCGTCCCGCGATGCCGAGCGAGCCCATCAGCGTCCCGGCGAGGATGAAGAACGGGATGGCGAGCAGCGAGTACTTTGCGATGCCGCTGGAGATGAGGTCGCCGGCCATGTCGAGACCGAAGCCGATGACCCACATCGCATAGGCCGAGGACAGCCCCAGGGCGAAGGCGACGGGCACCCGCAGGAAGAGGAGCACGAAGAAGACGATCAGCATCTGCGTGCCGGCGTCGATGTCAAACATCGGGCTGCACCTCGTCTCCCACGCCGCGCCAGGTGTCGACGGCATGCTGGACGAAGCGCACCATCACGAGAAGGAAGCCGAGCGGCAGGCCCGCGCTGTAGTACCACGCGGGCAGCTGCAGGCCGTAGGAGCGCAGGCCGCTCCTGTACTCGTTCATCGCGAGCTGCCAGCAGAACCAGGCTGCGAGAAGAAGAAGAACAACCGACAGGACGTTGGCGACGATCAGGATCGCCTTGCGCGCCCGCGGAGGCGAGAGATCGTAGACGATCGTCACCGCCAGATGCTCCCCCTTGCGCGCGGCTATCGCGGCCCCGAAGATCGTGAGCAGCAGGAAGCCGTTCGTCAGCAGCTCCTCGGTGGCCGCCAGCGAGTAGTTCGTGAGGTAGCGAACGACGACGTTCGCGAAACCCAGAAGCGTCATCGCCAGGAGGATGACGGCGCAGACGATCTTCTCGGCGTCGCGCAGGACGAACGACATGAGGCCTCCCCGCCCGAAAAAGGGAGCGGCGCCGCCGCTCCCCTCGACAGGTGTCTTGTACCAGCCTCAGTTGGACTGGGCGACGGTGTCCTGGAAGCTCTTCACGAGGTCCTGCCCGACCTTCTCGGCCCAGGTGTCGAAGGCCGGCTTCGTCGCCTCCCGGAAGGCGGCGATCTCGTCGGCCGTCGGCTCGTAGACGTCCATCCCCTTCTCGCGCAGGAACGCGACGCCCGTCTCGGTGTCCTCGCGGCTGATCCGCTTCTGGTACTCCATCGCCTCTTCGGCGGCGGCCCTCACCTTGTTCTGCGTCTCCTCGTCCCAGGACTCCCACAGCTTCTGGCTGACGCCCAGGAAGATCGGGTCGTAGGAGTAGTGCCAGGTCGTGAGATAGCTCTGCACTTCGTAGACACGCTGCGGAATGATGACGGCGCCGATCGGATTCTCCTGCCCGTCGACCACGCCCTGCTGCAGGGCCGAGAACGTCTCCGTCCACTGCATCTGCTGCGGGTTCGCGCCGAGCGCGTTCATCACGTCGATATACATCGGGCCGGCGACGCGCATCTTGAGGCCCTTCATGTCCTCGGGCGTCTTGATCGGGCGGACGCTGTTCGTCACCTCGCGGAAGCCGTTCTCGCCCCAGGCGAGCACGATGATGCCGTGCTCGGCCATGATCTCTTCCATCCGGTCGCCTGGCGCGCCGCTGGTCGTGGCGTCGACGTCGTCATAGTCGGAGTAGAGGTAAGGCAGCGAGAACACGGCCATCTCCGGCACGAGCGGCGTGACGTTGATCGCCGAGGTCGCGACGAAGTCGAGCGCGCCGCGCCCGACCATCTCGGCCTGCTTCATCTGGTCCCCGCCCGAGAGCTGCGCGTTCGGGAAGATGCGGATGTCCATCTCCCCGTCGGTCGCCTCCTTGAGAAGCTCGTTGAACTTCTCGGCGCCCCTGTGCCACGTCGTCGTGTCGCTCGTATTGTGCGACAGGCGGTAGGTCTCCGCCGAGGCCGGCAACGCGACGGCGGCCGCCATCAGGGTCGCGAGCGCGGTCAGCGCGATCTTCGAAGCTCTCATTCTCGTTTCCTCCCGTCCTCATTTTGGGCCGGCGGCCAAGCTCGACTAAGCGAAGGCCGGCAGGCGGTCCATATTATGGATCTATTGCGACGTGGTCGTCCTGCGGCACAATAAGAGATGGTGCGAGCATTGCAAACGCGGATCCCGCGATCCTTTACTTGCGGCAGGGCGGTTGATAGCATTTTCGGGTCTACAGTATGGACCCGGACCCGCTCGTGACAGCGCCCGTCGCCCTCAACGGCTCCCAGAGCGTCGATCGTGCGCTCGGCCTGCTCACCATGGTGGGCCGGCATGGCGACAGGGGCGTCACGCTGTCGGGCCTCGTCGAGGAGGCGGGGCTCAACAAGCCTACGACACGGCGGCTCCTGCTGGCGCTCATCCGCGGGGGCCTCGTGGAGCAGGACGGGGACAGCCGGCGCTACTATCTCGGCGAAGGCGCGTACGTGCTCGGGAGTCTCGCCTCCAGGCGCTTCGGGCTCCTCGAGATCTCGCGCGACAGCCTCATCCGCCTCTCGAAGCAGACGCAGGACACGAGCTTCCTGTCGATCCGCCGCGACACGCATTCGGTGTGCCTGCACCGCGAGGAAGGCAGCTTTCCGATCCGCACCCACGTGCTGCAGGCCGGCATGGAGCATCCGCTGGGCTGCGGCGCAGGCTCGCTTGCGCTCCTGTCGGCGCTGCGCGACCAGGAAGTGGAGTCGATCCTGGCGGCGAACGAGCCGATCCTGCGGGATCGCTATCCGATGTGCATGCCCGACCGGTTGAGACAGGACGTTCGCGAGACGCGCACGCGCGGCTTCTCCTTGAACCCGGGGCTCATCGTCGCGAATTCCTGGGGAATGGGCGTGGCCGTCCGCTTTCCCGACGGACGCCCCGCCGGCGCTCTCAGCATCGCGGCGATCGACAGCCGGATGCAGCCGCCGCGGCGGGAGGAGATCGCCGCCCTCCTGCGGGACGAAGCGTCCCGCATCGAAAAGAAGCTCGACCGGATGTTCGGTTCCATTGCCGCGCAGGCCGAAGGCAGCCCTGCGCGAAGACCCGCGAGGAGATCCACGCGATGACGAAGGCACAGATCGTCGGCTGGGCGCATTCGCCCTTCGGCAAGTCGGAAGCCGCGGACACCGAGGAGTTGATGGCGTCGGTCACCGGCCCAGCCCTCGCCCACGCGGAGATCGAGGCGAATGACGTCGACGGCATCTTCGTCGGCGTCATGAACAACGGCTTTTCCAAGCAGGATTTCCAGGGCGCCCTCGTCGCCATGCGGAACGAGGACCTGGCGAACGTCCCCGCGGTGCGGATGGAGAACGCCTGCGCCACCGGCTCGGCCGCGATCAACTGCGCCATGGACTTCATCGAAGCCGGCCGGGGCCGGATCGCGCTCGTCGTCGGTGCGGAGAAGATGACGGCGACGCCAACCTCGGAGGTCGGCGACATCCTCCTGGGCGCGAGCTACCGCAAGGAGGAGGCGGACATCGATGGCGGCTTCGCCGGCCTCTTCGGCCGCATCGCGCAGAGCTACTTCCAGCGCTACGGCGACCGCTCGGAGGAGCTCGCCATGATCGCGGCGAAGAACCACGAGAACGGCATGTCGAACCCTTACGCGCACATGCGCAAGGACTTCGGCTTCGAGTTCTGCAACACGGTGTCGGACAAGAACCCTTACGTCGCGGCGCCCCTGCGGCGCACGGACTGCTCGCTGATCTCCGATGGTGCTGCCGCGCTCGTGCTCGCGGACGAGGAGACCGCCCGGACGCTGAAGCGCGCGATCGGCTTCCGCGCCCGCAAGCACGTCAACGACATCATGGCGCTCAGCCGTCGCGACGTGCTCGCCTTCGACGGCGCCCGCCGCGCTTGGGCCGGCGCTCTGGAGGAAGCGGGCCTCGCCCTCGACGACCTCTCCTTCGTCGAGACGCATGACTGTTTCACGATCGCGGAGCTTCTCGAATACGAGGCGATGGGCCTCGCGAAGCCCGGGGAGGGCCACAAGCTCGTCCGGGACGGCGCGACGAGGAAGGACGGCAGGCTGCCGGTTAACCCCTCCGGCGGCCTGAAGGCGAAGGGCCACCCGATCGGCGCGACCGGCGTCTCGATGCATGTGCTGGCCGCGATGCAACTCGCGGGCGAGGCCGGCGACATGCAGATCCCCGGGGCCGAGCTCGCCGGCGTCTTCAACATGGGGGGCGCGGCGGTCGCGAACTACGTGTCGCTGATGGAGCGCGTGAAGTGACGGCCGGCGCGCCGCGGGGAGGCCTCTCCCCCTGCACCACGAGGGTGATGAACCTCGCCCACTTCCTGACGCAGACCGCCCGCCGGCACCCGGACGGCATCGGCTTCGTCTGGGGCGAGCGGACCTGGAGCTGGGCCGAGATGGAGGCGCGGGTCGACGCCATGGCGTCGGCGCTCGTCTCCGAGTTCGGCGTGAAGAAGGGTGACCGGATCCTCGTCCAGTCGGCGAACTGCAACCAGATGTTCGAATCGATGTGGGCCGCCTTCCGCGCCGGCGCCGTCTGGGTGCCGGCCAACTATCGCCAGTCGCCGGACGAGGTCGCGTGGCTCGCCAAGGCGAGCGGCGCGCGGGGCATGATCTGCGGCGCCCGGTTCGCGGGCCATGCCGCCGCCTGCCGCGAGGCGGCACCCGACATCGACTTCGCGATCTCGATCGGCGAGAGCGGCTTCGGCGAGGACTACGAGGCGGTCGTGGAGCGCCATATCGGGCGGAAGACGAAGGAGGCGGGCGTCGAGCGCGACGACCCGTGCTGGTTCTTCTTCACGTCGGGCACGACCGGCCGGCCCAAGGCCGCGGTCCTGACGCACGGCCAGATGGCCTTCGTCGTGACGAACCATCTCTGCGACCTGATGCCGGCCACCGGGCCGGACGACGCCTCGATCGTGGTCGCGCCGCTGTCGCACGGCGCCGGCATACACCAGGTGGCGCAGGTCGCGCACGGGGTGAAGACGATCCTGCCGGCGACCGAGAAGCTCGACGTGCCTTCGGTCTGGTCGCTCGTCGAGACGTGGCGCGTGACGAACGCCTTCACCGTCCCGACGATCCTGAAGATGCTCGTCGAGGATCCATCCGTCGACCGGTACGACCATTCCTCGCTGCGATACGTGATCTATGCCGGCGCCCCGATGTACCGGGCAGACCAGATCAAGGCGCTCCGGAAGCTCGGGCCCGTGCTCGTGCAGTATTTCGGGCTCGGCGAGGTGACGGGCAACATCACCGTGCTGCCCCCTGCCCTGCACGACATGGAGGACGGCCCCGGCGCGCGCCTCGGCACCTGCGGCTTCGCGCGCACCGGCATGCAGGTCGAGATCCAAAACGACGAGGGCAACGAGGTGCCGCCCGGTGCGACCGGCGAGATCTGCGTGATCGGTCCTGCGGTCTTCGCGGGCTACTACGAGAACCCCGAGGCCAACGCCAAGGCTTTCCGCGACGGCTGGTTCCGCACCGGGGATCTCGGGCACATGGACGAGAACGGCTTCGTCTACATCACCGGCCGCTCGTCCGACATGTACATCTCGGGCGGCTCGAACATCTATCCCCGCGAGATCGAGGAGAAGATCCTGCTTCACCCCGACATCAGCGAGACGGCCGTGCTCGGCGTGCCCGACCCCGTCTGGGGCGAGGTCGGCTATGCCGTCTGCGTCGCCCGTCCCGGCGCGGACGCCACCTCGATCGACCTCGAGGCGTGGCTCGAGGACAAGACGGCGCGCTACAAGCTGCCCAAGCGGTTCATCTTCTGGGAGGAGATCCCGAAGTCGGGCTACGGCAAGATCACCAAGAAGCTCGTTCGCGAGGAGCTTCAGCGGCGCGGCGAGATGCCGGACGGCGAAGAGAAGCGGCCGGACTGACCCATGGCGGGGGAAGACAAGGCCGTCATCGTCACCGGCGGCGCCTCGGGCATCGGCCTGGAGACGGCGAGGGTGCTCGCCGGGCGCGGCTGGGAGGTCCACCTCCTCGACCTCGACCAGGATGCGCTCAGGGCCGCCTGCCGCGAGCTCGGCGTCGAAGACCGTCGCGGCATGGCGTGCAACGTCGCGGACGAGGAAGCCTGCGCCGCGGCGGTGGCGGACGTGACGCGGCGCGCCAGTCTCGCCGCCGTCGTGAACTGCGCCGGGATCGGCACGGATCGTCCGGCCGTCGAGACGGAGGTTGCCGACTTTCGCCGCATCCTCGACGTCAACCTGATCGGCAGCTTCGTCGTGTCGCGGACGGCTGCGAGACACTGGCTCGAGACAGGCCGGCCGGGCGCGATCGTCAACATCAGCTCGATCTCCGGCATACGCGGCAACAAGGGGCGCGTGGCCTATGGCGCCTCCAAGGCCGCCGTGAACCAGATGACGCTCGTCATGGCCGCCGAGCTCGGCCGCCACGGCATCCGCGTCAACGCGGTCGCGCCGGGCCCGATCGACACGCCCCTCGCGCGCGCCGTCCACACCGACGACGTGCGGCGACAGTGGGACGAGCGCGTGCCGCTGGCACGCTACGGCACGACCCGCGAGGTGGCGGGCGCGGTCGCGTTCCTGTTGTCCGAGGACGCGAGCTACGTGAACGGCCAGATCCTCGGCGTCGACGGCGGCTTCCTCGCCGCCGGCCTGACCTGAGCGCCATGCGGAGGCTCGTTCATCCCGGCCCGGCCATCCCTGAGCGCACGCGCAGCGTGCCGTGCCGGGCGAAGCCCCTGACGCTGCGGCTCCCTGCGGGACCGAGCGTCCTCGCGGCGGCGCACGAGGCGCTCCGGGCGGAGGGCTGCGAGGGCGGCTATGTGAGGATCGGGCCTGCGCGGATGGCGCCGCTGCGCTACGTCATCCCGGCCGGGGCTCCCGGCGACGGCCATGCCGCCTGGTACAGCGAGACCTTCGCGTTCGACGCTCCGTGCGAGGTCGAGGAGGCGGTCATGTTCGTCGGCCGGCGCGACGGCGAACCGTTCGTCCACTGCCACGGCATCTGGCGCACGCCGGAGGGCCGCCGGATGGGGCACCTCCTGCCGGCGGAATCGGTGCTTCACGAGGCCGTCGACGCGCGGGGCTGGGGCGTCTCGGGCGCCATGCTGGAGGTTCACGACGACCCCGAGACGCGGTTCCGGCTGTTCTCGCCCCAGCCGACGGAGGAGGCGACGGACGGACGCCCTGCCCTTCTGGCCACGGTCCGTCCGAACGAGGAGATCGGTTCGGCGATCGAAGGGATCTTAAGGCACCATGGCATCGCGAGGGCGGAGATCTGCGGCATCGGAAGCCTCGTCGGCGCAGAGTTCGAGGACCGCCCTCCGGTAGAGTCCTACGCCACGGAGGTTCTCGTCCGAAATGGCCGCGTCACGCCGGAGGGCTGCGCCCTCGACGTCGCGATCGTCGGCATGGACGGGAAGATCTCCGAGGGCCGCCTCGCCAGGCGTCGCAACCCCGTCTGCGTGACGTTCGAGCTCCTGATCCTCGGGCAAGGCTGAGACGCGCTGCAAGCGGAACCGCCCTCTTCCGAGATCGGTCCTGACCCGCTGAATGACCGAAACGCGTGGCACAGGCCGATCCGGGCAGGAGGACCAATCGGTTAAGGAATGGCGGAGAGGGAGGGATTCGAACCCTCGGAACGCTTGCGCGCTCAACGGTTTTCGAGACCGCCCCGTTCGACCACTCCGGCACCTCTCCGTCGTTCGACACCATGCCTGTCGGGGGCGCGCCCTACCTAATCGGTAACGCCGCCGGACACAAGAGGGCTTCTTCGCCGGTGCAGAACGTGGCGCGGTGTCCGTGAGCGCCGCGGGGTCACGCTGGCGCCCGGTGGCGACAACCCCGCCCGTGTATCGGGCGAGCACGAGCCCGCCGCCGCGACGCAATCGTCGCGCGGCCGCGAACGATCTGTTGTCCGCGGCGGCCGTCGACAGGAGGGCGGCGGAGGCCGATATCTGGCACAACGCATGCGGCCAGGAGGCCTCCGCGCCGTCCGCGGGCCGCCGCCGCACCACGAGGAGCAAGACGATGCAGCTGAAGGGCATACACCACCTGACCGCCGTCACGGCGGATGCCGGGGCGAACTTCGCCTTCTACACCCGCACGCTCGGCATGCGGCTCGTGAAGAAGACGGTCAACCAGGATGACGTCACCGCCTACCACCTCTTCTACGGCGACGGCGCGGGGTCGCCCGGCAGCGACATCACCTTCTTCGATTTCGGCCTCGCCGCCCGCGAACGGCGCGGCAGCCGGACCGTCACGCGCACCGCTTTCCGCGTCGGCAGCCCCGAGAGCCTCGCCTGGTGGGAAAAGCGCTTCGCCGAACACGGCGTCGCGCGTGGCGGCATCGTCGAGCGCCACGGCCGCCAGGTGCTCGACTTCGAGGATTTCGAGGGGCAGCGCCTGTCGCTCGTCGACGACGGCGGGCGCTACGAGGCCCATCCGTGGGACAAGAGCCCGGTGCCGGCCGAGCACCAGATCAAGGGCCTCGGGCCGATCACCATGACCGTGCCGGCGCTCGATCCCACGGACGTGGTCGTGAAGGAGCTCATGTTCATGCGCGCAGCCGGCACCTATCCCGATCCCGAGGCGCCGGAGCACATGGTCCAGGTCTTCGAGATGGGCGAGGGCGGACCGGCGGCCGAGCTCCACGTCGCGGTGCGGCCGGACCTCGAGCCGGCGCGACCGGGCGCCGGCGGCGTCCACCACGTCGCCTTCCGCTCCGACGACGCCGACTACGACGGCTGGGCGGAGCGCCTGAAGGAGACCCGCGTGCCCTCGAGCGGCAAGATCGACCGCTTCTACTTCCGGAGCCTCTATTTCCGCGAGCCGAACGGCGTGCTCTTCGAGATCGCGACGGACGGGCCGGGCTTCGATGCCGACGAGCCCGCCGAGACGATGGGCGAGCGACTGGCCCTGCCGCCCTTCCTGGAGCCGCGCCGGGCCGAGATCGAGGCGGGTCTCAAGCCTCTGGCGACCGGCTAGATCATCTCCGCGAGGACGGCGACGAGCCTGGCGGCCGCCTCTTCCGGGCGGCCGTCATTGTCGATCGTGACGACGTCGAGATCGGCCGGCAGCCGGACCTCCCGCGCGACGCGGGACGCCGCCGCGGGCATGTCCTCGCGACCACGCGCAACGATCCGGGCGAGCCGCGCCTGCGGCGAGGCCGAGACGTTCACCACGCGCAGGCGGGCGAACCGCTCCGCGGCCACGCCGAGCACGCTGCGGGAGACGTTCGCGACCGCCAACCTGCCCTCGCGGACCGCCTCGTCGACCGAGGCGGGAAGCGCGTAGGAGAGCCCGTGCGCCTGCCAGTTGAGCGAGAACCCGCCGGCCTCGAGCCTGCGGGAGAAGGCATCGGCCGACAGCACGTCGTGGTCCTCGATCCGCGGGTCGGCGCTGCGCGTCACGAGGCGGCGCACGAACAGGAACCGGCCGTCGCTCTGAAGCTCCCGGCGCGCGAGGCCGATGAGCGTGTCCTTGCCGGCGCCGGACGGGCCGACGACGGCGACGAACGCGCCGCCGCGGGCCGTCACGCGACCCGCCTCCCCTCGCGCCACACGCCCCGCACGGCCGGCAGATCCCCGTCGTGGCGCACCCGGACGAAGTCCGCCCGCCGCCCATGCGCGATCTCGCCCCGGTCGGACATCCCGACCGCGTCCGCCGGCTCCCGGGTCACCAGCGCGACGGCGCGCGGAAGGCTCATTCCCGGCACGCGCTCCGGCAGCAGGAAGGCGGCCGTCAGCAGGCTGAACGGCACGTAGTCGGAGGACAGGACGTCGAGGAGCCCGCTCTCCGCGAGGCTCGTGGCGGCGACGTTGCCGGAGTGGGAGCCGCCGCGCACGACGTTCGGCGCGCCCATCAGCACCCTGAAGCCCGCCGCCCGGGCGGCCTCCGCCGCCTCGAGCGTGGTCGGGAACTCGGAGATGACGACGCCGGCCTCCACCGCCTCCGCGACATGCTCTCTGGTCGCGTCGTCGTGGCTCGCCAGCGTGAGGCCCGTGCCGCGGCAGCGCTCGACGACGGCGGCGCGGCTCGTCGCGGCATAGAGCCGGTGGTTCTCGAGCCTCTCCTCGATGAAGCGCGCCATTGCCTCGTCGCTCATCCCGAACCGGCCCTGATAGTACCGGCGGTACGTGTCGAGGCTCGCGAACTGGCGCTGGCCGGGCGTGTGGTCCATCAGCGAGATCAGCCGGACGATCGGGTCGCCGAGATAGGGCTCGATCTCGTCCACCACGTCGCGGCTCGAGATCTCGCAGCGCAGGTGGATATAGTGGTCGGCACGGAGACGATCCTCCGAACGGCCGCGCGCGATCGCCCCGGCGAGGCTCTGCATGTCGCGGCCGAGCCTGCCGGCATCCTCGTCGGTCCCCGCGCGCAGCGCATCGAAGACGGTGGTGATGCCGCTGCCCGCCACCTGCGCGTCATGCGCCTGGACGGCCGCGAGCGGGTTCCACTGCACGCCGGGCCGCGGCGCGAAATGGTTCTCGAGATGGTCGGTGTGCAGCTCGACGAGGCCGGGCAAAAGGTAGTCGCCCGCGAAATCCTCCGCGCCCGCCGGCACGGCGCCTTGATGGTCGACCGCGTGGATCATCCCGTCCCGGACATGGAGGTCGCCCTCGATCACCTCGTCTGCGAGGACGAGGCGGGCATTGCGGATCGTGAACTCGCCCATCTCGCTCAATGAAGCTCCACGCGGACGACGCCCGCCCCCAGCGGCCGCCGGATCGGGTGCGTGCGGACCAGTTGAAAGTCCTCGCCGGACAAAGGCTCCACGAAGCGGCACAGCCGGTCGACGGTGAGGGAGCGGCCGATCGCCTTCTCGAAGTGGGTGGTCAGTGCCTTCTCCACCACCGGGGCGCGATCCTCGGGCACCGGACCGGTCAGGGTCATGTGGAAGCGGAACTCGTCGAGCACGTATGGGTAGCCCCAGCGCTCGAGCAGCTCTGCCTGCCGCTCCGTGAGGCCGGCCTCGCGCCGCCTTGCCAGCTCTTCGGATGCCGGCTGGGCCCGAAACGGGTCGAGCTCCTTCACGATGGATGCGGCGAAATCGTCGAGCGCGGGGATCGGCAATGCCGGTACCAGGGCGAAGAACGGTCCCAGGCGCTGAAGCGACAGGACAGGGATGCGGACGGCGCCGACGCGCCCCGCAAGACCCTCCAACGCCTCGTCCAGGCCCTCCGGAGTGGCGCCTTCGGCCAGGCGGAAGGGTGCCTTCAGCGTGGCGTGAAAGCCGTAGCGTCGGGGCGCCGCGACGAGCGCCTCGTGTTCGTCGCGTGCAAGGAGGTCCGGCGGCGCCAGCGTCTCGCCGGTCACCGGGTCCCGGCCGAGCCAGCTCGCGGCCAGCGCGTGCAGCGGCTCCTGCGGGTCGGGGGCGAAATAGACGGCATGTCGCATCGGGAGGCTTTCGGATCGCGGGCTTGCGCAGCTGCTGTGGGACGATGTCGAGGCCGACACCCTGGCGACGACCGGGATGATCGCGGCCGTCCCTGCATAGAGGAAGCCCCGGGTCTATACAAAGAGCACCTGTCGGTTCCATGAACCTTGCGCGTCTCCCGTGGCCGTCGACCTGTGCCGCTTGACGGTGCCTCGGCGGAAGGCTCATCTCTGCCGGCCCCACCAGATCGCGACAGGATCAAGACCGGCGATGCGCCACCTGTACCACCCGGCGGCAAGCGACCCCGCCGTGCCCGTCGAAAGCTACTGGGCGTCCACCGCTCCCGCGCCGGCCATCACGACCCCGGCTCTCGACGGAGAGGCGACCTGCGAGGTGGCGGTGATCGGAGCCGGCTACACCGGTCTGTCCGCCGCCTACCACCTGGCCACCGCGCATGGCGTGGACGTGCGGGTGCTCGAGCGCGGAGAGCCCGGCTGGGGCGCCTCGGGCCGCAATGGCGGCTTCTGCTGCCTGGGGTCGAGCAAGCTCTCCTTCGCGACGCTGGCGAAACGCTACGGCCGCGAGGAGGCGGTGCGCTTCTATCACGCGCAGCGGGAGGCGACGGAGCTCGTGGCCGCGCTGACGGAGGCGGAGGGGATCGATGTCGAGCGCAGCGGCTCGGGAGACGTCGAGATCGCCCACCGGGCCTCGCAGGTCGACGGGCTGCGCGAACAGCGCGATCTCCTTCGGGCGGTGCTCGGTGTCGACGCGCGCTTCTACCGGAAGGAGGAGCTCGCCGAGCACGGCCTGCGGATGCACGGGGCGCACGCGGGGCTCCACACGCCGATCGGCTTCGGCCTGCACCCGCTGCGCTATGCCCGGGGCCTGGCCGCCGCGGCCGCGCGGGCGGGTGCCGTCATTCATGCCCGCACTCCCGTGGAGCGATGGGAGAAGGTCGGTTCGGAGCATCGGCTTCACACGCCGGGCGGGCGCCTTCGCGCGAAGAGGGTCGTCGTCGCCACGAACGGCTACACGGCGGAGGACCTGCACCCCGCCCTCGCCGGCGCGGTCCTCCCGGCCCTGTCGAGCGTCGTCACGACTCGCCCGCTGACGCAGGAGGAGCTCTCTGCGCAAGGCTGGACGAGCCCGGTGATGGCGTCCGACACGCGTAACCTGCTGCACTATTTCCGCCTCCTGCCCGAGGGGCGGATGCTGCTCGGCGCACGCGGCGGCACCTCGGCCGATCCCGCGAACATGGAAGCGAGAAGGGCGGAGATGCGGCGTCGACTCGGCATGCTGTTCCCCGCCTGGAAGGAGGTGGAGATCACCCATTCCTGGCGCGGCTTCGTCTGCATGGCCTACGACCTGACGCCTCATGTCGGGCGACTGGCCGATGACGACAGCGTCATCCACGCCCTCGCCTATCACGGCAACGGCGTCGCGATGGGAACCTGGTCCGGCCGCGCCGCCGCGCGCCTTGCCGCGGGAGCCGCCGGGGCCGGCGACCTGCCGGCGGTCGTGGCGCGCCCCCTCCCCGCTTTCCGTTCCCCGCGCTGAGGCCGCTCTACCTGAAGGCGGCCTATGCGGGGCTGCGGCTGAAGGACGAGTGGCTCTAGCGCGCCAACAGGAGTCGCGGGCTCCGCAGCCCGTCCCGCGACGAAGACGCGCTTGCCCGCCCCGACGTTCCGGGCTAGTGGGTGAGCCGGTCCTTCCGCGCCGCCGGGGGCCTCGAATGCCAAGGCCGCCGGGCACTTGCGAGGAGCGCCGGCGCTTTCCGCCGATCCAGTGCCGCTCCCGCACGCGTCTGACGCCGTCCTCGTTGCCGCATATCGACAGCTGACACCCGATGGCTTCGCCCCCGCCGGAATTCGACGATCCCCTTTGGCTCGAGGCCCTCCTGGCGGCGAGGAGCATCGGCAAGGGGCGTGTCGCGGTCCCACAAGAGTTCCGCTCGAAAGTGCCCCGCAGCGTGGGGTATCAGGCGAGGGCTGCGGCGCTTCTCCTGAACAAGGGGCAGATGCACCTCCTTCCGCTGGAGAGGCTGCGGCAGCTCCTGACGCGCGAGGTCGCGTTCGCGAACCCGGTCTTCGTCCTCTTCACGCAACGTCCCGCCCATCCCGGGCCGCTCGACCCGCATGTCGAGGCCGTCCGGAGTTTCGTGCGTGATGCCGAGGAACGGCGCTTCCGGGGACGCCAGACCGTCTTCCTGCACATCCCCAAGACCGCCGGCACCTCGCTGCGCCACGCACTGGACGCCCGCTATCAGAGGCCGGTCTATTTCATGGACAATGGAGAGCTGTGGCGGGCGCGTGGCAGTCTCGACGCCTTCGATTTCGTTGCAGGGCATTTCAACATGCTGGCCTTGCGCACGTCGCTCTATCGCCCGCACACCTTCACCCTGATCCGGGACCCCTACGAGCGGTTGATCTCGGCGGTTGCGCACGCAAGGCGACCGGACATCGAAGCGAAGACGCTGAACTGGGTCATGCGGCTCTGGAGGGAGCTCCCTCTTTCGGAGATTCTCCAACTGCATCAGGGCCAGAAGGAGCTCTTCATGCAGGAGCGCCTGCTCTGCGGCTCGTGGCACCCCACGGCGGACCAGCAGGACCACCTCGCACGGACGATCCGCATCGGGCTGGTGGAAAGGATGGATCTGTTCCTCGATCAGCATGGCGCCGCCTTTGGGCTCGGTCGGGCGGCCATCGGCCGTCACAACGCGACCTCCAACCGCTGCGCGCTCGTTTCGTCCGAGGAGATCGCCACGGCCTACGCGATGCACTCCAGACAGATTGAACGAAGCCGGGACTTCTATCGCGGCATGCGAGACAGGGTCGAGAGCGGGATCATGCCCGACAGACCCGCTTCGTCCCTCAGGATGGATCAGGGGGTCCGGGCACTGCGGCTCCTGCAACGCTTCGGCCGGCGGGCCGCCCGCATCATCCTCGATCCGCACTGAACGCATGACGTCCACGCCCCCCTTCGACGACCCGATGTGGCAAGACGCGGCGGCGGCCGCGCGGGAGCTCGACATCGGCCCGATAGCCGTGCCTCCGGAGTTCAGACGCGTGCTCGCGAAATCCGTCGGCTACGGCCAGCCCAGCGAGGGCCTGCTCCTGAACAAGGGGAAGATGCACGAGGTGTCGGTGGCCCGGCTTGAAGGCCAACTCGACCGCCACGCCGTCTTCGCCAACGAGGTGTTCGTGCTCTTCGCCGACCGGGATACCGGCACGCGCGCCGAGGACCTGCACGTGGAACCGGTTCGGCAGTATCTCCAGGACTTGCATGCCCACCGCTTCCGCGGGAGGCAAACGGTGTTCCTACACATCCCCAAGACGGCCGGCACATCGCTCAGGAACGCGCTCGAGCCGCGGTTCGTCCGCCCCCTCTACGTGGTGACGAAGCAGTGGTTCGAGCGGGCCACCGATCACTTCGATGCTCACGACCTTGTCGGAGGGCACGTGGATCTCGCCACGGTGAGGAAGGCGCGGCTCGAGGACCCGACGATCTTCACCCTGATCCGCGATCCCTTCCAACGTCTCGTCTCGCTGGTCGGCCATGCCAGGCGGCCGGAGATGACCCCGCAGCAGCTCGGCCCGAAGATGCAGATGTTCCGTACGACGCCCCTGCGGGAGGTGCTGCGCAGCGAGGAGGGAATCTACGAGCTCTTCGCGCAGGCCGACATTCTCTGCGGCAGCCGGAAGCCCGCCCGTGCCCAAGTCCGCGACGTGTGCGAGAGCATCCATGTCGGGCTCGTCGAGCAGCTGCCGCTCTTCCTCGCACGACACGGGCACAGTCTGCGCCTCGATGGCACCGAGCTCGGCCGCCACAACAGGACGGCCAGCCGCAGCCTCCTCGTGCCGCAAGAGGAGATCGACGCGGCGGCGTCCGAGCATGCCGCCATGATCGCGGAAAGCCGCATCTTCTATCGTCAGGTGCAAGACCTCGTGGCCACCCCTCCCCCCGGGCGGCTTCTCACCACACTCACCTCCGCCGTGAAAGGCGTGTTCGTGCGGCGCTAGCTCACGCGGCGGCCGCCGCGG
Organism: Lutibaculum baratangense AMV1; assembly: GCF_000496075.1. Lineage (GTDB taxonomy): Bacteria > Pseudomonadota > Alphaproteobacteria > Rhizobiales > Tepidamorphaceae > Lutibaculum > Lutibaculum baratangense. The sequence continues at coordinate 36,237 of NZ_AWXZ01000037.1, forward strand.
CGAAGCTCGCGACATCGATCTCGAGCACCGAAAGCCGCTCGCGGAGGCGCGCGTCGTGAAAATCCCGTGGATCGCGCAGCCGCCCGGCGCTCCTCGATCAGGCCGCCGACGCGGCTCCACGGTCTCGGCTTGGAGCGAGGGGATGGGCTCGTCGACAAAGCAGGGGTCGCCACCCCGGCAGCGGCTGACGTTTACGTCAACGTCATGTCTTACGCTACGTGATGATTTCCTGCCGCGGGCGTAACCCCTATATCTTCTCCACAAGGCAGCTTCGGAGCCCGACCGGAACGCACCGTGGAACCGGGCGAGAGCTGTGTGGTTTCGCCTACCAGGGAGGGGTTCCCGGCCATGCTGCGTACGATCCGTCGCGACTACCTGACCAAGCCGATCTTCCGCTGGGCGCAGAAGGCGCTGCCCAGCATGTCGGAGACCGAGCGCGAGGCGATCGAGGCCGGCGACGTCTGGTGGGACGCCGAGCTCTTCACCGGCAACCCCGACTGGAAGACGCTTCTCGACACCCCGCAGGCGGCACTTTCCGCCGAGGAGCAGGCCTTCGTCGACGGTCCAGTCGACGAGTTCTGCGCCATGATCGACGACTGGCAGATCACCTGGGAAGACGGGGACCTGCCGCGCGAGGCGTGGGACTTCCTGAAGAGGAACAGGTTTTTCGGGATGATCATCCCGAAGGAATACGGCGGCCTGGGCTTCTCCGCCTTCGCCCATTCCGAGATCGTCCGCAAGATCTCCACCCGCTCCGTCGCCGCGGCGGTCAGCGTGATGGTGCCGAACTCGCTCGGGCCGGGCGAACTGCTGATGCAGTTCGGCACGAAGGAGCAGCGCGATCACTGGCTGCCGCGCCTCGCGGACGGCCGCGAAGTGCCGTGCTTCGGCCTCACGAGCCTCGAGGCCGGCTCCGACGCCGCCTCGATGGTCGATTCGGGCGTCGTGTGCCGCGACGTGTTCGACGGCGAGGAGGTGGTCGGCCTCCGCCTCAACTGGAAGAAGCGCTACATCACGCTCGCGCCGATCGCGACGGTGCTCGGGCTCGCCTTCAAGCTCTACGATCCCGAGCACATTCTGGGTCCCGAGGTCGAGCGCGGCATCACCGTCGCCCTGATCCCGACGGATCTGCCGGGGGTGGAGACGGGCCGGCGCCATCTCGCGGCGATGCAGTTCTTCCAGAACGGGCCGACCGAGGGCCACGACGTCTTCATCCCGCTCGACCACATCATCGGCGGCGAGAAGCAGGTCGGGAAGGGCTGGAAGATGCTGATGTCGGCGCTCGCGGCGGGCCGCGGCATCTCGCTGCCGTCGCAGGCCGCCGCGGCGGCCGCGGCCTCGGCCCGCTACACCGGCGCCTACGCCCGGATCCGCAGCCAGTTCGGCATTCCCGTCGGCAGGTTCGAGGGTGTCCAGGATCGGCTCGGCGCGATCGCCGGAAATGCCTATCTCATCGACGGCGCACGCCGCCTGACCTGCGCCGGCCTCGACAAGGGCCACCATCCGGCCGTGATCTCCGCCATCATGAAGGCGCACGCCACCTACCGCATGCGCGACGTGATGACGGATGCGATGGATATCCATGGCGGCAAGACGGTCATCGACGGGCCGAGGAACTATCTCGGCAACTTCTACCGCGCCATCCCCGTCGGCATCACGGTCGAGGGCGCGAACATCCTGACGCGCAACCTGATCATCTTCGGGCAGGGCTCGATCCGGGCGCACCCCTGGCTGATCAAGGAGATGAACGCGCTTCAGATCGAAGACCGCAAGGAGGCGCTCGACGCCTTCGACAGGGCGTTCTGGGGCCATGTCGGGCATTCCGCGAAGACGTTCTTCCGCGCCTGGGGCCGCGCCCTGACCGGCGGCCGCTTCGCGCCGAGGCCCGACGCGGGGGCGGTCTCCCACCACTACGCGAGGCTCGGACGCTACTCCGCCGCATTCGCCCTCGCCGCCGACATGGCGCTCCTGACGCTCGGCGGCGCGCTGAAGCGGAAGGAGGCCCTGTCCGCGCGGCTCGGCGACGTGCTCTCCGAGCTGTATCTTCTCTCGGGGGTCCTGAAGCGCTGGGAGGACGAGGGCCGGCAGGAGGCCGACCTGCCGCTCGTCCAGTGGTGCATGGAGATGGGCTCGGCGCGGATCGAGCAGCGGCTGGACGAGATCTACATCAACCTACCTGCACGATGGGCAGCCGTGCTCCTTCGGCTCGTGACCCTGCCGTACGGCGTGAGGTCGAAGGGACCGCGCGACAAGGTGACCCAAGCCTGTGCCGAGCTGATCCTCGAGCCGAACGCCACGCGTGACCGCCTCGGCAGCGGGCTCTATGTCGGCGGCGAAGACACCGAGGTCGGCCGGCTGGAACATACGCTGAAGCTCGTCGTGGCGGTCGAGCCGATCCGCCAGAAGCTCAGGAAGGAACGCCTGAGCTGGCGGCAGGGCCTCGAGAAGCGGGTCATCACCGAGGAGGAGGCCCGCAAGGTCGAGGCCGCGGAAGCCGCGATCGCCGAGGTCTGCACGGTCGACGACTTCCCGCCCGGAGAGCTATCCAAGGGCGCGCGGCCGCGCTCGACCATCGTGCAGGCGGCCGAATAGCCCGCGACAGCGACAGCGACATCGAGAAGACGCCAAGGAGTCCGAGGACAGTGCCAGACAAGAAGTCCGACACCGGTCGCCCCGTCTACATCGTCGACGGGGCCCGAACGCCCTTCATCAAGGCGCGCGGCGAACCGGGGCCGTTCACACCGGTCGACCTCGCCGTGCAGTGCGGCCGGCCGCTCCTTCTGCGGCAGCCGATGCCGGCAACGGCTTTCGACCAGGTGATCCTCGGCTGCGTGAACGTCGTCGCCGACGAGATGAACCCGGCGCGTGTCGCAGCCCTGAGGCTCGGCATGGGCGAGAACATGCCGGCCTTCACCGTGCAGATAAACTGCGGCTCCGGCATGCAGTCGGTCGATACCGGCTTTCGCTACATACGCGAAGGCAACGCGGACCTGATCCTGGCCGGCGGCACCGAGGCGCTGTCGCACTCCCCGCTCGTCTTCTCGCGCGACGCCGTGGGCTGGTTCGCCGAGCTCAACAATTCGCGTAGCGCCGCGGAGCGCGCCAAGGCCGCGGCCGGCTTCCGGCCGGGCATGCTGAAGCCGGTGATCGGCCTCGAGCGCGGGCTCACGGACCCGATCGTCGAGATGAACATGGGCCAGACGGCCGAGCTCGTCGCCCATCTCTTCGACATCTCCCGCGAGGAGGCCGACCGTTACGCCGTCGAGAGCCACCACCGGCTCGCCTATGCGCAGGACGAAGGCTGGCTCAAGGACGAGATCGAGCCCTCCTTCGCGCGCGAGGGCACGGTCTACGATCACGACGACGGCGTGCGGCGCGACTCCTCGATGGACCGGCTGCGCAAGCTTAAGCCGGTGTTCGAGCGGCCCTACGGCAAGGTGACCCCCGGAAATTCCTCCCAGATCACCGACGGCGCGTCGTGGATCATCCTCGCCTCCGAGGAGGCGGTGGAGAAACACGGACTGGAGCCGAAGGCGGTCATCCGCGACAGCGAGTGGGCGGCGCTCGATCCATCCATCATGGGGCTCGGGCCGGTGATGTGCTCGACCCCGATCCTCAAGCGCCACGGGATGAGCCTCCAGGATGTCGATCTGTGGGAGCTGAACGAGGCATTTGCCGCCCAGGTGCTCGGCTGCCTCAGAGCGTGGGCGGACGACGAGTTCTGCCGCGACGTGCTCGGCGAAGAGGGGGCAATGGGCACACTCAACCGCGAACGCCTGAACGTCGACGGCGGCGCGATCAGCCTCGGCCATCCCGTCGGCACGAGCGGAAATCGCCTCGTGCTCCATCTCGTCAACGCGATGAGGCGGCGGGGCAACAAGCGCGGCATCGCCACCGAGTGCATCGGCGGCGGCCAGGGCGGCGCCATGCTGATCGAGACCGTGTGAGGGAGGCTGGAATGACTGGTATCGTTTGGGGCGCCCTCAAGGACCGCAACCTCGAGCTCGGACCCGCTTCCGACCTGAAGGACGACCGCTTCCGCCACTGGCGGCTCGCGCGCGACGAGGACAACGTCGCCTGGCTGGTGATCGACAAGGAAGGCGCGAGCGCGAACACGCTCTCGGCCGACGTTCTGGCAGAGCTCGACCGGGCGCTCGAGGAGATCGAGCGCGACCGGCCGAAGGGGCTCGTCATCCGCTCGGCGAAGAAGTCGGGATTCATCGCCGGCGCCGACATCACGGAGTTTCGCGGCATCCGCGACCCGAAGGTCGTCGAGGAGAAGATCTCGGAGGCGAACCGCGTGGTCGACCGGCTCGATCGGCTCGACATCCCGACGGTGGCGATCATGCACGGCTACGCGCTCGGTGGCGGCCTCGAGATCGCACTCGCCTGCGACCGCCGTCTGGCGCTGCCCGAGACGAAGCTCGGCTTCCCCGAGGTTCTGCTCGGCCTGCACCCGGGCTTGGGCGGCACCGTCCGCTCGACCTTCCTCATGGACCCCGTCCAGGCCATGACGATGATGCTGACGGGCAAGTCGCACCCAGCCAGGCGCGCCAAGCGGATGGGGTTGATCGACGAGGTCATCGAGGAGCGCCACGTGCTCGCAGCCGTCAAGGCTGCGGTATCCGGCGGCAGCAAGAGCCGCGACCGCTCCTTCCGCGACCGCGCCCTGTCGAGCGGCCCCGGCCGGCGGTTCGCGGCCGGCCGCATGCGCGGCGAGACGGAGAGCAAGGCACCGGCCGAGCATTACCCCGCACCGCACGCACTGATCGCGCTGTGGGAAGAGCATGGCGGCGACTACGACCAGATGAAGGCCGAGGAGATCAAGTCCTTCGCCCGGCTGCTCGTCACCGACACCGCACAGAACCTGATCCGCGTCTTCTTCCTGCGCGAGCACATGAAGGCGATCGGCAAGGGCAAGACGACATTCGGCCACGTGCACGTGGTCGGCGCCGGCGCGATGGGCGGCGAGATCGCCGCGTGGTGCGCGCTCAGGGGCCTGACCGTGACTCTCGCCGACATGAAGCCCGAGGTCCTCGGGAAGGCGATCCGGAACGCTCACAGGCTCTACGAGAAGGTCGCCAAGGACGGGGCGAAGATCCGCGACGCGATGGACCGCCTGATCCCGGGCATCAACGGCCACGGCATCCGCCACGCGGACATCGTGATCGAGGCGGTGCCCGAGAAGGTCGACATCAAGCGCAAGGTCTACGAACAGGTCGAGCCGCTCCTGAAGCCGGGTGCGATCCTCGCGACGAACACGTCCTCGATCCGCCTGGAGGAGCTCCGCGGGCACCTGAAGGATCCCTCCCGCTTCGCAGGCCTGCACTTCTTCAACCCCGTCTCGCGCATGCAGCTCGTCGAGGTCGTCAGCCACGACCAGGCGAGCGAGGAGACGCTGAAGAAGCTCGAACGGTTCACGACCTCGATCGACCGCCTGCCGGCCCCCGTGAAGAGCGCGCCAGGCTTCCTCGTGAACCGGGCGCTGATGCCCTACCTCATGGAAGGCCTCCTGATGCTCGACGAGGGCACGCCGAAGGAGGTCATCGACCGGGCGGCCGAGGAGTTCGGCATGCCGATGGGCCCGATCGAGCTCGCCGACCAGGTGGGTCTCGACATCTGCCTCGACGTCGCGGACATGCTGCGGGCCAATCTCGACGCCGAGCTTCCCCAAACGCCGGCATGGCTCCGCGAGAAGGTCGAGAACGGCGAGCTCGGCCGGAAGACCGGGAAGGGCCTCTACGACTGGAAGGACGGCAAGGTCCAGAAGAACGACAAGGGCGGCTCCTACGATCGCGGCATCACCGACCGGCTGATCCTGCCGATGCTCAACGCCTGCGTGACGTGCTACCGGACGGGCGTGATCGACGACCTCGACACGCTCGACGGCGCCATGATCTTCGGCACGGGCTTCGCGCCCTTCCGCGGAGGGCCGATCAAATACGCGCATGACCGCCGGATCACGGACGTCATCGCCAGCCTGAAGCGCCTGGAGAAGCAGCACGGTGCACGGTTCGCGCCGGATCCGGGATGGCCGGATCTGGAAAGGGCCTCCCTGAACGAAGAGGGGACCCCGGTGCCTCGCGCCGAGACCGAAGAAGCCTGACGGAGCCTCCCGCCGCCATGCAGACGAGACGGCACGACGACGCCGAGCGCGTCGTCGATGCGATCATCGACACCGTCGGCAAGGAGATCGTGCTCGGCCTGCCGCTCGGCCTCGGCAAGGCGAACACGATCGCGAACGCACTCTACCTGCGGGCGGTCGGGGATCCTTCCATCCGCCTGACGATCTTCACGGCCCTGACGCTGGAGAAGCCGTGGGGACGAAACGAGATCGAGAAGCGGTTTCTCGATCCCGTGATCGAGCGCATGATGGGCGAGTATCCCGATCTCCTCTACGCCCGGGCGCTGCACGATCGTTCGCTCCCGCCGAACGTCAAGGTGAACGAGTTCTTCGTGCAGGCCGGCCGCTGGCTCGGCTGCCCGGCAATGCAGCAGCACTACATCTCCGCGAACTATACCCATGCCGCCCGTTACGCCCTGGAGCAGGGCGTCAACGTCTTCGCGCAGGCCGTGGCGAAGCGGGAGGCGCCGGACGGAAGGCGCTACAGCGTCTCCTGCAACGCCGACATCACGCTCGACCTCCTGGCGGCGCGGAGGGCCGGCGAGACCGGGCTTATCCTCGTCGGTGAAGTGAACGATGAACTGCCGTTCATGGGTGGGGACGCCGAGATCGGCGAGGAGGTGTTCACGGACGTGCTCGACACGGGCGAGGGATTTTCGCTCTTCGCCCCGCCGAAGGAGCCCGTCAGCCTCACCGATCACGCGATCGCCCTTCACGTCGCGAGGCTCGTGCCGGACGGCGGCACGCTGCAGATCGGAATCGGCTCGATGGGCGACGCAGTGGCGCACGCCCTCATTCTGCGGCACAGGGACAACAAGGTCTTCCGGCAGGCTGCGCTGGCCCTCGACGCGCGGGGGAAGCCGGGCGAGGTGCATGAGGAGCCCTTCGCCAAGGGCCTCTACGGGTGCAGCGAGATGCTCGTCGACTCGTTCCTCGACCTGGTCGAGGCGGGGGTCGTGTCGCGGGAGGTCGACGGCGCGCTCGTCCATTCGGGCTTCTTCGTCGGCCCCCGCTCCCTCTACGACCGGCTGAAGGCGATGAGCCAGGAGGAGCGCGACCGCTTCCGGATGCGGGCGATATCCTGGATCAACGAGCTCTACGGCGAGGAGGAGAAGAAGCGGCAGGCGCGCGCCGGTGCCCGGTTCTGCAACAACGCGATGATGGCGACGCTGATGGGCGCGGTCGTCTCCGACCAGCTCGAGGACGGGCGCGTCGTCAGCGGTGTCGGCGGCCAGTACAACTTCGTCGCCCAGGCCTTCGCGCTGCGGGACGCGCGGTCGATCATCACGCTGCGCTCGACCCGCAAGGACAAGGGCCAGACCGTCTCGAACATACGTTGGAGCTACGGCCACACGACGATCCCGCGGCACCTGCGCGACATCCTCGTGACCGAGTACGGCGTGGCGGACCTGCGGGGGCGGACGGATGCGGACACGATCGCTGCCATGCTGTCCGTCACCGACGCGCGGTTCCAGGACGAACTTCTCGAAAAGGCGAAGAGCGCCGGCAAGATCGGCCGGGACTACCGCATTCCCGAGGCGCATCGCCGCAATACGCCCGAGCGCATCCGGAAGGCGCTCGAACCGCACCGGGATAAGCTACCGCTCTTCCCCTTCGGCACCGACTTCACCGAGGTCGAGCAGCGCCTGATGCCGGCGCTCGGCCGGATGCGCGAGGCGAGCGGCTCGAAGAGGGAGCTGATGGGGCTCGCCTGGAAGGGCTGGCGCGGCAAGAAACCCTCGGCGGAAGAGGCCGAGGCGCTGGAGCGAATGGGCTATGCCAAGCCGAAGTCGTCGAGCGACCGTCTGTACAGGGCGGTCCTCCTCGGGGCGCTCAGGGGGTAGAGAGAGGCTCTCTGCCTTTTTGTTCACATCCGCGCGCGCAGCCACTCCAGCATGTCGGCGATCTCCTGCTCCTGGGTGGCGATCACCTGCTCGGCGAGCTCCTTCGTCCACGGGTCGTCGCCGTGCTCGATGACGGCACGGGCCATCGCGACCGCGCCCTGGTGGTGCGGGATCATGCCGCACACGAACGCGACATCGATGTCCTCCGCGGACATGGCGGACATCATCACATCGTGCATGTCGCCCATCGAATCGAAGAGAGCCTGATGGCCGGGGCTCAGGTCCGTCGGCCGGGCCTCCCCAGCCGACACCATCGTGTGCGATCCGGCCTCGTTCGTCCGCGCCTCGCAGATCGGCGGCAGCTCGATCGCCGTTTCGGTCGCGGCGCCGTGGCCGTCATGCGCATGCTGGGCCTGCGCCGGCAGGGAGGCAACGCAGAGCAGGAAGAGGACGGCGGAGGATCTGACAATCGTCATCGATGGGACCTTCTTCAATCGGACAGGCCTGCCGCGGGCGACGTGCCCCGCTCCTGTCCGAGGGTGGAGATGCGGGAAGCATGACATTACCTCCGCCCGTGAGATAGAACGCCGGACGATTGTTGGAAGGATCTCCGCCGACCATGGCTCCACCGCTGCTCCAGCTCCGCGACATCCACCTGACCTTCGGCGGCACGCCGCTCCTGACCGGCGCCGAGCTCAGCGTGAGTCCGGGCGAGCGCGTCTGCCTCGTCGGCCGCAACGGCTCCGGCAAGTCCACGCTCCTCAAGATCGCGGCGGGCATGGTGGAGGCAGACCGGGGAGAGCGCTTCCTGCAGCCCGACGCCACGGTGCGCTACCTGCCGCAGGAGCCGGATTTCTCGGGCTACGAGACGACGCTGCAATATGTCGAGGCGGGGCTCGGTCCGGCCGACGAGCCCTACCGGGCGCAGTATCTCCTCTCCGAGCTCGGTCTCGCCGGCGACGAGGACCCGAAGGTGCTCTCGGGCGGGGAGGCACGCCGCGCCGCGCTGGCGCGGGTGCTCGCGCCGGAGCCCGACATATTGATGCTCGACGAGCCGACGAACCATCTCGACCTCCCCGTCATCGAGTGGCTCGAGGGCGAGCTCGCCTCCAGAAAATCCGCTCTCGTGCTGATCAGCCACGACCGGCGCTTCCTGCAGAACCTCTCGCGGGTCACGGTCTGGCTCGACCGCGGGAAGACGAACCGGCTCGACGCCGGCTTCGGCGCGTTCGAGGCGTGGCGCGACAAGCTTCTCGAGGAGGAGGAGCGCGACCAGCAGAAGCTCGCCCGCAAGATCGCGATGGAGGAGCACTGGCTGCGCTACGGCGTGACCGCCCGCCGCAAGCGCAACGTCCGCCGCCTCGGCGATCTCCATGCCCTGAGGCAGCAGCAGCGAGACTACCGCGGCGTCCAGGGCAACGTGACGCTGGAGGCGAGCGAGGCGCAGAATTCGGGCAAGATGGTCGTGGAGGCCAAGTCGATCTCGAAGCGCTTCGGCGACGTCACCGTGGTCGACGATTTCTCCGTCCGCATCCTGCGCGGCGACTGCGTGGGCATCATCGGGCCGAACGGGGCCGGCAAGACGACGCTCCTTCGCATGCTGACGGGACAGATCGAGCCCGATTCCGGTTCCGTCCGGCTCGGCGCGAACCTCGAGATCGCGACGCTCGACCAGAAGCGGGAGAGCCTGCAGCCGGAGGCCACCCTGCAGCACGTGCTGACGGGCGGCGTCGGCGACAAGGTCATCGTCGGCGGTCGCGAGCGTCACGTCGTCGGCTACATGAAGGACTTCCTGTTCTCGCCCGAGCAGGCCCGCACGGCGGTGACCGCCCTGTCGGGCGGCGAGCGGGGACGGCTGATGCTGGCAAAGGCGCTCGCGACGCCCTCGAACGTGCTCGTGCTCGACGAGCCGACGAACGACCTCGACCTCGAGACGCTCGACCTCCTGGAAGAGATGGTCGCGGACTACGAGGGAACCGTGATCCTCGTCAGCCACGACCGCGACTTCCTCGACCGCGTCTCGACCTTCGTGATCGCGGCCGAGGGCAAGGGCCGGTGGCAGGCCTATGCCGGCGGCTATTCCGACATGGTGGCCCAGCGCGGCCACGGCGTCGGCGCCCGCCACCTCCGCGAGAAGGAGAAGGCCGACAAGCCGAAGAAGGCCGAGCCGAAGCCGCAAGCCGAGAAGAAGAAGGGCAAGCTCAGCTTCAAGGACAAGCACGCGCTCGAAACGCTTCCGAAACGGATGGAAGCGCTCCAGCAGGACGTGGACACGCTCTCGAAGACGCTGGCCGACCCGAACCTCTTCTCGAAGCAACCGGACAGGTTCGCCGAGGCGAGCAGGAAGCTCGAGAAGGCGCAAGCCGACCTCGAGCACGCCGAGGAGGAGTGGCTCCGGCTCGAGATGCTGCGCGAGGAGATGGAAGGATAGCCTTCCGCGACCCCCTGCACCTGCCTCACTCCTCGAGCGCCGACGCCGCCGGCAGGCGCTGCCGCACCTCAAGCATCTCCGACCAGGGATCTCCGCCGAGGCGCTCTATGCGCTCCGGGACGGTCGCGATCGTGAAGCTCCGGGGGTCGAGCTCGTCCGTCACCTCGTCCCAGTGGAGCGGCGTGGCGACCGTCGCACCCTCACGGGCGCGGGAGGAATAGGGGGCGACCGAGGTCGAGGTCTGGTCGTTCCGGAAATAGTCGACGAAGATCTTGCCCCGGCGCGCCGCGATCGACGACTTCGCCAGGTAACGGTCCGGCGCCACGGCCGTCATGCGGTCGGCGATCGCCTTCGCGAAGGCCTTCGCCTCCTTCCACTCCGTGCGCCGTTCGAACGGCACGACCACGTGCAGCCCCTTGCCGCCGGACGTCTTGCAGAACGACTGGAGCTTCAGGCCCATCATCATGGCGCGGACCTCGTGAGCCGCGCGCACGACCGCCGCGAGCGGGGTCCCCTCTCCCGGATCGAGATCCATCACGATCATGTCCGGACGGTCGGGCCGGTCGATCCTCATGTTCCATGGATGGATCTCGAGCACGCCCATCTGCACGAGCGCCACGAGCCCCTGCACATTCTGGACGTAGAGATAGGGGCCGCTATCCTCGAAGCCCGGCACGAGGAACTCCGCAAGCTCCTTCGGCACGCCGGAACCCGGGTGCCGCTGGTAGAAGCACTTCTTCTCCTGCCCGGCGGGGCAGCGGACGAGCGTGATCGGCCTGTCCTTCACGTGCGGCAGCATCACGCCGGCGATCTCGACATAGTACTCCGCCAGCGCCCGCTTCGTGACGCCCTGGTCGGGATAGAGGACCTTCTCCGGGCTCGTCAGCCGGACGCCGGCCAGTTCGGTCTCCTCGCTCATGGACGGGCTCCCTCGAGGTCGTCGATCAGACGCGCCGGCTCCGCCTCCTGGACGAGCTGCTCCATCGTGCATTGGCGAGGCGCCTTGTCCGGCCGCCACCGCATCAGCTTCGTGCCGTGCCGGAAACGACCGCCCGTGACCTGGTCGTAGCGCACCTCGACGACGAGCTCCGGCCTCAGCGGCTGCCACTCCGCGGAGCGGCCGTTCGACCAGCGCGAAGGCCCGCCGGGCGCCTTCCCGGTGAAGCCCGGCGGCTCGACGAGCTTCTCGAGCCTCTTCGTCAGCGTATCCCGATCGCCAGCCGCCACGGGGCAGAAGCCGACGTGATCGAGCTTTCCCTCCTCATCGTGGAGGCCGAGAAGGAGCGAACCGGCTTGCGCGGAGTTCGTGCCGTAGCGAAAGCCGCCGACCACGCAGTCGGCCGTTCGCTCGACCTTCACCTTGTACATCGCGCGCTCCCCCGCCTCGTACGGCCCCTCGAGGGGCTTCGCCACCACGCCATCCAGCGCCGCTCCCGTGTGCTCGAGCCACCTGCAGGCGACGTCGCGCTCCCGGGTGTAGGGTGAGAGGTCGAGAAGCTCCGACCGGACGGCGCCGCAGAACGCCTCGAGGCGCTCCCGGCGCTCGATGAGCGGCCGCTCCAGGAGCGATGCTCCGTCCACGTCCATCAGCATGTCGAAGAGGATGAAGCGCGCGGGCGTCTCGGCGGACAACCTCCTGACGCGGCTCTCGGCCGGGTGCAGCCGCATCTGCAACGCGTCGAAGGACAGAGTTTCGCCCTGCGGCACGACCAGTTCCCCGTCCACGGCAAAGACGTCCGGCGCGAGCGCCAAGAGTTCGGCAACGATCTCCGGGAAGTACCGCGCCAGGTCCTTGCCCGACTTGGCGCGGAGCTCCACCGCACCGGCCTGCCGGAAGGCGAGGCAGCGAAAGCCGTCCCACTTCGGCTCGAACTGCCAGCCCGCCCCATCGGGGAGCGCCTGCACCCGCTTGGCCTCCATGGGCTCGGTCACGAACGTGCTATTGGACGACACCGGCGTCTCCGGGTGAACACCTTCTCCGGAAGGAAACTCCCGGGCCTCCTGCTCCGTTTCCATCGTGGCCCTCGCCGGTCGCGCTGGCCTTCATCCGCGTTTCGTGTTGATCTCCGCAAGACCAGCGACCTGAATGACCCTCCAAAGATCACGCATGATCCCAGAAGCCCCGCCGGGCGTGGGTTCCCCCCTGCCGGCGCCGTCCCTCCTGCACGATTTGCGGGCTGCCACCAGGTTCCATCACCGCGATCTCGAGGACGACCTCTCGCTGACGTCGAGGGCCCTGACGCGCGACAGTTACGCACAGCTCCTCGGTCTCTTCTACGGGTTCCACCGCATGCACGAGCCGATGCTCGATCGGCTGTTCGCCGGTGACGAGTTCTGGCCGCCGCGGCGCCGGCTGGAACCGATCGTGCATGATCTGCGTCTTCTAGGGCGTACGGAGACGGACCTAACGGACCTGCCGTGTGCGGAAGTGCCGCCGATAGGCTCCCGGGCCGGCGGACTTGGCTGCCTCTACGTGTTCGAGGGAGCGACCCTCGGCGGCCAAGTGATCGCGCGGCATCTCGCCTGTTCAGGTGATCTGCCGCGGGAGGCCAAGTCGTATTTCGCCGGGCGCGGGCGCCGGGCTGGTCCGATGTGGCGAGACACCTGCGCGATCCTGGAGCGGGAGGTCGCTCCGGGGGATCGGCCGGAGGCCGTTGCGGCAGCCTGTGCCGTGTTCTCGGCGCTCCACGCGTGGTTGGCGCCGTTCATTGAGGCGGGAAGGGTTGGGACGTGACTGCATTGACCCCGGATCTTGATGCCTGCGCGCGCGAGCCGATCCATATTCCCGGCAGCGTGCAGCCGCACGGGGTGCTTCTCGTGATCGATCCGGCCGACGAGATGGTCGTCGCGGCCAGCGCGAACGCCGCGGATCAGCTGGGCGCACCGCCGCTGTCCCGGAGGATGCCGGACCTCCTCGAAGAGGGAGCCGAAGCGCTGCGCTCAACGATGGCCTCGTGGGGGGCGGGCCCTTCTCCGTCCGCGCAGGTGCGCCTCGGGGTGAACGGCGGCGATTTCGACGGCCATCTCCACCGGGCGGACGGCCTCACGATCATCGAGCTCGAGCCGGTGCCGGAAGGCGAGCATCTCGATCTCGAAATGCTCTATTCCGACATCGGCTCGTTCGTAGACCAGATGCGACGGCTCAGCGAACCGGCGGATCTGTGCCGCCTCGCTGCCGAGAAGATCCGCCAGATGTCCGGATACGACCGGGTCCTGGCATATCGCTTCGACCGGGACCTCCACGGGACCGTGATCGCCGAAGACGGTAACGGGATCCTGCCCGCCTATCTCGGCCGGCGCTTTCCCGCCTCCGACATCCCCGCCCAGGCGCGCGAGCTCTACCGCCGAAACCGGCTGCGGATCATCCCGGATGCCTTCTACACCCCCGTGGCGATCGAACCAGACCGCCATCCGGCGACGGGAGAGCCTTTCGACCTCTCGCAGTCGGTTCTCCGCAGCGTATCCCCGGTGCATGTGGAGTACATGCGCAACATGGGCACGGGCGCATCGATGTCGGCGTCAATCGTCGTCGACAACGACCTCTGGGGGCTCATCTCCTGCCACAACTCGGTCCCGAAACGGGTGCCGATGCAGATCCGGAACGCGATCCAGTTCATCGCGCAGATCCTCTCGATACAGATCGCGATGAACGAGCGCGGCAAGGAAGCCGACGAGCGCGTCGCGCAGAAGACGATCCTCTCCCGCCTGCTCGGGCACATGGCGAAAGGCCCCGATTTCGCACAGGCGCTGGCGGCGCAACCGATCGATCTCCTTGCACAGACGGATGCCGATTCGGCCGCCATCGCCTACGATGGCCGGATCGTCCGGATCGGGTCCGCCCCGGCTGAAGAGGATATCGCGCGCATCCTCGCCTGGATGCAGGAGAACGTCCGGGAGGACGTGTTCGCCACCGATGAACTCTCCTCGCTCATTCCCGGCACCGAGCGCTTCGCCGACAAGGCGAGCGGCCTTCTTGCGGCGTCGATCTCGTCGCTGCATCCGAGCTACCTCATGTGGTTCCGGGCCGAAGTCGTGCGATCCGTCGAGTGGGGTGGCGACCCGCACAAGCCGACCACGGCCGGCCCCGACAGGCTCCATCCCCGCACGTCGTTCGAAGCCTGGAAGGAGCAGGTGCGGAACACATCCGCGCCGTGGAAGCAGACCCAGATCGAGGCGGCGGCAGAGCTTCGCAGCGCCATCATCACGATCGTCCTGCGGCAGGCGGAGGAGCGTGCCCGGCTGACGGGTCAGCTCGAGGCCACGAACAAGGAGCTCGAGTCCTTCTCCTACTCGATATCCCACGATCTCAGGGCACCGTTCCGGCACATCGTGGGCTACGCGGAGCTCCTTCGGGCACAGGTTCCGGACCTCGACGAGCAGGCGACCCGCTACCTCGACACGATCACGGAATCGGCCGTCTCGGCCGGCCGACTGGTCGACGATCTCCTGCGCTTCTCGCAGCTCGGCCGCACGAGCCTGCAACGGATGCCGGTCAATCTCGACAAGGTGGTTCAGGAGTCCCTGCGCACGCTCGAGGAGGAGATCGGCGATCGGCAGATCGATCTTCAGATCGGCAGGCTGCCGGAGGCCATCGGAGACGCGGCGCTCATCCGCCAAGTCTTCTACAATCTCTTGTCGAACGCCATCAAGTACACTCGGCAGACGCAGAGCCCGCGGATCGAGATCTCGGGCTGGCGCGATGGCAACGAAACCCATGTCCGCATAGCCGACAACGGCGTCGGCTTCGACATGGCATACGTTCACAAGCTGTTTGGCGTCTTCCAACGGCTGCACCATGCCGAGGACTTCGAGGGCACCGGCATCGGGCTCGCCATCGTGCGCAGGATACTCGAACGACACGGCGGCCGGATCCTGGCCGAGGCCGAGCTCGGCACCGGGGCCCGATTCACGCTGGTGCTGCCGGACGCGAAGGGAACCGAAGATGAGTGATCTGCGCCCAATTCTGCTGGTCGAAGACAACCCTAAGGACGTGGAGCTGACGCTCGCAGCGCTGGCGAAGTGCCAGCTCGCGAACGACATCGTCGTGACCCGCGACGGCGCCGAGGCGCTCGACTACCTCCGCGGCGAGGGGGGCTATCACAATCGCCCGCTGGGGGACCCTTCCGTCGTCCTGCTCGACCTGAAGCTGCCGAAGGTCGACGGCCTCGAGGTGCTCGAAAAAGTGAAATCGGACGAGCATCTGCGCCACGTCCCGATCGTCATGCTGACCTCGTCGCGCGAGGAGAGCGATCTCCTGCGGAGCTACAAGCTCGGGGTGAACGCTTTCGTCGTGAAGCCAGTGGACTTCCAGGAGTTCTTCCGGGCCATTCAGGAGCTCGGGGTCTTCTGGGGAATCCTCAACGAACCCCCTCCTCATGTCATCCGCACCCCGTCGTGAGCCAGCACGTGGAAATGCCGCTGCAACCCTCCGCCGTGTCCGATTCCCGTCAGCAGAATGATCCTGTTCGGGTCCTTCTCCTCGAGGACAGCCGCCAGGACTACGAGCTGATCATCGCTCACCTGAGGCGCGGCGGCGGGGTCTACGAGGTGACCCACACCGCCGGGCGCGAGGAGTTCGAGCGTGCCCTGGACGACGGGAGCTTCGACCTCGTCCTCGCCGACTACTCGCTCCCTTCATTCGACGGACGAACCGCGCTCCGCCTGACACGCGAGCGGAGGCCCGACCTGCCGTTCATCCTCGTGTCGGGCGTGCTCGGCGAGGAAGTCGCTATCGACTCCATCAACGAGGGTGCGACCGACTATGTGCTGAAGCAGCGCATGGATCGGCTGCCTTCGGCGGTCTCGCGCGCTCTTGCCGAAGCGAACGAGCGGAAGGAGCGCCGCCGCGCGGAGGAGCATCTGAAACTGTTGGTGGGCGAACTCAGCCACCGGGTGAAGAACACGCTCGCCACCGTCTCCTCCATCGCGCACCAGACCCTGTCGCGCAGCGCCACCCTGGAGGAGTTCCAGGAGGCTTTCCTCGGCCGGCTTCAGGTGCTCTCGGACGCGCACGATCTCCTGTTCCAGGCGAACTGGGGCAGGACCGATCTCCGCAAGGTTCTCGAGCGCACCCTCCAGCCGTTCGAGGCGCGGCCCGGGATCGGACTGCGGCTGGAGGGACCGTCGATCATGATCCCTCCCCGCTCGGCCGTGACGATCAGCCTCGTGCTCCACGAGTTGGCGACGAACGCGGCGAAGTATGGAGCGCTCTCGAGCGAAGGCGGCTATGTCCATCTCGGCTGGGACGTGACGCAGCAGGAGGACGGGAGCAACCTCGTCAGCCTGAAGTGGCGCGAGAGGGATGGTCCCACCGTCGCGCCGCCGACGCGCAGAGGCTTCGGCCGGACGCTCATCGAGCGCGGCGCCGCCTACGAGCTCGACGGAACCTCCCGCCTCTCCTACCACGCCGACGGGGTGGCGTGCGACATCAGCTTCCCGTTGAGGTGAGGCCCTTCTCGCGCGCCGTCAGAACCCGGCGCATAGCGTCCCGCACCTCCGTCGCACCGTAGGGCTTGCCGAGCTTTTGAAAGCTACGGAACGGCTCTGGAAGGGTCTGGGCGTCGCTGTAGCCGCTACAGAAGATCAGCGGGATTCCGCGCTCGCGCAGAATGTGTGCCGCCGGGAAGACCTCTTCGCCGCGCAGGTTGATGTCGAGGATGGCCAGGTCGGCCTCTTCGCTGGCACTCGCCTTCAGCGCCGCCTGCAGACTCGCAATCGGGCCGATGACCTCGCAGCCCGCCTCGAGAAGCACCGTCTCCAAATTGAGCGCCACCAGCAGCTCATCCTCGATGACGAGCACGCGCACCCCCGCCAGCTCTTGGCTTTCCACCCGCGTCAGTGACCCCTCTAGGCGGTCTCCGCCGCCGAAGCCAGAACAAGAACGAGCTAGACCCGCTGCTTCGCTGGAGCATAGCGAGCGGCGTCCCCGCGTCAAACGACATTGCCCCGGCGCCGGGCAAAGGAACACGGTAATTCCATTGCGAGATCAAAATGCAACGCTTCCGGTAGGGAAGCGCACCAACTGGATGAGATAGAGAATCTTAAGGCCCGCTTGAGAGACTGGAGGCGATGAAGAATCTCCAGTCCCGTGGCAGCGCGGCCATAGAAGACCAGGCAAAAAGCTGATGCCCCTCGTCATCATCCTGGACGATCAGGTCACGAACCAGCACATCTTCGCCAAGATCGCGGCGTCGATCAGCGAGGACATTCGGGTGCAGACGTTCGGAGATCCCGAGGTGGCTCTGGCGTGGATCGCCGACGGCCACACGCCGGATCTCGTGATCACGGACTACAAGATGCCGGGCATGAACGGGGCCGCCTTCATCAAGCGCCTGCGCATGCTTCCCGAGCTCGAGGACGTGCCCGTGGTCGTGATCACCGTGTTCGAGGAGCGCAGCTTCAGGCTGCGCGCGCTCGACGCCGGGGCGACCGACTTCCTGCAAAGTCCCGTCGACCACCAGGAGTTCGTGACGCGCGCCCGCAACCTGCTCAAGCTGCGCAAGCAGCAGCTCATGCTCGCCGACCGCGCCGTCTCCCTGGAGAAGCGGCTGGCGCACAGCGAGCGTTCGCTCGAGGAGGCCGTTCGCGACTCAAGCGAGAGGCTGGGCCAGGTGATCGACGCCGTGCCGGCCCTGATCTGCGCGACCGACCGGGAGCATCGCTTCATCTTCATGAACGCCTATCAGGGCGAGGTCATGGGCGTCGAGCCGGTGGAGATGACGGGCCGGACGGCCGAAGAGCTCTTCGGCGAGGAGCACGGCACGCGCAATCGGGCGCTCGACCGTCTGATCTTCGAGAGCGGCCGCGCGGTGAGCGCCTTCGAGGAAGAGATCGTCGACCGCTCGGGTCGGCGCCGGGTCTTCCTGACGACGAAATCGCCGTTGAAGGATTCGCACGACCGCATCGTCGGCGTGGTCACGAGCGCGCTCGACATCACCGAGCGCAAGGCCAGCGAGCGGCACCTCCACTACATCGCCCACCATGACGCCCTTACCGGCCTGCCCAACCGGGCGATGCTGCGCGAGCGGCTGCGGCGCGAGGTGGTGCGGGCGCGTCGTGGTGATCGCCGCGTGGCGCTCCACCTGATCGACCTCGACAGCTTCAAGAGCGTCAACGACGTGCTGGGCCATTCGGCGGGCGACAAGTTCCTCGTCGCGGTGGCGCGCCGGCTGCGGCCGATCGAGCAGGAGGGCCACATGGTCACCCGGCTCGGGGGAGACGAGTTCGCCATCCTCGAGATCAACGCGACGGAGGAGAGTTCGGTCGCGCTCGCCGAGCGGATCGCCGGCCTCGTGACGGAGCCCACGCTGATCGCAGGCCAGAGGATCTCGAGCACGACGTCGATCGGCATCGCCGTCCATCCCGCCGACGGCGCCGACGTCGAGGAGCTGCTCCGGAATGCAGACCTCGCGATGTATGCGGCGAAGCGTGCCGGCGGCAATCAGCACCGCTTCTACGCGGCGGAGCTCGACGTGCCCCAGCTCGGCAACGCCGTCCTCGATGCCGAGCTTCGCGACGCCCTCGAGCGGGAGGAGTTCCTCCTCCACTACCAGCCGCAGGTCTCGATGCGGACCGGCGAAATGGTCGGCGTGGAGGCGCTGATCCGCTGGCGCAAGCAGGATGGCACGATGGTGCCCCCTTACGGCTTCCTGCCGAGGGCGGAGGAGAACGGCCTGATCGTGCCGATCAGCGACTGGGTGCTGCGCGAGGCGTGCCGTCAGTCGATGCTCTGGCGGCGGGAGGGGCTGCCGCCGCTCCGGGTCGGCATCAACCTCAGTCCCGTCCAGTTCCGCAGCCAAACCCTGCCCGCCGTCGTCGCCCGCGCCGTCTCCGAGTCCGGAATCGAGGCGGGGTTGTTGGATCTGGAGCTGACGGAGAGCATCATGATGCAGGACGCCGACGCCGTCGCGGGCCAGCTGCACCAGCTGCGCGAACTCGGCGTGCAGATCTCCATCGACGATTTCGGGACCGGCTTCTCGTCGCTGAGCTACGTGAAGCGCTTTCCCGTCGACCGCTTGAAGATCGACCAGTCCTTCATCCGCGACATCAAGACCGACCCCAGCGACTGCGCCATCGTGCGCGCCATCATCCATCTCGGCCAGACCCTGAACCTGCAGGTGATAGCTGAAGGGGTGGAGACGAAGGAGCAGTTCGAGCACCTGCGCAGCGAGGGCTGCGACGAGGCACAGGGCTATTACTTCGGGAAACCGATGCCGCCGGAGGAGATTTCGCAGCTGTTACGCGAGAAAGGCCTCAAGCTGGCGGCGGGGATGTGAGGTGGCCGGCGCCCGCTTCAACATGATGCGGCTATCCACAGCGATAGGCTGGGTGCGTCGGCGCCTCCGCGAGCGCCCCGACACCGAGCACGAGATCACGCTCAACCGGCTCGCGATCGGCACGTTCCTTCTACTCTTCGTCCTCGGCGCGGAGGTGATCGACCCGGAGCTGGGGCGGGAGATGCTGGAAAGGACGGCGATATTCTTTGCCGTCTTCTATCTCACGTCCTTCGCCATCTTCGCCCACATACTCGTGTTTCCGGGCGTATCGCCAGCCCGCCGCGTCCTGTCGGCCTTCCACGACATCGGGATGGTCGCCTACGCCGCCGCCGCGGGCGGCCCGGAGACGGGCTTCTTCTATCCCGTCTTCCTGTGGGCGATCTTCGGCAACGGCTTTCGCTTCGGGCTGCCCTACCTGTACGCGTCGATGGGCATCTCGTTCGTGTGCTTCACGGCCGTCCTGTTCGCGACCGGCTACTGGTGGGATCATCCCGGCCTCGCGGTGGCGCTCGACCTGACGCTCTTGATCCTGCCGCTCTACGCCTCGCTCCTGATCCGTCGCCTGCAGGAGGCGAAGCGGCAGGCCGAGGAGGCCAATAAGGCCAAGAGCCTGTTCCTCGCAAGCGTCAGCCACGAGCTGCGGACGCCGCTCAACGCCATCATCGGCCTGAGCGATCTCCTCGACGACACGAAGCGGGACAGGAAGGACGCCGAGATGATCGGCGCGATCGGCAAGTCCGGCCGACACCTGCTCGAGATGATCGACGAGCTTCTCGACTTCTCGCGCCTCGAGGCGGGCCGGATGCCCTCGAACCCGACCGAGCTCGACCTCTACGACCTTCTCGCGCGGGTCAGGAGCATCCTGAAGGTGCAGGCCGACCAGAAGGATCTGGCCCTCTGCACGACCGTCTCCGCCGGCACGCCGCGCTGGGTCATGGCGGATGCCCGGCACCTCGAGGAGATCCTCGTCAACCTCACCTCGAACGCGGTGAAGTTCACCGATGAGGGCCAGGTGCGCATCACGCTCCAGGCGCTGTCGGTCGAGAAGGAGAGCTCGGTCCTGCGCTTCGAGGTGAGCGACACGGGCATCGGGATCGCGCCGGACGCGCAGAAGAAGGTCTTCGAGAGCTTCACCCAGGCCGACGAGACGATCATCGACCGGTTCGGCGGGACCGGCCTCGGCCTCTCCATATGCAAGCAGCTCGTCGAGATGATGGGTGGCAGCATCGGCCTCGACTCCTCACCCGGAGAAGGCAGCACGTTCTGGTTCGAGCTTCCGCTGCCGACGATCGAGCACGAGAGAATGCCGCTGCCGGAGGGCGCCGAGATCGTCGTGGTCAGCCGGGACGAGCGCCTGCTCGATCTCGTGGAGATGGTCGCGCCGAACGCACGGCTCTTCTCCGTTCCAGTCGCGGCGCAGCGGTGCCTCGACAGCATCGGCCCCGACGGAGCCGTGGCGCTCGTCGAGGAGGAGTTTGCCGGCGACGTCACTCTCGATCCCGACCGCGTCGCGGGCATCCTCGCGACGGGCCCCGACGGGGGGCGCTTCAGCCTCCGCGAGATGCCGCCGAGCATCGCGGGACGCTTGCGGCTGCCGGCTTCCGAGGCGTCGCTGCAAACCGCCCTGGAGATCGCCGCCGTCGCGCTTGCGAGCGGCGCTGCGTACACGCGACCTTCGCTCGGCGAAGGCGTCCGCAGGAGCCTCCGCATCCTCGTCGCCGAGGACAACAAGACGAACCAGATGGTCATCCAGAAGATCCTGGAGAGGGCGGGGCACGCGGTCACGCTGGCCGACAACGGCGAGATCGCCGTCGATCTTCTGCGCGAAGGCGCGTTCGACGCCGTGATCATGGACGTCAACATGCCCGTGATGAACGGGATCGAGGCCGCGAAGCTCTACCGATTCGCGGCGCTCGGCCAGAAGCGGATCCCGATCATCGCTCTGACCGCGGACGCCACGGCGGCCACCCGCGCCCGTTGCGAGGAGGCGGGCATGGACGCCTGTGCGACGAAGCCGATCGAGGCCCGCCAGCTTCTGGCGCTCGTGGCGGAGATGACGGCAGAGGACGAGCCGCCGATCCCCGATGGCGAGGACGTCGTTCCGCTCGAGGCGCATCCGGCCTTCGGCCCGCGCGCCGGAGACGCGCTGCGGATGGGCACCCTGCGCGATCTGGAGTCCCTGGGCGGAACGGAGTTCGTGCGAGACCTGGTCGACCAGTTCCTCCTCGACGCCGCCAGGCTGCTGCAGGAGCTGGCCGTCGCGGTCGAGCGAGGTGACGCGGCCATGTTCGCGGAGGTCGCGCATGCGCTTCGCAGCGCAGCGGCGAATGTCGGCGTCCAAACCATGTACGAGCACTGCCTGGCGTGGAGGCAGCCGACACCGGACGAAGTCGCCTCGAACGGTGACGAGCGTATCGCCATCCTGCGGAACGACCTCGAGGTCGCCCGCGACCTGTTCCGGCGGCACCTCGAGACGGATCGGGAGGCCCGCAGCTCCGTCGGCTGACCCGCTATTCCGCCGCGCAGGCGAGGTCGTCCACGTTCCGCTTTGCCAGCCGGCGCGTCTGCGCGGCCTGAAGAAGCTCCATACGACGCAGATCCGCGTCGGAGAGACACATCATCGTGTCGACCCAGATGTCGGTGATGTCCCGCATCTCCTGGATCGTGATCGGGTTGACCCGCTGCCGGATGCGGTAGAGCGCCTCGCGCGTGGCGTATCCCCGATCGCTGTCGGAAAGGAAGGCCTGCACCGCCGCAGCGCCCTGCCCCTCGTCGACCACCTGGTCCACGAGTCCCATCTCGAACATTTCGTCGGCGCTGAGCACCTGCCCCTTCAGGATCATTCGCTCCGCGCCCGCGGTTCCGAGGCGCCTCGCGAGGAAGCTGTAGGCGCCCATGCCCGGAAAGGAGTTGAACAGGATCTCCGGAAGTCCGAGCTTCGCCTGCCGCTCAGCGATCAGCACGTTGCAGCTCAAGGCTCCCTCGAAGCCGCCGCCGAGCGCATCCCCCTGCACGAGAGCCACGGTCACGACGTTGCAGTCGAGGCCGACGGAGACGGCATGAACGGACTCCACGCAGTCATACGCGTAGCGGCGGAGACGCGCGCGGTCGCCGTGGCGAACGCAGGAAGCGAAGAAGGCGAGATCGCCTCCCATGTTGTAGATGCCGGGCAGGCTCGACCCCTGGACGAAATAGCGGACGGCCGCCCCCGCGCCACGGTTCTCGATGACGTAGGCCTGGATCGCGCGATGGAGGGTGATCAGTTCGCGGATCATCGTCGGCGTGATGCTGGGTGGACCCGAGGGGTGCGTGTAGCACCAGACCGCCCTCTTCACCGGGTCGAACCTGACGTCGAGCTCCCGGAAGTCGATGTCGAGGAAGGCCGGTCGACGGTCGGCCGCGTCCGGAGACGAACCTCGGGGTCTGCGACCCGGCCCTGCCTGATCGCCTCGTTCCCCCTCAGGCAACTTCGTACCGAACCTGGCGACACGCAACTCGCTCGACATCACTGGCCCCAAGCATCTCGAACAGCGCCTCACTGTCCGTCCAACGAGACTTTCTCATAACGTTTACACTTAATTAAGGATCATTTCTGGAATTCGCGACGCAAGGTTAATTTTCCGGGCGTTCTGCCGCAGGCGCATCCTGGACTGCTGCTGCCGACGGCGGCGCGCCACGGACAGCCACCCCGACGACCGCGGACTGAACAATTGGTCGGCACGCGCGTTGAGCGGCTGGTGCGGGAGAAGCCGTGGCTTCAGGAGGGGACGGGGGAATTGCGTCGCAGGGGGCGTTTCAGAAGCGCTACGGGCACGGCCTTCGCCGTCGCAACCCTCGCCGTGGCCGCGAGCCTTGCCGGGTGCCAGGGCCCGCAGTCGACACTTCACGTGGCGGGCCGCGAGGCCGGGGAGATGGCGAGCCTGCTCTGGCTCCTCGTCTGGGCGGCGGGCGTCATCTGGATCCTCGTCCTCGGAACGGCCGTCTACGCCACCGGCATCTCGCGCGGCCCCGTCGACGACCGGGTCGCGAACGTCATGATCCTGGCGGGCGGGGTCTTCCTGCCGACCCTCGTCCTGGGCGGCCTCGTGACGTGGACGGTGTGGACGATGTCGGGCCTGCGGGTGCCGGACGAACAGGGGCTGCGCGTCGCAGTGTCCGGCGAGCAGTGGTGGTGGCGGGTCGCCTACGAGGGGCCGGACGGGAACCCCGTCGCCAGCGCCAACGAGATCAGGCTGCCGGCGGGCGAGACCGTGACGCTCGAGCTGTCGAGCCCCGACGTGATCCACTCGTTCTGGATACCCTCGATCGCCGGCAAGATGGACATGATCCCGGGCCGGGTGAACGAGCTCGTGCTCGAGCCGACGAAGCCCGGCATCTATCGCGGGGTGTGCGCGGAATATTGCGGCACGTCGCATGCCCTCATGGCCTTCTCCGTCGTCGTGATGGAGCCCGACGCGTTCGCGGCGTGGCTCGCCGAAGAGGCCCGCCCCGCCTCCGCCTCAAGCGCGCACGAGGGCTTGGCGCTGTTCCTCGAGAACGGATGCGGCGCCTGCCACGCGATACGAGGCACGGAAGCCGACGGCCGGGTCGGCCCCGATCTGACGCATGTGGCGAGCCGCAAGAGCCTCGGCGCCGGCATCCTGCCGGTGACGCAGGCGGCGCTCGAGGAGTGGATCACGCACACCAGGGAGGTGAAGCCCGACGCGCGGATGCCGCCCTACGACATGCTGCCGGAGGCGGAGATCGCGACCATCGCCGGCTACCTCGCGAGCCTGAAATGAAGGTCGACCAAGAGGCCATCGCCCGGCACAACCGGCAACAGGACGATCCGGCGCTGCGAAAGGCGCAGGAGGAGCGCCTGATGAAGGCGTGGGAGACGCCGACGGGCTGGCGCTACTGGTCGGCCGTGAACAACTCGGAGGTCGGGCTCTGGTACACCGCCACGGCCTTCGCCTTCATGCTCTTCGCGGGCGTCCTCGCGCTCATCGTCCGGGCGCAGCTCGCGGTCCCCGAAAACGACCTCGTCTCGGCGGAGTTCTTCAACCAGGCCTTCACGCTGCACGGCACGGCGATGATGTTCCTCTTCGCCGTGCCGATCTTCGAGGCCGTGGCGATCCTGCTCCTGCCCCAGATGCTCGGCGCGCGCGACCTGCCCTTCCCGCGGCTGTCGGCCTTCGGCTACTGGAGCTTCCTGATCGGCGGCGTCTTCGTCCTCGGCTCGATCTTCTTCAACGCCGCGCCGCAGGGCGGCTGGTTCATGTATCCCCCGCTCACCACCGACACCCGCCAGTCGGGCATCGGCGCGGACATCTGGCTCCTCGGCCTCTCCTTCATCGAGGTCGCGGCGATCGCGGCCGCCGTCGAGCTGATCGTCGGCGTCCTGAAGTGCCGGCCGCCCGGCATGCGCATCAACCTGACGCCGCTCTACGGCTGGTACGTGCTCGTCGTCGGCGTGATGATCCTCTTCGCCTTTCCGCCGCTGATCGCCGGCGACATCCTGTTCGAATTCGAGCGGATGCTCGACTGGCCGTTCTTCGACCCCGCGCGCGGCGGCGACCCGCTGCTGTGGCAGCACCTGTTCTGGATCTTCGGGCACCCGGAGGTCTACATCATCTTCCTGCCGGCGATCGCGCTCGTCGCGATGATCGTCCCGACCTTCGCGCAGCGGCCGATCTTCGGCTATTCCTGGATCGTGCTCGCGGCGATCGGGACCGGCTTCATCTCGTTCGGGCTGTGGGTGCACCACATGTTCACGACGGGGCTGCCGCAGATCTCGCTCGGCTTCTTCTCCGCCGCCTCGGAAGCCGTGGCGATCCCGACGGGCGTGCAGATCTTCGCCTTCCTCGCGGCGCTGCTCGCCGGCCGCGTCGTCTATTCCGTGCCGATGCTGTTCGTGACGGGCGCGCTGGCGATCTTCGTGATCGGCGGGCTGACCGGCGTGATGGTGGCGATCGCGCCCTTCGACTGGCAGGCCCACGACACGTATTTCGTCGTCGCCCACCTGCACTACGTGCTGATCGGGGGCATGCTGTTCCCCGTGGTGGCGGGCCTCTACTATTTCTACCCGATGGTCGCGGGCAAGATGCTGTCGCCGCGGCTCGGGCGGACCGCCTTCTGGATGATGTTCGTCGGCTTCAATGTCGGCTTCTTCCCGATGCACTTCGTCGGCATGTGGGGGATGCCGCGCCGCGTGTTCACCTATCCCGCGGGCTTCGGGTGGGAGCTGCCGAACATGCTCTCCACGATCGGCGCCTTCGTCTTCGCCACGGGCTTCCTCTTCGTCGTCTGGGACACGCTGCGCCCCAAGGGGAGGCAGCCCTACGCGCCGCGCAACGTCTGGAACGCCGGGACGCTCGAATGGCTGGCGGAGGTGCCCGACAAGCCGTGGGGCGTGCGCTCGATCCCCTTCGTCCAGAGCCGCTACCCGCTCTGGGACCAGAAGAACTTCATGCGGGACTACGACGAGGGGCGCTTCTTCCTGCCGGACGCGCACGAGGTGAGGCGCGAGACGCTCGTGACCTCGATCATCGACGCGGAGCCGATCCAGTGCCTGCGCGTGCCGGGGCCCACCTTCAAGACGTTCTGGGCCGCGATGTTCACGGGCGGCGTGTTCGTCTTCTCGACCTTCCACATGTGGACGGCGGCCGTCGTCTCCGGTGTTCTCGCCCTTTGCGCGATCCTCGCCTGGCTGTGGACGGGGACGGCGCTCGTGCCGGAGAAGGAGGAGAAGGACATCGGGCTCGGCATGACGGCGCCGCTCTACATGAGCGGGCCGCGCTCGGTCGGCTGGTGGGCGATGTTCATCACCATGCTCGGCGACATGTCGGCTTTCTTCAGCCTGATCTTCGGGTATTTCTTCTACTGGACGGTGCATCCGGACTTCCCGCCAGCGGGCGCCGGGGCCGACGCGCCGGGATGGTTCCTCCTGGGGGCCGGCCTCCTGCTCGCGAGTTGGCTCGCCACCACGACGGCGCGCAGGGTCCTGAGCGCAGGAAACGAGGCGGCGTTCCCCATGCTGATCGTCGCGGCGATCCTCGCGGCCGCAGGCGGGACGGCGGCGCTGATCCACGCGCCGGCGGCGGCGGGGCTCGACCCCACCGCCGACGTCTATCCCGCGACCGTTTGGGTGCTCGTGATCTGGACCGCCGTCCATGCCGGCGCGGGGATCGTGATGCAGCTCTACTGCCTCGCGCGCTTCGCGGCCCGGCGGCTGACGGCGACCTACGACATCGACATCTGGAACGTCGCGCTGTTCTGGCACTTCGTGGCGGTGACGGTGGCTGTCACGACCGCGACGGTCGTCGGTTTCCCCCATGTCGGCGGAGGCGGGTGAGATGGCGGACACGACGACCGGGCGGCGGCCCGGGCACAGGGACCAGCTGATCGGGCTGACGATCGCGCCGCTGATCTGGGCTGCGCATTTCCTCGTCTGCTACGTCTTCGCGGCGGTCTGGTGCGCGAAGCTGCCCGACGCGGGCCTCGCGGTGCCGCGGCTCGTGGTGGCGGCGGCGACCGTCGTCGCGCTCGGCGGCATCGGCCTCGTCGCGCTGCGCGTGTTCGGCCAGTGGGGCTTCACGCTTCGCGAGGAGCCGCGCCACGACGAGGACACGGTGGCGGCGCGGCACGCCTTCCTGAGCCGGGCGACGTTCCTCCTGTGCGGGCTGAGCGCGGTCGCGACCGTCTACGACGCGATCCCCGCCCTCTTCCTGTCGACCTGCCGGTGACGACGATGCGCCCGCTTTCTCTGACCGCCGCGATCCTGCTCCTCGCCCTCGCCTGGGGCGGGCCGCTGCCCGGCATGACGGCGGGCAGCTTCACGGCGCACATGATCCTGCACGTGACGCTCGTGGCGGTCGTGGCGCCGCTTCTGGCGATGGCGCTCGCCGGCACGCGGCTCGACCCGACGATCGGGGGCGGCGTCCTCTTCGCGCCGCTGACGGCGCTCGTCGTCGAGTTCTTCGTCGTCTGGGGATGGCACGCGCCGGGCCCGCACCTCGCCGCGCGCGTCTCCTGGGCGGGCTTCGCGGCGGAGCAGGCCTCGTTCCTGGCGGCCGGGCTCCTCGTGTGGCTGTCGGCGATCGGCGGCCGGAGCGGCGACCGGCAGCGGGCGGCGGGCGGGGTGGCGGCGCTGCTCCTCACCTCGATGCACATGACGCTTCTGGGCGCGCTCTTCCTCCTCGCGCCGCGCGTCCTGTGCACGCCGCCGACGGAGCTGCACGCGCTTCTCGGCCTCTCGGCGCTCGAGGACCAGCAGCTCGGCGGCACGATCATGCTGGCGGTCGGCGGGCTCGCCTATCTCGCCGGCGGCCTCGCGCTCGCCCGCAGGCTCCTCGTCCTCCCCGCACCGGAGCCGCGCATATGAGGATCAGCGACGCCTTCCGCGACTGGCAGGAGACCGGCAACGTCCGGCGCGACATCATCAAGCTCGCCCTGCTCGCCTTTCTCGTCGCCTTCGCCGGCGTGGCGTTCCTGTTCATCGGCTTCTTCAACGTCGCCGCCAGCACCGGCCACTGGGCGGTCACCGACGTCGTGCTGCACACGGTGATGCGCCAGTCCGTGAAGTTCCACGCCTCGGGAATCGAGCTCGCCGACCTCGACGACATGGGGCTCGTGCAGGCGGGCGCCGGCCATTTCGAGGCCGGCTGCGCCCCCTGCCACGGCTCTCCGGCGGAGCGGCGCAATCCCGTCGTCCTCGAGATGACGCCCCACCCCCCGTCGCTCGACGAGAAGGTGCCTCACTGGCAGCCGAACGAACTCTACTGGATCGTCAAGAACGGCGTGAAGTTCACCGGCATGCCGGCCTGGCCGACCCGGCGGCGCGAAGGGGAATACGGCGCGTGGCACGACCGGGAGATCGAGGCCATGGTCGCCTTCCTCCAGCGGCTGCCGGACATGACGGCCGGGGAATACGAGCGCCTGGCGCTCGGACCCGTGGCACGGGAAGCGGGCGAGGCGTCGGCGCGGCTGCAGGGGCTGTCGGAGCCGGTCGTCCCACTCCTTCAGACATGCGCGCGCTGCCACGGCTTCGACGGGCGCGGGCGCGGCAGCTCCCTCATTCCGCGCCTCGACCTGCAGACGGAGGAATACCTCCTCGCCTCCCTCAGGGCGTATGCCCGCGGCACGCGCATGAGCGGCATGATGCAGCTTCAGGCGAGTGGGCTGTCCGAACACGAGATGCGCGAGCTGGCGCGCTACTATTCGCAGCAGGAGGCGGGGAGCGTCGATCCCGGCACGAGCTTCCTCGACGAGGACCTCGTGGAGCGCGGCAGGGAGATCGCGACCGAGGGGCTGCCACGGGAGAAGATCCCGGCCTGCCACTCCTGCCACGGCACGGAGCGACCGCGCCGGGAGATCATCCCGCGCCTCGCGGGCCAGCGGCGCGAGTATCTCGAGTTCCAGCTGAAGCTCTGGCACGCCGAGAGGCGGGGCGGCACGAACTTCGCCCACGTGATGGAAGCCGCCGCCCGCGGGCTCGACGAGACGCATATTCCAGCCCTCGCCGCCTATTTCAGCGCCCTGCCGCCGGTCCGGGACTGAGCCCGCGGAATCGCAGGCGACCGCCCCCTTCCGCGTCTCTCCCGCCGCAGCGCAGCACAACCCGATCCTGTACACCCGCAGCATGTTGGACCAGACTAGCTACCCGCGCCCCACCGGCGTTACCGACACACGAGCAGGAGGGCAGCTCGGATGTACAAGAAGATCATGGTTCCGGTGGACCTTTCCCATATCGACCGGCTGCAGAAGGCCCTCGATACCGGGGCCGATCTGGCGAGGCATTACGGCGTACCGATCTGTTACGTGGGAGTGACGTCCGCGGCGCCTGGTCCGTTGGGACACAACCCCCAGGAGTACAGCCGGAAGCTCAGCGAATTCGCGCAGGCAGAGGCGGATCGCCGGAGCATCGCCGCCGAAGCCCGCGCCTATGTCAGCCACGACCCCGCCGTCGACCTGGACAAGACGCTGCTCGGCGCCGCGCATGACGTCGAGGCCGACCTCGTCGTGATGGCATCCCACGTGCCGGGCCTCCCCGACCACATCTTCGCGTCGAACGCGGGCTATCTCGCCTCGCATGCCGACATCTCGGTCTTCGTGGTGCGATAGGCACCCGGAAAGGCCCCGACCTCAAAAAGCCAGTCAGAAGAACGGAGCCTCGACATGTCCGAGACGGGCGAACCCACCCCGGAAGGTGCCGCGAACATCATCGAGACCGACTACGAGATCGGCCAGGACAACATCACGACCAGCATCGGTCCGTTCGGGCTCGACATTCACAACCCGGTCTTCATGATCTCGGGACTGACGATCGTCGCCTTCGTCATCTTCACGCTGGCGTTCCAGCAGGAGGCCGGGCCCTTCTTCGAGGGCCTGCGCGACTGGCTGACATCGAGCCTGGACTGGTTCTTCATCCTGGCAGCCAACGTGTTCGTCCTGCTCTGCCTGTTCCTGATCGTGTCGCCCTACGGCAGCGTGCGGCTCGGCGGCACGGAAGCGACGCCCGACTACGGCTATGCCGGCTGGTTCGCCATGCTGTTCGCGGCCGGCATGGGCATCGGCCTCATGTTCTACGGCGTGTCCGAGCCGATCTCCCACTTCTCCTCCTCGGTCGCCGAGGATGCCGGGAGTGCCGACAGCTGGGCACCCCTCGGCGGCGCGGCCGGGGACGAACTCGAGGCGCGCCGCCTCGGCATGGCGGCGACGATCTTCCATTGGGGCCTTCACCCCTGGGCGATCTACGCCGTGGTGGCCCTCGCCCTCGCCCTGTTCTCGTACAACAAGGGCCTTCCGCTGACGATGCGGTCGGTCTTCTACCCGATCTTCGGCGAACGCGTCTGGGGGTGGACGGGCCACGTCATCGACACGCTGGCGGTCTTCGCGACGCTGTTCGGGCTCGCCACCTCCCTCGGCCTCGGGGCCGAGCAGGCGAATGCCGGCCTCAACCACCTCTTCGGCCTCCCCGTGAACAACGCCTCGAAGGTGCTCCTGATCACGGCCATCACCGCGGTCGCGCTCGTCTCGGTGGTCGCGGGTCTCGACGCGGGGGTGAAGCGCCTGTCGGAGATCAACATGGTCCTGGCGGCGCTTCTCCTCCTGTTCGTGCTGCTGGTGGGGCCGACGATCGCGATCCTCACGGGCTTCTTCGCCAATCTGTGGGAGTACGTCGTCTACCTCCCCGAGCTGTCGAACCCGTTCGGCCGCGCCGACGACAACTTCCGGCAGGGCTGGACGGCCTTCTACTGGGCCTGGTGGATCTCCTGGTCGCCCTTCGTCGGCATGTTCATCGCGCGCGTGTCGCGGGGGCGAACCGTGCGCGAGTTCCTGACCTGCGTCCTCATCATTCCCTCGATCGTCTCCGTGTTCTGGATGACGACGTTCGGCGGGACGGCGATCACGCAGATCGTCCAGCAGGGCATCCAGGCGGTCGCCGACGCGCCGCTCGAGCTCAAGCTCTTCCTCATGCTGGAGGAACTGCCGCTCGCGATGCTGACCTCGTTCATCGCGATCGTCCTCGTCATCGTGTTCTTCGTCACCTCGTCGGACTCCGGCTCGCTCGTCATCGACACGATCACGGCCGGCGGAAAGATCGACGCCCCCGTCCCCCAGCGCGTGTTCTGGGCGACCTTCGAGGGGCTCGTCGCGATCGCGCTCCTGCTCGGTGGCGGCCTGACGGCACTGCAGGCGGCCGCCGTCTCCACTGGGCTGCCCTTCACTTTGGTGCTGCTCCTGGCGTGCTACGCCATCGTCAAAGGTCTCGCGAGCGAGCCGCGGGGCTGACCGATCGGAGACGGTCGGGGGGCCGGGCCGCCCACCGTCTCCGCCCGTTCCCGGCGGGCTTCCCCGCCGGAGGGCCCTCGCTTCGCCGCCAGAACTCTTCCGGAACCATCATCGGCAGGCGGCGTTGCCGAACCGGCGCCGCATTCCCGCCACAGTCACTCCGACCGCCGTCTCCGGGGACGCGGCCGGCGGATGCGACCGCGAGAGGGGTGAGAGCTCCGGCCTGCCCTCCGGCCAGCACAGCCAAGCGAGAGAGACCTTGAGCGATCAACCAAGCTTTGCACGACCGGGGAAGGGGATCGCCGCCCACTTCCATCCTCCCGTCTTCTATGGCGCGAGCGCCATCATCTTCTTCTTCCTGGCCATCGGCCTCGTGTTTCCGGACCGCGCGGAATCGATCTTCTCGTCGATCCAGTCGAGCATCATCTCCGGCTTCGGCTGGCTCTACATACTTGCCGTCGGGGCCTTCGTGCTGGCGATGCTCTACGTCGCCCTGAGCCGCTTCGGGCAGCTGAAGCTCGGGCCGGACGACGCCGAGCCGGAGTACAACTACCTGACGTGGCTCGCGATGCTGTTCGCCGCCGGCATGGGCATCGGCCTGATGTTCTACGGCGTCGCCGAGCCGGTGATGCACTACTCCTCCCCGCCGGTCGGCGACGGGGGCACGGTGGACGCGGCGCGCAACGCCATGGTCTACACGTTCTTCCACTGGGGCTTCCATGCCTGGGCCATCTACGCGGTGGTCGGGCTGTCGCTCGCCTATTTCGCCTACCGCTACAATCTGCCGCTCGCCGTGCGCTCCGGCCTCTACCCGATCTTCAAGAACCGGATCTACGGGCCGATCGGCGACGCCGTCGATATCTTCGCGATCGTCGGGACGCTGTTCGGCGTCGCCACCTCGCTCGGCCTCGGCGTCATGCAGATCAATGCAGGATTCAACTATCTCTTCGGCCTGCCCAACACGACCTTCATGCAGATCGTCCTGATCGCCGTCATCACGGGCATGGCGACCATGTCGGTCGTGACGGGGCTCGACGTCGGCATCCGCCGCCTGTCGGAGACCAACCTGATCCTCGCCGTGCTCCTGATGTTCTTCGTGCTGTTCGTCGGGCCGACCGTCTTCCTGCTCGGGGCGTTCCCCCAGAATCTCGGCAACTATCTCGGCCATTTCTTCGAGCGCACCTTCACGATGTACGCCTACGAGCCGAACGACTGGCTCAGCGACTGGACGCTCTTCTACTGGTCGTGGTGGATCGCCTGGTCGCCCTTCGTCGGCATGTTCATCGCCCGCATCTCGCGCGGGCGCACCGTGCGCGAATTCGTGCTGTCGGTGCTGTTCATCCCGCCGCTCTTCACGTTCTTCTGGATGACCGTCTTCGGCAACAGCGGCATCGCGCTCGACATGGGCGCGGCCGCCGGCGCGATCGCCGAGGAGGTGAACGCCGACATCGCCACCGCGCTGTTCCAGTTCTTCGAGTACCTGCCCGGCACGACGATCATGTCCGGCCTCGCGATCCTGCTCGTGACCGTGTTCTTCGTCACCTCGTCGGATTCGGGCTCGCTCGTGGTCGAGACGCTGGCCGCAGGCGGCCGGGAAGACGCGCCGGTCGCGGCCCGCGTCTACTGGGCCGTCCTCGAGGGCGTGATCGCGGCTCTCCTGCTGCTCGCCGGCGGCCTGACGGCGCTGCAGACCATGACGCTCATCTCGGCCCTGCCCTTCGTGATCGTCATGATCCTGCTCGTCTACGGTCTCCTGAAGGGCATGAACGCCGACATGGCGCGGCTCCAGCCCAGGCTGGGGCCGGTGGCGGCGCACCCGGTCACCGAACTGCCGTGGACGGCGCGGCTGAACCTCATCCTGAACCAGCCGCAGCGCCAGGACGTCGGCCGCTTCATCAAGCAGACGGCGGAGCCGGCACTCGAGGCGGTGGCGCACGAGATGCGCGAGCGGGGCCTCGACGCTCTCGTCGCCGAAGACCGCGACGAGGGCGTGGCGCTGACGGTGAACTCGCAGGACGTCAGGAGCTTCGTCTACGGGGTGGAGCCGCAGCGCCACCTCGTGGCCGCCTTCACGGCGGGCGACGTCAGCCGCGGCGAGACGAAGCGGCCGCATGTCTGGTGGGCGAAGACCTATTTCGGCG
The DNA here is from genome assembly GCF_000496075.1 of Lutibaculum baratangense AMV1. Taxonomy (GTDB): domain Bacteria; phylum Pseudomonadota; class Alphaproteobacteria; order Rhizobiales; family Tepidamorphaceae; genus Lutibaculum; species Lutibaculum baratangense. Next base: position 69,824 of record NZ_AWXZ01000037.1, read on the forward strand.
ACGGGAGCCGCGGCTACGACGTGATGGGCTTCACCCGCGAGCAGATCATCAGCGACATCCTCGCGCAGTACGAGCGCTACCAGACGATGATGCACTCGCACAGCACGGCGCTCTACCTCACCTCTCCCGACCCGGGACAGGTGGCCTGACGTCCGGCGCGCGGGCCCCGACCTGCGCCATGACGGCCGGTGCGCCCGACGTTCGCCTTGCCTGAAGATCGAGCAGCCCCCGCCCGCAGGCGGGGGCTTTGTCGTGCCCGCCGCCGGGCCCGCCGGTGACGTCAGGCTGTCCTTCCGTCCGCCGCTGCATCGGTCGGCGCCGCCCGCTGCCGCCGCTTTCGGCTGCCCCGAGATTGACCGGAGCGTCGCTTCGGCTGCAGCATGTACCGGGCATGCGAGGGAGTGGGAAAGCTGCAGGCCACAGTCACGCAGGTGCAACCGGGAGAGCGGGCCGCGGCGCGGCTCGGAACGGGACAAGGAGCCGTTGCGATCGCTCTCAAGGGCGTGAGCAAGGTGTTCGGCAGCGGTGCCGATGCGTTCAAGGCCGTCGACGACGTCTCGGTCGATATCCGCCAGAACGAGTTCTTCACGCTGCTCGGGCCGTCGGGCTGCGGCAAGACGACCCTGCTTCGCCTCATCGCCGGGTTCGAGCATCCGACGTCGGGGGAAATCCGCCTGAAGGGCAAGGACATCTCGCCGCTGCCGCCGTTCGACCGGCCGGTGAACACGGTTTTCCAGAGCTACGCCCTCTTCCCGCACATGACGGTGGCGCAGAACATCGCCTTCGGGCTCGAGATGCTGCGCCGGCCGAAGAGCGAGGTGCAGGAGACGGTCGACCGCATGCTCAAGCTCGTCCGGATGGAGCAACTCGCCAACCGGCGCACGAGCCAGATATCGGGTGGCCAGCAACAGCGCGTCGCGCTCGCCCGCGCCCTGGCCCCGCAACCCGAGGTGCTGCTGCTCGACGAGCCGCTGTCGGCGCTCGACTACAAGCTGCGAAAGGAGATGCAGATCGAGCTGAAGCGGCTGCAGAGCGAGACAGGCATCACCTTCATCTTCGTCACGCACGACCAGGAAGAGGCCCTCACCATGTCGGACCGCATCGCGGTCATGAGCGAGGGCAACATCCTGCAGATCGGCAGCCCGCGCGAGATCTACGACCACCCGGCGCAGCGCTTCGTCGCCGACTTCATCGGCGAATCGAACTTCCTGAAGGCGGAGGTCGTGCGGCCGCTCGATCCGGGCGCCGAGATCCGCCTGCCGTCCGGCGCGACGCTGACGGCCGGGGTGCCGGAGGGGATGCGGCCGGCAGGTAGCGTCACCGTCGTCGTGCGCCCCGAACATGCGCGCGTCGTGGCAGATCCGGCGGCCGGCGCCCTCAGGGGCCGCCTCACCAACATCGTCTATTTCGGCACGGACACGCACTACCACGTCGAGCTGCCGCAGGACGGCGAGTTCATCGTGCGCATGCAGAACCAGCGCGGCTCCGAGGCGAGCTTCGAGACCGGCGACGAGGTCGGCATCGAGATCGGCGACGGGGCCCCGCAGGTCCTGAAGGACTGATACGATGGCCGCGCAAGACACGAGCCCCGCGCCGGAGGAGGTCGCCGCGCCGACGATGGCGCCGCACGGGACGGACTACGCCGCCATCGCGATGCGCCGCGAGCGCCGCAACAACCTCGCGCTGGTCTCGCCCGCCCTCCTCATCCTGGTGGTGGGAGCGTCGGGCCCCCTCGTCGTCATGCTGATCTACTCGTTCCTCGCCGCCGGCGACTATGGCGGCGTCGTATGGGAGTTCTCGACGCAGGGCTGGTTCCAGGTCTTCCTGCAGCGGGACATGTTCGACGACACGATCGGCTTCGCCGACGCGCATCTCTCGATCTTCTGGCGATCGCTGTCGCTCGCCTTCATCACGACCGTGCTCTGCGTCATCTTCGGCTTCCCCACCGCCTACTTCATCGCGACGAGGCCGCCGGAGCAGCGCTCGCTGTGGCTCTTCCTCGTCACGATCCCCTTCTGGACGAACCTCCTGATCCGCACCTACGCGATCATGGAGGTCATCCGGAACGAAGGGCTCGTGAACACGGCCCTCATGAAGGCGGGGCTGATCTCGCAGCCGATCCAGATGCTCTACACAGACTTCGCCATCATGCTCGGCATGACCTATGTCTACCTGCCGCTGATGGTGCTGCCGCTCTACGCATCGATGGAGAAGCTCGACTTCCGCCTAGTGGAGGCGTCCTACGACCTCTATGCGAGCCGCATGAACACGCTGCGCCGGATCATCCTGCCGCTCGTGAAGCCCGGCCTGATCGCCGGCTCGATCCTCGTCTTCGTGCCCTGCCTCGGCGCCTATGTGACGCCGCGCGTGCTCGGCGGGGGCAAGAGACTGATGCTCGGCAACCTGATCGAGCTCCAGTTCGGCCAGGGCCGCAACTGGCCGCTCGGCGCGGCGCTGTCGATCACGCTCCTTCTGATCGTGATGGTCGCGCTGCTCATCTACGTGCGAAACGCCTCCAGACAGGGAGGCGCCCATGGCTGAGGCGCGCCGCATCAGGCCGTTCGCCGTCCGCCATCTGCCGGGCTTCCCGACGATGGCGCTCATCTGCTTCGTCTGCCTCTACGCGCCGATCATCACGCTCGTGATGTTCTCCTTCAACGAGTCGATGTCGATGAGCCAGTGGGGCGGCTTCTCCTGGCGATGGTACGTCGCCGCCTGGGAGAACGAGCGGGTCCAGCAGGCCTCGCTCCTGTCGCTCATCGTCGCGACCTGCGCCTCGCTGATCGCCACCACCGTGGCCACCGCCGCGGCGCTCGGCACGACCCGGACGAGGCGCTACCGGGGCCTGACGGGGATCTATGTCCTGATCAACCAGCCGCTGATGGTGCCGGAGATCGTGACGGGGGTGGCGCTGCTGATCGTCTTCGCGATGGTCAAGGTGTGGACCGGCTACACCGGGATCGGCTACCTGATCCTCGCGCACACGGCCTTCTGCATCCCCTTCGCCTATCTGCCGATACGCGCACGCCTCGAGAGCATGGACGCGACCCTCGAGGCCGCCGCCGCCGACCTCTACGCGACGCCGTGGATGGCATTCCGCCGGGTGACGTTGCCGCTCCTCTGGCCGGGGATCCTGGCCGGCGGCATGCTCGCCTTCGTGATCTCGCTCGACGACGTCGTCATCACCGAGTTCGTGAAGTCGGGCGGGCAGGACACGCTGCCGACCTACATGCTCAGCCAGATCCGCCGCATCGTGACGCCCGAGATGAACGCCATCTCCACCGTCTTCCTCGCGATCTCGATCGCGCTGGTGACGATCTTCTTCCTGCTCAGTCGCGGGAAGAAGCAGTGACGGGCTCCTGGGAGCCCCAAAAAGTGAACCGGAGGGTACTGACATGAAGTGGACAACGGGTGCCGGGCTGACAGCAGCCGCGCTTCTCGCCTCGACGGGCCTCGCCTCGGCGGAGGGCAAGCTCAACATCTTCAACTGGGGCAACTACACGAGCCCCGAGCTGATCGAGAAGTTCAAGAAGGAATACGACGTCGACGTCACCGTCACCGACTACGACTCCAACGACACGGCGCTCGCGAAGGTGAAGGCCGGCGGCCACGGCTTCGACATCGTCGTGCCTTCGCACAGCTACATGCCGATCTGGATCAACGAGGGCCTCCTTCTGGAGTCGCGGCCCGACCAGATGGAGAACTTCGAGCACATGTCCGACCGCTGGAAGGACGTGGACTGGGACCCCGGCCGCCGATTCTCCGTGCCGTGGCAGTGGGGCACGACCGGCATGGCGGTGAACACGTCCGTCTATGACGGCGACCCCAACACCTCGGCGATCTTCATGGATCCGCCCGAGGAGCTCGTCGGCAAGGTCAACGTCGTGCCCGAGATGATCGACGTGATGAACCTCGCCATCCGCTATGTCGGCGGCGAGCCCTGCACGAGCGACAGGGAAGTCCTCAGGAAGACGCGTGACGCGATGATGGCCGCGCGCGACAAGTGGATGTCCATGGATTACGGCACGACGGAGAAGCTCGCGGCCGGGGACATGGTGGCGAGCGTCAACTGGAACGGCTCGACCCTCCGGGCGCGAATGCAGAACCCGGACATCGTCTACGGCTATCCGCGCGAGGGCTACCCGCTCTGGATGGATTCCGCGGCCGTGCTCGCCGACGCGCAGAACCCCGAGAACGCGAAGCTCTTCCTGAACTTCATCATGGATCCCGAGAACGCGGCGATGATCTCCAACTTCGCCCGTTACGCCAACGGCATCGACGGCTCCGAGCAGTATATGGCCGAGGACATGAAGGGAGCTCCGGAGATCGACGTGCCGGAGGAGTTCCAGTCGGCCGGCGCGTTCAACCCGAGCTGCCCGCCCGAGGTGCAGCAGATGTACACGCAGATCTGGACCCAGCTCCAGAAGTGACGAGTGCGCGGGCGGGGCCTCGGCGGCCCCGCCCGTCCGCATCTGCTGGGCCGTGGCCGCCACGGCGCCCGACCGCTCCGCCCGCCGATCATGCCGGCGGACACCGAGGACCTCGATGACGACCACCCCCGTGATGCGCGGCTTCCCGCCCGAGATGGCGCAGCAGGTGACGCTGGCGAACTGGCGTCAACCGGGCTTCAACCGCTGGGCGTTCCACCATGTGAACGAGATCATCCCGTCCGCGTCGATCCCGTCGGAGCCCCGTCTGCTGACCCCGGTCGAGATCCATCATGAGGGCCGCGTCCGCTCCGTCGGCTTCGAGGACGGGGATGGGCGGGAATGGACCCTCGAGAACCTCCTCCCGGCCGGCTGCACCGATGCTTTCGTCGTGATGCGGCATGGCCGGATCGTCCATGAATGGTACGATGCGGGGGTCGACCCGCGGCGGCCGCACATCGTCTTCTCCGTGTCGAAGTCGCTGACGGGCATCCTCGCTGGCATCGCCGCCGATCGCGGGCTCCTCGATCCCGAGGCGCCCGTGACGCGCTACGTGCCGGAGGCGGAAGGCTTCGCCTTCGGGGACTGCACCGTGCAGCACGTGCTCGACATGACGGTCTCGCTCGAGTTCGACGAGGACTATCCCGCAGCCGACGGGCCGTTCAGCCGCTACCGGCAGGCGATGAACTGGAACCCGGGCCCGCGGGAGGGAGAGCCGCCTGACCTCAGGAGCTTCCTCCTCAGCCTCGGCAAGGGGCGACGGCCGCACGGCGAGGTGTTCCACTACGCCTCGCCCTCTTCCGACATGCTGGGCTGGATCCTCGAGCGGGCGACCGGGCGGCGCTTCGCCGATTGCTTCGCGGAGGAGATCTGGCAACCGCTGGGGGCGGAGCGCGACGCATATGTCACGGTCGACCGGCTCGGCGCGCCGCGTACCGCCGGGGGCATCTGCGCGACGGCGCGCGACCTAGCGCTCGTCGGCGAGATGATGCGCCGCCGCGGCACGGCGAACGGGCGCCAGATCGTGCCGGGCTGGTGCGTCGACGACATCCTGTCGGGCGGCGACGTCGCCGCCTGGGCGGCGGGCAGCTATTCCGGCATGCCGATCACAGGGCCCTACCGGAGCCAGTGGTACGTCGCCGACGCCGAGCGCGGCAGCTTCTGCGCCATCGGCATCCACGGCCAGTGGCTCTATATCGACCCGCCGGCGGACCTCGTGATCGTGAAGCTGTCCTCTCAGCCCGACGCGGAGGACGATGCGCTCGACCGGCTGAACCTCGCAGCCTTCGCAGCGCTCGCCGACGCCCTGACCTGACGGGCGGCCCGGCCCCTGGGCTTCAGCCCTCGAGGACGAGGTTGCGGCCCTCGAGCCGGTGCCGGCCGTCCCCGACGCGGGACAGCCCGCCGATGCGCCCGTCGGCATTGACCGATACGACCACACCCCCGCCGTCTCGGAAGACGATCTGGTGGGCCGTCATCTCGTTCATGTGCATCACCCGGTAGTCCTGGACGGAAGCGAGGTCGGCGATGCCGACCCTGTCCACCTCGGCCACCCGAACGCCCGGAAACTCGTCGCCGCCGCCTTCGATCGTGCTCATCGTCGTCGCCTCTTCGGCTCGACCGTCGGAATGCCCCGTCGCCGTGAACGGTTCCGCCGGCCGGCGCGACGTCGACACGCACGATCGTACAATCCGCAGCCTCGGCGGGTCGGCTCCTTAGCGGTTGATTAAGGAAGAGGCACTCAGATGAGGAACCATCCACGGCCGCGCCGGTTGTGGTCAAGTCGCAATCCGATGACGTCGTCCATGGCCACCTTCATCCGTCGGAGGAAGCCGCGCGAACATGAGCTGGGGCTGGAGTTCACCCGCGGTGCGGCCGGGGTGGAGGTGACGCTGCTCGCACCCAGCGTCAACGGCATCCCGCTGCGCTTCAAGGGGATGGCGCCCGAGTGCGCGATCGCGACCGCGCGCGACCTCGCCCAGGAGCTGGGCCTGGTCGTCGCCGTCGTCGACAACGCCCAAGTCTGGCAGGACGTGCCTCCGTCGCCGGACGGCGGCCCGCTCATCCTCGACCGCCTGGGCCGGAGCGGCTCGACCGTGACCCCGACCCTGCACGCACCGCCGCTCGACTGACGGACGGCCGGAGCGGCGGAAGCGGCCGTGAGGCCGGCCCCGCCGCCGTGGAGCCCGTGAGGTTCAGCGGCCCGGCACGAGCTCGATCACCGGCTCGAAGCCCTCGAACTCCGGCCCGCCGATGTAGAGCGGCTTGTTGGCGCCCGCGTTGCGGTGCGCCGCGCGGAACGCCTCCGACTTCGTCCAATCCTCGAAGGCCGACTTCGACGCCCAGATCGTGTGCGAGGCGTAGAGCGTGAACTCGTCGTTCGCCGGCCCCTTCATCAGGCGGAACTCGATGAAGCCCGGCACGCTCTCGAGATGGCTGTCGCGCGACCGCCAGACCTCCTCGAAATCGGCTTCGCTGCCACGCTTAACCTTGAAGCGGTTCATCGCCAGAAACATTGCTGCTCCTCCTTGTGGTTGGCCCGCTAGCGCGGGCTGAAGCGGATGGGGACTGTGAAGGTCATGCTCGACCGCCCCGTCGAGGGCGGGATCGGCGGGAACGGCTCGGCCCGCCTCACCGTGTCGACGGCTGCCTGGTCGAGGATCGCATGGCCGGAGCTGCCGCCGAGGCTGACGCTCGTCACGCGCCCGACGGCATTGAGCGTGAACCGGACGGTCGCCGTTCCGCCGATCCTCTGGCGCTGGGCGGCGGACGGATAGCGCTTCGCCCGCTGGAGGCGCGCCACGACCTGCCCCGAATAGTTCGACAGCGCCGCCTGCCCGCCGTCGGCGTCGCGCCGGCCGCCCGTGCCGCGCGCTCCCCCGGCGGCCGCCGACGAGCTCGCGCGCTCCTGGGCCTGCCCGCGCGAAGACTGCTGCGGGGCGGGACGCGCCTGCGTCTGCGTCCGGGTCTCCTGGCGCTGGCGCCGCGGCTCTTCGCGAACCGTCTGCCGCGGAGGCGGCTCGACGCGCGGCACGTCGTCCGGCCGGACCCTCGGCATCGGCACGGCCTCCTCGGCCTCGATCGCCTCGGCCACCTCCTGCGGCTCGACGAGTTCGGCCTGCTCGGGCTCGACGGCCTCGACCTCGGCGGGTTCGACCGCAGTGGTGGTGGCTGGCTCGACGAGCTCGGGCTTGGCCGGTTCGGCGGCAACGGGCTCGGTCGGCTCCGGCTCCACCGGCGATGCCTCCACGACCTCCGCTGGCGGCGTCTCCGCCTCCGGGACCTCGGGATCCGGCGTTTCCGGCTCGGCGACGGCGGTTTCGGCGGGCTCCGGGCGCTCCGCCTCGGCAACCTCCTCGGCCTCCACCGCCTGCGGCAGCACGGCCTCCTCGTCCGGCCGCTCCTCCTCGAGCGTCCGCCCGGGCAGGAGGACGGGCGTCTCCGCCTCGGTGGCGTAGGCCACGACCGCCTGTTCCTCGGGCTCCTCCGGCAGCGCCTCGAGCGGCTCCGCCGCCTCGCGGCTCTCGGGCTCGACCGGCATCTCCGGCTCCTCGATCGGCTCAGCCTCGGGCGTTTCCGGCACGGAAGGCTCGGGCGTCTCCGGCTCGGCCGGCTCGGGCCTCCCGGCCTCCGCCACCTCGTCGGGGCGCTGCGCCTCCAGGGGCTCGGCCTCGGCGGCGGGCACGACGTCGGTCGGCTCGACGGGTTCGGCCTCCTCCGCGACGTCGACCTCTTCGAGCTCCGTCGTCTCGTTCTCCGTCTCGAGATCCTCGGTCATCGACGACACGGGGACACCCCACACGGCGGTCTCCCGGCCGGCGGAGCGCTCCATCATCACCTGCTCCTCGCCCCTGAACAGGGCGAAGCCCGCGAGATGGACGGCGACGGAGAGCGCGACCGCGAAGGCGAAATGGGGCCCGCGCATCGTCACTCGCCCCGACCGCGGAGGGTGACGAGCCGCAGGTTCGAGACGCCGCCCCTGGCAAGTGCGTCGAGGATCAGGGCGAGCTCGCGCGAGGGCAGCTCGCGGTCTAGCATCACCGACAGGGGCTGCCCGCGATCGCGCTCGTCGTCGGCGCGCACGATGCCGCTCAGCTCCGAAACCGTGACCGGCCGGGCGCGGTAGGCCATGCGACCGTCGCCCGAGACGAACAGCACGGCCGCCGGCGACCGGGCCGCCGGGCTCTCCCGCGTCGTGACGGGATCGAGCTCGACCGGCGACGGCGGCGTCATCGTGCCGGCGATCAGGAAGAAGATCAGCAGCAGGAAGACGACGTTGATGAGCGGCACGACGCCTTCATCGCTCAGGCGCCGCGCAGGCGGCTCGTCGAAGCGCATGACGGCTCCTCGGGTTTCTCGTCCCTCGTCAGCGGGCGAGCGCGACGTTGCCCACGCCCGCGCCCTTCGCCCGCTCGAGAGCTGCGACTATGTCCTGCGACCTCGCCTCGGCGGAGGGCCGGACGATGACGGAGGTCGGCTGTCCCGCGGCCAGCTCAACGAGCCGCGCCCGGATATCGTCTGCCGCGACCGGCTCGCCGTTCAGCCGGAAGGCCCCGTCGGAGCCGACGCTCAGGAGCACCGGTCGCGCCTCCTCCTGGACGGGCCCGCCGCCCGATCCGGCCAGCGAGACCTCGACCACCGAGTACTTCGCGAAGGTCGAGGCCAGCATGAAGAACATCAGGAGCAGGAAGACGACGTCGATCAGCGGCGTCAGGCTGAGCGTCCGGCGCGGAGGTCGGACGTCGTTAACGTGCATGGGCGAAGCTCGCGGCCCGCGCCGGCGTCGCCTCCTGCCCCTGGCGCCCCGGGACCTGCGGCCGCGAACCGGCCGCCGTCATCACCTGCGAGGAGAGCGACTCCATGAGCCGCTTCTCGCGCTCGATGGAGCCGTCGAACCAGTAGAGCGACAGCGCGGCGGGAATGGCGACCGAGAGGCCGACGGCGGTCGTGAGAAGCGCGACCCAGATGCCGCCGGCCAGCGCGGAGGGATCGACCTGCGCGCCGGCGGATTCGAGCGTCTGGAACGCCTCGATCATGCCGAGCACGGTGCCGAGCAGTCCCAACAGGGGCGCTGCCTGCGCGATCGCCTCGAGAATGCGCAGGAAGGAGCGCAGGGAGGCGAGCTCGTTGAGCGCCGCCTGCTCCACCTGCTCGCGCACGAGAGCCGGATCATGCCGCTCGAGAACCCCGTCCATCGCCGTCGAGACAACGTTCGCCAGCGGCCCGTTGACCGTGCGGAGCGCGCGGGCGGCTTCCGTGAACCGCCCCTCGTCCCAGGCGTAGACGGCCCGCTCCACCCGCCGGCGGTTGCGGCCGCCGACGCGGGCGAACTGCCACATCTTCGCGAAGATGACGGCGAGGCCGATCACCGACAGGAACACGAGGAGCGCGACGACCGGGCCGCCGAGCTCGATGATGCCGATCAGGCCGGCGAGCACGCCGCCGGACGATGCGTCTTCCATAATCACTCCGTGGCCGAGTACTCGGGATGGCCGAAATCAGTTGTCTGCGGCGCCCTGGGCCGGCGAGACCGACGACACGAACGGCGCGTCGGCCCGGCTCGACAGGTCGAGCTCGGCGAGGCACGCCGCGGGATCGAGCCCCTCGCCCTGGCACTCCGTCACGTCGTTGAGGAGCACCCGGCCGATCCCAGCGCATTCGAGGCCCGACACGTCGAACTGGTGCACGCGGATCTTGCCCGGCGGGAGGTCGCGCGAGCGCAGCAGGAGGAAGCGCTCGACGCGGTCGTCGCGGTCGAAGAGCACCGTTTCCACCGTGAGAAGATCGATCGGGCCCTGCATCCGGTTCGTGAACACGAGGTTCATGCGGCAACCGTTGTCGATCTCTTGCAACCGGTTGAGTTCGATTGATATGCTGGAGGCGGCAACCGCCGAGCCGACACTGGTCAGGAGGAGGAGAGAGGAGACCAGCGCCGACCCGACGGCCGCCAACGGGCGCCATGCATGCCTTGCTCGACGTATCCTCCGCGCCGCTCGCCCCGATGACGGTAGAGGACGTGTCGAGTTCCCCGGCATATGCTGCATAGCTCCCGTATCCCTGTTCCGGCTCAGTTGAGACCGAGCCCGTTATGTGTCGAGCCATCCGCGCCGAAGCGCATGGTGATGGCGAGCTTCGCGTTGAAGCCTTCCTCCTGAACGCCCGCGCCACCTCCGGCGACGGCGTTGAAGTAGTTGACGTAGGCTTCGCCGAAGAGATTGTTCAAGCGGACGTCGAAGCGCAACCGGTCGTTCGGCTCATAGGAGGCGAAGAGGTTGACGAGAGTGTGGGCGTCGACGCTGGTGCCGTTGCGCTCCGCGTCCGCCACGTGCTCGACCTCGCCGCCGAAGGTGAGGCGCCGGTCGAGCGCCCGGAAACCGAGCCGGCCCGTCGCGACGGTCGGCGGGACCGAGATGAGGTCCGAGCCGTCCGTGCTGTTCTCGCCGTGGAGCACCGCCAGGCTTCCGGCCCCGAACACCCAGCCCGCGTCGTAGGCGAGCTCGAGCTCCACGCCGCGGATCCGCGCCTCCGACACGTTGGTGTAGCGGTAGCAGGCCGGCACGTAGTAGCCGCCCGGCACCCAGATCGGCGGCAGGCCGACGAGGTAGGGGCAGTCCGGGTCGCCGCCGAAGGCCGCCGGCGGCAGCTCCTCCAGGTCGATATAGTCGTCGACGTCGTTGTTGAACCACGACAGCTTCGCCCTGACGCCGTCGCCCGGCACGAAGACGTCGTCGCGCTCGAAGTTCACGCCCGCCTCGAACATCTTCGACGTCTCCGGCCTGAGGCCGGGATTGGGCAGGAAGGGGAAGACGACGCCGGAGGGATGGAGCCCCTCGATCAGCGTCTCGTTGACGGTCGGGGCGCGATAGCCCTCCGCATAGGTGACATAGGGCTGGAGCCCCCGCAGCGCCGTGCCCTCGAACGGCTTCACGCCGACCGTCAGGCGCGGCGAGAAGCGGTCGCCGTCGGTGTCGACATTGTCGCCTTCGAGCGAGAAGCCGTCGTAGCGGACCGCCGCGATGAGCTGGAGCCAGTCGGCGTACTCGATCCGGTCCTGAACATAGGCGCCATAGGCGGTGCGTTCCCCACCCGGATTGTAGAGGTCGCCGCCGCCGAGATCGTCGAACGTGTCGACGTCGTCGCGGAACCAGTCGCCGCCGACCGTGACCGCGTGGTCGAGGGTCCCGGTGGAGAAGCGCGAGGCGTTGTAGACGTCGAAGCCGGTGGTGACGAGCTCGAACCCGCGGCGGTTGCCGGCCGGGATGAGCACGGGCAATCCCGTCGCCTGGTCGTAGCCCAAGGCGTCGACGCCGCTCGACTGGGAGATCTCCGTCTGGTTGACGAAGCCCGAGACGTGAAGGTCGACGAGGGGAAGCGCGGGATCGTCGAAGACCCACTGCGCGGTATAGGTGTTCTGCGTGAAGTCCGTCCGGTACTGCCCCGAGCCGGGCTCCTCCCAGTCCTCGGAGTTGCCGACCCAGCCGAGCTCGATCTCGTGGAAGTCGGCGGGACGGAAACTGACCTTCGCCAGGCCGGCCAGCACGTCGAACGAGGAGTTGTCGACCGTGTCGCCGCGCCCGTCGGTGTAGTCGCCGAAGTCGCGCCAGACGATGTTGCCGATGACGTCGACCTTGTCGGTCAGCCGGGCGGCCGCGACGCCGCTGAGGACGATGCCCTCGCCGTTCGTCTCGTAGCGCGCCTTGAGCGAGGCCGCCGCCCGCTCGCCCTCCTTCAGGAAGTCTGCGGCATCCTTCGTCTCGAAGGCCACGACGCCGCCGATCGCGCCCGAGCCGTAGATGTTGGAGACGGGACCGCGCACGACGGTCACCTCCTGCAGCATCTCCGGCTCGACCCAGACCGGGCTCTGGTTGCCGTGGTCGTTGCGCTGGAAGTTGTTGCGCGCGCCGTCGAGGATCACGGCGACGCGGCCGAAATCCTGCAGGCCGCGGATGTTGATGCTCGAGGCGGTGCGGTTGGCGTCCTGCGAGGCCGCGACGCCGGGAACGCCGAAGAAGAGATCGGCGGAATCCGTCGGCTGCAGGAGCCTCAGCTCCTCGCTCGAGACGACCGACACGCCGGCCAGCGCCTCCGACCAGCGCTGCTCGGTCCGCGCTTCGATCACCGTGATCTCGTCGAGATGCACGACATCCGCGACGCCCTCTTCCTGTGACTGGGCCGGCACAGCCAGGCCCGCGACAGACGCAACCAATACCCCGCGCAAGACGACGCGCGCCATGACACCCCCCAAAGAGACAGCTGAAGCCCCGATCGGCTAGCTACTCGGGCGATGCCTTTGGCTTGCTCTCGTTTGCGCGGCGAGCCGCTGCGGCCCCCGTCAAACCCATGGCTTGCCATCTATGATAATATGACTATTACAGTCAAGTTATGTGACGCGAGTTTTTTGGCCACGCCATCCGGGGGGTGCGAGATTGCTGCCGAGAAAGCCGAGGGACGCGGCCGGAGATGCCGAACAGGCGACGGGCGAGGGACGGACGGGCGAACCGCGGGTCGTGCGCTCGGACGACCTCCTCGGTGGCTGCCGGCAGGTCGTGATCGTCCACAACGACGAGCAATACGTCCTGCGCCTGACCCGGCAGGGCAAGCTGATCCTCAACAAGTGAGTGGCCCGATGAGACCGAAGCACAAGGCGCGGCGCGCCGCCCTCGCCGGGATCCTCCTGGCGGCGACGCTCACTTCAGGCGCGGACCGGGCGGCCGCGGCCGAACGGATCGTCTCCCTCGGCGGCTCGATCACGGAGATCCTCTACGCGCTCGGTCGAGAGGGGGAGATCGTGGCCGTCGACACGACGAGCCAGTATCCGCCCGCCGTCACGGAGACCCATCCCGATGTCGGCTACCTCAGGGCGCTCTCGGCGGAGGGCGTGCTCTCCGTCGGCCCGACGCTGATCCTCGCGGAGGCCGATGCGGGGCCGCAAGAGGCCGTGGCCCTGCTGGAGCAGGCGTCGATCGCCTTCAGGCGGGCGCCCGACGAGCCATCGGCGGAGGGGCTCGGCGACAAGATCTTGTTCGTCGCCCGCGCGGTCGGCGACGAGGCGGCGGGAACGGGCTTGCGCGAGACGGTCGAGGCGGACCTGGAGACGATACTCGGCGCGACGGGGGCGATCGAACCGCGGGCGCGCGTGCTCTTCGTGCTGAGCGCGGCCGGCGGGCGGATCATGGCCTCGGGTGCGAACACGGCCGCCGCCTCGATGATCGAGCTGGCCGGTGCGGAGAACGCCGTCGGCGGCTTCGAAGGCTACAAGCAGATCAACGACGAGGCGGTTCTCGCCGCGGCGCCGGACGTGATCGTGATGATGGCGGGCGGCCCTCACATGCCGGCGAACGAGGAGGTCCTGAGCCTTCCCGCCCTCGCCGACACGCCGGCCGGCCGCGCGCGGCGCCTCGTGACGATGGACGGTCTCTACCTCCTCGGCTTCGGCCCGCGCACCGCCCACGCGGTGCGCGACCTCGCGCACGCCATCTATCCGGACCTCGGCCTGCCGGACCTCCCCGAGCGGCCGTGGACCGCCGCGGGCGGCAACGGGGGATGACGGCCCTCGCCGAAACGGGTGCCGGACGGACGGGCGACCGGGCCGGGCGCACCCTGGGGGTCACGGCCGGGCTCGCGGCGCTGCTCGTCGTGACGGCCTTCCTGTGCCTGTCCGTCGGGCCCACGGGCTTCGTGCCGGGCCAGGTGCTGTCCGGCCTCGTGGCGGGCTCCGGCACCGGGGGGCGTGCCCGACGTCATCCTCTGGCAGATCCGCATGCCCAGGGTGCTCGTGGGAGCGATGGTCGGCGCGGCGCTCGCCGTCTCGGGCGCGGTGATGCAGGGCCTCTTCCGCAACCCGCTCGCCGATCCGGGCCTCGTCGGCATCTCCGCCGGCGCGAGCCTCGGCGCCGTGACCTACCTCGTCATCGGCGCGCCGCTTGCCGCGCTCCTGCCGCATGCGCTCGCGATCTACGGGCTGCCGATCAGCGCGGCGATCGGCGGACTGGCCGCGACGCTCGTCCTCTACCGCATCGCGACCCGCGAGGGGCGAACCTCCATCGCGACGATGCTCCTCGCGGGCATCGCGCTCGCCGCCCTCGTCGCCGCGATGACCGGCCTCCTGATCTACATGGCGGACGACCGGCAGCTCAGGGACATCACCTTCTGGAGCCTCGGCAGCCTCGGCGGCGCGAACTGGGAGAAGGCCGCGGCGATCGCGCCGTTCCTGCTCGTGCCGATGATCGCCGTCCCGTTGCTGGCGGACGGGCTCGACGGGCTGCTCCTCGGCGAGGCGACGGCCCGGCATCTCGGCATCGGCGTCGAGACCCTGAAGCGCGTCGCCATCGCCGCCGTCGCCGCGTACGTCGGGGCCGCCGTCGCGGCGGCCGGCCCCATCGCCTTCGTCGGGATCGTCGTGCCGCACGTCCTGCGCCTCGCCATCGGACCGCGACATCGCGGCCTCCTGCCCGCGAGCGCACTCCTGGGCGCGGTCCTGCTCCTCGCCGCCGACGCCGTCGCCCGCACCGTCGTGGCGCCGGCGGAGCTGCCGATCGGCATCCTCACCGCGCTCTTCGGGGCGCCGCTCTTCCTGTGGCTTCTCCTGAAACGCCGCATGCTGGTGGACCTGTGAGCATCGAATTCGCCGATATCGACGTGCGTCTCGGCGGCAGGAGCGTGCTGCGCGTCGATCGCCTCACGCTCGAGGCAGGCGAGCTGACGGTCGTCGTCGGGCCGAACGGGGCGGGCAAGTCGACCCTCATGCGGGTGATGAGCGGAGAGCTCGTGCCACATCGGGGAAACGTGGCGCTCGCCGGCCGCAGGCTCGCGGATTGGACGCCGGCCGAGCTCGCCACGGCGCGCGCGGTCCTGCCCCAGGCCACGACGCTCGCCTTCCCCTTCACCGTCTTCGAGGTCGTCGGCCTGGGCCTGATCTCGGCCGGCCGGGGCCTCGCCGCGCCCGACCGGCGCCGCCGGGTAGAGGACGCGCTCGCACGCGCCGGCCTGGCGGACTACGCGCACCGGTTCTACCAGCAGCTTTCGGGCGGGGAGCAACAACGTGTGCAGTTCGCGAGGGTGCTGTGCCAGCTCCCGGCGAGAGGGCGCGGGCGGGGCCCGACCTGGCTGATGCTCGACGAGCCGACCGCGAGCCTCGATCTCAGGCACCAGTTCGCGATCCTCGACGAGGCTCGCAACCATGCCCACCGCGACGGCGGGGCGGTCGCCATCCTGCACGACCTCAACCTCGCGAGCCTCTACGCCGACCGCCTGCTGGTCCTCGGCGAGGGAGGGCTCAAGGCCGACGGGAGACCCGGCGAGGTCCTCTCGCAACGGCTCGTCGAGGACGTGTTCGGGGTGCGACTCGCCTTCGCCCACGGCGCGAACGGCCGGCCGTTCGTGTTGCCGGAACGCGCCGCCACACCCTGAGAGACAGTGGGGCCGCGGGCCCTTTCCCTCGGGTCCTACTGGATCGTCGGCGCCTTGCCGCTGAGCGCGGCGATCGCCTCGGCCCGCGGCTTCGGGCGTGCCGTCACCAGATCCTCCAGCGTGTACTGCTCGAGAACGTCGATGAAGGCGCTGATCGCCTCGTCGAGGATGCGGTTGATCGGAGCGATCGGCCGGATCGGGCAGGCGCCGATGTCGCCGCCGAGGCAGTCCGCCTCGATGCGCGTCTCCTCCGTCGCCTTCACGACCTCGCCCAGGCGGATGTCCTTCGCAGGCCGCGCGAGCCGGATGCCGCCACCGCGACCGCGCACCGTCTCCAGCACCCCGCGCTGCACGAGAAGCGGGATGATCTTGAACAGGTTGTGTTCGGTGATCTGATAGGCTCGCGCGATCTCCGGCACCTTCACGAGCTTCCCCTGCGCCTGGCCGCAGTGAATGAGGATACGGAGCGCGTAGCCGGTCTGCTTGGTGAGCCTCATGCTGTTCCCTGGCCTAACCGGTCCATCGTTGCGTCGCGGGCGGAAGCATATACCACGACGGCCCGTTGGGCGATCCCACCGCGTCCGTCGCCGATTGCGCCGGCGCAACGGCGCGACGTCGAATGCACCACGCCGGCCGCCAATGTGGGTTTTCTGGCAATGTGTTGCAAGTGTGGTCCTTGCCGCCGGGGCACGCGCTATCCACACTCTAGACCAACCCTCAAAACAGTAGGAACCGGCCCCATGTTCGGCGCCATCCAGAAGATGTTCCGCCAACTCGGCGGCTCCCCGGCGGAGGAGAGCTTCGCGGAGGACGATCCCCGGATCGCCGCCGCCGCCCTTGCCGTTCACGCCATCGCGATCGACGGCGAGGTGGACGAGGAAGAGCGTCGAAAGTTGCGTGCCGTTCTCTCGGAGCAGTACCACCTCGACGACGAGGAGACGGAGGCGCTCATCAAGGAGGCGCGTCGCCGGGATCTCGAGGCGGTGGACCTCTACACCTTCACCAGCGTCCTGAAGCGCAGCCTAGACGAGGAGCAGCGGGTCGAGATCGTCGAGATGCTCTGGCGCCTCGTCTATGCCGACGGGCAGGTGCACGAGTTCGAGGACAATCTCGTGTGGCGCGTCGCGGAGCTGCTCGGCGTCTCGGCACGGGATAGAATGCTGCTGCGAAAGCAGGTGACCGACGAATAGGCAGCTCACGATCCGTGCATCCATGTTGCATGGCAGCGAGCGCGACCCTATGATTCCGCACGTCGTGTCGCGTGCGCCGTCGCCGGCCGTCGCGGCCGCACCTTCCGCAGAACCATCTCGCTGCGAACAGCGCGAGGTGAGCCGTACAGTCCGCCGCCAGCATCGCCCGCCGACCGAGCCCAGATGACCGACCAGATTCTGATCGTTCTCCATCAGCCCACCTCGTCGCCCGGACGCATCGGCCAGCTTCTCTCGCGGCGCGGCTTCACCCTGGACATCAGGCGCCCCGTGCTCGGCGATCCCTTGCCCGACACGATGGCGGAGCACGCGGGCGCGGTGATCTTCGGCGGACCGATGAGCGCGAACGACACCGACGAGTTCGTGCGGCGCGAAATCGACTGGATCGGCGTGACGTTGAGAGAGGAGGCGCCGTTTCTCGGCGTGTGCCTCGGCGCCCAGATGCTGATCAAGCACCTCGGCGGCGAGATCAGGCCCCACCCCGACGGCTGCGCGGAGGTGGGCTACTACCCGCTGCGGCCGACTCCGGCGGGACGGGCGCTCATGGAGTGGCCGGAAACGGTCTATCAGTGGCATCGCGAGGGAATGGACCTGCCGAGCGGCGTGGAGCTTCTGGCGAAGGGTGACCTGTTCGAGAACCAGGCCGTTCGCGTCGGGCCCGCAGCCTTCGGCGTGCAGTTCCATGCCGAGCTGACGCTGGCCATGCTCCATCGCTGGACCACGCGGGGGGCGAAGCGCATGGAGCTTCCCGGCGCACAGGGCCGCAGGGCGCACTTCGAGGGTCGCGGCATCTACGACCCGGCGATCCTGCGCTGGCTCGGGAGCTTCCTCGACCTCTGGATCGCCTGCGACCCGCGGCAGCGCGAGGAGCCGCGGCGCGCCGCCGCCGGCTGAGATCCGCGCGCCCGTCTCCGCCCGGGCAGGTGCGTTGCTGCCTTTGCCGGCAGTCGTCATCCGGTCAAGACCTGTCAGAAGCGGTCGTCGGCAAGGCGGGCGAGTATCGGAGACTCGACACCTCGCCACAATTGCGGCAATCCTCAAGCTTAGATCTGGACGCGGATCGCACGGGGCAGCGGTCGAAGCGTCGTTGAGGAGGCCGCGCGTGGCGGAGCGTCTGGGGGTCGACAGAGATTTCGTAGCGGCCGTCGCGAGTTGCCGCCGCGCGCTGGTGGCGGTGGGGGCCTTCTCGCTCGCCCTCAACCTGCTGATGCTCACCGTTCCCCTCTACATGACGTCGGTCTACGACCGGGTCCTGTCGTCGCGGAGCGAAGAGACGCTGCTCGCGCTGACCATCGTGGCGGTCGGCGCCCTCGTCATCGCGGGCATGCTGGAATCGCTGCGCCAGTTCGTCCTGCAGCGCACCGGCGCGCGCCTCGAGACCTCGCTCGGCTCGCGCCTCCACGAATCCTCGCTGATGCTGGCGCAGACGCGGGGGCCGGACGTGCAGGGGCTGCGCGACCTCCAGCAGGTCCGGCAGTTCATATCGTCGCCGCTGGTCGGAGCCTTCTTCGACGCGCCGGTCGCGCCGCTCTACCTCGCCCTCATCTTCATCATCCACCCCGACCTCGGGTGGATCACACTCGCGGCCGCGATCCTGCTGCTCCTCGTATCGCTCCTGAACCAGCGCCTCACCGCGAGACCGCTGGCTCAGGCCGGCCAGCACACCATCGCCGCGCTGCAGAAGGCGCAGGCGCATGCGCGCAACGCCGAGCTCGTGCGGGCGATGGGCATGTCGTCGAACTGCGTGACGTCATGGGGCGAGGACAATGCCAAGGGGATGGTCGAAGCCGACAGGGCGGGCCGGACGAACGCGGTGCTCTCGGGCCTCACGCGCTTTCTGCGGCTTCTCCTCCAGATCGCGATTCTCGGCTACGGCGCCTATCTCGTCCTGACCCACAACACGCTGAGCGGCGGCATCATCTTCGCTGCGTCCATCATCTCGTCGCGGGCGCTCGCACCGATCGACCAGGCGATCGGCGGCTGGCGCAGCTTCGTCTCCGCCTCGCAGTCCTGGGCGCGCCTGAAGGAGTTGCTCGCCGCTGCCGGGATCGAGCACGAGCGCATGTCGCTGCCCGCGCCGAAGCCGTCGCTGCAGGGCGAGAAGCTCGTCTATTTCGCAGCCCCCGGCGGCGACCCGATCCTCAAGGGCCTCAATTTCCTCATCGAGCCGGGGGAGGTCGTCGGGATCATCGGCCCGAGCGGCGCCGGCAAGTCCACGCTGGCGCGGCTCCTCGTCGGGGCCATCCGCCCGACGCAAGGCGTGGTCAGGATCGGCGGCGACGACCTGAACCAGTGGGCGAGCTCCGCGCTCGGCCCCTTCATCGGCTACGTTCCCCAGGACGTCGAGCTCTTCCCGGCGACCGTCGGCCAGAACATCGCGCGGATGAGCCCCGAGCCCAACGCCGCAAAGGTCGTCGAGGCGGCGAAGCTCGCCAATTGCCATGAACTGATCCAGCGCCTGCCCAAGGGCTACGACACGCTGCTCGGTCCAGGCGGCCACTCCCTCTCCGGCGGCCAGCGCCAGCGCATCGCCCTCGCGCGCGCCTTCTACGGCCAGCCGCGCCTCGTCGTCCTGGACGAGCCGAACGCCTCTCTCGACAATGACGGCGAGCAGGCGCTCATCCAGGCGCTGAAGGACGCCCACGCGGCGGGCATCACCTGCGTCGTCATCACGCAGCGCACGAGCATCGTGCCCGCGCTCACCAAGGTCATGGTGCTGCGCGACGGCAGGATCGAGGATTACGGGCCCAGGGACGAGGTGCTTCAGCGGCAGATGCGGGCCCAGGGCGCCGCCGCCGCGGGACAGGTGGCCCCGCGGCCGGCGAACGCTCCGGCCGCCAGGGCGAACTGAGGAGGCGGTCATGGCCGAGTGGCACAAGAACGTCGCAACCGGGATCGGGCGCCCCGTCGTCATCGGGATCCTGATCCTCGCTCTGGGTTTCGGAGGCTTCGGCACGTGGGCCGCGGTCGCCCCGCTGGCCGGCGCGGTCGTCGCGCCCGGCACGGTCGTCACGCTCGGGCGCAACAAGCTCGTCCAGCACCTGGAGGGCGGCATCGTCCGCGAGATCCTCGTGAAGGAGGGAGAGCGCGTCGAAGGCGGGCAGCCGCTGATCGTGCTCGACCCCACGCAGCCCGAGGCGCGGCGCAACCGCATCCAAGCCCAGCTCGACGTGCTCGACGCCCTCGAGGCCCGCGCCGTCGCGGAACGTGACGGGGACCACGAGATCGCGTTCCCCGAGGCCCTGCTCGCCAAGGACACGCCGGAGGTCGTTCGCGTGGTCGCCGACCAGCGTGCCGAGTTCGAGGCGCGGTTCGAGAAGCACCAGGCGGAGCTCGGAATCCTCGGACAGCAGATGGCCGCTCTCAACGAGGAAATCACCGGACTCGAGGCCCAGAAGCAGGCGATCGAGATCCAGCTCGAGCTCATTCAGGAGGAAAAGGCCGACACCGAGAGCCTTCTGCAGAAGGGGCTCGCACGCAAGACGCGCGCGCTCGAGCTGCGCCGGGCGGAAGCCGACCTGATCGGCCGCCAGGGACAGCTGACGGCCGCCATCGCCAAGGCCCGCCAGACGATCACGGAGGCGGAGCAGCAGATCCAGCGCCTCAGGATCGCCCGCCTGGAGGAGGCCGTGAGCCGGCTGAGCGACGTGCGCCTGAAGCGCTCCGACTTCACCGAGCAGCTGCGCGCCGCGCAGGACGTACTCGACCGTCTCGTCGTGCGCACCCCCGTGCCGGGCACGGTGATGCAGCTCACGAAGTACAACCCGGGAGCCGTCATCTCGCCGGGCGAGCCCCTGATGGAGATCGTGCCGGAGAGCTCCGGCCTCGTCATCGAGGCCCATGTGCGCCCGCAGGACATCGACGAGGTGCGCCTGGGCCAGCAGGCGCGGCTCGCCTTCTCCGCGCTCGACCAGCGCGAGGTGCCGCCGGTGCCGGGCGAGGTCGACCGCGTCTCGGCCGACCGGTTCGTGAACGACAAGACGGGCGAGGCCTACTATCTCGTGCGCCTGGCGATCACCGTGGATCCGATCGAGGGTTTCGATCCCGCCGCGATCGGGCCCGGGCAGCCGGTCGAGGTCTTCATCACGACGGAAGAGCGCACCTTCCTCACCTACCTGACGGACCCGATCAGGAAGACCTTCCGGCGCTCGCTTCGGGAGAGCTGAGCGGGAGCGTTCAGTCTGATCGCCGCACGACAGAGGGGTGGGTTCCTGCCGCCTCACCTTGTGATCCACAGATGACGGGTGTAAATCACCGGCCTGCGTTCGCCGGCTCGTCCCGGCGGCAGTTCGCTGAACTGGATGAGTTATGAAGGTCATCGTACTGGGCGGAGACGGCTTCTGCGGGTGGCCGACGTCGCTGCACCTGTCACGGCGCGGTCATGACGTGGTCATCGTCGACAACCTGTCGCGACGCAAGATCGACGTCGAGCTCGAGGTGGAGTCGCTGACGCCGATCAGGCCGATCTCCGAGCGGCTCCGGGCCTGGCGGGAGCTCACGGGCCGGGAGATCCGCTTCGTGAACTTCTCCGTCGACCAGCACTACCACCGGCTCCTCTCGCTCATCCGCGACGAGAAGCCCGACGCGATCATCCACTTCGCCGAGCAGCGCGCGGCGCCGTACTCGATGAAGTCGTCCTGGCACAAGCGCTACACCGTCTCCAACAACCTCAACGCCACGAACAACGTGCTGGCCGCGATCGTGGAGTCCGGTCTCGACGTCCACCTCGTCCATCTCGGCACGATGGGCGTCTACGGCTATGGCACTGCGGGGATGCAGATCCCCGAAGGCTATCTGAAGGTGAAGGTCGAGGGGGAGAAGGGCCACTACGTCGAGCAGGAGATCCTCTATCCCGCAAATCCCGGGTCGATCTACCACATGACGAAGACCCAGGATCAGCTGTTCTTCTACTACTACAACAAGAACGACGGCGTGAAGATCACCGACCTCCACCAGGGGATCGTGTGGGGCACGCAGACCGAAGAGACGGAGCTCGACGAGCGGCTCATCAACCGCTTCGACTATGACGGCGACTACGGCACGGTGCTGAACCGCTTCCTGATGCAGGCCGCCATCGGCTATCCGCTGACCGTGCACGGCACCGGCGGGCAGACGCGCGCCTTCATCCACATCAAGGACACGTGCCGCTGCATCGAACTCGCGCTGAACAACCCGCCGCAGCGGGGCGAGCGCGTCAACATCCTCAACCAGATGACCGAGACCCACAAGCTGCGGGACCTCGCGGCCATGGTCTCGAAGCTGACGGGCACGCCGGTCGAGCATGTCCGCAACCCGCGCAACGAGGCGGAGGAGAACGACCTCCACGTCGCCAACGACCGCTTCCTGCATCTCGGTCTCGAGCCGATCACCCTGCAGGAGGGCCTCCTGAAGGAGGTTCAGGACATCGCGCGGCAATATGCCGACAGGTGCGACCGCTCCAAGATTCCGTGCGTGTCGCTCTGGCGTCGCCGGGACGAGACGGCCGAGGCTCCGGACGCCGTCGCGCCCTCGCGCCCCGACGCGGCCCCCGAGCGCGGCAACGGGTCGATTCCGGTCGGTCGCCACCGGACGATCCAGTAGGCCCGCGCGGCGGGCAGTCCGGGAGCGGCGCCGCGAAGAGCAGCACCGCCCGAGCCGGGAGCCTCCGTCAGGTGCCGGGTTCTCGACGTCCGGGCTTCTGGACCTCGCCATGGTCCAGCGCGTCCTCGCCCGGCGGGCGATGCTCCGTCGGCGTCACGCCGGCCGCGCGTTCGAGGCTGTCCTGCGTCTCCGTCTTGCGGCCGCTCTCCTTGCCGAAGAGGCCTTCGACGAGCCCGCGCAATCCGGTCTTGCTCATGGGTCGCTCCATCGCATGTCGGCCGCAGGAACGTGCCGCATGCGACGGGGTTCCGCAGGGTCGCCCGCGCCCCCGTTGGCAGCCGCCGGGGGGCGGGACCGGCGGATGAAGGCTCTCAGCCCCTGGCGGCCAGCTGCTCCAGGGCGGCGTTCACCCGCGCGGTGATCTCGGCGAGCGTGAACGGCTTCTCGACCACGTCGAGCACGATCTCCTCGAGGCCGTGCGCGCGCTCGCGCTGGTGCGCGTAGCCCGTCATCAGCATGATCGGCAAGTCCGGACGCTCCCGCGCCAGGTTGAGCGCGAGCGCGATGCCGTCCATCACGGGCATCTGGATGTCGGACAGGACGAGGTCGACCTCCCCCGCCTCGCCCCTCAGCATCTCCAGCGCTTCCGCGCCGTCCTCGGCCTCGTGGACCGTATGCCCGGCACGTTCCAGCGCCCGGCGCACGAAGGCGCGGACGGAATCGTCGTCCTCGACCACAAGCAGCGCAGCCATCGCGCCCAATTCCTACTTCCTGTCGGACCTTTCCTCCACGATGCCGACGAACGGCAACTCGCGGAAGGCGTGGGCGACGTCCATCCCGTAGCCCACGACGAAGAGGTCCGGACACTCGAATCCGACGAAGTCGGCCTCGATATCGGCGCTGCGATGGCCCGGCTTGTCGAGCAGCACGCAGGAATGAACGCTTCTGGCCCCCCGCGCGACCATCAGGTCCTTCGCGAAGGCAAGCGTGCGCCCCGACTCCAGAATGTCGTCCACCAGGATGACGGAGCGCCCGTGCATGTCCATCTCGACATCGCGCAGGATCGTCACCTGCCCTCTCGAGGTCGTGCCCGCTCCATAGCTCGACAGGCTCATGAAATCCACCTCCGGCGACACGCCCGCCTCGTAGAGCGCGCGCAGAAGGTCGGAGGCGAAGACGAAGCTCCCCTTGAGGATCGCGACGATGAGGAGATTGGAGAGATCGAGGCCGGCGATCTCCCTTGCGATGGCGGCGTTGCGCGCGGCGATGTCCTCGCAGGAGTACAGCACGCGAATCCGGTGGCCCCGCCTTTCGACGACGCTCACGGCCGCATGCCCACCTGCTTCAACGCGCGGTCGACGAAGCGCAGCTCGACCGTCTCCGCGCTTGCGGGAGGCGAGGCCAACCGCGTGCGGAAGGGCAGCTCTCCACCGCGCTCGAGCGTGCGCTGCACGGGCTCGATCGTCCAGTTGTAGAGCTCGTCGCCCGAGGGGCTGCGCAGCACGAAATGCAGCGCCGGCACTTCCGTGGCCGAGCCGCGAATGTTCAGTATCTTTCCTTCCACGACGAGGGTCGGGACTCCATCTTCGACGATTCGCTGAGGCGCGAGCGCTTCGAAGCGCAGGCCACGAAGGTTGACGGGCAGACCGACCGCCCCGTAGACCCTCGCCGTCTGCGGCACCGCGCGCACCACGTCTTCGCGATATTGCACAGCGAGCACCGTCATGGCCAGAGTGGCGCCGATGATGAAGCCGTAAAGGACCCTCACGCCCGCATTGCCCGCCTTCTGTCGGCGAACCCTCACATGGGCCGCGGCACGGGCGGCGGCGACCTCGTCGTTCGGGCTTCTCTCGGCGATCGCTGCATCCGCGCCCTGCGGGAGATCGTCGTCCTCGACCATTTCCGCCGCGACGAGATCCCCCTCGCGCAACACGATCGGCTGGGCCTTCGGCCCCTCGGCAGCGGGCGTCTCTCCTGCGGGTTCCGCGCGCTCGACCACCTCCTCGGGGGCGCCCGCGTGCCATCGGTGCCCGCAGCGCGCGCAACGCACCTTGCGGCCGCCGGCCGGCATGGCCTCGTCGGCGATCTCGTAGGAGGTCTCGCAGCTGGGACAGGTAATCTTCATGGGCTCGGTCGGCGAGAGGTTACCGGTTCCAACAGCAGGCCCGATTATGATTAATGCGGCGTTAAGGCCGGCGGGCTAGGGTTCACGCGTCCGGCCGGGAAGCGTCCTGCGGCGCCGCCTGTCGGGCCTCGAAGCGGCACCGCGCCGCCGCCCGGAGGCTTCCTCGTCACGGGCGGCCCGCCCGCGAATGAGCAGTATGTCCAGCTTCGGAGGAGATGGCTTGATCCGTCTCGAGAATGTCGGGTTGCGATACGGAATGGGCCCGGAGGTGCTGCGCGACCTCTCCTTCCGCATCGACCGCGGCACGTTCCAGTTCCTGACCGGCCCTTCGGGCGCCGGCAAGACGTCGCTCATGCGGCTCCTCTTCCTGTCGCTCAAGCCGACGCGGGGGCTGATGACGGTGTTCGGCCACGACGTGACGACGCTCTCACGCGGCACGTTGCCGACGCTCCGCCGGCGCATCGGCGTCGTCTTCCAGGACTTCCGCCTGCTCGACCACCTGACGACCTACGAGAACGTCGCACTGCCGCTGCGCGTGATGGGGAAGGCCGAGGCCGACTATCGCACCGACGTGGTGGAGCTTCTGGGCTGGGTGGGGCTCGGCGACCGGCTCCACGTGCATCCGCCGGTCCTGTCCGGCGGCGAGAAGCAGCGCGCGGCGATCGCGCGGGCGGTCATCGGGCAGCCCGAGCTCCTGCTCGCCGACGAGCCGACGGGCAATGTCGACCCCACGCTCGCACGCCGCCTCCTGCGGCTCTTCCAGGAGCTGCACCGTCTCGGCACCACCGTCCTGGTGGCCACTCACGATATCGCCCTGATGGACCAGTACGATGCACGGCGCCTCGTCCTGAACGAGGGCCGCATGCACATCTACGACTGAGCGGGTGGCCGAAGCCGATGGCGCTTTCGTTGGGAGCCGAACGGGACGAGGATCTGGAGGCCGCCGAAGCCGCTCTCCGGCCGACGGGGCCGATCGTGCCTGCCGGGAACGTGGCGAGCAGGGCGCTCTTCGCCGTGCTCGCCATCATGACTTTCCTTTCCTGCATGACCGTCGGCGCGGTGGTCATGATCGCGGGGGCCGCATCGGAGTGGAGCTCCGACATCGCCAGCGAGATCACCGTCCAGGTGCGGCCGAGCGAGCGCACGGCGGAAGAGGTCGCCGCGGCACTGGAGATCGTCCAGGACACCGCCGGCGTCACCTCGGCGCGGGCGTTGAGCGACCAGGAGATCTCGCGCCTGCTCGAGCCGTGGCTCGGCGGCGGCCTCGACATCGAGGAGCTGCCCGTCCCGCGTCTCGTCGTCGCGACGATCGACCGCAGCGCACCACCCGACATCCCGGCGCTCCGCCGAGAGCTCGCCACGGCCGCGCCCTCCGCCTCCGTCGACGATCACGATCTCTGGCAGGCCCGGCTGGCGTCCATGGCGGGGGCGGTGGTCGTCGCCGGCCTCGTGGTGCTGGCCCTCGTGCTGACGGCGACCGTCCTTTCGGTCGTCTTCGCGACGCGAGGCGCCATGGCGACGAATCGAGGCATCGTCGAGGTGCTCCACCTCGTCGGCGCGAAGGAGCGCTTCATCGCGCGCCAGTTCGAGCGCCACTTCCTGCGCCTCGGCCTGAAGGGCGGGCTGAGCGGTGGCCTTGCCGCGCTCGCATGCTTCGGGCTCCTGCGATGGTGGGGATCCACGTTCCGCTCGACCGCGGCCGGGAGCCAGCTCGACGCGATGTTCGGCACCTTCGCGTTCGGCTGGGACGCCGTGCTGGCGATCGGCGCGACCGTGGTGCTCGTCGCCGTTCTCACCTCGCTGACGTCGAGACTTGCGGTCTTCGGCTTCCTCAAGGTCTTCGACTGATGTCCAGGGAATGGCGACGCCGCGCGATGACCCTAGATATCCGGTTCTTGCCGTGCCGCTGCCGCATTAATTAGTATCATAGGACGACATGGCCGATATCGATCGCGAGTGGACCCGTGCGGGCGGCAGGAATGCCGGCCCTGCCGCTCGAAGGTCCAGCACCAGCCGGAAGGGAGGCGTGATGCGGTGGCTGCTGCTCGCCCTCGCCGGGGGCGTGTGCATCCTGGTGATGGGATTCGCGAGCTTCGTGAGCACCGTCACCGATCTCCAGAAGCCGGCCCTGCCGGAGCGGGCGGACGCGATCGTCGCGCTGACCGGCGGCGCGGCGCGGATAAGTGACGCCTTGCGGCTCCTCGACGAGGGCCGCGCGACGCGGCTGCTCATCAGCGGCGTCAATCCCGACACGACCCAGGACGAACTGAAGCGGGTGGAGCCGCACCGCGACCAACTCTTCGGCTGCTGCGTCGACCTCGGCTACAGCGCGCTCAACACGGCAGGCAACGCCGAGGAGACGCGGAACTGGACCCGTGACAGGGGCTACCGCTCGCTCATCGTGGTCACGAGCGCCTATCACCTGCCGCGGAGCCTGACGGAGATCCGCCGGGAGTTGCCGGACGTCTGGCTCATCCCCTACCCCGTGGTCACCGACCATCTGCAACTGAGCCGGTGGTGGAGGGACCCGAAGGCAACACGGCTCCTCGTCTCCGAGTACGCGAAGTACCTCCTGGCCGTGACGAAGCTGAGGTTCGGGCGGCCCGCGACGGCCGCCGAAGCCCCGCCGATCGGAGACCGCTGATCGTGCCAGCGCCAGCCACGGCACGGCGGCCCGGAGCGGTCGTCATCGTGCGTTCGATACTCTTCAACCTGCTCTTCTACCTCAACGTTCTCGTGCAGATGATCGTCTTCATGCCGGCGCTCCTCCTGCCCCGGCGGGTCGGCATGAAGATCGTGACGAACTGGGCGAAGAGCTGCGTGTGGCTCCTGCGCGTCGTGGGGGGCGTGAAGCTCGAGGTTCGCGGCGAATCGCGGCGGCGGAGCGGCCCGGCACTCGTCGCCGCCAAGCACCAGTCGGTGTTCGAGACCTTCGCGCTGATCGCCTTCTTCGAAGACCCGGCCTTCATCCTGAAGCACGAGCTGAACCTGATCCCGCTCTTCGGGTGGTGGTCGGCGAGGATGCGGATGATCGCCGTGCGGCGCGGCAAGCGCTCGGCGGCGCTCAAGGAGATGACGCGCGTGGCACGCGACGCGGCACGATCGGGCCGCCAGGTCATCATATTCCCCGAGGGCACGAGGCGGTCTCCGGGCGCGCCGCCGCAATACAAGATCGGCATCGCGCATCTCTACGAAAGCTGCGGCGTCGAGTGCCTTCCCGTGGCGCTGAACACCGGACTGTTCTGGCCCCGCCGCAGCCCGTGGCGCTTCCCCGGCACGGCGGTGATCGAGTTCCTGCCGCCGATCCCGCCGGGCCTCGAGCGGATGGACTTCATCGCCGACCTCGAGGGCCGGATCGAGGCGGCGAGCGACCGGCTTCTCCTCGAGGCCGCGCAAGAGAGCCCCCCGCCGCCCCTGCCCTCCGCGGCACGCGAGCGGCTGGCGGAGCTCGGGGCGCAGGCCGCATGCGACGCCACGGGTCGACCTTTCGTCGCCGGACCCTAATTTCCCCCGCAGGGTTGCGCCACGCGGACGGCGACGTGTAGGGGTGGCCCTTCTTACCCCAGAGCCGGAGCGAGACATGGCGGAAGAAGGCATCCAGGGCGTCCTCATCGAGGAGTTGCAGGGCGTGACGCATCTGCCCGACGGCAAGGTGGCGGTGATCGTGCGCAACGCGGGCCAGCAGATCGGGCTCGTGTTCGAACCGGAAGACGCATCGGAGCTCGGCGACCTCCTGAGCTCGGCCGCGGCCGAGGGCGACGCGGGGCCGAACGGATCCGACGCGTCCGACTGACGCCGCTTCCCCGATCCGGAAGAGACGCCGGCGCCGTCCGCGCCGGCAGGTAGGGCTATCGGGCCATTCGCCGCCATTGCCGCACGGCTGGCGGCCACCTATCTTGCTGCGGCGGTCGCCGATCGGGCGGCCGCCCCCAGCAGACCATCGTCCCGCTGCCGAGCGTGAAGGGGCCCACGCGACCGGCGGCGGAAGAGCTCTTTTTCGATGCTTCTCTGGCAGTTGCTGATCGTCGCGGCCCTCATCCTGCTCAACGGCTTCTTCGCGATGTCGGAGCTCGCGATCGTGTCCGCGCGGAAGGTGCGGCTCGAGCGCATGGCGGCCACCGGAAATCGCGGTGCGGCAACCGCGCTCCGTCTCGCGAACGACCCCACGGGCTTCCTGTCGAGCGTCCAGATCGGGATCACGCTCGTCGGCATCTTCGCCGGCGCCTACGGCGGAACGGCCTTCGCGGAGCCTCTCGCTCGACATCTGGCGGGGGTGGGTGTGCCGGCGACGGTTGCGAGCGAGATCGCGTTCGGCCTCGTCGTCGCCGGGATCACCTACGTGTCGCTGATCGTGGGCGAGCTCGTCCCGAAGCGCCTCGCGCTCGGCCATGCGGAGGCCATCGCCTCCTTCGCGGCGGCACCGATGCTCTTCGTGTCGCGCCTCGCCTCGCCGATCGTCTTCTTCCTCCGCATCTCGACGAACCTCGTGCTTCGCCTCATGCGCGTCCGCCCGCGCGAAGGCAGCGACGTGTCCGAGGAGGAGGTGAAGGCGCTGATCGCGGAGGGCGCGAGGACCGGCGTCTTCGTGCCGGCGGAACGCGACATGATCAATGCCGTTCTGCGCCTCGCCGACCGGCCGGTCCGCTCGATCATGGTGCCGCGCACCGAAACCGTATGGCTGTCGCTCGAGGATCCCGTGGCGACGGTTCTCGAGGAGATCCGCGCCAGCGGACACTCCCGCTTCCCGATCACCCGCGGCGGCATGGACGACCTCCTCGGTGTCGTCCACGCGAAAGACCTGATCGCTCTGCCCCCGCATCCGAGCCCGGACGACATCGAGCGCGTCGTGAAGACGCCGCTCTACATCAGCGAGAACCTGCCGGTGCTGAAGCTGCTCGACCGTTTCCGCGGCTCGAGCGTGCACATGGCGGTCGTGGTCGACGAATACGGGGCGTTCGAGGGCGTCGTGACGCCGAACGATATCCTCACGGCCATCGCGGGCGACCTGCCCGAGCGCCCGGGGGACGACGCCCCCGAGGCGGTTCAGCGCAAGGACGGATCCTGGCTTCTCGACGGACGCATGCCTGTCGACCGCCTCGAGGGGATCATCGGCATCGCCGTCGACCCGGACGCAAGCTACGTGACGGTGGCAGGTCTCATGCTGGAGCGCATGGAGCGCATTCCCGAGGCGGGCGAGAGCTTCGTGTGGCAGGGCTGGGAGTTCGAGGTCGTCGATCTCGACGGCCGCCGCATCGACAAGGTGCTGGTTCAGCGGGCCGAAAGCCGCGGCGACGCAGGCGGCGGTTCGCCGTCCTGCGCTCCGCGATGACCGCCTGGCTGAAGGAGGCCTTCGGCTTCGAGCCCAGGGTGGAGTATGCCGACGAGAACGGCAACATCGCCCACGCGGAACTCGCCTTCGGCTCTTCGCTGATCATGGTGGGGCAGGCACGCGAAGATCCCTACGGCGCGCTCGTCGGGGACCCGGGCTCGGGCGGCGGCAAGTCCGTCTATGTCGCCGTGGACGATGTCGATGCGATGTTCGCCAGAGCCGGAGCGGCGGGTGCCACGATCGAGCAGGGCCTGACGGACCGCGACTATGGCAGCCGCGAGTTCATCTGCCGCGACCCCGAAGGCAATGTCTGGTGCTTCGGCACCTACTGGCCGAAATCGGGCGAGCCGCAGGAGCAAGACTGAGAGGCAGGAACACCGTGCCCGGCCGTGCGGCGGACGTCTTCACGGAGAGATTGCCGCCCGCTGCGACGTGCCCGGCCGGGCGCGGAGACGGGCATATCGACAGCACGCCGACGGCCGACGCACAGCGCGGCCGTCTCTACCCGGTCTCTGTCGAAGGAGAAAAACTGGAGCGGGCGATGAGATTCGAACTCACGACCCCAACCTTGGCAAGGTTGTGCTCTACCCCTGAGCTACGCCCGCATCCGTCGCGTCCGGGCCGTGTCGGCCGGAGCGAGGCCGTATATGCACGACGGGGACGGGCATTGCAAGGGGCTTGATCGGCGAAACTTGTGACGGGCGTGCGACGGGGCTAGGAGAGGCAGCCGAACCCGCCAATGCCGCTTCGAGGACCCCATGCCCGCCACGCCCGACGATCTCTTCGCCCGCCTGGACGAGCTCGGCATCGAGGTCGAGACGCGCCAGCACGCGCCGCTCTTCACGGTGGAGGAATCGCAGGCCCTGCGCGGCGAGATCCCCGGTGGACACACGAAGAACCTGTTCCTCAAGGACAAGAAGGACCGGCTGTGGCTCGTCGTCGCGCCGGAGGACGCCGCCGTCGACCTGAAGCGCCTGCCCGACGCCATCGGCTCGGCGCGGCTGAGCTTCGGCAAGGCCGAACTGATGGAGGAGGTGCTGGGCGTGGTGCCGGGCTCGGTCACGCCCTTCGCGATCATCAACGACACCGGCGGCCGGGTGAGCGTCGTCCTCTCCGACGAGCTTCTCGGCCACGAGGTGCTGAACTTCCACCCCCTCGTCAACACGATGACGACGACGATCGGCCGCGACGACCTCGTCGCCTTTCTGAAGGCCGAGAACCACGCGCCGCTCGTCGCCACGCTGCCGACGGTCGACGCCGGCTGAAGCGGGAGCGACGATCGCGTCCCGGAGCATTTGCAGAATGGGCCCGCGCGCCCCATCTTGCAGCGAAAGTTCGACCGCGGCAGGCCAAGCCGCGGCAGCCACTAGAGACAAGGACGGGGTGACATGGAGCTCTTCTCGACGGGACAGGCGGCGGCGCCGGCCGGCGGCGACCTCATCAAGGACACGACGACGCAGGGCTTCATGGCCGACGTGGTGGAGGCTTCCCAGCAGGTCCCCGTGCTCGTCGACTTCTGGGCGCCGTGGTGCGGCCCGTGCAAGCAGCTGACGCCGCTGCTCGAGAAGGTGGTCCGCGAGGCGAAGGGCAAGGTGAAGCTCGTCAAGATGAACATCGACGAGCACCCGGCCGTCGCGCAGCAGATGGGCGTGCAGTCCATCCCGGCCGTGTTCGCCTTCGTCGACGGGCGCCCCGTCGACGGCTTCATGGGGGCGCTGCCGGAGAGCCAGCTGAAGCAGTTCATCGACCGGCTCGCCGGCCCCGACGGCGGCGCCGAGGATCCCGAGGCGCAGGCTCTCGAGATGGCGGATGCGGCGCTCGAAGCCGGCGACCTGCAGCAGGCCGCCGCAGCCTACGGCGCGGTGCTCCAGGCGAACCGGGAGAACCTGGCCGCGCTCGGCGGGCTGGCGAAGACGCTGGTGCGGGCCGGCGAGCTCGACCGGGCGCGCCAGACCCTCGATACGGTGCCGGCCGACAAGCAGGGCGACGCGGCGATCGCCTCGGCCCGCGCGGAGCTCGACCTCGCCGAGCAGGCGGCCTCGCTCGGCGACCTGTCGGAACTCGCGAACCGCATCGAGGCCAATCCCGAAGATCACGAGGCGCGCTTCGAGCTTGCCCTCGCGCTCAACGCCCACGGCGACCGCGGCGATGCCGTGAACCACCTCATCGAGATCGTGCGCCGCGACCGGGCGTGGAACGACGACGGCGCGCGCAAGCAGCTTCTGCAGTTCTTCGAGGCATGGGGCCCGAAGGATCCGGCGACCCTGTCGGGCCGCCGCAAGCTCTCCTCGGTCCTCTTCTCGTGAGATGTCCTTGGCGGTGAACCGATCCCCCAGGCGACCGGCCGACGTGCCGAACGTCATCCCCGTCTTCCCGCTGCCGGAAGCGCTCCTGCTCCCGCGCGGCGAGCTGCCGCTCAGCATCTTCGAGCCTCGCTACGTCGCGATGGTCGACGATGCGCTCGCGGGAGACCGGGTGATCGGCATGGTGCAGCCACGCCCCGGCGAGGAGACAGACCCGCCGCGCCTGAGCGATGTCGGCTGCCTTGGCCGGATCACCTCCTTTCAGGAGACGGACGACGGGCGATACCTCATCACGCTGACGGGCGTCTGTCGCTTCCGCGTCCAGGAGGAGGTCGACACGGGCACACCCTACCGCCAGTGCCGGATCTCCATCGCCGACTTCGTGGACGACCTCGAGCCGCGCCACGGCGAGGAGGGTGTCGACCGGACGCGCCTCCTGTCGACGTTCCGCGCCTATCTCGACGCGAACGGCCTGGAGACCGACTGGGATGCCATCAAGCGCGCCTCGACCGAGACGCTCGTCAACGCCCTGTCGATGATGAGCCCCTATGGGGTGCGCGAGAAGCAGGCCCTGCTCGAGGCGCAGGACCTGTCGACGCGCGCCGAAGTGCTGATCGCGGTCACGGAGATGGCACTCGCCCGCGGCGACGACGACAGCGGCTCATCCCTCCAGTAACGGCAAGCGGCAGCGAGACAATGGACGACACCACCTCCCGCGCGATCGACCCGAAGCTCCTCGAGATCCTCGTTTGCCCCGTCACGAAGACGGTGCTCGAGTACCACCGCGACCGGCAGGAGCTCGTCAGCCGCGCCGCGAAGCTCGCCTACCCGATCCGCGACGGCATCCCCATCATGCTGCGCGAGGAGGCACGGCCGCTGGAGGACTGAGATCCCTTCCGGCCGCCCCGCCCGCGACCCCATGACCACGCCACCGCGGACGTCGTTCCTGGCCTCGCTGCTGTCGCCGGATCTCGGCCGGGGGCTGCGGCGATTTCCCCTGCCCTGCCTGTTCGCCACGCTGCTCGCGGTGCTGGTGTCGCTCGACCAGTTCGATTCCGCCCTCCTGTCCGGGGCCGACGAGCGGATCTTTTCGGTGCTCGTGGCAGCCGGGCTCGCGGCGCTCGGCGCGGACCTCCTGTCGGAGGGGCGGTCATGGCAGGGCACCCGCCGGATGGTGGCCGACGGCCTTGCCGTCCTCGCCGTGGCGACGCTCTTCCTCCTGCCCCTTCCCTACGGCGCCTTCACACCGGGGCTGATCGCGGGCCTCCTCGTCTTCGTCGGAGTCGCGGGCTTCGTCGGGCCGCAAAGCTCGCTCGACCGGTTCTGGCGCTTCAACGAGAACGTCTGGGTGTCGGCGGGGATCGCCGTTCTCGCCGCCGGCGCCTTCGCGATCGGCATCTTCGCGATCGAGCGGAGCCTCGACATCCTGTTCGGGATCGACTTCCAGGAGATCGTCACGAACGTCGTCTTCCCATTCTCCTTCTGCCTGCTCGCGCCGCTGATGTGGCTCGCTTCGATCCCGCGGCTCGGCGAGACATCCGAGCTCGAGCCCGACCGCTTCCTCGACCGGGCGGTGCGGCTGCTGGCGCGCTTCATCCTCGTGCCCCTGCTGACGACCTACACGGTGATCCTCTTCGCCTACACCGTGCAGATCCTCCTCCTGTGGCGGCTGCCGGAGGGGCAGGTCGGGTGGATGGTCTCCGCCTTCGGCGTCGCCGGCGCGCTCACCGTGCTCTTGCTCTACCCAGAGCGGAACCACGGCGGCCGCTTCGTCCAGTTCTTCACGCGCTGGTGGTTCGCTGCGACGATCGTCCCGGTCGTCCTGCTCGCCTTCGCCGCCTATGTCCGGATCTCGGAATACGGGCTGACCCCGCCGCGCTACGCGCTCGTTCTCATCGCGATCTGGCTCGGCGCCATGGCGCTCCTGTTCGCCAGGCCGAGGTTCGAGCGCGACGTCAGGCTCATACCGGGCATCCTCGCGGTGCTCGTCGTCCTCGGGTCGTTCGGCCCCTGGGGCGGCATGGCGATGAGCGCGCGCTCGCAGGCCGACGAGTTCGTGACGCTCGCCCGGCAATCGGGCTGGGCGGACGGACGCACGCTGGACGAGGCGGCGCTGCGGGCCGCAGCCTCCGCCACGCGGCTGCGCGGCGACGACAGCCCCGTCTGGCGGGCGCGCTCGATCCTGAACCAGATCGCCGAGCTCGAAGGCATCGACATGCTCGCCGCACGATTCGACAACCCGGAGGCGCTGACGGTCATCGTCGGTCCCGGCCGGAACCTGCGGGAAGCCTTCTCCGGGGAGCTCGGCATCGACGCTGACGCCCTGCCGGCGAGGCCGCGGGGCATCGTCGCGTCCGGCGATCCCTCGCCCTTCGACCTCACCGGCTACGCGGTGGCGATCGGTCCCACAAGCCTGCCCGAGCAGCCGCAGCCGGCCGGCGCGGGTCGGCTCAGCGGCGGCAGCTTCGAGGCGCGCCTGCCCTCCGGCGCCCTGCTGTCGGCCGATCTCACACCGCTGGTCGACGCTTCGGCCAGTGAGACGGATCCGGTCTCGATCCCCTCGTTCTTCAAGGTGCCCGGTCCCGCCGGCGACGACATCGGCGTGATGATCGTCGAGATCGGCGGCCTGTGGTCGGAGGGGCGGCTCGAGCTCCACGCGCTGAAGCTCGTGCTCTTCCTGCCCGAGAGCGAGGCTGGATCACGATGATGTCTGGCCGATTCGACCAGACATCATGAACTCTTCGATTCAAGTGGTTCAGAGCGGGATGCGGGCGGCAAACCGGTCCCACGTCTCCTCATCCCGCTCTAGATCGGCAGCCCCGTGAAGAGCCGCGGCGGCGTCACGATCCGTCCGTCGGCGTCCTGCGTCAGCCTCGCCTTGATGCGCGGCGCGCGCTCCACGAGGGAGAGGCCGACGTCCCGCAATGTGCGCAGCGGGCCCCAATCGGCGGCGAACAGCCGGTTGAGCCCGTCCGTCGCCGCCGCGATCGCCACCGCGTCGGGCCGGCGCCAGCGGGCGTAGCGCTCGAGCACGTGGAGACTGCCGAAATCCTCCCCCCGCCGCGCCGCCTCCACGACCACCTCGGCGAGCGCCGCCGCATCGCGCAGGCCCACGTTGAGGCCGAGGCCGGCGAGCGGATGCAGGCGGTGGGCGGCATCGCCGATCAGCGCCACGCGCTCGGCCGCGTAGCGGCGGGCGAGCACGAGCGACAGCGGGAAAGACAGCGGCCCCTCGACCACCTCGATCGCGCCGAACTCCGGCCCGGCGGCACGCTCGATCTCCTGCCGGCGCGCCTCGGCGTCGAGCCTCATCACCGCCTCGGCCCGCTTCGTCGGCAAGGTCCAGACGAGGCCGGTCCTGTCCTCCGGCAGCGGCAGCATCGCGAACGGCCCGCTCGGCAGGAAGTGCTGGACGGCGGCGCCCTCGTGCGGCATCTCGGCCTTGAGGATCGCCACGACGGCACTCTGCTCGTAGGGCCATTCGACCGCCCCGATGCCCGCGCCCCGGCGGACGGCGGAGCGCGCGCCGTCGGCACCGACGAGGAGGCGCGCGGCCTGCGGCTCTCCCAAGGGACCGATCGACTGCGGCCCCCTCTCGAGGCCGCGGATGCGCCGCCCGTAGGCCGGGCGGATCGAGGCCTCGTCGCAGGCCTGCTCGACCGCCCGGACCAGGTGGCGCGCCTCGACGAAGTAGGCGATCGGTTCGCCCCACTCCGTGTCGCCCTGCAGATTGAGAAGGATCGGCCGGATGATCTCCTCGGCGCGGCAGTCGCCGATGCGCAGCTCGTGCGCGGGCTGAACTTCGTGCTCGAAGCGCTGCCAGACGCCGAGCATCTCGAACATCTGCCTCGCCCCGGGGGTCAGCGCATAGGCGCGGATGTCGTCGTGCCCGCCGGGGCCAGGCGCGCCGTCGATCAGGCGTATGTCGAGATCGCGGCCGGCCGCCTCGGCGAGGCAGAGCGCCAGCACCCGCCCGGCGAGGCCCGCTCCGGCGATCATCACGTCCGCTTGCGGCACCTGTCTTGACTTGGCGCTCATGGGCCCTTCACCTTCCGCGTCCGTTAGGTCCGTCACCGTGAACGGAGACGGGTTTCGTTCATGGGCCGAGGCCCGCAATCCCGTCCCGGAAGTTCGCGCGATGAGCAATACCCTGCAAGGCCTTCTCCGCATACTCGATCTCGAGCAGCTCGAGCACAACCTGTTCCGTGGCCACAGCCCCGAGACGAAATGGCCCCGGGTCTATGGCGGACAGGTGATCGGCCAGGCCCTCGTCGCGGCCTCCCGGACCGTCGACGGACGACGGCCGCACTCGCTGCACGCCTATTTCCTGCTGGGCGGCGACCCCAAGGCGCCGATCATCTACGACGTCGACCGGATCCGGGACGGTGGCAGCTTCACCACGCGCCGCGTCGTCGCGATCCAGCACGGCCAGGCGATCTTCTCGATGTCGGTGTCGTTCCACAAGGAGGAGGCGGGGCTCGACCACCAGGCCCCCATGCCGGACGTGCCCGCGCCCGAGGACCTGCCCTCGCCGGAACAGGCGGCCGAGATGGCGGGCGACCGGCTGCCCGCCGCCCTGAGGATGTATCTCACCCAGGAGCGACCGATCGAGTACCGGCCGGTCAGCCTCGAGCGCTACGTCTCGCGCAAGCCGCTGCAGCCGGCCCAGAACATCTGGTTCCGCGCCGTGAGCGAGCTGCCGGCGGACGAACAGATCCACCGCTGCATCCTCGCCTACGCCTCCGACATGACGCTGCTCGACACCTCGCTCCTGCCGCACGGCAAGGCGGTGTTCGATCCCGACATGATGGCCGCGAGCCTCGACCACGCCCTGTGGTTCCACCGGCCTTTCCGCTGCGACGAGTGGCTGCTTTACGCGCAGGATTCCACGAATGCCGCCGGTGCGCGCGGCTTCAGCCGGGGCATGATCTTCCGGCGCGACGGAACGCTGGTGGCCTCCGTGGCCCAGGAGGGCCTCATCCGGCCGGTCGCGCCGAAAAAAGAATCATGACGCCCATTTCCTGAGCGCCTCGCGCCTTCTGCCTAATATTTAGCCACACACGATCTCGCCCGCACTGCCTCAACAAGCGGCAGGCGGCGAGAAAGAGAAATGGCACCAACGGGTTGCGGGGTTTCACCGCCGGTTGGCACGGCACTTGTTCTCTGTGGAGCCCGACGGCCCGTGAACACGGGTCATCGCCGCGATCCCGAGGGGGGATCGTTCGCGAGGGGTTCGCCGCAGAACAAGGAGCCGACATGAAGATTGTCTCGGCCGTCATCAAGCCGTTCAAGCTGGACGAAGTCCGGGAAGCCCTCACGGCCGTGGGGGTGCAGGGGCTGACCGTGACCGAAGTGAAGGGCTTCGGCAGGCAGAAGGGGCACACGGAAATCTATCGCGGCGCCGAGTACGCCGTCAGTTTCCTTCCCAAGCTGAAGATCGAGGTCGTCGTGGCTGCCGAGCAGGCGGACACGGTCGTCGAGGCCATCGCCAGCGCGGCCCGGACGGGCCAGATCGGCGACGGCAAGATCTTCGTCCACGGCATCGACCGCGCCGTCCGTATCCGAACGGGCGAGACGGACGTCGACGCCCTGTGAGCCAGCTTCGAGAAAATTCGCAGAAGGAAAACGAGATGACGCTTGCTCGTAAGTTCACCTGGGCGCTCCTGGCGCTGCCGCTCGCAGCGCTGATCGAGCCCGCCCTCGCACAGGAGGCCGCCGAGGCGGTCG
The DNA here is from genome assembly GCF_000496075.1 of Lutibaculum baratangense AMV1. Lineage (GTDB taxonomy): Bacteria > Pseudomonadota > Alphaproteobacteria > Rhizobiales > Tepidamorphaceae > Lutibaculum > Lutibaculum baratangense. Next base: position 107,932 of record NZ_AWXZ01000037.1, read on the forward strand.
AGACGGCCGAGGAGGCTGCTCCGGCGATGGCGGCCGCGGCAGACACGGCCTTCGTGTTCAACACGATCCTGTTCCTGATGGGCGGCTTCCTGGTCATGTTCATGGCCGCGGGGTTCTGCATGCTCGAAGTCGGCCTCGTGCGTTCCAAGAACGTGTCGATGCAGTGCCTGAAGAACATCGCGCTCTACTCGATCGCCGGCCTCATGTTCTGGCTCGTCGGCTACAACATCCTCTATGACGGCGTCGACGGCGGCTATTTCGGCAGCTTCACCTGGTGGGTCACGCCCGATCCCGCGGCCGACACCGGCGATTATGCGGCGGCGTCCGACTGGTTCTTCCAGATGGTGTTCTGCGCCGCCACGGCGTCGATCGTCTCCGGCACCGTCGCCGAGCGCGTGAAGCTCTGGCCCTTCCTGATCTTCACCGCCATCCTGACCGGCATCATGTATCCGATCACCGGCTCCTGGCAGTGGGGCGGCGGCTGGCTCTCGGAGATGGGCTTCTCCGACTTCGCGGGCTCGACGATCGTCCACTCGGTCGGCGGCTGGGCGGCGCTCGCCGGCGCGATCCTGCTCGGCGCCCGGCACGGCAAGTATGTCGACGGCAAGGTCCACCCGATCCCCGGCTCGTCGATGCCGCTCGCCACGCTCGGCACGTTCATCCTCTGGCTCGGCTGGTTCGGCTTCAACGGCGGCTCGCAGCTCGCCCTCGGCACGATGGAGGACGCCTCCTCCGTCGCCCGCATCTTCGTCAACACGAACGCCGCGGCAGCCTCCGGCGTGATCGTCGCGATGATCCTGAGCCAGGTGATCTACGGCAAGGTCGACCTCACCTTCGCGCTGAACGGCGCGCTCGCCGGCCTCGTCTCGATCACGGCCGAACCGCTCGCTCCGAGCATCCTCTGGGCCGTCATCGTCGGCGGCGTGGGCGGCGCGATCGTCGTCTTCGCGGTGCCGCTTCTCGACAAGCTGAAGATCGACGACGTCGTCGGCGCGATCCCGGTCCATCTCATGGCCGGCATCTGGGGCACGCTCGTCGTCCCGTTCTCGAACGCGGACGCGAGCTTCGGCACCCAGATCGTCGGCATCCTCGCCTACGGCGTCTTCACCTTCGTCGCTGCGCTCGTCGTGTGGGGCGTCTTGAAGGCGACGATGGGCATCCGGGTCTCCCGCGAGGACGAGGTCTTGGGCCTCGACCGGGTGGAAGTCGGCGTCGAGGCCTATCCGGAGTTCGCCGCGAGCGGCAGCCAGCGTTTCTGACCACCACGTCTACCTCCCAGAGCCAACTCGAGGCCCGGGTTCCGCCCGGGCCTTTTTTCATGCCGCAACCACCGGATCTTGGTTAAAGGCCTCTTAACCTCAGTTCACTAGCGTTCTCTGTCGCGGGCCCGGTTTTTGGGGGTGTGCCCGCACGGATGGACCATGGACGCGACAAACGCATATCCAGACGAACGCAGCTTCCTCCGCCGGCTCGGCGAGGTGGCGGAGCGGATCACGACGCAGGCGCTGGGGGCGGCGCTTCTGGGCTTCGTGGCTGCAGCCGGAGTGGCGCTCGCCACCTGGTCGGTGGCCGATCCGAGCTACAGCCATGCGAGCGACCGCGAACCGACCAATCTGCTGGGATTTCCCGGCGCGGTCGTCTCCGACTTCCTGATGCAGATGATCGGGCTCGCCGCGCCCATCCTGCTCTTCCCACTCTTCGTGTGGTCCTATGGTCTGATGCGCGACCGGCCGGTGACGCTCGTGGGCACGCGCGCTCTATCGGCGGTCTGCGGCACCTTCCTGGCGGCCGCCGCCATGGCCGCGGTCCCGCCGAGCCCCGGCTGGCCGCTGCCGACGGGGCTCGGCGGCTATGTCGGCGACGCCGAACTCTTCCTCGCGGGCTACTTCCTGTCGCCGGTCCTCGGCCCGTTCGGCGAGATCGCCACCGGCCTCGTCGCGGCGCTCGGTGCCGTGCTTCTCGTCGGGCATGCCTGCGACCTGCCCGTCACGGGCCTCTTCCGGCGGCGCCCGCCGGTCCGCCACGACGGTGGCCGGCGCCAGGTGGAACCGGCCTTCCATGGCCGCGGCCGCGACGATGAGGAATGGGACGAGGACGACGCGGAAGAGCCGCAGGGTCGGTTCATGCCGCTCGGCGCCATCACCCACTGGTGGCTGTCGCTGCGTGCTGCGCTGCGCCGCCGGTCGCAGCGCACCGAGAGGCGGCCGAGCCTCTCTCGCGTGCTGCGCTCGATCGACGAGGCGGAGACGCCTTCGCATGCCGGCCGCGTCGAGCCGCAGATGGGGCGCACCTCCGGTCGCCGCGCCGCCACGGCCGAGCCTGGCGCGGAGGACGAGGAGGACTGGCAGGACGAGCCGCAGGTCGAACGGGACGTCGAGCGTCCTTCGCGCGTGCAGACGTCGAAGGCGCGGCTCAAGCAGGGCAGACGGGCGACCGCCGGCGCGCAGCACTCGCTCCTGCCGAGCCCGGGTTACGAGATGCCGCCGCTGCAACTCCTCGCCCAGCCCAAGGTCACCCGCAACCGGCCGGGCGGCGATTCCCAGTCGCTCGAGCAGAACGCCCGCATGCTCGAGACGGTCCTCGACGATTTCGGCGTGAAGGGCGAGATCATCCAGGTCCGCCCCGGGCCCGTGGTCACCCTCTACGAGCTCGAGCCCGCGCCCGGCACGAAATCGTCCCGCGTCATCGGGCTGGCCGACGACATCGCCCGCTCCATGAGCGCGATCTCGGCGCGCGTCGCGGTCGTTCCGGGGCGGAACGCGATCGGCATCGAGCTCCCGAACTCGACGCGCGAGATGGTCTATCTCCGCGAGCTCCTGGCGTCGGAGGCGTTCGAGAGCTCCAAGGCGAAGCTGCCGCTGTGCCTCGGCAAGACGATCGGCGGCGAGCCCGTGATCGCCGACCTCGCCCGCATGCCCCACCTGCTGATCGCCGGCACGACGGGGTCGGGCAAGTCGGTGGCGGTCAACACGATGATCCTGTCGCTGCTCTACCGGCTGCCGCCGGAGGCCTGCAAGCTCATCATGATCGACCCCAAGATGCTCGAGCTGTCGATCTACGACGGCATTCCGCACCTCCTGTCTCCCGTCGTGACCGACCCGCGCAAGGCGGTGGTGGCCCTCAAGTGGACGGTCCGGGAGATGGAGGACCGCTACCGCAAGATGTCGAAGCTCGGCGTCCGCAACATCGACGGCTACAACGCCCGTGTCGCGGAGGCCGCGAAGAAGGGCGAGACGATCGTCCGCACCGTCCAGACGGGCTTCGACAGGGAGACCGGCGAGCCCGTCTACGAGGAAGAGGAGATGCCCCTCGAGGCGATGCCTTATCTCGTCGTCATCGTCGACGAGATGGCCGACCTGATGATGGTCGCGGGCAAGGACATCGAGGGTGCCGTCCAGCGGCTGGCGCAGATGGCGCGGGCGGCGGGCATCCACATCATCACCGCGACGCAGCGCCCCTCCGTCGACGTCATCACCGGCACGATCAAGGCGAACTTCCCGACCCGCATCTCCTTCCAGGTCACCTCGAAGATCGACAGCCGCACGATCCTCGGCGAACAGGGCGCGGAGCAGCTCCTCGGGCAGGGCGACATGCTCTACATGATGGGCGGCGGGCGGATCCAGCGCGTCCACGGGCCCTTCGTCTCCGACGAGGAAGTCGAGGACATCGTCGCCCACCTCAAGGAGCAGGGAACGCCAGAATATCTCGAGGCGATCACCGACGAGGAGGGCGGCGGCGACGACGGCTCGACCGTCTTCGACATGACGGGCATGGGCCAGTCGGGCGAGGCCGACGATCTCTTCCAGAAGGCGGTGCAGGTGGTCGTGCGCGACGGCAAGGCGTCGACGAGCTACGTCCAGCGCCGGCTGCAGATCGGCTACAACCGCGCCGCGACGCTCATCGAGCGCATGGAGGACGAGGGCATCATCTCGCGGCCGAACTCCAAGGGCCAGCGTGAGGTGCTCACCGGCGCCGAGCAGGACGAATGAGGGAGCTTCGGCGGACATCGTTTCGCCGGAGAATCCGACGACACCGCATCTTCAAGAACCCCGAGACGACCAATACGGAGCCAAGGCCGATGCCGCGTCTCTTCGCCACGATCGCCGCGACTGTCCTGATCACTTGGGCCGCCACCGCGCCGGGCCTCGCCAGGACCGACGCCTCGCAGTTCTCGCCGGCCCAGCTCGCCGCGATCGAGCAGCTCAACACCTGGCTGCGCGGCGTCGTCACGTTGCAGGGCAGCTTCACACAGGAGGGCCCCGACGGCCGCGTGACGGAAGGGCGCTTCGTCCTGGAGAAGCCCGGCCGCCTGCGCTTCGAATACGCCCCGCCCTCGCAGCTCCAGGTGATCGCCGACGGCTTCTGGCTCGCGGTGCAGGATCGCAAGCTGAAGACGACGGAGAAGTACCCTCTCTCGACGACGCCCCTGAAGCTCATTCTCGACGACAAGATCGACCTTCTGGCCGACGCCGACATCAAGGCGGTCTATGCGAGCGACAACCTCACGACCGTCATCGTCGAGGGCGGACAGGCCGGCGCGCGGAGCGAGCTCGCGCTGAACTTCGATCCGCTCGCGGTGAAGCTCGACCGCTGGACCATCACAGACGTCCAGGGCCTGAAGACGACCGTGGTGCTCGGGGAGACCGTCGCGAACGCCTCGGTCGACCGCAAGGCGTTCAGGATCGTCGAGGAGATCATCCTCCAGAACTGAGCGGCGGCAGGCGGATTCAAGTCACATTCGCGTGACACGTCCGGCCCGGCTTGAACCGAAACGGCCTCTTCCCCATTTGCCTGTCATCGACGACGGCGTCCTTCAGGTCGTGCCCCCCGTCTCACCGGGTCGCCGTCGCCCGCCGAAGTCCCTCTCGGCGGACCGCATGCAACATTGCGGATAGCGCCCGGTCTTCCCCCCCAAGACCGGGCGCTTTTCATTTTCCGATTCGCCGCGGCATCGCGGGCGCGTTTCGCGATCCGCCCATGCGGGTGCCGCCGAACCTTCGCAGCTGGGATCAAGGACATGATGGCTCGAACGCAGAGGCGTCTAAGCGAGGCCGGCAAGGCCGTGGCCGCCGGAGGGCTCGCGGTGCTCCTGAGCGGCTGCATTTCCTTCGCTTCGCTGCCTGGTTCCGAGGCCGGCAGGCCGGACAACCTGGCATCGCTCCGGGCGCAGGCGCTGGAGCTCGTCAACGCCGACCGGTCGCAGCACGGGCTACCGCCGCTCCGGCAGGACGACGTGCTGAACCGGATCGCCCAGTCGCATGCGAGCGACCAGCTCTCGCGCGGCTATTACGGACACGTCTCGCCTGGCGGCAAGGGCGTGCAGGACCGCTATCTCGACGCCGGCGGCAACAAGTGGCGCCTCGTGCAGGAAAACATCGCCACCTGCAGGGGATGCGACGTCTCGGCAGATCGTGTGGAGCGCTTCGAGACCGGCTGGATGAACAGCCCCGGCCACCGCGAGAACATCCTGCGCGAGGGCATCGACCGCTTCGGCTTCGGCATCGCCGGCGAGGATGGTCGCGTCCATGCGGTGCAGACCTTCTCCGGGCCCGGCTCGTCGAACGGCGGTTCCGAGACTGAGGCCTCGGCCTCCGAGATCCAAAACGCCGCCGTGCAGGCGATCAACGAGGCCCGACGCTCGGCCGGCGTGTCCCCGCTCCAGGCTAGCGACGCGCTCCGTCGCGGCGCCAGCGCGATGTTGCCGGAGCCGGGCGCGAGGCGCTTCGAGCCGGGATCGATGAACGCCCTCGTCGGGGCCCTGTCCGACGAGACGCGCGCCCGCTTTTCCGGCTTCTCCACCGCCATCGGCATATGCGGCGGCTGCGGCACGAAGCCGACCACGGCCGACGCGCGCGACTTCGTCGAGCAGTGGCTCGGCACGAGCCGCCAGCGCGAGGTGCTCCTCGCCCCGGGCCTGACCGAGGTCGGCGTCGCGGTCGCGGCCGACGGAGAGGGCAAGAAGATCGGGCTCGCCGCATTCGGGCGCGCCCGCTGACGTCGGCTCCGAGCAGGGCGTTTCAGCTTCGGCGCGAGAGCTTCCCCGCGAGCCGGTCGAGCATCTGAAGGCAGAGGTCGAGCTGGTCGAGCGAGACATATTCGTCCGGCCGGTGCGCCTGCTCGATGAAGCCCGGCCCGCACACCACCGTGGAGATGCCGGCCTTCTGGTAGAGCCCCGCTTCCGTGCCGAACGAGACGACGTCGGCCGCGTTGCCGCCCGTCAGCTCGCGCACGAGGTCGAGCGCCTCGGAAGGCGCGACCGGCTCGAGCCCGTCGACCTCGCCCACCACATGCGTCACGATTCCCGCGCCGGGATGGCGCGCCCGCATCTCCGGCGACAGCTCACCCTCGAGGCACCGCCGTATCTCCGACAGCGCGAAATCCGCGTCCGCCGCCGTCACGGGGCGCATCTCCCATTCCACCTCGCAGTGATCGGGAATGACGTTGCGCGCCGTGCCGCCCCGGATCACGCCGGCCTGCAGCGTGGTCCATGGCGGGACGAAGGGGCTTTTCGCGGGAGCACGGCCTTTCAGCGCCTCGCCGGTCTCCGCGAGCCTCGCCAGGAAGCGACCGGCATAGGCGATCGCGTTGACGCCGCGGTCGGGCTCCGAGGCGTGGCCGGCCGAGCCGGTGAAGGCGGTCGTGTACTCGTAGCAACCCTTGTGCCCCTCGATGATGCGCATGCCCGTCGGCTCGCCGATCACGCAGGTCGAGGGTTTGACGCTCCACTCCCGGAGGGCCTCCACGAGGGCGCGGGCGCCGAAGCACCCGACCTCCTCGTCGTAGGTGAAGGCGAAATGAACCGGCCGCTCGAGGCGCGTCGCCGCGAAGGCCGGTGCCATCGCGAGCGCGCAGGCGATGAAGCCCTTCATGTCGCAGGCGCCGCGTCCGTAGATCCTGCCGCCCTCCTCGTGGGCGACGAAGGGGTCGCCCGTCCACTCGCCATCGGCCGGCACGACGTCGGTATGGCCCGAGAGCACGATGCCGCCATCCGTGTCCGGGCCGATCGTCGCGAAGAGGTTCGCTTTCGTGCCCGACGCGTCGAGCGTCGTGCGGGTATGGGCGCCGATCGCGTCGAGCGCGGCGGACGCATAGGCGATCAGCGCGAGGTTGCCGTCGGCCGAGACGGTCGGAAACCCGATCAGGTCGCCGAGGATGCGCCGCGTCTCGTCGAGCACCGGCCCGCTCACGGCTTCACGAAGATCTCGCGCGGGTAATCGGCCAGGCACTCGGCCGGGCCGCTCTCCCGGATCAGGATGCTCTCGGTGATCTCGAGCCCCCACTGGTCCATCCAGAGGCCCGGCATGAAGTGGAAGGTCATTCCCGGCTCGAGCACCGTCTCGTCGCTGTCGCGGAAGGAGATCGTGCGCTCGCCCCAGTCGGGCGGATAGGAGAGGCCGATCGGATAGCCGCAGCGGTCGGACCTCTCGATGCCGTAGCGCTTCAGCACGTCGGCGAGCGCGTTCGCGACGTCGCAGGCGCGGTTGCCGGCCCGCGCCTTGTCGAGACCCGCCTCGAGCCCCTCGATGAGGGCCGCCTCGGCCTGCCGGATGTGCTCGGGCGGCTTGCCGAGGAAGACCGTGCGGCAGAGCGGGGCGTGATAGCGCCAGTAGCAGCCGGCGATCTCGAAGAACGTCCCCTCCCCCTCGCGGAATGGCTTGTCGTCCCAGGTCAGGTGCGGCGCCGCCGCGTCCGTTCCCGACGGCAGCAGGGGGGCGATCGCCGGATAGTCGCCGCCGAACTTCGCGCCATCCGCCTCGGCCGCGCCCTCGATGCCGACGCGGTAGATCTCCCCGACGAGCTCGTTCTTCGGCAGGCCGACCTCGATCTTGTCCATCGCCGCCCGCATCATGCGCTCGACGATCCTCGCCGCCCGCCGCATGAAGACGATCTCGGCCGGCGACTTGATGCCCCGCTGCCAGTTCACGAGGCCGGTGGCGTCGACACCGGTCGCGTCGGGCAGGATCTTGTGGAGCGCGAGATAGGCCGCCGCGGAGAAGTAGTAGTTCTCGAGCTCGAGCCCGATGCGGGCCCGCGTGTATCCGCGTTCGGCCAGGACGCCGCCCAGATGGTCCATCGGATGCCGGTCCCGCGCCTGAACATAGACGTCTGGATAGCCGATGATCCGGTCGTCGGACATATAGACCCGGCGGCGCGCGCCGTTCGCATCCTGCCGCCTCCCCCACCAGATCGGATCCTGGTCGTGGAAGACGAGGACGGCCTGGTGGACGTAGAAGCTCCAGCCGTCATAGCCAGTCAGCCACGCCATGTTCGAGGGATCGACCACGACGAGGACATCGAGGCCGAGCGCCTCCATGGCGCGCCGGGTCTTGGCGAGCCGCATCGCGTATTCGTCGCGGCTGAAGGGGAGTGTCACTCCATCTGGCACGGCTGGTCGATGCTCCTCGTCGGCGCGCGGCGGGTTGATCCGCCGGGCATTGCGCGTCCATCCTCGTCCGCCGAAGGGGAAACCACTCGCGCAGGCGCGTCAATCGCTGCTCCTGCCGCGACCAGGCCGGAGTTTGGCGATGCCGGGGCTCTCGCAGATCTACGATGCGCTGCGGACGATCCGCGAGAACGGCGTGCCGGAAACGCCGCTCGTCCGGTCGGAACTGTCGGACCGGGGGGCGGAGGTGCTCCTGAAGCTCGAGACGCTGCAGCCGACAGGCGCGTTCAAGCTGCGCGGCGCCACGAACGCCATCGCACGGCTCGCCCCCTACCAGCGCGAACGGGGGGTGGTGTGCGCCTCGACCGGGAACCACGGCCGCGCCGTCGCCCACGCGGCGAGGGCCATGGGAACGCGCGCGATCGTCTGCCTGTCCGCGCTCGTGCCGGACACGAAGGCGAAGGCGATCGAGGCGCTGGGCGCGCAGGTGCGGCGGGTCGGCCGCTCGCAGGACGACGCGCAGCGCGAGGTCGAGAGGCTCGTCGCCGAGAACGGCATGGCCGCCGTGCCGCCGTTCGACGACGAGGACGTGATCGCCGGCCAGGGCACGATCGCGATCGAGCTCCTCGCCGCGCGGCCCGACCTCGAGGCCATCGTCGTGCCGCTGTCGGGCGGCGGGCTGATGGCCGGCATCGCCGCGGCGGCGAAGGCGATGAAGCCCCGCATCCGGATGATCGGCGTGTCCATGGACCGTGGCGCTGCGATGGCGGAGAGCCTGAGGGCCGGCCGGCCCGTCGAGACCGAGGAGGTGGCGTCCCTCGCCGATTCGCTCGGCGGCGGCATCGGCCTCAGGAACCGCCACACCTTCGCGCTCTGCCGCGACCTCGTGGACGAGGTGATCCTCGTGACGGAAGACGAGATCTACCGGGGCATGCGCTCGCTCTTCCACGACGACAGGCTCGTCGCCGAGGGTGCCTCCGCGACCGGGCACGCGGCGCTGCTCGCCGGGAAGCTAGAGCTTTCGGGCCCCACGGCCTTCATCCTGTCCGGCCGCAACGTCGACATGGCACAGTTCGCGGCGGTCGTGGCCGGAGAGCCGGTCAGGGTCGGCGACATGAGCGTCGGCGGGCAGCACGAAGCGCCCGCCTGAAGCCCGGGATTTTCCGTCTCTCCGCCTCCTGTGCTAACCCGGAGTGCAGCGGACAGGCGCATGATCGAAAGAGGTGCAGGACATGCTCAGGAACGACCAGCTCGACCAGTGGGACCGCGAGAGCTTCTTCCATCCCTCGACGCACCTGGCGCAGTTCGCGCGCGGCGAGGCGCCGAACCGCATCGTGACCGGCGGCGAAGGCGTCTACATCACCGACCGCGACGGCAACAGGCTGCTCGACGCCTTCGCCGGTCTCTACTGCGTGAACATCGGCTATGGCCGCCAGGAGGTCGCGGAGGCGATCGCCCGGCAGGCGCGGGAGCTCGCCTACTACCACGCCTATGTCGGCCACGGCACGGAAGCCTCGATCACGCTCGCGCACATGGTGGTCGAGCGGGCGCCCGCGCACATGTCGAAGGTCTATTTCGGGCTCGGCGGCTCCGACGCGAACGAGACGAACATCAAGCTCGTCTGGTTCTACAACAACATCCTCGGCCGGACCGGGAAGAAGAAGATCATCTCGCGGGATCGCGGCTATCACGGCTCGGGCCTCATGTCGGGCTCGCTGACGGGCCTCTCGACGTTCCACAACAAGTTCGACCTGCCGCTCGACCGCGTGCTCCACACGAAGGCGCCCTACCACTACCGCCGCCCCGACCCCGACATGAGCGAGGCCGAGTTCACCGCCTATCTCGCCGGCGAGCTCGAGGCGATGATCCTGCGCGAGGGCGCCGAGACGATCGCGGCCTTCATCGGCGAGCCGGTCCTGGGCACCGGCGGGATCGTGCCGCCGCCGGCGGGCTACTGGGCCGCCGTCGGCGAGATCCTCGAGCGTCACGACATCATGCTGATCGCCGACGAGGTGGTGACGGGCTTCGGCCGGCTCGGGACCATGTTCGGCTCGGACTTCTACGGCCTGAAGCCCGACCTCATCACGATCGCGAAGGGCCTGACGTCCGCCTACGCGCCCCTTTCCGGCTCGATCGTCTCCGACCGGATGTGGGAGGTGCTGATGCGGGGCACCGACGAGCTGGGGCCGATCGGCCACGGCTGGACCTACTCGGCGCACCCGATCGGCGCCGCTGCGGGCGTCGCGAACCTGAAGCTCGTCGACGAGCTCGGCCTCCTCGACAACGCCCGGGAGACCGGCCGCTATTTCCGCGAAAGGATGGAGGAACGCGTCGGCGACCACGCCCATGTCGGCGAGGTGCGCGGCGAAGGGCTCCTGTGCGCCGTCGAGCTCGTGGAGAACCGGCAGAGCCGCACCTTCTTCGACCCGCCGAACAGGGTCGCGCCAGCCGTCGTCGGCGCGATGGCGAAGAAGGGCGTGATCGCCCGCGCGATGCCGCAGGGCGATATCATAGGCTTCGCGCCGCCGCTCTGCCTCAGCCGCGAGGAGGCCGACCGGGTCGTGGCCGCGACGGACGAGGCGATCCGCGAGACTCTCGGCTGACGCGGGAGAGGTGAGCCGATCGCCGCAACGCCGGCCCGCCGAGGCGGAAGGCCGCGATGTCTCGCGGCGATGCGGGGCGCGATGCTCGGATGTTGCGCCCGTTCCGCCCATTTTGGCACCATATGCCTCGCATCTGGGCAAGGGGACTGCTAATCGATTGAGCAGACGCAACGGGAGGGGCGGCAGGCGCCGCCGGCGCGCTTGCTCAGCCAGCTCATTCGACGCCTGAAGCCCAATCTCGGGCCGGTCAGCCACGCCGAACAGTTGCGCGCCGCCGCCGGTGCGCTCGCGGGCATCCTGGCGACGGCCCTCGTGACCCGGCTCGTCCTCGGGCCCGGCACGGAGGTGCCGCTGCTCGTCGCGCCGATGGGCGCCTCGGCGGTCCTCCTCTTCGCGGCGCCGTCGAGCCCGCTCGCCCAGCCCTGGTCCGTGGTCGGCGGGAACGTCTCGGCGGCGCTCGTCGGCATCACCTGCCGGATGTGGATCGCCGACCCCTTCCTCGCGGCATCCGCAGCCGTCGGTCTGGCGATCGCCCTCATGTTCGCGCTGCGCTGCCTGCACCCGCCGGGCGGCGCCGTGGCGATCGTCACCGCGCTGACGGCCCCGTCCGTGCCGGAGCTCGGCTATGCCTTCGCGCTGGCGCCGGTGGGGCTGAATTCGCTCGTGCTCCTCGCCGCGGCGGTCGCCTACAACAACCTGACGGGACGCCCCTACCCCCACCGGCGCCTCGCCGATGCGCAGGCACGGCCGGGCCTCTCGAACCCGCCGCCGAGCGAACGGGTGGGCTTCACGCTCGACGATCTCGATGCCGTCCTCAGGCGGCATGACGAGATCATCGATGTCGACCGCGACGACCTCGCGGCGATCCTCCACGAGACGGAGTTCCGGGCCTATCGCCGCCGCGCCGGCGCCCTCACCTGCGCCGACATCATGTCGCGAAAGGTGGCCTCGGTGACGCCCGAGGACACGCTGCAGGACGCCTGGCGCCTCCTCAAGGCGCACCGGATCAAGGCGCTGCCCGTCACCGACGGACGCGGTCATCTTCAGGGGATCGTCACCCAGAACGATTTCCTCGACATGGTCGGCTCGGGGCTGGGCGCTCCCGCGCTCGGCAAGGCACGGCGGCTCGAGCAGGGGATTTTCCGCGGCTTCTCGAGCCGCATCCTCGTCGACGCCATCATGACACGGCCCGCACGCGCCGCGCGCCTCGACACGACGATCGCGGAGCTCGTTCCGCTGATGGCCGATGCCGGCGTCCACCACCTGCCCGTCGTCGACGAGGATGGCCGGCTCGCCGGCATCATCACCCAGTCCGACCTCGTCGCGGCGCTGTTCTTCGGCGGCGTCGAGGCCGGTGCGGCGGGACAGGCGGCCTGAGGCGCTGAGCGAGCCGCCCCGCGGCTGAGACGGCGAACGGCCTCTCGCGGCGGACGCGGATCGATGCTCGGGCTGTCTGCGAAGGCGGAGGCCAGCTCCCCCACAGATTTGTCAGCGGGGCTCCGGGAGAATGCCTGCGGACGAGGACCGCGATCCTCGTCGACACGCGATCGAAGGCACGGATGCGGGCAAGGCTCGCCCCCGCGCCTGCAAGGATGGCGGAGAACGCTGCGAACGCCGAAGTGGCCGGTCGACGGCGCGACGGTGAAGGAGGCACGGCAAACCATCGGCCCTCCGAGCTGCTGGGGGCTCCACTGCGCGCGGGGAACCTCGCACCCCGTCGGCCACGCAGCTGCGGCACCACCTGCCGAGCTTGCCGCTTCTCGGTCAGGCGCTTGGCTTTGCCGCGAACGCGTTTAGCCCCGTTCCTATTGGGATCGGGGCTTTTTGTGGCTCGTGGTGCTGTTCTTGGGGGGATGTTTT
>NZ_AWXZ01000038.1 GCF_000496075.1 Lutibaculum baratangense AMV1
CTGACCAATGACCCCTGTCAGGCTTGTGTCGATGGTCGCTTGGAGCGCATCTATGGCTTCCTGCTGCTGCGTCTGTGCGCCGTGGATCGCGGTCATCTGCGCTTGCGCGCGGGCGCCCTCTGCCCCACCCCGGCTAGGCGTCACGATCCACTTGTCTTGGCCCAGCACGTCCAAGCTGGTGAGCAAAAAGCCAACCAGAAAGACAGGTATCCCGAACAGAAGGAGGAGAGCGCGATTGAATACGCGACGCGGATCATAGCGCTTCGTTAGTACGAGATCATGCTTTACTGTGGGCATTTCGTCCGTCCCAGTTGTTGGGCTTCTTTTTTATGAACGGCGCACCAAATGGTATTCCTGACACAAATTTTCACCGTGACCGACAGCGCTGAATGCCCTTTACGTCGATGTCAGGCGATGAAACGTCAATACTTATGCCGCTTTTCATAAATGAGTGCGTTGCCAGCTCCGTTTGGTTCTAGACATGTCAATCGGAGATCGGACATGGAAGCTGGCAACATATTTCAGTATAGCATCAATTTTATATATTTTGCAGTCGTCAGTCGTCCGTTTTTTCTACAATACATAAGATTTCGGTTCTAGATGTTTATCGATTGGAGATTTCCGTCATGGAATTTCTCACGCGTTATGCGCTTTTGGCGCGGGTGCTGCTCGTCACCGTGCCGTTCTGGTTCATCGTCCTCGTCGGATTGAGCCTGCTCATCGACTACCTTCTCGAAGGCGGACCCGTGTATTGGCTGCTTGTCGGCATCGGCACGGTCGCTTCGATCCTCACCCTCACCGGCCTGAAAAGGCTGTTCGCCGCAACACCGTCAGCCTTCGGCGCTGCGTGCTTCGCCACGCTGAGGGAGATGAAGGCGGCCGGTCTGTTCGCCCGCGGCCCGATCATAGGCCGGTTTGCTGGGTGCTTCCTTCGCTTCGACAAGCCGGGTCACCTGCTCACCTTCGCGCCGACACGGTCGGGCAAAGGCGTCGGCGCCGTCATCCCGAACCTCCTCGATCACCGGGGCTCCGTGTTCGTGACGGACATCAAGGGCGAGAACCTCGCCATCACGGGCGAGCACCGGAAGTCGTTCGGGCGCGTCATCGCCTTCGCCCCCTTCGAGGAGGGCATGCAGTCCGACTGCTACAACCCGCTCGACTTCATCCGCGTCGGTACCCCCTTGGAGGTAGACGACGCTCGGATGATCGCGGAGATGATCGTTTCCCCCGACGGTCAGGACGAGAACCACTGGGAGCGCGAGGCGCGCGTCCTGATTACGGGGCTGTTGCTGCACGTCCTGCATGACCGACAACCTTATGAGCGCACCCTGTACCGGGTGCGTTGTCTTCTGATGCGGTCCAAGGAGAGCTTTACCACCGTGCTCTCCAGCATGAGCGGGTCCGGGCACCCGGCGATCAAACGGATCGCGGAAGGGTTTTCCCAGAAGGAGGACAAGGAACGCTCGGGCGTGATTTCGACGGCGCAAAGCCGGATGGAAGCCTTCGAGAGCCCGCTCATTCAGGCGGTTACCAGCCGGTCCACGTTCCAGATGGAGCATCTGAAGCGGGACACGGTCTCGCTCTACGTGGTGATCCCTCCGGAATACACCTCGGTGTACAAGCCGGTGTTGCGTCTGTTGGTGGGCCTTGCCACGGCCGCGATGACCCGCGACCGGCGCACGCCGCGTCGGCCCGTACTGTTCCTGCTCGATGAGCTGCCCGCGCTCGGGTACATGCGACCCATCGAAGACGGGATCGGCTACCTGGCCGGATATGGGGCTTCCCTGTGGCTGTTCGTGCAGGACCTCGATCAGCTTCAGAAGACCTATCGGAAATGGAACTCGATGATCGCCAACTGCGCGGTGCGGCAGGCGTTCAACGTGCAGGACGTGGCGACGGCGCAGGTCCTGTCGGACATGCTCGGACAGCGCACCGTCCGCATCAAATCGGGGGTTCGTTCCGGTAAGATGCCGTGGCTGTGGATGTCCTCCACCTACGGGGAAACCGTCGGCGAGACGGGCCAGCCGCTTCTGTCGCCCGCGCAGATCATGGCCTTGAAGGAAGATCAGATGCTGGTCTTCGTCCAGGGCTGCAAACCGATCCTCGCTGAGAAAATCCGCTACTTCGCCGAGAAGGCATTTGCCGGGCTGTACAGCCCGCCGCCCATGGCGCGCCCTCTCGACGATGGCGAGCACGATGACGTTCAATGATGAAAGGGTATTTCCATGAAAAGCATTCTCACCACGATAGCTCTGGCCGCATGCCTCACCTTGGGATCGGCAAGGGCGGAAACCGCCGACATCGCAACCTCACCTGAGCTGCCTTCGTGTGATGCGCCGCTAACAGCGTACTATGTGCGCACCGGCTACGAGGCGTCGGGCAATGTGCTGGTGGCATCCTTGGCTGACCTTGTCGAAGCCGTGCCGAGCGACGGCACACGACGACAGTGCCGAGGCACGTTGATCGCCCTCGACGGGCGCCATGCGGTGACCTTCGAAATCGGCTGGCACGATGCCGAGCGGTCGGTCCCCTCCTTTTCGGGCGATGTGATCAAACCGGAATAGACCTGACGATGGAAACGCCGCGCGGGGGCAAACCGGCGCGGCGTCCCCGTCAGAGCTCGAAACCCAACTCCCGCGACAGCTCCTTCTTCCGCGCCAGCTCGCGCTTGCGCTCCTGATGCTGCCGCCACGCCTTCTCTAACTGCTGCTTGCGATGGTCGGCGACGCGGGCACGGGCGAAGGCCCGCTCGGAAAGCCGTTCCAGCGCGCGGGCGCGGGCGCGGATGCGCTCCAGAAGCCGCTCCTTCAATTTCTTCGGCGTCCCGGCCACCTGCTGGATCAACTCGTATTCCCGCTGCACGGCCTTGGTCTTGCGGCGGGCGAGCTCGATCTCGCTGCGCGTGTGGTCGAGGCGGAGCCGGGCGTCCCGAAATTTCTGCCGCCGCTCCATGAGGTACTTGAAAGTCCGCCGCGCCTGCTCGCGCTCCGGCGTGCGAATGTTGCCGGTGCGGATGCCCTTCACCGATCCCAGGAGGAATGGATTGACCTTGATGGCGTCCTCGGCCTCCTTCACGCCGAGCTTGCCCTCCAGCGCTTCCCAGAGGCTGCGCGCCTTGTCGGCGTCCTTGTAGACCTTTCCCAGCCCTTCCATGAAACTGCGCTCACGCCGGGCAAGCCAGCCCCGGTCGCGCTTCTCCTGGTTCTCGAGCGCGCGCTCGCGCTGGTGGGCGTAGCGCACCGCGCCCTGCCGAGAGCGATAGGCCGCCTCCACCTGCTGCCAGTAGCGATAGTCCATGTCGGCTTCGTCGGCACGGCGGACCGCCGTCCCCTCGGGGGAGTGATCGACATCACCTTCCATCATGGCCTCAACCGTCCGCCGCGACGCCGGGTCGAGGTCGGTGGTGTCGAGGCCGCGCTCACGGGCATCGCGGGCCACCTCTGCGGCGCGGTCGGCCATAAAGTCGTCGAAGCGCTGGCCAAAGCGCTTCTCCAGCGTCTGGAAGCGCAGCCCCTTGCCCATCTCGGAGAGCTTCGCGTAACGCTCCCCATCGGTAAGGATGAGACCCTGCCCCTTCCGCTCCAGGGTGATGCCCTTCTGGGCAAGCCGGTAGTTCAGATCAGCCCATGTCTGGGCACGGTAGAAGTCGTCCTTCAGGCGGCGACGCAGATCGCCGACGGCGTCCTTGCCGAAGGGCAGCTGCGCTTCGCGCTCCTCCCGCTTGGCCTGCCAGTACTCGGTATCAGAGACGGCGGGGCCGTAGTCCTCCACCACGTCCCGCCCGAGCTGGCGCTCGTACTCTCGGTTCCGGAGGATATTGAGCCCGTGCTCTTGCGCCAGCTCCTTGACGATGCCGGTGAGCCGCTTGCCGTCCTGATGGCGGTCATAGGCGACGTGCTTCTCGGGATGCACCCGGTTGACGAGGAAATGCAGGTGGGGGTGGTCGGTGTCGCGGTGGCTGTAGACGAGGAGCTGGTGCTCTTCGAGCCCCATGCGCTCGATGACCTGTTGGGCGATCTGCCGCTTCAGCTCCGGCGTCACCTTCCCCGCCTCGGCGTCCTTCGGATCGAAGGTGATCATGAAGTGATAGGCGGGCTGCTTGCACCGCACCGACTTCGACGCGGTGGCCTCCATAAGCGCCGCCGCCGCGCGCGGGTCGTCGGTGTGGATGTTGCGCGTCTCGACGAATTCCACCCGGTCGGGGCTGAGGCCCTTGATCCGTCCGGCGAGGTAGAGCGCCGATCCCTTGAAGCTCTCGGGCTGACGCGCGGGCACCTTAAAGCGCATAGTCGCCCTCCGGCCCCGGCTCGGGGGGCGACTCCTCGGCGGGCAGCCCCTTCGCCGTCCGGACGATGGCCTTGCGCAGGGGCTCCAGCATGTCCTTCAGAAGGGTGAGCGCCTCGTCGCGCTCCCCGCCCTCGATCTCGCGGCCCATGTTGGCGCGGCGGGCGATCCCGTTGATCAGATGGCCGACGCCGTTGATGGCGTCGAGGTTGCGCCTCAACACCCCGGCCAGGTCGTTCCGCTCGGCCAGGCGCTCGATCATGTCCTTGCCGACATAGGTCACCCAGGGGCCATAGGTGTCGTCCCCGGTGGCGGCCTGGAGCTGGGCGAGGTTGTTGGCGATCCGCCCCAGCTCATAGAGGGCGTCATCGAGGGCGGCGGTGGTGGCGGGCTTGGCGCGCGGTCTGCGCCCAAGGGCGGTGTCCCGGACATAGGTGGCGAAGGTCACCCCAGCTTCGACGGCGCGCTTCTGGATGGCGCGCTGCTCGTCGGGGGTCAGACGAATGCGGGCGACGACGCTGCGACGGTCCTTTGGCGCTTTCGGTTTCCGTCCAGCCATCGCGCCCGCCCTCCGCCTAGCGGCCCCGATACCGGGAGGACAGGGGTTGATCAGAGTCCCAGCCTTGAGGCCGCGGGGCCGAATGGCGAGGCAAGACGGCACCGCTTGAGACCCGGTCACGGGGTCGAATGCGGTCAGTGTTGGGATGCAAAACATGCTGTCGGGCGGCCCCGAAGGGGGCGTCCGGATGGGCCGGTCGCAGACCGCCCGTCAGGCATTTTTGTAGACCAACATCCATCTTGCCTCCTCCCTGTGGCACGCTTTCGCTTACCCACTTTTGGGGTCGGACAGAAGCATAAATTGGATTCGCAGAGGAATCACAGTCCACTAGGGCCAGTGATATGCAACAAGAACCTAACAGAATCAACGCGGCCCCGCAACGCTCAACAGGCGGACGCAGACATCAACAGGGCGGCAAGCGCCAGCGCAGCCATGCCCTGCGCCGCGCCAGCGGACCGGGGGAGAGGCGCAACAGCGCCCTCTTCCGGCCGCCGCGCGGGTCCCCACGCGAACGCGAAAAACCCCGCCCGGCGGATCACGCGGGCGGGGCGAGCGGAGCGACCTTGCCTCAGGCGGCGAGGAACCAGTGCTCGCGCTGGTCGACCGGACGGCGGGCATCGAGGAGGCTGATGACGCAGCCGTTGGGGCTGAGGCCGCGCTCGAAGGCGGCGAGCACTGTGGCGTAGTCGTCCTCGGCCAGGTCGGCGCCGGTCTCGATGAGGTGCAGGTCTTCCACGGTGATGACGAATTCGTCCCAGGTCAGCTCGTAGTCGGTGTCGATGGTGTGCAGGGTGTTCATGGCTTTGCCTCCTTCCGTTGTCGGGGCCGCGACCGCGGCCTTCCATGGGCAACGTGAGGCGTCGGCAAAGGCGGCCAGCCGCACCCGAAGGGCGAAGCGCAGCGGCAGACGGCGAGGACCGTGTTTCTTGATGCGCGCAGCGCCCGCGAGGAAGGCGCCATCGGCGCCGGGGAAGAAACTCGGGCAGCGCCGTTGCGGCGGACGCCGCCGACGCCAGTTTGCCCAGTTGGAAGGCCCGCGATGGTCGTGTGCCCCCGGAAGGGGGACAGGCCACACTCTGCATGCCAGACTGCCGACATGCTCGCATGCTGATCGGGGGTGTGTCAGTTAGCGGGGTCCTGCACAGGGCCATAAGACCAGTGCCGACTGACGGGGAGCCCGCGCGCCTGCACGAACGCATCGTGCGGCAAGACCCTGGCACTCACGGACGGATATGAACGCGCAGGGACCGGTCTCCAATCTGTGCAGATTGTCCGCCCCCGCGCAGGCAATACCGTCGTCCAGACGCGTCGGCAGCGTCCTTGGGGTGCCGTGGCAGCCGAAGTGGCGTGAAGGAAGCCGCCCTTCCTGGGGGGCGGCTTCCGTTTTCGCAGAGGCTACCACCACGATGTGTAGAAGACGGTCCGCCCTTCGGCGATGGCCGCCCGCGCCTTTGCGATGAAGTCGAAGTCGCGCTCAATCTCATCGGGCCGCGAGGTGCCGAAGAAGAACCCCTCGGTGTGCGGCAGAGCCTGATTGCGGAGGTCGCGCTCCAGCCGGTCGAAGTCCTCGGCGGTCAGCGCCACGTTCACGCAGTTGAAGTCGGCGTCGGTGCCGCCCTTGGCGCGGTAGAGCTGTTCCATCCACCCGTGAAGGTTGGGGTGTTTGCGCCAATAGGCGAGTTCGGTGGCGTTCTCGGTGGTGAAATCCACTGCGGCCGCGACGGGCTCGGCGGTGGTGAAGGCGTACATATCCAGTCCCATGGTGATCTCCTTTCGGTCTTTGGTTGCTCGTCCTGATGGACGCGACCGAAAGGGCGGACGGCATCAGCCGCCGCCGTCCTGACCAACACGGGCGGGCTCGCCCGCTGGCGCGGGCAGGTCATGGACGGCAAGGCGTCGTCCGCCAGGGAAGCGGACTCTCCGAAGGGCGGGCAACGGACCGGGAGATGCTATGGTGGACGGGCTGCTGCCTTCAGCGCGGCCGGAATCGGATGCAGAGGATGACCAACGTCGAGAACCTGAACCGCCTGATCGGGCGCGGACTGCCAACCACGGTGGCGATGGAGGTTGATGCCGGGCGGCTCGACGAAGAGTTCGAAGTGGCGTTGTGGACGACGCGCCGCGAGGCCGAGGGCTGGGCGAAGGACGCCGCGAACAGGTCTGCCACGTTCAAGCCGGTCTGGGATTTCGACCCGTCACGGTTCTACCTGGCGCTCGACGGCGAGAAGCCGGACACCATCGACGCTGCGACCCTGACGGTAGTCGAGGTGCCGGTGGGCGAACTGCACGGTGCGCTCCAGCACGGAAGCGGGCGCGATGAAGACCCGTGGTCCAAACGATATTGGTCGAAGACCGCCGTCATCGCCTATCGCTGGGCGCTGGGGCTGGCGGTCACGCCGCCGTTGATCCGTCCATGGAAGGGCGAGATCGTCATCGCCGGCGGCATGCATCGTTTACATCTCGCGCGGCACTACGGGGCGCAGTCGATGCCCGTGCTGGTATGGCGGGACGAGCTGGAAGAGGTGGTGCGGATTCTACCATCGGCACGGGCGCCGTAGCGCCCGACCGAAGTGGATGTGCGTGGAATATCCGCCTCAATCGAGGCGGATTTCCAGTTGGTCGATGCCGCTCCACGGGTGCTCGGTGATGCAATAGCCCAGCCGGTTGACGAAGTGACAGCCGGAAAGAAGCCAGAGGCTCTCGTCCTCGCCTTCGACGATGGTCCAGACGCAAGCCGGGTCAGCGGCGGCGACGGCGTCGAGTTCAGGGCCGAAGGTCTCGAACATCAGCCCGTCGAACGGCGCGGCGGGGCGCAGGGCGTTGCGGATCGGACGGTAGGCGTCGCGCCAGTCGTCGAAGGTCAGGGTCGTGTCAATCGTGGTCGTCATGGTCAAAGTCCTTTTGGTGCAATGGTGGAAGGCGACGCCGCCCGCCTCGTCGGCGGGCGGCGGGGTCGTCAGCGGCTCCAGATGAGGGCGAAGCCTTTGTCCTGCTCGACCAGGTTGGCGTAGATCGGGGCGGCGAAGCTCGGGTCGTCCAGCTTGACCGAGATGTACTCGTTGCCGCCCTTGGAGGTGCGGTGCCAGGCCGCGCCGATCTCGACAGCGCCCGCCTTGACGCGGAAGTCGGGGGCGGCGTCTGCGGTTTTCTCGACGCTGGTGATCGCGACCTTGGTGGCCTTGACGCCGAGGGTCTGGATGGTGCCGGTGAAGCCGCTGTCGGTCTTGGTGAAGGTGCCGATGGTTGCCATGATGAAAGTCTCCTGTGTTTGGTTCTGGCGGTCGCGCCCATCGCGACCTTTCCATGGCCCATGAGAGAGACCGTCAAAGGCCGGTCCCGCACCCGCAGGGCGAAGCGAAGCGGCAGACGGCAAGCGGGCTGTTTCTTGAAGCGCAGCGCCCGCGAGGAATGACCGCAGGTCAGGGGAAGAAACTGACCGTGCGCCGTTGCGGGGACGGGCGACGGGCTCAGATGTGGCCATGAGAGGAAAGGACGCGAGCGGGCGGCTGATCCGCGCCAAACAGAGCCGAGACGCGCTGGCGACCTCGGCCCCCTTCACCTGACACGCGGCCAATCGGCCTCCGTCCGCTCACGGCCTCCGGCCAGATCGCATCACTTGCGCAACAGGAAACCGCCCCGCCCCCTGATGGGAGCGAGGCGGCGTTGTGGGTCGGCTGTTGGCCGCACCGCCCTCGATGCGGCACACGGGATCTTCGGTCAGCGGGGGCTCGACCCGCTTCGGATCGCACGGAAAATCCAACCGACCACGAGCAGGACATAAATCAGCCCCAGGGCTGCCAGCGGCGCGACGACCAGCACCGCGATGAAGGCGTCGGCGCTGCCGGTTCGGGTGCTGACGAAGGCGGCGAGGATGATGAGCGCGGGGGTCACGATGATCGGCATGGCGATGGCTCCCCGACCGTCAGGGTGACGGCGGCGGGCCACGGAACGCCGCCAGCAGCTTGCCGATGATCCAGAGCACGATGGCCGTGACGGGAATGACGAAGGGCACGGCGACGATCGTCCAGAGGAAGTTCTCGGGATTGCCCGTGACGTGGGCGATGTAGGCGGCGAGGACAAAAAGCGCGAGCGCGCCAAGGATGGTGGGCATGGGACACCTGTTGGATGAGGAATTGACGACATGAGGAAAGGACGAAGCCCGCCCGTGGCGGGCGGGCTTCGCTGGACGGGTCAGGCCGCGTGGGCGGGCTGCACGTCCTCGGCGACGGCGGGCGTGGGTAAACCGTCGCCAATCTTGTCATCGACCTTGATGTCGGCCTCGACCTCGGTCACGTCCTCGGCCTCGGTCCTGTCGTCGCCCTGTTCCGACATGCCGTCCTCCGCCCCAACCCCATCGAAGCGCATGGCCTCGGGCAGCCACACATTGGCGCGGGCTTTCAGATCGGCGGCGATCAGCTTGTCATCGGCGGCGCAACGCTCGAAGTGACGGGCAAGGGCAGCGGCCAGCTGCGTCTTGGTGTAGTCCTTCAGTGCCCCGAGGCGGGTCACAGCACCCGTCTCCTTGGCGATGGCCTCCAACTGATCCTTGCGGCGGCGGGTGAGGAACGCCTCGTCGGGGCACCAATGATCCCGCATCGACACCCCGAGATCGCTGGCCACGCGGTTGAACAGGCTCGCCCCATCATCGCGCGCGTCCATGTTGCCTTGACCGAAAGTCAGCGTGGTCAACAGAAGATGCAGCGCATCGAGCGCGGCATCGTCGAGGGCGGTCACGGCCTCGTAGAGCGCGAGCGGTTCCTTCTGTGGGCGCAAGAGCGTCTCCCATGCCCCACGGTCGGGCGCGGGATAGCGGCTGGTGAGCGTCGCGGCGATGTCGAGCGCCTCCATCACCGCCTGCGCCGCCCCTTCCACCTTGGCGTAGGTCTCGGGCTTGCCGTCTTCGCCAGCGAAATAGCCCAAAGCGGGATGGGCATCGAGACGCGCCCGCGCCGTCCAGTCACAAGCGTTCAGCATCGTCACCACGGCCACCTCCCGCGCCCTGCGAGGGTTGGCCAGAAGCCCCGCCATGACGGCGAGCGACTTGTGGGCGGCGACCATGCGGATGACTGCGCCCGTATATTCGGGCTTCTCCTTGGGCGCGGCGGGATGGTCGGCAGTCTCTTCCGCCACGCTCGGTCGCACCTCGCGGCGCGCGAGCCCTTCCCGCACCTCGACACGGCCTGACGGCTTGAAGTGGATCACCACTCCGCCTGCCTCGCCCGCCTCGGTATCGGCTTCCCGATACTGCCACCATGCGGCGTAGTTTTCGGTGAGGATGTCAACGAAGGCGGCACCTGCCGCGCGGTGCTGCGCGGCCAGCGCCTCCACGGCCTCGGTCTGGAGCCGCAGGAACTGCTCGGCATCGTCGAAGACGGTCGCGTCCTCGTCGGCGAACAGGTCGGACGTGGTCGTGCCCTCGTAGCGTTCGAGCGGAAAGATCGCCAAGGACAGGGCGGGCTTCTCGCCCGTCAGCCAGTCGCGGATGTCGTCGGCATCGTAACGATAGCCGCTGTCCAGCCGCGCAATGGCGGCGCGCTGCTGCTCGGCATTGCCCAGCGTCAGCGCCTCGGCGGCGGCAAGGGAAATCTCCCCGTCCCGCACACGCGCCTTCACTTCGTCGGTGAGGCTCGCCAGCGCCACGCGGCGCTTGACGGTCAGCACCGACACGCCCGCCTTGGCGGCCACGTCTTCGAGGCGCGCGCCCCGCCCCAACAGAAGGGCGAAGGCTTCGGCCTCGTCCATGGGGGACAGCTGCTCGCGCTGGATGTTCTCGACGGTGGCCAGACGCAAAGCGTCGGCCTCGGTCAGATCGGCGCGCACCTCGACGGGCACGGGATAGTCCTTCCCGATGTCGCCGCGCTCCACCAACAGGGCAAGCGCGCGCCAGCGCCGTTCGCCCGAGACGATGCGGAACTTGCGCCCGTCCTTGCGCACCACAAGGTTTTGCAACAGGCCGTCCGCCTTGATCGAGGCGGCAAGCCCCTCGATGGCGGCGGCGTCCATGCTGCGGCGGGGATTGGCGCCCTCGGTCGGGGCGAGTTTCGAGAAGGCGATGGTTTCGATGGTCATGGGGTTCGTCCTTTCGTCATTTCTGGATTTCGTGCCCGCCCCAGCGGTGGGGCGGGCGTGGGTTTTCAGGCGCTGATGCGCCCGTGTTCATTCGCCTCGGCGGCGTAGGCCGTCAGGCTCTTGGTTGGCTTGAAGTGGAGGTCGCGTTCGATGGTCAGCCCAGCGGGGCCACGGATGGCGACAAGCTCCGAGAGGCGCACGCTGCCCAATTCAGGGCATCCGAAGCCGAGGTCACACAGGCCGAAGGCGATATCCTCGTCCTCGGGGTCGATCTCCGTCAGAAGCCACGTGGCGGCTCCCCACGGGCAGAACAGCTTCACCACCGGCCAGAAGTCCTGGGTGTTGCCGTCCTCGGCCATGCGCTCGGCATTGGCGCGACCGTTGGCCAGCATGCGCGCATGCTGGCAATCCGTGAGAAGCGGTATCATTGCGCGGCCTCCCGTCCGTCATGGTCGGTCAGGCGCATCGTGTCGGTCACCGACACGAACAGCGGGCGGATGAGGTATTCGCCTGCCTGCTCGGTCACCGCACAGATGGCGGCGGCGGGCTGGCCATCCGCGAAGCAGGAGAACAGGGCGAAGTTGGAAAACGCGCCGCTGGTCAGCGCCTCGAAGGCGCTGCGATGTTCGGCGGTGATGTTGGTGAGGCTGGCCATGGGTCAGCCCTCCACCGTTTCGGCCTCGGCGGCGCTTGCCGCTTCGGCCTCGCGGGCGGCGTCTGCCGCCTCCACCACATCGCCCCAGCTGGTGAACAGATACTCGCCGCTGGCCACGTCATAGACGATGGTCGGCGCATAGCTGTCGCCCATGTTCACATAGAGCGCATCGGGCACCGCGCGCGGGTCGCTGCGGCGGGCTTCATCAAACCACAGCGCTTCCACGCCATGGCCATTGGCCAGGGCGCTGACACCCTGCAAATGGGTCTCGGCGCGCTCCAGCCGTTTGAGTTGGGGAAATCGGGTCATGTCGTCCTGTCCTCCGTCGAGTTGTTCGAGACTGCGAAGGACACCCACGCCCCGCGCATTACCCTCTGCCCAGCGGCGAGCGACGACAGGAGAACCAGTGAGCATGAGGACCGCAGTCGTGCTGGCGGCGTCGCGCCGACTGCGCCGGGCTCCCGGGGGAGCCGCCCCGAAAGGGGGCATCCGGCCAACACGGGAGGGCGGCGTCAGCCGGCCGAATGGAGCGGGCAGGCCGGACGGCGACCTTGGGATGTGCGTATGGTGAGAAACTTGCACGATGTCGGCTTGGCCGGTGCAGTCGGCACAAGCTGGAAACAGAGGGTATCGCGCCCAGGCGCGATTACAGGATCACCTCCGGCCCAACGGGCCGTCCGCTGCCGCCGCATCGGGCAGCGTCAGCGCGGGTTTCTGTGCGGCGGCTCTGGGGGCGTTGCGGGGGCTTCCCCGCTCGAAGGGGTGACGGAGAACGTCATTGACGGTCGCAGGCAGGGGAAGGCTTTCCCCGCCGGAAAATCCCGATACAGTTTCAGAAGCTGAACTGCTTGCCATGAAGTCATGTAGTCGTCAGGAGATCCATGCCGGCGAGAAAACGAGGGAACACGCTTGAGAAGTGGGAAATCGCCCTGATCAAGGCGATGCTGGGTCGCGGTGGATACAATGACCAGGACATTCTTGCTTACTTCACGCGCCCGACGCGCTCGATCAATCATGCGCGTATCGCTGAAATCCGCACAGGCGCGAAGTTCAAGGCAATAAAAACCGCTTCTGCGGACGAACTTGATGAGTTCCTGATCAACTGGCCGGACGTCGATGCGGAAACGGGCCTCAGCCTGCGTGGGGACGAATTGCTGATCAAGGCGCGGGAAGCGATGATCGCTGCCGTGCATACCTTCAACGGCGCGGGCCTAACCTTTCGGGCCGAGCTGTTCATCGTGACGAGTATTATCGCCTGGACCTATCTTCTGCACGCTTGGTTTCGGCGCGAAGGGATCGACCATCGCTATCGGAATGCCGACGGGACAATCAAGAAAACAAAGCGGGGGGCGGATTGCTATTGGGAGCTGGGGAAGTGCCTGCGGCACGCTCGCTGCCCAATTCCGAGCGGCGCAGTAAAAAACCTCGATTTCGTCTTGGAGCTGCGACATGAGATCGAGCATCGGTCTACGAACCGGATCGACGACGCCGTGAGCGCAAAGTTGCAGGCGTGCTGCCTGAATTTCAACGAGGCGATCAAAAGCCTGTTCGGGTCGCAGTACGGATTGGAACGGCGGCTCCCCATTGCATTGCAATTCGTCACCTTCGCGGCGGATCAACGCGCGGCGCTTAAGAAGGGCACGAGTCTGCCGGGCCACATCGAAACCTTCATCGACGCGTTCGAACACGGACTGAGCGAAGCGGAATACGCGGACCCGGCCTATCGCTACCGCGTCGCCTTCGTACCGATCGCGGGGAACCGCGCCTCAAGCGCGGATATCGCCGTCGAATTCGTGAAGGGAGATTCCGACGAAGGCCGAGAGATCAATCGCGTCCTGCTCAAGGAGGTGGACAAGCGCCGGTATACGGCGAAGCAGGTCTGGGAAATGGTTCAGGCCGAGGGTTTCCCCAAGTTCAATCAGCAAGCGCATACTGCGCTTTGGAAGGAGCTGGATGCGAAGAATCCGGCGCATGGGTACGGGCGCGACGGCGACTATCGAAATACGTGGGTGTGGTACGTTAAGTGGATCGAGCGCGTTCGCGCCCACTGCCAGGAACAGGGCGAAAAGTACAAGTGAAGTGAGGCCGCCTAAGCGGCGGCCTCGGTGATGTCGTTGGCTTGCAGCCCGGCGAGGAAGTCGGTTGCCTTGGCGGCAGCGCTGGCGGCGGTGAAGATGGCCTTCTTGTCGGCCTTGAGGACCTTGAGCCAGCTGTCGATGTAGGCGGCGTGGTCGGGACGCGGGGTAAGCGTCACGCCCAGGTCGGCGCAGAGGAAGGCCGCGCCTAGTTCGGCCACGAGTTCCTCCATGGCGTAGGCGTCGTCGCCGAAGCGTTTGCCGAATTGGCGGTCACAACGGTTCGGTGCCCCACTGAAGTGCACCAATTCGTGCAGCAAGGTCCCGTAATAGCTTTCGGTCGCCGTGCTGGTCTCGGTGCCGAGGAAGCGCTCGCGCTCGGGCATCTGGATGGTGTCGTCCGACGGACGGTAGAAAGCGCGCGTACCGCCATGGCGGATGGTAGCACCCGTTCCTGCGACAAAGCGGTCTGCGGTGGCGATGACCTGCACGGGGTCCTTGGGCTCGGGCAGCGCGGGCGCCTCGTAGCCGTCCACCTGGTCGGCGTTGAAGACCCAGCTCGCGCGGGCCATGAGGCGCTTGCCGTGCTCGGTCGTGCCGTCGTCGTTCTGCTCCTCCACGTCGAACTCGCGGTAGAAGACCACCAGGCTCGACTTCTCGCCCTTGCGGACCTGACAGCCCTTGTTCTGCCACTGGCGATAGGTGCCCCAGGTGCCCGTGCTGAAGCCGCGGGCTTGTCCGGCGGCCCAGAGGCTGACGACGTTGATGCCGCGATAGGCTTTGCTGGTGTCGATGTTGACGGGGCGGTTCAGGCCCTCGCTGCTGCGGTGCCAGGGCATCTGCCAGTCGCCCGCTCCCGCCTCGATGGCGGCGATGATGTTGTTGGTGACCTGGGTGTAGACGTCGATGCGTTCGGTAGTCATGGGGTCCTCTCCTTGTCTGGGAGGCCGCGCCCATCGCGGCCGTCCGATGGCGACCGGAGAGGCAGGGGCAAGACGGGCGGCGCACCCGACAGGGCTGGAGGGAACCGGAAGACGGCGGGCGGACTGTTTCTTGGGTCGCGCAGCGCTCGCGAGGAATGCGGCCTTAGCCGCAGGGGAAGAAACTGACCGACCGCCATTGCGCCGAACGGCGTCCCTGCCAGGTCAGCCACGAATGAGGACGGCCCGTGGAGCGCGGAATCGGACAAGGGCGAGAGGAGCCCAAACGACACCTTCGACGTTCCCCAGAAAACAGAACAACCCCGCCTGGCGAAAGCGGGGCCGTCTGGAAAATGCCCAAAGGGTGGTGGCATCGAGGGCTTATGGAACCGCCCAAAATCCGACGCCTGACACCATGCGTAGAATCAAGGTCAAAGCCACGTCAGGCCAAGCATTTCCGGCGGATTCATTGGCAATTTGGTGGTAGCGTGGCGTCAGGCAGCTTCGCTGTCAGGGGAGCATTCGGCGCGGGAGGAGCGATGGTGTGGAAGAAGCTGTTCGGGGGTGGAGGGGAGAAGGAACCGTCGCCGCGCGAGATTGAGCGGAAGCGCCAGTTTGATCGCTGGTTGGAAGGGATCGGGCCGGAATGGGCCGAGGCGTACATGATCCTCGTAACCGACCCCGCCATCGACCAGGCGTTTCGGGAGATCCTGCATTACAAGTTGAACGAGGGCGATGTCGAGGAAGCGCGGAAGATCCTCCGCCAGTCCATGCATTTCCTGACGCCCGACTCTCGCGAGAAGCTACGCAACGTCGGCCAGGCGCAGCGCTGGGCCACCTTCGATCAGATCGCCGAAGCTGGCATCGTCATCTCAAGCAACGCGACCTTCCCGATGGACGCGCTGCAAATCGCCAAGCAGCCGGTGCCGGACCGCCCGGACCTTGAGTTTCCGCTCTATTTCCGAGGAGAAGGACATCTGCTGACGGTGGCGCCCACGGGCGCCGGCAAGGGCCAGCGGCTGATCCTGCCGGTGCTGCTGGATTACGAGGGGCCGACCGTGGTGCTAGACCCCAAGGGCGAGAACTACGAACACACGGCCTGGCGGCGCAGCCTCTACGGGCAGGTGTTCAAATGGGCGCCGGGCAAGGCCGATTCCGACTGCTACAACCCGCTCGACCGGGTAACGGGCTGGGACGAGGCACGGCTTCTGGCCGAACTGCTGGTCATTCCCCAGAGCAAGGAACCTTATTGGGATGAAGCCGCGCGCGACCTGCTTACGGGCATGATCTTTTATGTCGTGCGCAAAAGGCCCGAAGGTATGCGCCACATGCGCGCGGTCTGCCGGATGCTAGCCCCGAGCAAGGCGGAGTTCGACGATATGGTCGCGGACCTGCAAGGCTCCGAGGACGAGCGCCTCCAGGAGCTGGGCAATATTCTGGAGTCACAGCCGGAAACGTTGCGCAATTCGATCATGTCGACGCTGCGAACGCAGCTCTTGGCCTGGCGGTCGGACGACGTGGCCGATGTCACCTCCTCGACCACGCCGGGCTGGGCGGTCGAGGACATCCTCGTGCGCGACAATATCGCCGTGACCTTCGCCGCCAAGACCGGCCGCGCGCCGGGCTGGTATCAGCGTGAGGATGGCGGGGTGACGCGCGGCAGCGCGGCCACGATCTATCTGATCGTGCCGCCTGAGAAGATGGCCTCCATGCGCTCTGTGCTGCGGGTGATTCTGGGTCAGCACCTGAGCGAAGCGATCCGGGTGCGCAAGATGATCGACGCGGTCAATGCCGAGGATGACAGCCTGCCCGCCGGGTATCTCGACTGGCCAATGATGTTCGTCTTCGACGAGATGCCGCAGCTGGGCTACATGCGGATCATCGAGGACGCGGTGGCCATCACGCGCAGCTACCGTATCCGGCTTTGGCTTTTTGCGCAGGACCTCGCTCAGCTCGAAGAGGTGTACCCGAAGTGGCGCAGCCTCGTCGCCAACTGCCGCAGCCAGATCTATCTCCGGCCCAACGACACCCGAACGGCAGAGCATGTGGCCGAGCGGCTGGGCAGACGCAAGGACATTTGGGGCGGTGAGGATTGGGTGGCCTCGCCCCAACAGCTGATGGGACCGGAGTATCGCGAGGATTGCGTGATCTTCCAGGACGGCTTGTCGATCCGGGCAAACATGTATCCGCCCTATGCAACCAATGAGAAGCTCAAGGAATGGGTGAAACAGCGGCAGGCGGAATTCGGCGCGGAGGTGATCCGCGCCCCGCGCCCCGCCCTGACGCCGGAGTTCGAGCCGGACGAGGACGACGCCGACCTGAAGGACGACCCCGAGTATCAGGCGGAGCTTGCCGCGCTTCAGGCGCGGATGCGGGCACGTAAGGGCGACACCCCGCCAGAGGCGGAGACCAAGCCCGATGACCTGCCCGCCAAACCGCCTGAGCCGCCCTCTGGTGCATCGGAGAGCCCCAAGCGCCCACCTACCCCTCCCGGCTTCGACGAATGAACTCAGGGGGCTCCCAGCGCGCCATGCCCCTTTCAAAACCCCTTATCTACGGCCTCACAGCCATGAGGCGCGTCAATCAGTCTTCGTCACGCTCGCCTTGCAACACCCCTTTCAGAACCCCTTTTGGGACCGGGCGCTGCCAAGAGCCGTCCAAGTGAAATGGATGCGGCGGACGTGTGTCTGGCTTGAACGGGGATGCATGGCAATCCGCTTCAACGTCAACAAAGGTGGGACTTACCCACAGGACCACATCGCCGCGTCGCCGCGTCGCTTGCAGTGTTGGGGCTGCTGCTCGCGGCTCTGGCCTGTGGATAAGTCCAGAGCATATGTAAGACTAAGAAAGGAAAATCAGAAAAACGAGGAAATCTGCGGATGTAATGTGACCTCCTAGAGGCCACATATATGTGGCTCCTTAGAGGCCACATATACGTGGCATTTGGATTCCCAGCATGGATTTTTATTTCCCTCTCCGAAGTTTTTATTTCCACTTATCGGACAATCAGATGTAAATTAGCTCCAAACAATAAAAACTGGGACAAACCCATGGAATTGGCAGTCGACTATACCTCGAACCGCGATGCTTCCGAAAAGAAGCCGCATTTCACGAAGATCTACAAACCGGGCTGGAACCGGATCAAGCGATTATTGGAGGGAGACCCGACAGCTGCACGCGTCTGGGTTTTCCTCGTGGAAAACGCAGGGCACGACAATGTTCTCGCATGCAGCATGGCAATCCTGGAGGAAGAGCTCTGGCTCCATCGAAAGACGATCTACAAGAAGGTTAAATACCTTTCGGAACAGGGCGCTCTGGCGATAGCCAAGATGGGCACTGCAAATGTCTACATCCTCAATCCCCATGAGACATGGAAGGCCAGCGAGGAATTCAAGAATTATCATGCGATTACCGCACGGGCCTTGATCGGAAAGACCGAGAACAAGGCATTCCGCAAGCGGCTGACCCACATCGTGGGGCAAGCCGAGCAGGTGGAATTATTCCCTGTTGATTAAAGGGCATGCCAGCACGCGAGCATGCTGGCATGCGTAATGGGAGGTCATTTTGTGGCACACATCATTGGGGTCGTTTCCCAGAAAGGCGGCGTTGGCAAGAGCACGTTGACTCGCCTCGTGGCGCGCGAATTCGCGCAGCAAGGCTGGGACGTGAAGATTGCTGACCTCGACGTTTCACAGGGCACTTGCGTCGAGTGGGGGCGCATTCGTCAGAAGAACGGCATCGCCCCGCTGATCCGTGTCGAGAGTTTCGGCCGACTTGAACCAGCACTCGCTGATGCGGAGCGCTTCGATCTCGTGATCATCGACGGAGCAC
This sequence comes from Lutibaculum baratangense AMV1, assembly GCF_000496075.1. Classification (GTDB taxonomy): domain Bacteria; phylum Pseudomonadota; class Alphaproteobacteria; order Rhizobiales; family Tepidamorphaceae; genus Lutibaculum; species Lutibaculum baratangense. The sequence continues at coordinate 18,394 of NZ_AWXZ01000038.1, forward strand.
CGCACGCGACGGCGATGACGCTGGACATCGCGCCCGTCTGCGATCTTGTGGTCATCCCGACCGGCCTGTCGCTCGATGATCTGCGGCCAGGGGTCGTGCTTGCCCACGAACTCGTCCGGAAGGGTATTCCGAGCGACAAGCTGGTTTTTGTGCTGGCACGCATCGGAGAGAGCGCGAACGCCATCGAAGATGCGCGGCGCTTCGTCGTCCAGGCGGGATACGACGTAGCGCAGCATGAGCTACCCGACAGAATTGGATATCAACGCGCCATGAACGGAGGGCTTGCCGCGTCAGAGAGCGCTCACAGAACGCTGAACGAGAAAGCTGAGGCGGTCGCGCAAGACATTGCGGACCGCTTGACCACCCTCGTCTCGCGCAGGGAGGTTGCGTGAGGTGAAGGTAAAGCTTGAGAAGCCGACCAAACGAGCTGCGCTCCCGCCGCCACCGGCGAAACCTGAGCCGGTTGGAAACCTGCACAAGCCCACTGCAAGCGAGAAGGTACCGCTTCAGCTGAAGATCGCCCCCGAGATCAGGCGGGCGTATCGTGCCTATGCGGCGGAGCAGGATATGGAGCTGAGCGAATTGTTCTGCGCGATGTGGGAGCACTACCGCGCGACAGCACGCTAGCCGCACGGCATGCGAGCATGCTCGCATTCGAGCATGCGCCGATGTTGAGAATTGTGGGGGCGTGGTGTGGGTACTTGGGGCCAACTGTCCCCATTTTGTCCCCGAACGCGAGAAAGCCCCGGCCTTGCGGCTCGGGGCTTTGTGCTGAAGCATTGATTTTCTTCAGGTATTTTGGTTGCGGGGGTAGGATTTGAACCTACGACCTTCAGGTTATGAGCCTGACGAGCTACCGGGCTGCTCCACCCCGCGTCAATGACGCCGGAACCACCGGTCGTACGCGCCGAAGCCGAAGGAACGTCTCACCGGCGGCGACGAGCGGTATGTAGCAACGCCGATCACGAAATGCAAACCCCTCCTGTGCATAACAGGCATCGAAATCGACATATCTTCGACATCGCCCTGTCACCGACTTCTGTGCATCGCTCATCGCCAGGCCAACGGCCATGCGTCGGCCGGCTCCCTGCAGGAAAGGAACCGCATGGCACCCCGACTGAAGATCGACGGCCCGCTCGGGAAAGGGCTGAAGAAGGTTCTGACGAAGCGCCTGGAGAAGGCGCAGCGGCTCCTCGACTCGGCGGATGAGGACCTCGAGACGGCGGTGCACGACGTGCGCAAGGAGTTCAAGGCGCTGCGCAGCCTCTCCCGCATGATCAGGCATCTTGTCGAGAAGGACGACTACAAGCGCCTGAACACGCATCTGCGCGATGCCTCGCGCGAGCTGTCGAGCCTTCGCGACGTTCACGCCCTCTCCGAAGCGGTGGAGGTCCTGATCGGTGAAACGGGCGTGGCCGCGGACGAAAGGGAGCCTTTGCGGCGCATGGCCGCCTCGTCCGCCACGACGCACGACGAGGCCGATCCCGCCCGCGTCCAGAGCGCTCTCCGGCAGGCAAGGGCGCTGCTCGAGCCGCTGCCGCATCTCGTGCGGAGCCTGGACCTGCCGCAGCACGATCCGCACCCCTACGTGGAGGGCCTCGGGCGCAGCTACCGCGAGGCGCGGGACGCCCTCGCCCACGGCTTCGACACCCACGAGCCGGAGGATCTCCACGAGGCGCGCAAGCGGGTGATCAACTGGCGCTACCAGCTCGACCTCGTGGCGCTTATCTGGCATCCCGTCCTCAAGGCGGAGGTGAGCGAGTTGCAGGCGCTGCGCGAGCATCTCGGCCAGCACAACGACGTCGTGATGCTTCAGGGCGCCCTGGAAAGCGACGCGGGAGCATGGGCGGAGCTCGAGGCGCGCCAGGCGTGGATCGACCGCGCCCACGGCGTCAGGTCGAAGCTCGTGGAGCGGTCGGAACACGCGGCCGCGCTGCTCTTCAACGACCCCCCCAAGAGGCGCGCGGCCCGTCTCGAGGGCCTCTGGCAGGCGGCGAGGCGGAGTTGACGGGCGGCCGACGACACTCTCCGTCCGCCCCTCGATCCGGATCGCGTCAGGCCGCCGTCAGTCGCTGCAGCACCTCGTCGGACACCTCGAAGTTCGCATAGACGTTCTGGACGTCGTCGTCGTCCTCGAGCGTCCCGATCAACTTCATGATCGACTGGGCCTTGTCCTCGTCGACAGGGGCGGAATTCTGCGGCCGCCACGTGGCCTTCACGCTCTCCGCCTCGCCGAGGCTCTCCTCGAGCGCCTTGGAGACGTCCCCGATGTCCTCGAACGCGCAGGTGACGAGGTGGCGCTCCTCGTCCGACTGCACGTCCTCCGCACCGGCCTCGATCGCAGCCTCCAGGACGGCCTCCGCATCGCCGGCGGAGGCGGGATAGACGATCTCGCCGACATGATCGAACATGAAGGCGACCGAGCCCGTCTCGCCCAAGGCGCCGCCGGACTTCGAGAAATAGGAGCGAACGGCGCTGGCGGTGCGGTTGCGGTTGTCGGTCAGCGCCTCGACGATGACGGCGACGCCGCCGGGCGCATAGCCCTCGTAGCGAATCGCCTCGTAGCTCTCGGCGTCGCCGCCTTCGGCCTTCTTGATGGCGCGCTCTATGTTGTCCTTGGGCATGGACTGCGCCCTGGCGTTCTGGATCGCGAGGCGCAGGCGCGGATTGCCGGCCGGATCACCGCCGCCCATCTTCGCGGCGACCGTGATCTCCTTCGCGAGCTTGGAGAAGAGCTTCGAACGCTTCGCGTCCTGGGCTCCCTTCCGGTACATGATGTTCTTGAACTGTGAATGTCCTGCCATGGCGATCACCTTGCGGCCCCTCGCGAGGAGCCGATCGAAATCCGTCCTGCGGGGCTCTAGCCTGATGGGCGTCGCTTATAGGGTTTCGTCGCCCGAAAATCCACCGCCGCAAGTGCAGGATGGGGGCGGGCCGGCTGTCACGCCTCGCCCCGGCGCGGCGGCATGGCCTGCGACAGACGTCCGCCCACCCTGAGCGGCCAGATCGACTCGGCGAGGCCGGAGGGTCCGAGGTCGACGACGGCGCCCGTGACGGTCGCCTCCCCCGATGCCGGCTCGAAGCGCCCCGACGGCAGGGCCGTCGTGAACCGCCTGAGCGGCTCCTCCTTCTCCATACCGATGACGGAATCGTAGTCGCCGCACATGCCGAGGTCGGTCAGGTAGGCGGTGCCGCCCGGCAGCACCTGGTGGTCGGCGGTCGGCACGTGCGTATGGGTGCCGACGACGAGGCTCGCGCGGCCGTCGAGGAAGTGCCCGACCGCCTGCTTCTCGCTCGTCGCCTCCGCATGGACGTCGACGATCACCGCATCGGCGCCGGCGCCGAGAGGACAGGCGCTCAGCTCCCGCTCGAGGGCGGCGAAGGGATCGTCGAGCGCCTGCATGAAGACCCGCCCCATCACGTTCACGACGAGAACGCGCAGGCCGTTCCGCGCCTCGAACAGGCCGGCGCCCGCCCCGGGTGTGCCGGGGGGGAAGTTCAGCGGCCGCAGAAGCTCCGGCCGCCGGCCGATGAAGACGAGCGTCTCGCGCTGGTCCCACACGTGATTCCCCGTGGTCACGACGTCGGCACCGGCGTCGAGGAGATCGTCGAAGATCTGCTCGTTGATGCCGAATCCTCCGGCCGCGTTCTCCCCGTTCACGGCCACGAAGTCGGGCTCGAGATCGGCGATCAGCCGCGGCAGGGTGTCGAGCACGGCCCTGCGGCCGCTGCGCCCGACGACGTCACCAAGGAAGAGAATGCGCAATGCCGCCTCCCTGGCACCTGACGATGCCCTCGTCGGTGAGCACGCCGTCGAGGCGCTGGTCGTAGCTCTCGCGGGGCACGCGCGGGAACTCCTGCTCGGCGAAGGCGAGCCCGATGGCGAGGATCTTGCGCCTGGACCGCGCCTCCTGGAGCGTGCGGTCGTAGAACCCGCCGCCATAGCCGAGGCGATAGCCTTCCCGGTCGAAGAGAAGAAGCGGCGCGAGGAAGAGGGACGGCTCCACCCGCCCCCTCTCGGGCAGTGGCTGGAGGATGCCGAACGGCCCCGGCTTCATCTCGTCGCCGGGCCGCCACGGCCGGAACGTCAGGGGGTGGCCCTTGCGGCCGACCACCGGCAGCGCGAGACGGCAGCCGAGACGGTCGAGTGCGGCGATCAGCGGCGCGGTGTCGAGTTCGTTGCCGAAGCTCGAGAAGCAGGAGACGACACCGCCACGGGCGAGCCGATGGATCGTCGGCGCGGCCTCTGCGAGCGCTGCCGCCTTTCGCTGCCGCTCGACTGCCGTCAGTCGATCGCGGCGCGCGGCCGCCAGCCGGCGCAGATGCGCCTTCCCACTCGCATCGTTCATGTCAGGCACGTCTTCACAGGAGGAAGGGTCGGAGCCGCGGCGGCCGATGGAGGTTTCGATCCCGGGAACCTACATACGTAGGTGGGCGCCGTTTCCCCAAGTCCACGGACAAGGGAAGGTACAGCTCCCTTTAGGATCGATAAGGCCCCGGGGATGCGTGTCTCCTGTCGCACCGCGCAGCCCCGACTGGATACGCAATGTAGGAGGGTTCGGGGCCTTCCGCCAGAGGCGCGCACGCTATCGCTCCATCTCGCCGGTGGACAAGGCCCGCGTCAGCCGCTCGACCCGCGTCGCGGCGGCCTCGATGACGGCGGAATATCGCCCTTCGAGCTCCTCCGCGCGGCGGACCGCCTCGTCGTTCCCCGCCTCCAGGCGGAGCGTTTCGCGTTCGGCGGCGGCGAGCCGTCTCTTGACCTCGTCGAGCTCGTCTGCGAGCGCGAGCGCCGTCATGATCATCAGCCGCATGTCGCCGATCTCGCCGAACTGGCGGCGGAACTGATCGAGCCTCGCGTCGAGCCCCTCGGCCAGCGCGACGAGCGCCTCCTCCTGGCCCTCGTCACAGCCCATCCGGTAGCTGCGGCCGGCGATGGTGACGTTCACCTGCGGCATCGCCTATCGCTCTCCCAGAAGGCCCTTGATGGTGCCGATCGCGGAGCCGACGCGCTCCTCGGCGTGGCCTGCGGCCGCATCGAGCCGCGCCGCGTGCGCCTGTGCCTTGTCGAGCTGCTGGGCAAGTCTCGAGCGGTCGGCGGTAAGCGTTTCGATCTCCTGCTGGAGTTCGTCCAGCGATGTCCGCGCCGACAGCTCCCGGGCGACCCGGGCTTCGAGCAGGTCGAGGGCCCGGTCAAGCCGCTCCTGCGCGCGCTCCGCCCCGTTCGGTTGCTTCGTCACCCTGCCTCCGACCGGCCCGCCCCCGTCGGCCGCGCCACCGCCGCTGCTGCGGGCCTCACGAAACCGGCCGCGCCACCGCGGCTGGGAATCGCCACCGCCTCAGTGAATTAGGCGGTGACGTTAGACGTCGCCGCGAAGATCGGTCAACCTCCTTGCGGGCCGGAACTTGCGGCTTCCCGAGATTGACTCGGGTCGGCGAGGTGATATTGATCTGCCCGCTCGAACGGCAGACCTATTTCAGGCGCTGGCCGGCACGGTTTCCTTATGGGTCTGGGACGTCGACGCGGGCTCGACGGGCACGTGTCGCGCCGCGGCAGAGCGAAACTCTTCAAAGCGATGACATCCACAATCGAACGGGTCGACCACACCTCGATGGCGAACGCCATCCGCGCCCTTGCGATGGACGCGGTGGAGGCGGCCGGCTCCGGCCACCCCGGCATGCCCATGGGTGCGGCCGACATGGCGACCGTCCTTTTCACCAAGGTGATGAAGTTCGACCCCAAGGAGCCGCATTGGCCAGACCGGGACCGCTTCGTCCTGTCGGCCGGCCACGGCTCGATGCTCCTCTACGCGCTCCTGCATCTCCTCGGCTACGAGGGCATGCCGATCGAGGAGATCAGGAACTTCCGCCAGTGGGGCTCGAAGACGCCCGGCCATCCGGAGGTCAACCACACCCCCGGCGTCGAGACGACGACGGGTCCGCTCGGGCAGGGCCTCGCCACGGCGGTCGGCATGGCGATGGCCGAGCGGTCGCTCAACGCGACCTTCGGCGACGACATCGTCGACCACCACACCTACGTGATCGCGTCGGACGGCGACCTGATGGAGGGGATCAGCCACGAGGCGATCTCGCTCGCCGGGCACCTGAAGCTCAACCGGCTGATCGTCCTCTTCGACGACAACGAGATCTCGATCGACGGCCCGATCAGCCTGTCGGAGAGCGGCGACCAGATCGCCCGTTTCGAGGCGGCGGGCTGGGACACGGTCCGCGTCGACGGGCACGATCCCGACGCGATCCTCGACGCGCTCGAGGCGGCCAAGCGCAGCGACCGGCCGTCGCTGATCGCATGCCGGACGATCATCGGCTACGGCGCACCGAAGAAGCAGGGGACGTCCGGCGCCCACGGCGCGGCGCTCGGCGCCGAGGAGATCGCCGCGACGCGCGAGGCGCTGGGCTGGCCCCACGAGCCCTTCGAGATCCCGACCGACATCCGCGACGCCTGGCGCATCGCCGGGCTGCGCTCCGGCCAGGCCCGCCGGGCGTGGGAGAAGAACCTCGCCGAGCTCGATCGCGAGGCTCGCGCGGAGTTCGAGCGGCGGATCCGCGGCGACGTGACGGTGGCCCTCGCGCCCGCCATCGCCGAGCACAAGCGCCTTCTCGCCGAGACGAAGCCGAAGGTCGCGACCCGCAAGGCGTCGCAGGACGTGCTCGAGGCGATCAACCCCGTGCTGCCCGAGACGATCGGCGGCTCGGCCGACCTCACCGGCTCGAACAACACGAAGACGAAGGGGCTCGAGGTATACGACGCCGGGAACTATGGCGGCCGCTTCGTCCACTACGGCATCCGCGAGCACGGCATGGCCGCCGCGATGAACGGCATGGCGCTGCATGGCGGCGTCATCCCCTACAGCGGCACGTTCCTCGTGTTCTCGGACTACTGCCGGCCCGCCATCCGCCTCTCCGCGATCATGGCGCGCCGGGTGATCTACGTCCTCACCCACGATTCGATCGGCCTCGGCGAAGACGGGCCGACGCATCAGCCGGTCGAGCACCTCGCCGCCCTGCGGGCCATGCCGAACCTTCAGGTCTTCCGTCCCGCGGACGCGACCGAGACGGCGGAATGCTGGCAGCTCGCGCTCGAGACGAAGGACAGGCCCAGCGCGATCGCGCTGACCCGCCAGAACCTGCGGACGCTTCGGACGACCTACGAGGAGCAGAATCTCTGCGCTCGCGGCGCCTACGAGATCGCGCCGGCGGCGGGGGACGCGCGGGTGACGATCTTCGCCTCGGGCTCCGAGGTCGAGATCGGCGTCGACGCCGCGAACGAGCTCCAGAAGCGGGGAATCGCGACACGAGTGGTCTCCGTACCCTCTTTCGAGCTGTTCTTCGCGCAGTCGAAGGAATATCAGAGGTCGCTGACCGAAGGTTGCGAAGTGCGTGTGGGCATCGAGGCCGCCGTGGAGATGGGTTGGCGCCGGCTGATCGGCGAGGACGGCATCTTCATCGGCATGACGGATTTCGGGCAGAGCGCGCCCTACCAGACGCTCTACGAGAAGTTCGGCATCACGGCGCAGGCGGTCGTGGAGGCTGTCGAGGCGCGACTGTCGGAGAAGCGCTCGGAAGAGGAATGAAACGCGGGACCGGTGTCCGCGTTCATCACGCATCGTCGCAGGGAGAACAGGTATCATGGCGGTTAAGGTAGCGATCAACGGCTTCGGGCGGATCGGCCGGCTCGTGCTCAGGGCCATCGTTGAGTCCGGGCGCAACGACATCGAGGTCGTGGCCGTCAACGATCTGGGCCCCATCGAGACGAACGCCCACCTGCTGCGCTACGACAGCGTGCACGGCCGCTTCCCCCACGAGGTGACAGTGTCCGGCGACACGATGGACGCCGGCCGCGGGCCGATCAAGGTGACCTCGATCAAGGATCCCAGGGAGCTCCCGTGGGGCGAGCTCGGGGTCGACGTGGCGCTCGAGTGCACCGGCATCTTCACCGCCAAGGAGAAGGCGGCGCTGCACCTCGAGGCGGGTGCCAAGCGCGTCCTCGTCTCTGCTCCGGCCACCGGCGCCGACATCACCGTCGTCTACGGGGTCAACCATGACGACCTCAAGGCCGAGCACAAGGTCGTCTCGAACGCCTCGTGCACGACGAACTGCCTCGCGCCGGTCGCCAAGGTCCTCAACGATGCGATCGGCATCGAGAAGGGCTTCATGACGACGATTCACTCCTACACCGGCGATCAGCCCGTGCTCGACACCCTGCACAAGGACCTCTACCGCGCCCGCGCCGCGGCCATGTCGATGATCCCCACCTCTACAGGTGCGGCGAAGGCGGTGGGCCTCGTGCTGCCCGAACTGAACGGCAAGCTTGACGGCGTCTCGATCCGCGTGCCGACCCCGAACGTCTCTGTGATCGACTTCAAGTTCGTGGCCAAGCGCGCCACGACGGTCGAGGAGGTCAACGACGTGGTGAAGGGCGCCGCGCAGTCGAACCAGCTCAAGGGCATCCTCGCCTATATCGAGGATCCGCTCGTCTCCTCGGACCTCAACCACGACCCGGCCTCCTCGAGCTTCGCCGGACCGCAGACGAAGGTCATGGAGGGCAACCTCGTGCGGGTCATGTCCTGGTACGACAACGAGTGGGGCTTCTCGAACCGGATGGCCGACACGGCGGTCGCCATGGGCAAGCTCGGCTAGAGAGGCCTTGCCCCCATGGACACGTTCCGCACCATCGACGATCTCGAAGTGGAGGGGCGGCGCGTGGTCCTGCGCGCCGACCTCAACGTGCCCGTCTCCGGCGGGCACGTGACGGACGCGACCCGAGTCGAGCGCGCCGCCGACACGATCAAGGCCCTCGTCGCGCGCGGGGCCTCGGTGGTGGTGCTGTCTCATTTCGGCAGACCGAAGGGCAAGTTCGTCGGCGACATGTCGCTGGAGGTCGTCCTGCCCGCGCTCGAGAGCGCGGTGGGCCAGCCGGTGAAGTTCGTCCGCACCGACTGGACGGACGACGAGGCGGTGCGCGCGGCGCGGCTCCTCCAGCCGCGCGACGTCATGCTGTGCGACAACACGCGCTTCCATCCGGGCGAGGAGAAGAACGACGAAGCCTTCGCTCGGACACTCGCGAGCCTCGGCGACTGTTTCGTGAACGACGCGTTCTCCGCGGCCCATCGCGCGCACTCCTCGACGGAGGGGATAGCGCATCTCCTCCCGTCGGCGGCGGGTGTCACTATGGCGGCGGAGATCGAGGCGCTCGAGAGGGCGCTCGAGCGGCCGGAGCGGCCGGTGATGGCGATCGTCGGGGGAGCCAAGGTGTCGACGAAGATCGACCTCCTCGGAAACCTCGTGGAGAAGGTCGACGCGCTCGTCATCGGCGGCGGCATGGCGAACACCTTCCTCGCGGCCAACGGCCACCCGATCGGCAAGTCGCTGCACGAGGCCGACCGGCTCGACACGGCGCGGGAGATCGAGGCGAAAGCCAGCGAACGCGGCTGCGAGATCGTGCTGCCGGTGGATGTCGTGGCGGCCGGGGCATTCGAGGCGAACGCACCTCACCGCGTGTGCCGGCTCGACGAGGTATCCGGCGAGGAGATGATCCTCGACATCGGCCCCGGCACGATCGACGCGCTGGAGAAGCGGCTCGCCGGCGTGAAGACGGTCGTCTGGAATGGTCCCTTCGGCGCGTTCGAACTCACCCCCTTCGACGCCGGCACCGTCGCCGTGGCGCGGCGCGTGGCGGCGCTCGCCAAGGCGGGAGACCTCGTGGCGGTCGCTGGCGGCGGCGACACGGTTGCCGCCCTGAACGCCGCGGGCGTCAGCGACGACTTCACCTTCGTGTCGACGGCCGGCGGGGCCTTCCTGGAATGGCTCGAGGGCAAGAGCTTGCCGGGCGTCGCCATTCTGAGAAAATGAGGCCGGTAGAGACGCGTTTGACATGCCGCCGTCTGCCTGGTTCGGCGACGGCACGGACGAACTTCAGGAAACGAGCGAGGATCAGGCGATGAGCGAGAAGCTCTCCGACATTGCACAGGCCATGGTGGCGGACGGCAAGGGCATTCTGGCCGCCGACGAGAGCACCGGCACCATCAAGAAGCGTTTCGACTCGATCAGCCTGGAGTCGACGGAAACCGCGCGGCGCGACTATCGCGAGATGCTGTTCGGCGCCGACGAGGCGATGTCGAACTACATCTCCGGCGTGATCCTGTTCGACGAGACGATCCGCCAGAAGGCGGCCGACGGCACGCCCCTCGTCGAGATGATCAGGAAAGCCGGCGCCATCCCCGGCATCAAGGTCGATGCCGGCGCGAAGGACATGGCGCTGTTCCCCGGCGAGAAGGTGACCGAAGGCCTCGACGGCCTCGGCGGCCGCCTGAAGGAATACCACGAGCTCGGCGCCCGCTTCGCGAAGTGGCGCGCCGTCGTCGATATCGCCGACGGGCTGCCGAGCTTCGGCGCCATCCATGCCAATGCGCACGCGCTGGCCCGCTACGCGGCGCTCTGCCAGGTCAACGGCATCGTGCCGATCGTCGAGCCGGAGGTCCTCATGGACGGTCCGGTGGCCTCTCACGACATCGACCGCTGCTACGCAGTGACCGAGTTCACGCTGAAGGAGGTCTTCCAGGAGCTCTACTACGCGAAGGTCGACCTCGAAGGCATGATCCTCAAGCCGAACATGGTCATTGCCGGCAAGAATGCCTCCGCGCAGGCGAGCCCGGAGGAGGTTGCCGAGAAGACGCTGAAGGTCCTCAAGGCCTGCGTCCCGCCCGCCGTGCCGGGCATCGCCTTCCTCTCCGGCGGCCAGTCCGACGAGCAGGCGACGCACCATCTGTCGCTGATGAACGCCGCCGGCCCCCTCCCCTGGAAGCTGACCTTCTCATACGGCCGGGCTCTGCAGGCAGCCGCACTGAAGGCGTGGGGCGGCAAGGCGGAGAACGTCGACGCCGCACGGAAGGCGTTCACCCATCGCGCCAAGATGAACGGCCTCGCGGCGAAGGGCGGCTACAGCAGCGAGCTCGAGCAGCAGGCTGCGTGAGTTCGGGACGGCGATGTGCAGAGGATCCGGTCGGCAGGCGACGCGAGCTTCGTTGACCGGATTTCAACCTTTTGCCCCATTCCGTGATTAGATGTGGCACGTTGAACACGCATCCCATTACGGAAGTGATAGCCGATGAATGACGCGGCGACGCGGCTGGTGCTCGTCACGCCTCGACAGTTCGACCCGCAGACCTTCGCGCCCCGCCTGGCGGCGGCCCTGAAGAGCGCGGACGTGGCGGCCGTCATACTCGACCTCGACACCGAAGATACGCAGGCCTGGCGCACGGCAGCCGAGGTGTTGCGACCGCTCGCCCACGAGGCGGGCGCTCCGCTTCTTCTTCGCAGCCGCGCCGATCTCGTGCGAGAGCTCGGGGTGGACGGGGTGCATGTCAGCGGCGACGCGAAGGCGGTCGCGGCGGCCGGGAAGGCGCTCAAGCCCGACCTGATCGTCGGCGCCGGCGACTGCACGATGCGGCACGCGGCGATGACCATCGGCGAGACATCGCCCGACTATGTCTTCCTCGGCCGCCTCGGCCCGGAGGATGTCGGGGCTGCGCCCTCCCTCGTCGAGTGGTGGATCGAGCTCTTCGAGGTGCCGTGTGTGGCCATGGCGGCGGAGGACTGGGGCGACGTCGACCGGCTCGTGAGAGCCAAGGCCGACTTTATCGCCCTGCGCGATCTCGTATGGGCCGATGCGAAGGGGCCGGAGGCAGCGCTCGAGCGCGCTCGGGCCCTCATGCCCGGGCAGCGCGTCTCCGCTGCATGAATCCGTGGCTCAAGACCGTGTTCGCCGCGGCCGGAGCGGGCGCGCTTCTCGCCGCACCCGCGATGGCCGAGAAGGTGGCGGACGTGCCCTATGCCGCCTACCAGCGCGGCCAGTATCTCACCGCCTTCCGCGAGGCGCTCGAGAGCGCGCAGAAGGGCAATGCGGCCGCGCAGACCCTGCTCGGCGAGCTCTACTGGCGCGGCCTCGGCATCCCGCGGGACAGGAGCCAGGCCGTCTGGTGGTACAGCCAGGCCGCCGTGGCGGGCAACCGTGAGGCGCAGTTCGCCCTGGGTCTTGCGCTCGTTCGGGGCGAAGGCACGACGAAGGACAAGAAGAAGGGCGCCGGCTGGTTCGAAGCCGCCGCCGCGAAGGGGCATGTGGAGGCGCATTACAACCTCGCCCTGCTCTACCTCGAAGGCGACGTGAGGCCGCACGACGTCAAGAAGGCCGCGGAACTGTTCGAATTCGCGGCCGAGCGCAAGCATCCCGAGTCGGAATACAATCTTGCGCAGCTTTATGCAGCCGGATCCGGGGTCGGGCGCGACCTCGCGAAGGCCGCCGAACTTATGCAGCGCGCCGCCGAGCAGAACCTGCCGATCGCGGAAGTCGAGTACGGACTCATGCTTTTTCGCGGTGAGGGCGTCCCCGCCGACGAGGAGCGCGCCGCGGCGATCTTCAGGAGCGCCGCCGAGCGCGGCAACCCCGTCGCGCAGAACCGGCTCGCCCGCCTCTACGCGGAAGGGCGCGGCGTCGAGCGCGATCCGGTCGAAGCCGTGAAGTGGCACTACCTCGCCCGCGACAACGGGGCGAGCGATCCCTGGCTCGACGCCTTCGCGGCCTCGCTCGACGACGAGGTCCGTCGCGACGCACAGGAGCGGGCCGGCAACTGGTTCAACGGCCTGATCGGCGGGCTCGCCGGCGTCGGCTTCTGACCGGGCGGCTTGACCTCGAGGCGTTTGGCCTGCAAATCCCACCGTGGATCGGGCGCGCCCGCGCGGCGCGGCCCGCCGGCGGAGGCGGCCACCGGCGGCACCTTCGACGAACGCCCTCAGAGACAGAATTGCAAAGATGAAGATCAACGGTAACGAAATCCGGCCAGGCAACGTGATCGAGCACGACGGCGGGCTGTGGGTCGCGGTGAAGACGCAGGCCGTGAAGCCCGGCAAGGGCGGCGCGTTCAACCAGGTCGAGCTCAAGAACCTGATCAACGGGACGAAGCTCAACGAGCGGTTCCGCGCCTCCGAGACCGTCGAGCGCGTGCGCCTCGACCAGAAGGACTTCCAGTTCCTCTACGCCGAGGGCGAGAACCTCGTCTTCATGGATTCCGACACCTACGAGCAGCTCGAGCTCGCGAGGGACTGGGTCGGCGAGCGCGCCGCCTTCCTGCAGGATGGCATGGTCGTCACGGTCGAGATGTACGAAGGCAGGCCGATCGGCATCAGCCTTCCGCAGCAGGTGACGCTCGGCGTCGCCGAGGCGGACCCGGTCGTGAAGGGTCAGACGGCCGCATCCTCCTACAAGCCCGCCGTGCTCGAGAACGGCGTGCGCATCCTCGTTCCGCCGTTCGTCGAATCGGGTGAGCGCGTGGTGGTCGACACCGAGGAACTCACCTACGTCCGCCGCGCGGACTGACACGAAAAAAAGAGCATCATGCCCCGTTCCGCACTCATGAACGTCATGGTCGGCGCCGCGCTGAAGGCCGGCCGCGGCCTTGCGCGCGATTTCGGCGAGGTGGCGAACCTCCAGGTTTCCATGAAGGGGCCCGGCGACTTCGTCTCGCAGGCCGACCTCAAGGCCGAGACGGCGCTGCGCAAGGAGCTCGAGCGCGTGCGGCCGGGCTACGGCTTCCTGATGGAGGAGTCGGGCGACTCGCCCGGCACCGACCCGCTCCACCGCTGGATCGTCGACCCGCTCGACGGCACGACGAACTTCCTGCACTCGATCCCGATCTTCGCGATCTCCATCGCCCTCGAGCGGCAGGGCGAGATCGTCGCGGGCGTCATCTACAATCCCGTCATGGACGAGCTCTTCACCGCCGAGCGCGGCTCCGGCGCCTTCCTGAACGACCGGCGGATCCGCGTGGCGCAGCGCCGCGAGCTCGGCCAGTCCGTCGTCACCTGCGGCATTCCGCATCAGGGGCGCGGCCACCGCGGCCAGTTCGTCGCCGACGTGACGCCGATGATGACGCACACGGCCGGCGTGAGGCGCACAGGGTCAGCTGCCCTCGACCTCGCCTGGGTCGCGGCCGGGCGGTTCGACGCCTTCTTCGAGCGCGGCCTCAGCTACTGGGACTTCGCGGCGGGCATGCTTATCGTGACGGAGGCCGGCGGCTACGCCACCGACATCTCCGGCAGCGGCTCGCCCGTGAAGACGGGCAACGTGCTCGCGTCGAACCCGGAGCTCCACCCGCAGCTCGCCCAGGCGCTGAACGCCGCGAAAGCGCCGGCTTCGGCCTAAGCTTTGGACATGAACCCGCCGCACGGTTAGTTTGGACGCGACGAACGGGCCCGGCGGCGGGCCGCCTTCGCACCCGGATTTCAGGCAGACGATGGCCCGCAAGCAGGACCCACACAAGCTTTCCAGCCCGCGCCAGTTCCTGTGGCCGATGCTGGTGTTCCTCATTCTGGGTGCGTTCCTCGCGGCCATTCTGTGGGAGCAGATCTACGTCGCGTTCCAGTCGAACCCCGGCCTGAACGCGCTCATCCTGTTCGTCCTCGCGGTCGGCATCGCCATGTCGATCAACCAGGTCTTCCGGCTGTTCCGCGAGGTCGCCTGGGTCAACGACTTCCGCCTCGCCGACCCGGGCCTCGAGGTCAGCCAACCGCCGATCCTGCTCGCCCCGATGGCAGCGCTCCTGCGCGACCGCGTCGGCCGCATGTCGATCTCGTCGCAGACCCTGCGCTCGATCCTCGATTCGATCGCGATGCGTCTCGACGAGTCGCGCGAGCTCCTGCGCTACATGACGGGCCTTCTCGTCTTCCTGGGCCTCCTCGGCACGTTCTGGGGCCTCCTGCAGACGGTGAGCTCGGTCGCGAGCACGATCCAGTCGCTGAATGTCGGCGCGGCCGACGCCGCCGTCATCTTCGAGGACCTGAAGACGGGCCTGCAGGCCCCGCTGACGGGCATGGGCACGGCGTTCTCGTCCTCGCTCTTCGGCCTCGCCGGCTCGCTCGTCCTCGGCTTCCTCGACCTGCAGGCCGGCCGCGCGCAGAACCGCTTCTACAACGAGCTCGAGGACTGGCTGTCCTCCGTCACCGACCTGTCGGGCGAGATCAGGCCCGTCGAGACGAAGCAGATCGAGGCGCTCGAGGCGGCAGCGCCCGCACCCGGCCTCGCCGAGATCCGCACGAGCCTCGAACACATCAACCACGCGCTCTCGGAGGGCGGATCGAACCGCGCCGCCACCGCCGCGATGGCCGACCTCGCCGAAGGCATCCAGGGCCTCGTCCAGCACATGCGATCGGAGCAGAAGCTGATCCGCGAGTGGGTGGAGTCGCAGGCCGACCGCCAGAACGAGATCCGCGACCTGCTCACCCGGCTGACGGACCAGAAGCAGGAACGCGAGAAGGTTTGAGGATCTAGGGCCATGGCTCCCCTGTCGCGGGCCCGCCGGATCGGCGGCGGCACGAATTACTGGCCAGGCTTCGTCGACGCGATGGCGACGCTTCTGCTCGTCATCATCTTCCTTCTCTCGCTCTTCATGATCGCGCAGTTCTTCCTGAGCCAGGAGATCTCCGGTCGGGACACGGTGCTGAACCGCCTCAATTCGCAGATCGCGGAGCTGACCGAGCTCCTGGCGCTCGAGCGGGCGACGAGCCGGTCCCTCGACGACCAGCTCGCAAGCCTTCAGGACAACCTTCTCGCCGCCGAGGCCGAGCGCGACCGGCTGCAGGGCCTCCTCTCGTCGAGCGCCGAGGATGCCGAGACCTCCGGCGGGCGCGTCTCCGCCCTTCAGGATGAGCTGACGGAAGAGCGCGAGGTGTCGCAGCGCGCCCTCGCGCAGGTCGAGCTCCTGAACCAGCAGATCTCCGCGCTCAGGCGGCAGATCTCGGCGCTCGAATCGGCGCTCGACGCCTCCGAGCAGGAAGACCAGCAGAGCAAGGCGCGGATCGCCGACCTCGGCCGGCGGCTGAACATCGCGCTCGCCCAGCGGGTGCAGGAACTGTCGCGCTACCGCTCGGACTTCTTCGGACGGCTGCGCGAGATCCTGAGCCAGCGCTCCGACATCCGCGTCGTGGGCGACCGGTTCGTCTTCCAGTCGGAGGTTCTCTTCCCGTCCGGGTCGGAGCTCATCAATCCGGCCGGGCAGCAAGAGCTCGCCAAGCTCGCCGAGGCGATCCGCCAGCTCGAGGGCGAGATCCCCGACGAGATCGCCTGGGTGATCCGGGTCGACGGCCACACCGACGCCCGGCCCATCAACTCGCCGCGCTTCCAGTCGAACTGGGAGCTCTCGGCTGCCCGCGCGATCTCCGTCGTGCGCTACCTCATCGACGCCGGCGTCTCGCCCGACCATCTCGTCGCCGCGGGCTTCGCCGACAACTATCCCCTGCAGGAGGGGGACACGGAGGAAGCCTACCGCGCGAACCGGCGGATCGAGCTGAAGCTCACGGAACGCTGAGGGCCTCCGGGCATCCTCAGGCGGAGAACTCGCGCCGCATCACCTCGATGTGCTCCGGCCCGATGCCGCAGCAGCCGCCGGCGATCGTCGCGCCGCAGCCGATCCACTCGCGCACGAAGCCGAGATAGGCGGTGGGACCCAGATCCTCCCGCATCCCCGTCACCACGTCCTCGTCCTCCGCCATGTCGCCTTCCGGCGCGAAGGCGTTCGCGTAGACGCCGATCTCCGGCGCCGCCCCTTCCGCCTGGAAGGCCTTCGACGCGGCGGCAACCGCCCCCGCCATCACTTCCGCGCGGCTGCAGTTGAAGAGGACGGCGGCCGCGCCGAGGCCGGCCGCGCGGGTGACGGCCTCGCTCACCGGCTCGCCCGACCTCAAGGCAGACGCGACGCCGCTTTCGGCCTCGTCCGACAGCGTGAAGGACAGCCACAACGGCCGATCGTCGTGCTCGACCGCCGCCGCGACGGCCTCGGCCTCGGCAATGGAGCTCAGCGTCTCGCCGAGCCAGAGATCGACATGAGGATCGAGCCCGCGCACGAGCGGGGCGTAGAGCGCGGTCGCCTCGTCGGCCCGGAAGAGGTCGGGCCTGTAGGAGCCGAAGAGCGGCGGCAGCGAACCCGCCACCCTGACCGGGCGCGACGCCGCCTCCCTCGCCATGGCTGCGAGGCGGGCGGCGAGATCGGCCAGCCGCTCCGCATCCGTCCGGAAGCGCGCCTCGCCGAGGCACGGCGGCACGAGCGCGTAGGAGTTCGTCGTGATCACGTCCGCGCCCGCCGCCACGAAGGCCTCGTGCGCCGCGAGGACGTGCTGCGGCGCCTCGATCAGCGCCAGCGCCGACCATTCCGGCAGCGCGAAGGGCGCGCCCTGCGCCAGGAGCTGCCGGCCCATGCCGCCGTCGAGAATGGTGAGTGCCTTCGTCATGTGCCTCTCCGCCTTCGTCGCCGACAACGTTCAGGCGGCGAGCCAGTTCTCGAGCCGGAGCCCCGGCACCCGCTCGAACTCGCGGGGGTCGGCGGTCACGAGAGGCCGCACATCCCGTGGTTTTTCCTTCACAGCCGCAATGACGACATTGGTGTCGAGGGAGATCATCGGTCGAAGGAGGTTTCGTCGTCGGGCGGCATCGGCGGCTGCTGAGGCCGCCCCTCGGGCAGAAACTCGCCGCCCAGGCTGTCGATCCGGGCGAACACGGCGCGCACATCGTCAGCCGTAGGCGCGACCGGCTCGAGCAGCACGCCGCGTCCGACCCGGATCACGCGGACTTCGCGGCCCGGCAGGCGGAACTCCTTCGGCAGGCGCACCGCCTGGCTTCCCCCGTGGATGAAGAGCTTCGCCGTCCCGCTCTCGCTCATCGCCGGCACTCCGACTGTAGATACGCGGCGTATATGCGCCCCTCGGAACGCCCGGCAAGCGGCGCTAGAGCCTGTCCCTGAGCGCGAACCAGCTCATCGCGGCGGCGAGGCTCGGGGCGCGCAGCCATTTGCCGCCCGGAAACGGGGGACAGGGGAAGCGGGCCATCTCGTCGAACTCCGCCGGCCTGTCGGCGATCGCCTCGGCGATGATCTTGCCCGCATAGGGGGCGATCGTGACGCCCTGCCCCGAATAGCCGCACGAGGCGTAGACGCCCGTCCTCAGGCGCCTGAGATAGGGCAGCCGGTTGACGGTGACGGCGAGCGTGCCGCCCCAGGCATGGGTGACCTTCACGTCCTTGAGCTGCGGGTAGATTTTCAGCATGTGCTTCTTCACGAAGGATGCGACGTCGCTCGGCGGCCGGTGCGTGTAGGTCTCGCCGCCGCCGAAGAGGAGCCGCCCGTCCGCCGTCGGGCGCCAGTAGTGCACGACGAAGCGCGAGTCGGAGATCGCCTCGCCGCCCGGGATGAGCCCGCCGGGGCGACCGGCCCCGATCTGCTCGGTCGCCAGGACGAAGTTGTTGATCGGCATGACCCGCGCCTCGAGATCGGGATCGAGGCCGGCGAGATATCCGTTGCCCGCGACGAGGATCGTGTCGGCCGTCACGGTGCCCCGCTCCGTGACGAGGCGGGGGGCGCCGTCCGGGGGGATGGCTGTGACCTTCGTGTTCTCGCAGAGCCGCGCCCCGGCCTTCGCCGCGGCACGGGCGAGGCCCTGCGCGAAGCGGAGCGGGTGGAGGTGGCCGCCGCACGCGTCCCGCCAGCCGCCGAAATAGACCGGCGTCGACAAGGCCTCCGCCAGCCGCTCGCGCTCCCACCATTCGAGCCGCTCGTAATTGTAGTGGTCGCGCATCACCTCGACGTGGCGGCGGGCATCCTCCACGTAGCGGCCCTTGTGCATCACGTGGAAGAGGCCCTCGCGAAGGTCGCAGTCGATGCCGTGCCGGCCTATCAGGTCGCGGACCAGGTAGACGGCCGATTCCGCCATCTCCCAGAGCCTGCGCGCGCGGTCGTAGCCGAAGCGGGCCTCGAGCCAGTCGACGTCGCGCCGCTGGCCGGTGTGGATCTGCCCGCCGTTGCGGCCGGATGCGCCCCACCCCACCCGGTTCTGCTCGAGGAGAACGACGTCGAGGCCCTTCTCCGCCAGGTGCAGCGCCGCCGACAGGCCGGTATAGCCGCCGCCGAGGATCGCGACGTCGGCCCGGGCGTCGTCGTCGAGCACGGGGAAGGCCGGCGCCTCCCCCATCGTCGCGGCGTAGTAGGAGCCTGCGGGATGGTCGGCTGTGTCGGACGACATCATCGGCGGGCCGCCCTCAGCCCATCAGGCCGCGGCGCCTCAGCTCGGCGAGCGTGTCGTCGAGCGTCTTCCGGGCGAGCGCGACGAGTTGGTCGACCTCGTCGTGGGAGATGACGAGCGGCGGCGCGATGATCATGCCGTCGCGCACCGCCCGCATGATGAGGCCGTTGCCGAAGGAGATGTCACGGCACAGCGTGCCGACCTCGCCGGTGTTGGCGAAGCGCTCGCTGCGGCCGGGCTTCGCGGGCACGAGCTCGAGCGCGCCGACGAGGCCCAGCATCCGCGCCTCGCCGACGAGGGGATGCTCGCCGAGCGCCCGCCAACGCTCCTGGAGATAGGGACCGATATCCTCCTTCACGCGCTCGACCACACGCTCCTCGCGCATGATCTTCAGGTTCGCGAGCGCCGCGGCGCAGGAGGCGGGGTGGGCGGAATAGGTGAAGCCATGGAAGAACTCGCCGCCCTCGGCGACGACGTCGGCGACCTTGTCGGAGACCATCACGCCGCCGATCGGCAGGTAGCCGGAGGAGAGCCCCTTCGCGATAGGCATGAGGTCGGGCTTCAGGCCGTAATGGTCGGAAGCGAACCACTCGCCGGTGCGGCCGAAGCCCGAGATGACCTCGTCGGCGACGAAGAGGATGTCCTTGCCGGCGAGGATCTTCTTGACCTCGGGCCAGTAGGTGTCGGGCGGGATGATCACACCGCCGGCGCCCTGGATCGGCTCGGCGATGAAGGCCGCGACGTTCTCCTCGCCAATCTCCGCGATCGCCTCGGCGAGCCAGATTGCGGCCTTCTTGCCGAACTCCTCCTTCGACATATCGCCGCCGAGGTCGAACCAGTAGGGCGGCTCGATGTGGTGGACATCGGGCAGCATGCCGCCCTGTGTGTGCATGCCGCCCATGCCGCCCATCGCGGAGGCCGCGACGGTCGAGCCGTGATAGCCGAGGCGGCGGCCGATGATGACCTTCTTCTCGGGCCGGCCCATCAGCGCCCAGTAGTGGCGCACGAGGCGGTAGACCGTGTCGTTCGCCTCCGAGCCCGACCCCGTGAAGAAGACGTGGTTCAGCCCCTCGGGCGTCATCATGGCGAGCTGCTCGGCGAGCTCGACCGCGCCGGGATGCGTCGTCTTGAAGAAGGTGTTGTAGAACTCTAGCTCGCACATCTGCCGGTGCACCGCGTCGGCGATCTCGCGGCGGCCGTGGCCGATCTGCGAGCACCAGAGCCCGGCCATGCCGTCGAGATATTTCTTGCCGTCGAAGTCCCACAGCCAGACGCCCTCGCCGCGCACCATGACGCGGCTGCCCTCGGCCTTAAGCGACTTATAGTCGGTGAAGGGATGCAGATGGTGCGCGGCGTCCGCGCGCTGGTAATCGGCGGTGGACTGGCGGCGGAGGGTCTCTAGCATCTACCTACCTACTCCGGGAAAGCGTCGGGTGAAGTCAGTTGTGGCGCAGCGTCACGGTGGCGACGCTAGCGCCGATGAGGGCGGTGCCGCCGATCCGGTTGGCGAGCCGCCTCAGGCCGCGCCGGCCGACGAGCTCGCGTGCCGAGCCGGCCGCGAGGCCGTAGGTCGTGTCGAAGACGGCAGACATGGCCACGAACGTCGCGGCGAGCACGACGACCTGCGGCGCAAACGGCGCGCCGCGGTCGATGAACTGCGGCAGGAACGCCAGGAAGAAGGCGATCGTCTTCGGGTTGAGCGCGGTGACGGCGAAGGCGTGGACGAACATGCGCCGGCCGTCATGCGCGTCGACCGCCTCGGCCTCGAAGCCCCCGGGACGCTCCCGCCACAGCTTGATGCCGAGCCACAGGAGGTAGGCCGCGCCGACCCACTTCAGAATCGTGAAGAGCACTGCGGACGTGGCCAGGAGGGCGCCGAGCCCGAGCAGGGCGCCGAGAATGCACACGAGGTTGCCGAGCGCCACCCCGGGCATGGCGAACAGGACGGAGCGGCGGCCGCGCGCGAGGCCGTAGCCGACGAGCATCATCACCGTCGGACCCGGTATCAGCATCAGAACCGTCGAGGCCGCCACGAAGGCGAGCCAGCTTTCGAAGCTCATCGCACCAACTCCTCCCGCCATGGCACGGGCCGTCGCCGCTCCCGCCGCCGCATCCAATGCAAATCCGAGCCGCGAGAGCTCACACGTTCATCAGCAGGTATTCGCGCTCCCACGGGCTGATCACCCGCATGAAGGTCTCGAACTCCTCCTGCTTGATCCGCGAGAAGACCTTCACGAAGCCCTCGCCGAAGAGCTCGGCCAGCGGCTCGCACTCCTCGAAGAGCGCCACCGCCTCGAGCAGGCCGCGCGGCAGGTCGTATGGCAGATGCCGGGCACTCCCCTCGATGGGCTCTGTCGGCTTCAACCCTTCCTTGATGCCGAGCCAGCCGCAGGCGAGCGACGCCGCGATCGCGAGATAGGGGTTGGCGTCCGACGACGGCACGCGGTTCTCGATCCGCCGCGCTGCCGGCGAGGAATAGGGCACGCGGATGCCGACGGTCCGGTTGTCATGCCCCCACTGGATGTTGATCGGCGCGGCCGTGTAGCGCAGGAGCCGGCGGTAGGAATTCACGTGCGGCGCCATCATCGCCATGACGGCCGGCAGGTACGTCTGAAGCCCCGCGATATAGCTGTAGAAGGTGTCCGTCGCCTCGCCGTCCGGGCCGGAGAAGATGTTCTCGCCCTTCGCGTCGACGATCGACTGGTGGATGTGCATGGCGCTGCCGGGCTCGCGGGCGATCGGCTTGGCCATGAAGGTCGCATAGATGTCGTGGCGCAGCGCCGCCTCGCGGATCGTGCGCTTGAACATGAAGACCTGGTCGGCGAGGTCGAGCGCGTCGCCGTGGCGCAGGTTGATCTCCATCTGCGCCGCGCCCTCCTCGTGGATGAGCGTCTCGATCTCGAGGCCCTGGTCCGCCGTGAAGGAGTAGATGTCGTCGAAGAGCGGGTCGAACTCGTTCATCGCGGTGATCGAGTAGGAGGAGCGCCCGAACTCGGCGCGGCCCGACCGCCCGACCGGCGGCTCGAGGGGGTAGTCGGGGTCGGTGTTCGGCTTGACGAGGTAGAATTCTATCTCCGGAGCCACCACCGGATGCCAGCCCTGCTCCTCGAAGAAGGAGATGACCCGGCGAAGCACGTGGCGCGGCGACAACTCGACCGGCCGCCCGTCGCGGTGGACAGCATCATGAATGATCTGCGCCGTAGGGTCCTGCTCCCACGGGGTAAGGCACAGCGTGGAATAGTCGGGCACGAAGACGAGATCGCCGTCGGCGGGATCGATGACGTCGATCCCCGTCAGGTCGGGATAGTCGCCCGATATGGTCTGGAAGAAGATCGAGCCCGGCATGGTCATCGCCGCACCGTCGAGGAACTTGCCGGCCGGCATCAGCTTGCCACGCGGCACGCCGGCGACATCCGGAACGAGGCACTCGACCTCCTCGACCCGGCGTGCCGCCATCCAGGCGCGCGCCTCGTCGGCGGTCCTCACTCCACGCAGCGATTCGACTGCGCGCTTTTCGACCCGTCTCGTTGCCATGCCACCGCCCGGCGCCCCCCGTTCGCGGGCGCCCGATCCTCCGCCTGCTCGTGTGAGAGGAGATTTTGTGATCACAATCCACCCCGAGTCAATGCCGCCTCCCCCTGCCCGGTCTCCGGGGCATCCGCCTGGAGCGAGCCGCCGGTCATCAGGCCCATCCCCTCGCGGATGTCGTCGCGGATGGCGAGCGCCAGCGCCTCCGCATCGCCACCCTCGATGGCGCGAATGGCCGCCTCGTGGTGGTCCACGACCCAGTTCGTGCCGATCCGACCGTAGACGACCCGCATGAAGGGGCCGATGCGCAGCCAGAGGCTCTCGATGAGGGGCACCAGAACAGCCGAGCCGCAGGCCCTGTAGATCGTGAAATGGAAGGCATGGTTGGCCGCGACATAACCCTCGACGTTTCCGAGCTGCAAGTGCTGCTCCAGTTCGTCGTCCGTGCGCCGGAGCCGCGCGACCGCCTTCCGGTCGATTCCAGCGAGAGCGCGCCGCGCCGCCTCCGGCTCCAGCGCCTCCCGAGCGAAGACGAGCTCCGCGATGTCCCGAGGCGTCATCTCCGGGACCGAGACGCGCCGGTTCGCCTTCATCTCCAGCGCGCGCTCCGCGACGAGCCTGCCGACCGCCTCACGGACCGGCATCGGGCTGACGCCCAGCTCAGCGGCCAGCCCCCGAAGCGTCACGCTGCGCCCCGGCGCCATCCGCCCGCCGATGAGGCGCGCGCGAAGCTCGCGGTATACCCGGTCGTGCGCGGTCTGGCGCAGTGCTTCGGCCGGCTCCGTCTGGCCCAAGTTGACAGCCCTCCGGGAAGCGTGATCACAATTCGAAGCTTAGACAAACCGTCAAAACGAGGCAACGGCCGGAGATGTCGACAGTTTCCACGAGCCCGCAGCTCATCCCGGCCGAGCGCGAGGTCGAACGGCTCCTGACGCTCCAGCCAGACGTGGAGACGGTGGAGATGCTGCTGACGGACACGAACGGGGTGATCCGCGGCAAGTGGGCGCCTCCGAGCACGCTTTCGAAGGTGTTCGACGGCGGCGTGCAACTGCCGCTTTCCCTGTTCGGCCTCGACGTTTGGGGCCGGGAGGTCCCGGAGACGGGGCTGCACATCGAGACGGGCGACCGTGACGGCAATTGTTACGGCGTGCCCGGCTCGCTCCTGCCCGTCACCTGGGCACGCCGGCCGACGGCGCAGGTGCTGATGACGATGCACGAGCCCGACGGCACGCCGTTCTTCGCCGATCCCCGCCACCGTCTCGCCTCGGTGCTCGAGCGCTTCCGGGAGAAGAACCTGAACCCTGTCGTGGCCTTCGAGCTCGAGTTCTACCTGCTCCGCCCCGGATTCGAGACGGAGGCGCAGGCGAGCCCCCTCCCCGTCAGTCATGGACGCGGCGGGCCGGAGCGGCAGCGCATGTACTCGATCGCGGAGCTTTCCTCCCAGGAGGACTTCTTCGCGAGCCTTCGCGAGGCGGCGGCCGCTCAGAACATACCCATCGACACGATCATCTCGGAAGCGGGACCGGGGCAGTTCGAGGTGAACCTCGTTCACCGCGCCGACGCGATGGCGGCAGCCGACGACGCGCTGCTCCTCAGGCGCATGATCGGCGGGGTCGCACGACGGCACGGCCTGCGAGCCTCGTTCATGGCCAAGCCCTTCCAGGAATGGCCGGGCAACGGCATGCACGTCCATGTGAGCCTCACCGGCGCGGACGGCCTCAACGTCTTCGGGCGCGGCGAGGAGGGGGAGCGCGCCCTTCGGTCCGCGATCGCCGGCACCCTCGCCACGATGCCGGACTGCCTCGCCCTTTTCATCAACACGTTCAACGGCTTTCGCAGGCTCGCCCCCGGCAGCTACGCGCCGACCCGGGTGACATGGGGATCCAACAACCGCTCGGTCGCGGTTCGCGTGCCGATCTCGAAGCCGGAGGCGAACCGGCTCGAGCACCGCATCGCCGGGGCCGACGCCAACCCCTACCTCGTGCTCGCGGCCGTCCTGTCGGGCATGCTCCACGGCATGGAGGAGAAGCTCGACCCACCGGCCGCCGTGGAAGGCAACGCCTATGAGGGGGACGGTCAGGGGGCGGAGCTGACGGACTACATGGAAGAGGCCGTCGAGGCCTTCGAAGCCTCGAGCTTCATCATCCACGCCTTCGGGGCGCGCTTCCGCCACCTCTTCACGGAGCTGAAGAAGGCCGAGCAGGCCGTCTTCGACGAGCGCATCTCGCGTCTGGAGCACGAGACCTATCTGTGATTTGGTGCGTTGCACGCGGAGCGCCCGCCAAGAGGCGCATCGACGCCCCACCCGAGAGGACCGAACAGAGTGAGCCCAGCCAACAGCCGGAAGGAGTACCGCATGATCTCTCGTCTCGCCCTGGTCGCAGCCATGACGGCGGCGATCGGCACCACGGGTGCCGTGGCGCAGGAAAACGTCGTGAACGTCTACAACTGGTCGGACTATATCGACGAGGAGGTGCTTCAGGAGTTCACCCAAGAAACCGGCATCCGCGTCGTCTACGACGTCTTCGACTCCAACGACATTCTGGAGACCAAGCTGCTGGCTGGCGGCACGAACTACGACGTGGTGGTGCCGACGGGAACCTTCCTCGCACGGCAGATCCAGGCGGGTGTCTTCCAGGAGCTCGACAAGTCGAAGCTGCCGAACCTCGAGCATCAGTGGGACCGCATCTCCGAACGCATCGCCCGTTTCGACCCCGAGAACGAGCACGCCGTCAACTACATGTGGGGCACGACGGGGATCGGCTACAACGTCGACAAGATCAACGAGCGCATGGCTGACGCGCCCGTCGATTCCTGGGACATGATCTTCGACGAGGAGATCGTCTCGAAATTCGCCGACTGCGGCATCCATCTTCTCGACGCCGCCGACGAGCTGGTGCCCGCCGCCCTCAACTATCTCGGCCGCGACCCCGACTCCAAGAGCGACGAGGACATCGAGGCCGCCAAGGAGCTCCTGCTGAAGATCCGTCCGTACGTGCAGAAGTTCCACTCCTCGGAGTACATCAACGCCCTCGCGAACGGCGACATCTGCATGGCCGTCGGCTGGTCGGGCGACGTGCTGCAGGCGCGCGATCGCGCCGAGGAGGCCGGGAGCGGCGTGACGGTCGAGTACTCGATCCCGAAGGAAGGCGCGCTGATGTGGTTCGACAGCTTCGCCATTCCGAAGGACGCGCCGCATCCGGAGGCGGCGCATGCCTTCATCAACTTCATGATGAAGCCGGAGGTCGCCGCGAAGAACACCAACTACATCTTCTACGCGAGCGGCAGCGAAGGCGCACAGGAGTTCATCGACGAGGAGATCCTGAACGACCCGGCGATCTATCCCGACGACGAGGCGCTCGAGCGGCTCTACACCGTGAGCCCCTACGACCCGCGCTCGCAGCGCGTGCTCACGCGCGCCTGGACGCAGGTGAAGTCGGGCACCTGAACCCCCTTCACAATCTGACGGCCCGGGAGGCGGAGGCTTCCCGGGCTTCCCACTTTCGACGCTGGGGCCAGACGGGGGCTGACGGATGGCGACGGGACCGGTCAAGCGCAGTTTCGCACCCTGGGAAGACCCGGATGCGAAGGCGTTCATACGCTTCGACAACATCACCAAGCGCTTCGGCGAGTTCACGGCCGTCGACGATCTGAGCCTCGACATCTACGAGCGCGAGTTCTTCGCGCTGCTCGGCCCCTCCGGCTGCGGCAAGACGACCCTCCTGCGCATGCTCGCGGGCTTCGAGAAGCCGAGCGAGGGCCGCGTCTTCCTCGACGGGCACGACATCACCGACGTGCCGCCGCACCGCCGGCCGGTGAACATGATGTTCCAGTCCTACGCGCTGTTTCCGCACATGAGCGTGGAGAAGAACATCGCCTTCGGCCTGAAGCAGGACAGGATGCCGAAGGGCGAGATCGCCGACCGCGTGGCGGAGATGCTGAAGCTCGTGAAGCTCGAGGCCTTTGCCAGGCGCAGGCCGGACCAGCTCTCGGGCGGCCAGCGCCAGCGCGTCGCGCTTGCCCGCTCGCTCGCCAAGCGGCCCAAGGTGCTCCTGCTCGACGAGCCGCTCGGCGCCCTCGACAAGAAGCTGAGGGGCGAGACGCAGTTCGAGCTCATGGACCTGCAGATGGAGCTCGGCCTCACCTTCGTGATCGTGACGCACGACCAGGAGGAGGCGATGACCGTCTCCGACCGCATCGCCGTCATGAACGAGGGGCGGCTCGTGCAGGTCTCGACCCCGGCCGTGATCTACGAGACGCCGGGCTCGCGCTACGTGGCGGGCTTCATCGGCGACGTGAACTTCCTCGAGGCGACGGTGGTGACGGCCGAGGACGACCGGTTCGAACTGACGAGCGACAAGTGGGCGACGAGGATCGTCGCGACCGCGGGCGACCACCGGGCGGAGCCTGGCGAGACGGCCTGGCTGTCGATCCGCCCGGAGAAGATGCGCATCTCGCTCGACCAGCCCGAAGACACGAGCGTCAACTGCGTGCCCGGCGAGGTGTGGGACGTCGCCTATCTCGGCGACATCTCGATCTACCACGTGAAGCTCGACTCCGGCGAGATCGTGAAGTCGTCCGTGACGAACCTGACGCGGCTCGTCGAGCGGCCGATCACCTGGGACGACCGCGTCTGGCTCTCGTGGCCGCGGGACGCGGGCGTCGTGCTGACGCGGTAGGAGGCGGCGATGAACGGGTTCTCCACCAGTCGTGCCGGCCGCCTCATCGTGCGGCTCCTGCCCTACGCCTGGCTGCTCGTCTTCTTCCTCCTGCCGTTCCTGATCGTCTTCAAGATCTCGCTGTCGCAGGTGACGCTGGCGATACCGCCCTACATGCCGACCTTCGACCTCGTCGGCGGCATCTCGGGGCTGATGGACAGCGTGCGCCAGCTCTCCTTCGAGAACTACGCCTTCCTCTTTTCCGACCGCCTCTACGTGCTGTCCTACCTGTCGAGCCTGCAGATCGCGGGGATCTCGACGCTGCTCGTCCTGATGATCGGCTACCCGATCGCCTACGGCATGGCGCGCTCGCCGCGGGCCTGGCGGCCGACGCTCCTGATGCTCGTGATCCTGCCGTTCTGGACGAGCTTCCTGATCCGCGTCTACGCTTGGATCGGCATCCTGTCGCGCGAGGGGCTGCTCAACAACTTCCTCATGTCCACCGGCATCATCGACGCGCCGCTGACGATCCTGTCGACGAATATCGCCGTCTATATCGGCATCGTCTATTCCTACCTGCCCTTCATGGTCCTGCCGCTCTACGCCTCGCTCGAGCGCATGGACGAGAGCCTGCTCGAGGCGGCCAACGACCTCGGCTGCCCGCCGCCGAAGACCTTCTGGGTGATCACGGTGCCGCTCTCGCTGCCGGGCATCGTCGCGGGGTGCTTCCTCGTCTTCATCCCCGCGGTCGGCGAGTTCGTGATCCCGGACCTCCTCGGCGGCTCCCAGACGCTGATGATCGGGCGCACGCTGTGGGCGGAGTTCTTCAACAACCGCGACTGGCCGCTCTCCTCCGCCGTGGCGGTGATCCTGCTCCTGATCCTGGTGATCCCGATCATGATCTTCCAGAACATGCAGCAGCGCCAGCAGGAGAAGAACTCGTGAGACGGGGGCCCTCCTGGTTCAACATCGTGTCGCTGCTGATCGGCTTCTCGTTCCTCTATCTGCCGATCGTGCTCCTGGTGATCTATTCGTTCAACGCCGGCCGCAACGTGGCGGTCTGGGCGGGCTGGTCGACGCGCTGGTACTCGGCGCTGCTGCAGAACCAGCAGCTGCTCGACGCGGCCTGGGTGACGCTGCGCGTCGCCTTCATCTCGGCGAGCGTCGCAACCGTCCTCGGCACGCTCGCCGCGCTCGTGCTCGTCCGCCAGGGGCGGTTCCACGGCCGCACGCTGTTCTCGGGCATGGTCTACGCGCCGCTCGTCATGCCCGAGGTCATCACGGGCCTGTCGCTGCTGCTCCTGTTCGTCGCGATCAACTTCGACCGCGGCTTCTGGACCGTCACGATCGCCCACATCACCTTCTCGATGTGCTTCGCCGCGGTCGTCGTGCAGTCCCGGCTCGTCACCTTCGACCGCTCGCTCGAGGAGGCGGCCATGGATCTCGGCTGCCCGCCGGCCAAGGCGTTCTTCCTCATCACCCTGCCGATCATCATGCCGGCGATCATCGCGGCCTGGATGCTCGCCTTCACCCTGTCGCTCGACGATCTCGTGATCGCGAGCTTCACGACGGGGCCCGGCGCGACGACGCTGCCGATGCGCATCTACAGCGCCGTCCGGCTCGGCGTCACGCCGGAGATCAACGCGGTCTGCACGATCCTCGTCGGCGTGGTGGCGGTGGGGGTGCTCGTCGCCTCGGTCATCACGAAGCGCCAGGAGGCCGAGCGGCAGCGGGCCGAACGCATGGCCGCGGCCAACCGCTAGCGCGGGACGGCGCGCAGGCGCAGGGGCAGGCGCTCTCCGGACGCCACACCGCCGACACGGCCCCTGAGCGCCCCTGCATCGAAGGCGATCGGGTCGGCTGCGGCCCGCGGCACGACCTGCTCGAGGAGCCAGTCCGCAGACGGGTAGATCCGCGGCGAGGAGACCTTGCCGCGAATGACCAGAGGGAGCTCGGCGATCGCGGCGTCGTCAGCCTCTGCCTCGAGTAGCCTCGCGACCGCGCGCGCGTCGAGCGTCGCCTGAGGTAGCGACATGACGCCGGCGCCTTCCAACTCCACCTCTCCCGCGTCGAGACGCAACTCCTCGGTCGAGACGACGCCATGGGAGACGGTGAAGGGAATCGAGAGCGCCCGGAAGCTCGTCGTGCCGTCCCCCGCCCGCACGAGCGCGTCGGCCCGACCGGACCGCAGGGCTTCGGCGAGGTCGCCGGCATCGAAGAGACTGACGCTGCCGTCCACGAGCTTCAAAGCCCCGCGGCCCCGAAGCGACTGGAGGATTTCGCCGGCCGTCGCTCCCTCGGCATTGCCGTTGAACCGAAAGCTGCCGCGCCCGCGGAGCGCGTCGAAAGCACCGAGGGACAGGAGAAGCGGCTGCACCTCCATGTCGTCGAGCGCGATGACAAAGTCCCATTTCGGATCGCCGCCGATCGTCGTCAGGTTCAATGTCCCGGCGCCGATGCCTCCGAACACCTCCGTCTCTCCGACGCCGAGCATCAGGGCCTGCCGGCGGGAGGTGAGCGTGGCTGCCGTCCGCCCGAGCGCCGTCTCGCCGAGCAGCACCCGCGCCGCCGATATGCGGACATCGAAAGCGAGTGCGTCCACGAAGTCGGGTATGAGGTCGGCGTGGAGCGCGAAGGCGGTTTCGCGGTCACCGTCAAGGGACGCGACGTCTCCCCGCCGATACTCGTTCAGGTCGACCGTCTCGTAGGCGAGCGTGCCGCGCACCATGGGCAGGTCGGACCCGAGGGCGAGCTCGAGCGTCCCCTCCCCGCGATTGCCGTCGAGCATGACCTCCGCATCCGAGAGCGATGCGGAGCCCCCGATGAGATGAAGCCGACCGCGCAGCGCGATCTCGTTCAGACCCGGTCCCGGATCGGGGCTCCTTCCCATGAGCTTGAGCGCATTGCGCAGCGACGCGGAGGTCAGGTCGACCGTGCCGTCCAGGAGCAGATCGCCCACGAGGCTCGCCTGGCCGTCAAAGACGAGCTTCGTGCCGGCACCGTCGAGCCTGACGCCGATGTCCGAAGGATCCTTGCGCAGCAGGCGCAGCGGCTCGGCGACGGAGAACTCTCCGTTGAAGATCTCGCCCCGCCAGACCCCGGACAACCGGCTCTCGAGGGCACGACCGAGACGGGGCCACACGATCTTGCCGCTGAGGGCGGACATCTCCTCCCGGAGGCCGCTCCCTTCGTCGTGATAGGCGAGCCTGCCGTCCTCGATCCGCAACCTGCCGATGCGCGCGCCACGCGAGGCCTCCGCCGCCTCCTCGGAGCCCCGAGCGGCCCTTCCCAGGAGACCTCCGGCACCTGCTTCCCAGTTGCCGGTGCCGTCTTCCGCACGCACCAGAGCGACACGCGGCCGCACCAGCGTGAAGGTGTCGAGGGAG
Organism: Lutibaculum baratangense AMV1; assembly: GCF_000496075.1. Lineage (GTDB taxonomy): Bacteria > Pseudomonadota > Alphaproteobacteria > Rhizobiales > Tepidamorphaceae > Lutibaculum > Lutibaculum baratangense. The sequence goes on from NZ_AWXZ01000038.1 coordinate 49,043, forward strand.
AGGCGGCCCGTCAGCAGCTTCCACGCGTCGAACTCGCCGACCAGGCGGTCCGCGGTGGCGATCGGCTGGCCGCCTCCCTTCCCCAGGAAGGCGACGTCGTCGAGCTCGAAACGCAGATGGGGAAACAGGCTGAGCCGCGTCCTGCCCCGCACCACCGTCTCGAGGCCCGTCAGTTCAGCGGCCTGGCCGACGACCCGCGCACGCACGGCCTCCGGCGAGACGAGGACGCTGACGACGGCCAGCAGGACGGCGAGCACGAACGCCGCTCCGAACGAGGCGAAGATCAGCCTTCTCAACAGCGCCATCCGGCCCCACCTCATAGCGGCATCGGGAGGGTGCTCACCGGGGAGCACCCGGTATCACGGGCAGCACGCCCGTTCAGCGGGACGTCGATGACGAGCACGCCACGCCGTCGCGCGGCTCCGCGGCGCCCGGGCACAGAACTCACCGGCCGCCTCCGGCGCGTCGCGGCCGACGAACGCAAGGCGTATGGGCGCTCCATTCCCAGTCTGGTACAGCGCCACCCTCACCCGCGTCAAATGAAGCGCGCTTGGCGGCCGAGTTCGACGTGTGGCAGAAGGGGACATACCGCAAGGAGAGCCCCTTCATGACCGAGACGCCTCTCTGGACTCCGCCCGTCGGGCTCGCCAGCCAGGCCGCCATCTCACGCTTCATGGACCTCGTCTCCGCACACGCCGGGGAGGACATCGGAGATTACAGGGCCCTCCACGGCTATTCCGTGGCGAACCCCGCCGACTTCTGGTCGCTGCTGTGGGACTTCTGCGAGGTGAAGGGCGAGAAGGGCCAGGCCATCCTCGCGCATCCCGAGCGGATGCCGGGGGCCTCGTTCTTCCCCGAGGCGAGCCTCAACTATGCGGAGAACATGCTGCGGCGGACGGGCGCTCACGAGGCGATCGTGTTCCGTGGGGAGGACAAGGCCGAGCGGAGGATGAGCTGGGACGATCTCTCGGCCCTCGTGTCGCGGCTGCAGCAGTCGTACCGCGCCCACGGCGTGGAGCCGGGCGACCGGGTGGCGGCGATCCTGCCGAACATGCCGGAGGCGGTCGCCGCCTTCTACGCCGCCTCCTCGATCGGGGCCGTGTGGTCGTCCTGCTCACCCGATTTCGGAGAGCGGGGCGTCCTCGATCGCTTCGGCCAGATCGAGCCGAAGATCCTGATCGTCTGCGACGGCTACTGGTATGCCGGCAAGCGAATCGACATTCGCGACAGGCTGCAGTCGATCGTGCGGCAGTTGCCGAGCGTGGAACAGGTGATCGTCGTGCCGTATCTCGGCGAGGCCGAGGCCGTCGCGGAGACGCTGCCCGGCGCCCTGCCCCTCTCCACCGCACTCTCGCCGTTCGAAGCGCGCGAGGTCGGCTACACGCGGCTGCCCTTCACGCACCCTCTCTACATCCTGTTCTCGAGCGGCACGACGGGCGTGCCGAAGTGCATCGTGCATGGCCAAGGCGGCGCGCTCCTGCAGCACCTGAAGGAGCACCGGCTGCACTGCGACGTGAGGCCTGGCGACCGCGTCTTCTACTTCACCACGCTCGGCTGGATGATGTGGAACTGGCTCGTCTCGGCCCCGGCCTCCGAGGCGACGCTCGTGCTCTATGACGGCTCGCCGATGCACCCGGAGCCGAAGGTGCTGTTCGACTATGCGGAGGCGGAGCGCATCAGCCTCTTCGGAACGTCGGCCAAGTTCATCGACGCCGCCCGGAAGGCGGCCCTCGAGCCGGCGAAGACGCACGACCTGGAGGCGCTGAGGCTCATCGCCTCGACGGGCTCGCCGCTCGCACCCGAAGGCTACGACTACGTCTACGCCTCGGTGAAGCCCGACGTGCAGCTCGCGTCGATCTCCGGCGGCACCGATCTCGTCTCGTGCTTCGTCCTCGGCAACCCGATCGAGCCCGTCTGGCGCGGCGAGATCCAGGGACCCGGCCTCGGCATGGCGGTGGACGTCTGGGACGAGAGCGGCAAGCCGTGCCCGCCCGGCGTGAAGGGCGAGCTCGTCTGCACGAAGCCCTTCCCGACGATGCCGATCATGTTCTGGAACGATCCCGACGGCGCCAAGTATCGCGGGGCCTATTTCGAGCGCTTCGAGAACGTGTGGTGCCACGGCGACTTCGCGGAATGGACCGGGCATGGCGGCATCGTCATCCACGGCCGCTCCGATGCGACGCTCAACCCCGGCGGCGTCCGCATCGGCACGGCGGAAATCTATGCCCAGGTCGAGCAGCTGCCCGAGATCCTCGAGTCGATCGCCATAGGCCAGGAGTGGCAGGGCGACGTGCGCATCGTGCTCTTCGTCCGGCTCGCGGAGGGCGCCAGCCTCGACGAGGCATTGGTCGACGCGATCAAGCAGAAGATCCGCACCGGCGCGAGCCCGCGCCACGTGCCCGCCAGGATCGTCGCCGTCGACGACATCCCGCGCACGAAGTCGGGCAAGATCACCGAGCTCGCCGTGCGAGACGTCGTGCACGGCCGCGAGGTGAAGAACCAGGAGGCGCTGGCGAACCCGCAGGCGCTCGATCTCTACCGCGACCTCGAGGCGCTGCGGAGCTGACGCTCAAGGCGCGGGAGCCAGGCCCTCCGCCGTCACCTGCCGGGTGGTGCGCGAGGTCCTGGCGAGCAGGATCACCGGCACCACGCCGACCCCGACGATGACGAGGGCGCCGAGAGCGCCCTTGTCGACCATCTCCATCGACGCATAGCTGTAGACGGTCGTCGCCAGCGTCTCGAAGTTGAACGGGCGCAGCAGGAGCGTGGCCGGCAGCTCCTTCATCGAATCGACGAAGACGAGGAGCCCCGCCGTCGCCAGGGCCGGCCGCATCAGGGGCAGGTGCACCTCCCGCAGCGTCGCGAGCGGGGTGCGGCCGAGCGAGCGCGCCGCCATGTCGAGATGCGGCGAGATGCGGCCGAGACCGGCCTCTATGGCGCCGTGCGACACCGCGAAGAACCTCGTCGTGTAGGCGTAGACGAGGGCTGCCCCCGAGCCTGTCAGGAGAAGCCCGGTCGCGATGCCGAAGGTCGTGCGCATGGCCCCGTCGACCGCGTTGTCGAAGGCGGCGAGCGGCACGAGGATGCCGACGGCGAGCACCGTGCCCGGCACGGCGTAGCCGATGCCGGCGAGACGGCCGGCGAGCCTCACCGTGCCCGAGCCGGTGAGGCGGACGGCGTAGGTGACGGTGACCGCCGTGACCACCGCCACGAAGGCCGCGATCACCGACAGGACGAAGCTGTTGCGCGCGAAGTCCGCATAGGCTGTGAGGTTCGTGCGGGGCAGCTCGGCGATGGCCGCGTCGGCGAGATAGAGGGCGGGCGCGACGAAGCCGAGGAAGACCGGCAGCGCGCAGGCGAGCGCCGCCAGAGCCGCCTTGCCGCCACGCAGCGGCAGGATGCGCGCGGGACGGGCGCGCGTGCCGTGATCGTGGAAACGCTGGGCGCGCCGGCCGTGGCGCTCGATCACCAGGAGGACGAAGACGACGAGCAGCATCGCGCAGGCGATCTGGGCGGCGCCGCCGAGATTGGCGCGGTTCGTCCAGGTCGCGTAGACGGACACGGTGAGGGTGCGGACGCCGAGAAACTGCATCGCGCCGATGTCGTTCAGGCACTCCATCAGCGCGAGCGTCACCCCGACGACGGCGGACGGGCGCGCGAGAGGCAGCGCGACGTGCCAGAAGGTCGCCACCGGTCCGCGCCCCAGCGCCCGGCTGACGTCGAGCACGGAGGCCGACTGCATCAGGAAGCTCGCCCGGGCCGCGAGGTAGACATAGGGGTAGAGCACGAGCGACATCAGGGCGATGGCGCCGCCGAGCGAGCGTATCTCCGGGAACCAGTAGTCGCGCGAGGAGGTGAAGCCGAAGAGCGAGCGGATCATGCTCTGCACGGGGCCGAGATAGTCGAGGATCTCGACATAGGTGTAGGCGGCCACGTAGGTCGGCACCGCGAGCGGCAGGAGCAGCATCCAGTCGAAGAGCCGCCGGCCGGGGAAGTCGTGCATCGTCACGAGCCACGCCGTCGCCAGGCCGATCACGGCGGTCGTGAGGCCCACGCCGAGCATCAGGAGCCCCGTGACGCGGGTCGAGTCGATGAGGACCGTGCGGACGAGATGCGGCCACACCGTCCAATCGCCGCGCAGGGCGATGACCGTGATCGAGATGAGCGGCATCAGCGCCACGATGGCGACGAGGGAGCAGAGGACGACGGCGATCTTCTCGCCCCTCCCCCTGCGCCGCCACGTGAGCACGGCCCGCCCAAGCGCAGACGGCGGAGATTCCTCCGCCGTCGCGTCCCCGATATTCGCCGATGCGGTCAGGAGCTAGGGCCCTCGTCGAAGCCGACCTCGTCGACGAGCTCGCTCGCCCGCGCGCGCAGCTCACCGATCTCGACCAGCGGCAGGTCGTCGGCCTCGAGCTCGCCCCACGAGCCGACGGTCTCGGAGACCTCGACGCCCTCCTTCACCGGGTACTCGTGGTTCGTTTCCGCGTAGAGCTGCTGCGCCTCGTCGGAGGTCAGGAAGGCGAGGAGCTTGCGGGCCTCCTCGGCATGCGGCGCGTTCGCCACGAGGACGGCGCCCGACACGTTGACATGCGTGCCGCGGTCGTCGGACTTCGGGAAGAGGACCTTGATCGACTTCGCCCATTCCTGCTGCTCGGGCTCGTCCTGATTGGTCTGCATCAGGCCCATGTAATAGGTGTTGGCCAGCGCCAGGTCGCACTCGCCGGCGAAGATGCCCTTGGCTCCCGCGCGGTCGTTGCCGGTGGGCTTGCGCGCGAGGTTCTCCTTCACGCCCTCGAGCCACTCGCGCGCGGCGTCCTCGCCCTCATGCGCGATGACGGAGGCGAAGAGGCCGATATTGTAGGGATGCTGGCCGGTGCGGGTGCAGATGCGCCCCTTCCACTTCGGGTCCGCCAGCTCGTCATAGGTGATCTCGTCCTGCTCCACGCGCTCGCGGGACGCGTAGACGACGCGCGCCCGGAGCGAGAGGGCGGTCCAGTGTCCTTCGGGATCGCGGTACTTCTCGGGGACGTTCTGGGCAACCTCCTCCGACTCCATCGGCTGGGTGATGCCCATGTCCTTCGCCCGCTTCAGCGTGCCGATGTCGACGGTGATGAGAAGGTCGGCCGGCGTGTTGCGGCCCTCGGCCTGGATGCGCTCGACGAGCTCGTCGCCGCCGAAGAGCACGTTGACCTCGGTGCCCGTCTCCTCCGTGTAGCGGTCGAGGAGCGGCTGGATCAGGCCCGGCTCGCGCGTCGTGTAGACGTTGACCTCGCCCTGCGCCGAGGCGGCCCCGGCGGAGCCGACCGCGAGGACAAGCCCCCCGAGGATGGCGCGCGTCGCCTGTCCGAGCCGGCGCGTTTGCGTCAGTTGCATGCTGCTCTCCCTGTTCTCACGCGGTGTCGTGCGCGTCGTGTTCGCCGGCACGATGGGATAAGCAGCAAACAAAAGTCAAGATTGGAAATCGCCGCAATAACGCATTAGAAACATTCAAAGATCCAGCGCAGGCCGATCGCCGGGACGACCGATTCCGATGTCGCCGCAGTGCCTTGAGGCTGGTCCGCGCGGGGCTGCGCGACGGGATGTCAGGCGCCGACTATGCGCGCCTTCGGAAACGTGATCTCGACGAGGGTGCCCTCCCCGGGCTCGCTCGCGATCCTGAACCGCGCGCGGTTCGCCTCGACGAGCGCCTTCGTCAGCGGCAGCCCGAGGCCCGAGCCCTTGACGGTGCTCTCGCTGCGCGCGCCGACCTGGCGGAACGGCTCGAGCGCCAGCTCCGTCTCCTCGGCGGTCATGCCCACGCCCGTGTCGCGCACGCGGAGCGCCACCTCGCCGGCCGGCGTGACGACGGAGGAGACGATCACCTGGCCTCCGGGAGGCGTGAACTTGATGCCGTTCGACAGGAGGTTCATCATCACCTGCCGCAGGCTCCTGGCGTCCGCCACGACCTGCGGGACGTCCATGGCGAGGCTCGTCCGGATGATCACCCGCTGGCGGTTCGCCTGCGGCTGCATGATGGCGACCGTCTGCTCCACGATCTCGCCCAGCCTGACCCCCGTGAATGCGAGGTCCATCCGCCCCGCCTCGACCTTCGAGAGGTCGAGGAGGTCGTTGATGAGGCTCATGATGTGCTCGCCGCTCTCGCGGATGTCGCTCAGATAGTCGCGGTAGCGCTCGTTCTCCAGGGCGCCGAACCGCTCCTCGAGCATCACCTCGGCGAAGCCGATGATGGCGTTGAGCGGGGTGCGGATCTCGTGGCTCATCTTCGCCAGGAAGTCCGACTTCTTCTCGTTCGCCTGTTCGGCGCGGCGGCGCGCCGTCAGCGCCTCGGCCTCGGCCGTCTTCCACCGCCGGAGGTCGCGCAGGATGACGCAGACCTGGGGGAAGCGGCCATCCTCCACGAGAGCGCCACGGACATGCACGGGCACGGGGCCCGTCTCCGCCTCGATGACGATCTCGATGCCCTCCTCGAGCACCGGCCTGCTGCCGAAGAGAGCCTCGAGATAGTCTTCGGCGACAGCGCGGCTTTCGGCCGCGACGAGCGAGAGGAAGGGGCGCCCGGTCAGGCCGGTCTCTGGTTCGCCGACGAGGTCCTCGGCCGCCCGGTTCATCCCGGCGACGCGCCAGCCTCTGTCGAGCGTCAGCATCCCGTCTGCCGCGAGCTCGAGAACGCTGCGCAGCTTCGCGATCTCGGCCTTGAGCGGCGTCGTCTGCTCGCCGGCGCGGACGGAGACGAGCATGGCCGGCCCGTCCACCCAGTCGACGCGCGAGAGACGCGCCTCGACATCCAGCATCGTCCCGTCGCGGCGGCGCGCGCGGACGGTGGCGGAGCCCGCCTCTTCCGCCGAACGGCCGGCGAGGATCGCCGGCAGCCCGCCCGCGATCTCCAGATCGTCGAGATCGGTGAAGCCGAACGTCTGGAGGAACGCCCGGTTGGCGTAGATCACGTGCTCGTCGCGCACGACCGCCAGGCCCCACGGGACCCGCGCAAGAAGCTCCTGCGTCAGCCGCGCCGGGTCGGCGGCAGGTCGCTCGGCTTGCTCCCCGGCCCGCCCGGGCGGAGCACCCGGCTCATCTCCCGGTTCTGCGGCCAGGGCCGCGGGAGCCGGCTCGTCCGCCGTCGCCACATCCGGGGACGGGGCAGCCTCCCGCGCCGGCTCGACCCCGCCCTCGCCGTCCTCGGACGCCTCGTAGGGCAATCTCGCGCCGAGCGCCCTGGCGATCGCCTGGAAGGCGTTGCGCTCGCGCTCGTTCAGCCGAACGTCCGGAACGGGCTCGCGGGCTTGCGTCGAGTGCAGCCGCAGAACGTTGGCAAAGACGGCGCCGTGGTCTTCCGGCACCTCCGCGGCCTCACCCCGCGGCTCGCCCTCGGCTTCGTCGACCGCCTGGGGCGCGTCCGGCCGCTCCCCCGCTTCGGCGACAGGCTCCGCCTCGAGGATCTCGCCGAAGCCGCGGTAACCGGCGAACTGCCGGTCGCCGGAAAATCTCGGCAGGGCCGACAGGCGCACACCGACCGATCCGCCGGACTCGCGCGGCCAGTCGACGACGATGCCGCTCCACGTCTCGCGCGTGTCCATCAGGCGGGAGATCTCCCCGTCGGGGTCGAGCCGGTACGCCTGCGCCAGCTCGCTCCAGTTCCGCCCTTGGACGGCTCCGCTGGCGCCCGCGACCTCACGCAGGGCCGGCCCCACCTCGACGACCGTGCCCGCCGCGTCGAGTTCGAAGGTGAATCGCCTGGGACGGCTCTCGCCGGAGGAAGGAGCCGTGTTCGCGACCTCTTTCGAAGCCTCTTCTGCCGCGATCACCTCACGCTCCGGTTCGGCGGCGTCATCGCTTGCCCCGTTGTCGAGCGAAGCGGGCGAATCGGCTTGTTCGGACGCCGGCCCGGCCTGCTCCGCCTCGTCCTCCGGAAGCTCCGGAGCCTCCCCCTCTCCCCGCTCGGCGACGCCCTCGGCCGTCACGACGGGCGCCTTGGACGGGTCGAAGGCCCCGTGCAGGGGGGATAGCGCATGAGGGCCGCCGGCCGGCTCTCCGGCCGCCTCAGCGACCTCGACCGTCAGATCGCCCTCGGAGGACGGCAGGACGAAGCGCGAGACCGGCTCGCCGGCGGCACCAGCCACTGAACCGGCATAGAACTCCTCCTCGCCTCGCAGCACCCGGACGGGCCCCCCTATGCCACCGAAGAGCATGCCCAGCCGCTCGGCGAGCGGCCTCTGATCCGCCCCCGCGCCCACGGCGACGAAGAGCACGAGATCCCGCCCCGCCACGGTCAGCCGACGGCACCTGCACGCGGTCGGGATCGGCCGCGGACCCGGCGGCAGGCGAAGCATCGCCATCCGCGCGCCACCGTCGGCCGGGACCGTGGCCGCCAGGCGAATGATCTGCTGCGCGACGATATCGTCCTGTCCGAAACCACGGTGCCGGAGCTCGGCGAGGGTTCCGCAGCCGAGGAGAGCGACGCCGCCCGCATTCGCGAAAACGACGTGCGAACTCGCCACGTCCCAGGCCCATGCCGGCTGGTCGCCGAGCGCGATGTCCTTCAGGCGCGGATCGGACAGGACGTCTTCAAGGGCGAGGCCGACCGACATTCGACTCCGGTTGCTGCTCGACAGGTGCGGCATGATGCCGCGCATGAAACCTCCGGCCCCTGGAGATCGAATCGGGACCGTCCACGCCGCTGGCCGTCCCGGACCGCTCATATATAGGCAACGGCCTCGGCACCCGTCCAGCAATGCCTGAAAGGGCACTCTTCGGCCAAAGAAACGGTTAAGGCCCCCAGCGCCGTCGCGGCACCTCAGGGCCGCATGCCCAGTGCTGCGGCGCAACTCATGTTGCGATGCACAATAAATGTCCCTATCTTCCCCAGCGTGACCCTGCATGAGGGGTCGGGCGGGGGCGCGACCAAGATCGCACGGCGCATCCGCCGATGCGCCGAAACGCAACAGGAGGTCCAGACACCATGACGGACAAGACCACCACGACGCAGACGAAACAGACCGCCAAGGACGCGACGGCGACCGCCGCCGAGACGACGAAGCAGGCGGCCGAGAGCACGGCCCAGACCGCGAGCGAGGCCAGCGAGACCTTCAAGGGCGCGGCGGATGTCTTCGCGACGAACGCCTTCGACATGCCGAACGTCTTCCGCGACTTCGCCGAGAAGGGCATGACGCGGGCCAGGGCGAACTACGACACCTACAAGTCGCTCGCCGAGGAGGCCACCGACGCGGTCGAGGACGCGCTGACGACGGCGAACAAGAACGCCGGCGAGATCCAGCGCCAGGCACTCATCTCCGCGAAGACGCAGATGAACGCCAATTTCGACTTCGCCGAGAAGATGCTCAAGGTGAAGACGTTCTCCGAGGCGCTCGAGCTCCAGTCGAGCTTCATGCGCCAGCAGTTCGACACGATGCAGTCGAACATCAAGGAGTTCCAGACGCTGTCGTCGCGGCTCCAGCAGGAGACGGCGAAGCCGTTCACCCAGAACCTCGGCAAGGTCATGGAGCAGTGGCGCGCGAGCGCCTGATCCATCGGTCTTCAACAGCGACACCAGCCGATGGCGTGCCGGGTTCGGCACGTCATTGACGAGCGGGGGTCGTCGCCCGTAAAAGACGGCTGGTCGCGCCCGGCAGGGGCGCGTCCATCTCGTGCCGCCTTAGCTCAGTTGGTTAGAGCGTCGGATTGTGGATCCGAAGGTCCCCCGTTCGAGCCGGGGAGGCGGTACCATCTTCATTTCTCTGCAGAACGCGCCGATGCCCGCTTGACCGGGTCGCACCGCCTGCTACCGAAGACGGGAACGACTTCGGCAGGAGGAGCACCATCGTGGGCAGCGAGCACAAGCGGTCGCCCGAGACAATCGCGGCCCAGGGCCTGCACGCGGTCGACCCCGCCACGGGTGCGGTCGTGCCGCCGCTCCACCCCGCCACGACCTTCGCGCGCGGCGGCGACTACGAGCTCCTCGGCGCCCATTTCTATTCCCGCTACGGCTCCCCGACGGTCGACCAGGCCGAGCGCGCGATCGCCGCGCTCGAGGGCGGGATCGAGGCGCAGCTCTTCGGATCCGGGCTCGCCGCCTTCACCGCGCTCGTCGAGAGCGTTCCCGAGGGCGCGGCCGTCGTGGCGCCCCGCACGATGTATTTCGGCGGGCAGGACTGGCTGCGCCGCCTCGACGCCCGGGGCCGCATCAGGCTCGCCCTCTTCGACGAGACGGACGATGCCGCGCTCGAGGCGGCCTGTGCCGAGGCGCGGCCCGAGCTCGTCTGCATCGAGACGCCGGCCAACCCGACCTGGTCGATCACCGACATCGCCGCCGCCGCCGAGACCGCCCACCGCCACGGGGCGCGGCTCGCCGTCGATTCGACGGGGGCGCCACCCCCGACGACCCGGCCGCTCGAGCTCGGCGCCGACATCGTCTTCCACTCCGCCACGAAATACCTGAACGGCCACAGCGACGTCACCGCGGGGGTGCTGGTCGCGCGCGAGGACGGCGAGCGGTGGCAGGAGATCCGCCAGGTCCGGATGCTGACCGGGGCCCTGCTCGGCCCGTTCGAGGCATGGCTCCTGCTGCGCGGCCTTCGCACACTCTATGTCCGCTTCGCCCGCCAGTCGGAGACGGCGATGGCGCTCGCGACCGCGCTCCTCGACCACCCCAAGGTGGAACGGGTTCTCTATCCCGGCCTCGACAGCCATCCGCGCCACTCCGTCGCGCGCCGCCAGATGACCGGCGGCTTCGGCGGCATGCTGTCGATCCTCGTCGCGGGCGGCGCGGCGGAAGGCCGGGCCGTCGCCGCGGCGACCGAGCTTTTCGTGCCCGCCACCTCCCTCGGCGGCGTCGAAAGCCTGATCGAGCACCGCCGCTCGATCGAGAGCCCGCAGAGCGCCGTCGCCGACAACCTGATCAGGCTGTCGGTCGGCCTGGAGGCCGTCGACGACCTCCTCGCGGACCTGAGGCAGGCCCTGGAGCGGATCTGACGGGGTTGACGGGAAGTTAGGAGGCTTGCAGCTAGCATCCTTCCATGCAGACCGCGATCCCCTCGCTGCCGACGACGATCCCCGAGGCGCTCGCGCGGGAGCTCCGGGGCATCCACGTGCTCGTCGTGGATCCGGAGCGGAACTTCCGCGAGGTCGTGGGGCACATCCTGCGCCACGTCCACATGACCCAGATCACGCAGGCCGGCACGCTTTCGGAAGCGCGGCAGATCCTCGCCAAGCGGCAGGTCTCGCTCGTCCTGTCGGAGTTCCGGCTGCCGGACGGCACCGGGCTCGACCTCGTGAAGGCGATACGCGGCGGGACGGCGCCCGCCCGACGCCTGCCCGTGATCCTCCTGACCGGCGAGCTCGACCGGCTGCTCCTGCGCAGGGCGATCAATGCCGGCGTCGACGACTGCCTCGTGAAGCCGCTCAGGCCGATCACGCTCTACCAGCGCATCTCCAGGCTCGTGCAGCGCCCGCCGGTCTATGTCGAGATACCGGGCGTCTATTTCGGCCCGGACCGGCGCCGGCGGGTCGACGGGATCGAGACGGTCGAGGATCGCAGGCGTCAGGACACGGTCGCCTCCCGCCACGCCGGGGGCATCATCCTCGACGACGGGCCCGAAGAGGCCGCCGCGGACGCTTCTCCGGTCACCGCACGGGGAAGGCCATCGTCGTCATGAGCGCGTTCTCGGCCTGCCGCGAATCGAGCCTCGTGTGCTGGACGACGATCGGGCGGTCGCTCTCGATCACCGTCGCGAAGCCGGTGCCCTTCGGCACGGGCTCGGGGTCGGAGAGGTCGTTGAAGCGCAGATGCACCGTGCGGCGCGCTCCGACCGTCACGCGGTAGGGGCCGACCGGCTCCTTGCCCTCGAAATAGAGCGTGAGCGAGACATTCGCCGGCTCGTCGCCCGCGTTGAGGATGCAGGCCGTCTCGTGGCTCTCGAACTCCGGCGGCGGCCCGTTGCTCCAGGCCGGGATGTAGCCTTCCGCCAGCGCCCACACCGTGTGCCCGATCTCGCGCGCCATCATGAACTCCTTCGCTGCCCCTGCCGCAAGCGACAACCGCGCCGGCCGGCGCGGCGTTCCGCAGGGCTTCACGAGAATGAAGACAGTGGTCGAAAGACTACGTCCGCCACGGTCGGTGGGGCAGGAGGCGCCGGACTAGCGGAGGGAAAATGGTGCCCAGGGGCGGAATCGAACCACCGACACTGCGATTTTCAGTCGCATGCTCTACCAACTGAGCTACCTGGGCATGCCACCGGCGAAGCGTGTCGCGTCCGGCGAGCGAGGGGCCTTATAGAAAGTCGCGGCGCCCCTGTCCAGCACTTAAAGACCGAGAACTCGACACGGCCCGGCGGGGGTGTGTTGCCCCTCCTCCGGGTCCACGAGAGCGCAGCGGCCGAAAGCGAAAGTGCCCGGCACGGGGCCGGGCACTCCATTTCCTGGCGGAACGTCCTGGACGAACGTCAGGGGCGGTTCGAGATCCCGCGGCCCCACTCGTCCACCTCGCGCTCGGCCTGATCCTTCTCGTAGCCGTAGCGCTCCTGGATGCGGCCGACGAGCTTGTCGCGGTGGCCCGCGGCGACGTCGAGGTCGTCGTCGGTGAGCTTGCCCCACTGGACCTTCGCCTCGCCCTTGTACTGCGTCCACTGGCCCTTGATCTGATCCCAGTTCATCGCTCGCTCCTTTTCCGCTCGCGAGATGCGCTTTGTCGATGGCCTGAGAACGGGCGAGGCGCCGGACGCGTTCCGCGGGGGCGCCTGCGTCAGGGCGCCTCATCCTCCGTGCCGGGCGGCAGCGCAGGCTCGCCCTCCTCGTCGTCCTCCTCGACGGCGGGGATGGCGTAGGCACCCACGAGCCAGCGGTTGAGGTCGACGTCGGCGCAGCGCTTCGAGCAGAAGGGCCGCCAGCGCTCCTCGCGCGGCCGGCCGCAGATCGGGCACGGACGGGTGTCTTCGGTCTCTGTCATGACGCCTATCTGGCCGCGTTCGCCGCTCCGGGCAAGCGGCTCAGGCCGGTGCGTTCGGCCAGTCGTGGTGGACGGGGTATGATTCGCCCGCGAGAAGCGACATCGTCTCGTAGAGCGGCAGGCCCACGACGCTCGAATAGGAGCCGACGAGCTTCACCACGAAGCCGCCGGCGAGGCCCTGGATCGCGTAGCCGCCGGCCTTGCCGCGCCACTCGCCGGACGCGATGTAGGCCTCCATCTCCTGGCGCGAGAGCCGCTTGAACCGCACCCTCGTCTCGATCAGCCGCTGGCGGATCGACCGGTCGCCGGTCGCGAGGCAGATGCTCGTGAAGACCTTGTGGCTGCGCCCCGACAGCAGACGCAGGCACGCGAACGCCTCCTCCACCGTCTCGGGCTTGCCGAGGATGCGGCGGCCGACGGCCACCACGGTGTCGGCCGTGAGCACGAGCGCGCCCGCCGTCTCCGGGTCGCGGTCGGCGGCGCGCATGGCGATCTCGACCTTCGTGCGGGCGAGGCGCTTCGCCAGCGTCCGCGGCTGCTCGCCCTTGGCGGGGCTCTCGTCGATGTCGGCTGGACGCAGCGCATCGGGCTCGATGCCCACCTGCTGCAGGAGCGCCAGGCGGCGCGGCGAGGCGCTGGCGAGAACGAGCTTCGGCCGTCCGCTCATGAACTCTCACTATCTCCGGCGTTTCAGGATCGGCGGGATGCGGGCGAGGGCTACTTGAAGCGGCAGGTGATGCGGCGCCTGGAGAGGTCGTGCGGCGTCATCTCGACGAACACCTCTTCCCCGGCCATCGACACCTGCATGCGCCCCGCCCAGCGAATGGCCGGAAACTAGCCGAAAGCGGAGCGGCTGTGAACCGAAATGGCGGCGGGGGCGCGTCCCTACATCGCCGGCGGGCGGTGCCACTCGAAGCGCTCCTTGATGCGCCGCATCAGCCCGTCGCGCACCCGCCGATAGGCATGCAGGAGCTGCTCCCGGCTGCCCTCGGTGAGGGTCGGGTCCTCGGTCGGCCAGTACTCGACGTCGACCGCCATGGTGCGGGTGAGTTCGAGCGCGCGGTGATGCGCCTCCGGCGCGAGCGTCACCACGAGGTCGAAGGAGGTGTCGGCGAGATCCTCGAAGGTCGTGGGGCGGTAGCTCTTCACGTCGATGCCGATCTCGTCCATCACCTCGATGACGATCGGATCGGGCTTGCCTTCGTGGACGCCGGCGGAGGCGACGTAGACGGCGTGCGGGAAGAGGTGGCGCATGATCGCCGCCGCCATCGGCGAGCGCACCTCGTTCATGCCGCAGGCGAAGAGGACGGCGGAGGGCGGCCTGCCGCTCTCGCCCGAGGAAGGGCCCCGTGCCGCCACGGCGTCAGCCCTTCCAGTGCAGGACGCAGATCAGCGTGAAGAGGCGGCGCGCCGTGTCGAAATCGACCTCGATCTTGCCGGCGAGCCTCTCCTCCAGGATGCGCGAGCCGTCGTTGTGGACGCCCCGCCGCCCCATGTCGACGGCCTCGATGCGGCTGGGGCTCGCCGTCTTGATCATCTGGAAGTAGCTCTCGCAGATCAGGAAGTAGTCCCTCACGATGCGCCGGAACGGCGTCAGCGAGAGCATGTGCGTCACGACCGGCTCGCCCCCTTCCGTCCGCACGTCGAAAACGAGCCGCTTGTCCTGGATCGACAGGTCGAGCGCATAGGGCCCCCTGTCCTCGCCGAGGACGCGGAACTCGTTCTCCTCGAGAAGATCGTAGATCGCGACCGCCCGCTCGTGCTCGATATCCCGGTTGCCGCGACCGATCGATCCCTCGTCAAGCGTCACGGAGACGATGCGGTCGCGCTCGCAGCTCATTGCGGGACCGGGGCCTCCGCCGCCTCGTGGTCCGGCCGCGCCTTCGTCGACCACGCGGGCCCCAGATCCTTCACGCGGGCCTCGATGCACTCGACCTCGAGCCTCAGTGTCGCGCCGCCCGAGAAGATGAGGTCGACGTGACCGGACGGCTCCTCGGCGGGCGAGAAGCGCACTGCGAGGAGGTTCAGGACGCCGTCCTTCGTCCGGGGATCGATCCCGCGGCAGCGGCAGGCCGTGACGCGCTCGAAGTGCAGCGCGGTGCGCCGCCTCTCGTAGCCGCGCTGCCAGCGTCCGCCGCTTTCCTCCCACACGAAGCGGTTGAGGATCATGACGAAGCGGCGCTCCTTCGGGCGGTAGCAGACGTCGCCGACGATGCCGACCGCATCCTGCAGATGCGCCGAGAGGATTTCGAGGTCTTCCGCGTCGAGGGCGATGAGCTTGAGTGGCTTCATGATCATGACTGCAAACGAAGCGGCGGAGCCTTCGAGAAGAGGCTCCGCCTCGGTGTTAGCGGGGGCGCGGGGCCGATGCAACGACCCCGTCGGTTCGGGATCCGATATCGGTCGCCGGCCGCCGGCCTTCAAGCTTGCAGTCCGGGGAAGGCTCAGCCGGCGAGCCGCTCCACCTCCGCGCCGCACGCCCCGAGCTTCTCCTCGAGCCGCTCGAAGCCGCGGTCGAGGTGGTAGATGCGCGAGATCGTCGTCTCGCCCTCGGCGGCGAGGCCTGCGATCACGAGCGAGACCGACGCGCGCAGGTCGGTCGCCATGACGGGCGCGCCGGTCAGCCGCTTCACGCCCTTCACCGTCGCCAACTCGCCGTCGAGGGAGATGTCGGCGCCGAAGCGGGCCAGCTCCTGAACGTGCATGAACCGGTTCTCGAAGATCGTCTCGCGGATCGTCGAGGTGCCGTCCGCACGGGTCATCATGGCCATGAGCTGCGCCTGCAGGTCGGTCGGGAAGCCCGGGAACGGCGCCGTCTCCACGCTGATCGGCTGGAGCGCCTGGCCGTTGCGCTGGATGCGCAAGCCCCGGTTCGTCTCGCTCACGTCGACGCCCGCCTCGCGCAGGACCGCGATCGGCTCGTCGAGCAGGTCGGCGCGGGCGTTCTCGAGCACCACGTCGCCGCCCGTCATCGCGACGCACATCGCATAGGTGCCCGTCTCGATGCGGTCCGGCAGCACCTCGTGGGTCGCGCCGTGGAGGTCGCTCACGCCCTCGATCTCGATCGTCGAGGTGCCGGCGCCACTGATCCGGGCGCCCATCTTCCGCAGGCACTCCGCGACGTCGGCGATCTCGGGCTCCCGCGCCGCGTTCTCGATCACGGTTTGCCCACGCGCCATGGCCGCCGCCATCAGCACGTTGTGGGTCGCGCCGACGGAAACCTTGGGGAAGGTGACGCGGCCGCCGACGAGCCCTCCCTTCGGGGCCTTCGCGACGACATAGCCGCCCTCCACGTCGATCTGGGCGCCGAGCGCCTTGAGACCCTGAAGGTGGAAGTCGACCGGCCGCGTTCCGATCGCGCAGCCGCCGGGCAACGAGACGCGGGCCTCGCCGCAGCGGGCGAGCAGCGGCCCGAGCACCCAGAAGCTCGCGCGCATCTGCGAGACGAGCTCGTAGGGCGCCTCGGTGTCGCAGATGTCGGCGGCCTCGAGGTGCAGCGTCTGGCTGGCCTCGCCGGCCGTCTGCTGCCGCTTGCCGGCGATCGTCATGTCGACGCCGTGATTGTTGAGGATGCGGCCGAGCAGCGAGACGTCGCGCAGCCGCGGCACGTTCTCGAGCGTCAGCCGCTCAGGCGTCAGGATCGAGGCGATCATCAGCGGCAGGGCCGCGTTCTTGGCGCCCGAGATCGGGATCGTCCCTTCGAGCTTGCGCCCGCCGCGAATGCGAATCTTCTCCAACGCAGTCACTCCCGCGTTCGTGTGAGGTGTTGGAGAGGCCTCTACCCCCGTGGCCGCACGAGGACAATGACTGGACGGTGACAGTCCGGGACTTTCACTCCTCCCGGGCCGGCGGCTCGTCGTCCGCCTCGGCTTCCGTCTCGCGCGCCGCCCTCGCCCGCGCCTGGGACTTCCGCCGCCGCAGGTTCGCCCGCAGCGCTTCGGCCAGCCGCTCTTCCCGGGACGCCTTCGCCTTCGATTCGTCGCTCATGCGGCAACGATACCCCATCGGCCGGCGCGGCGGGAGAGACGCTTGCCTCGCCGCCGACGGTGTGGCAGTTTCCGCGCGACTTCGGCCGGGGCGATTCCTCGCGCCGACGCTTCCGCTCCCTCGCGCAGATTGTGCGACCGGACGCAACGACGCTGCGGTAGCTCAGTGGTAGAGCACTCCCTTGGTAAGGGAGAGGTCGAGAGTTCAATCCTCTCTCGCAGCACCAGCTTTTTCCCCTTCATCGCACCGCCCGACCGCCCGCGCCGAGGGGTAGCCGAAGTGCAACGGTTGCCGCCGTCCCGACGCGCCGCCTTGTTTTCTCCCTGATCGTTGGTAGTGGTGGTGCGGTCTGTATTCGCGTCACGGGACCGCTCCTGTGGGAGTGGGGGCCACGCCATGCTGTCGACAAAGTTCCGCCTCGGCGCTCTCGGCTTGACACTCGTCCTCTCCCCCGCCGGGGGGCTGCTCACGGGGGCTTCGGCGCAGCCCATCCTGTCGCACGACCAGATCGTCCTGCAGCTGCAGCTCTGCCGCTCCCTCCCGGAGGAGGAGCTCCGCCTCAACTGCTTCGACAGGCTGAGCAGCGAGCTGCCGCGCCGGAGCACCACCACGGGCTCGATCGGCGCCGGAGCGCGGGAGCGGCTCGAGGCCGCGGGCGGGACGCTGGCCGTCGGCGACGTTCCCCAGCCGCCGGCGCGGGCAGAGGCCGACGAGGATCCGGCCGACGTCCCGGCGGCGCGGAGAACCCTGATCGTGGCGGTCTCGGACGCAGCGGGTGCGGCATGGCGCATCGCGCCGTCTCCGCCGGCCGAGATCCCGCCGTCGCCGGGTCCCGGCGCGCGGCAGGTCGTGGAGGCGCGACCGCTTTCCACGGAGGGACAGCTTCCGGACGTGCTCCTCGCGGAAGGGTGGCCGGGTGGCGCGTCGCGGAGCGCGGTCGCGCTGCCAGAAGACGCGCCGGCAGAGCCGGCCGTCGCCGCGGCTCCGCCCATGCCGAAGCCGCGACCGGCGGAGCTCGTCCGGCACGAGGAGGACGAGTCGGACGAGGCGGAGCCGCTGGTGCTCGCCGCGGCCGAGCCGACGGACGTCGATCCGCCGAACGAGCCGGAAACCGCCTCGTCCGCCGAAACGCCGGGCGGCTCGCCTCTCTCGTCCTTCGTCGAGCTATTCGAGTTCGCAAGCCCCGCCCAGGCCGCCACGCGCGACGAGCCTGACGAAGAGATGCAGGCGAGCCTGCCCGTCGTCCCGTTGCCGCCGACGCCACCCGGCCGGACGCCCGACCTGACCGGGCTGCTCGCGGGCGATCTGCCGACGCAGGAGGACATCGAACGGGCGCGCGAGGTCGAAATGCAGCAGCTCGTGGCGCTGGCGCAGGACGAGGGAGAGATGGACTTCGACCCGGAGGCGGCACGGGAGCACGTCGAGACCGCGTCGCTGCACGTGCCGAGAGTGAGCGGCATCAAGCGCACCTGGTCGGTCTCCGGATGGACCTCGCCTCTCTCCGGCGCACGCGACATGACGCTCACGCGCGCCTCGGAGCGTCAGGGCGACCGGCCCATGACGCTCCTGTCCTTCTCGTGCAGCGACAGCTCCGGAGCCGTCCGCGTCACCTGGCCCTACGGCACCTCGGCGCAGACGATGAAGGCCGCGCTCGCGTTCGACGGGAAGCTCGAGGATCCGGCCGCCTGGAATGTCGGCGACGACGGCCGCACCCTGATCCGCGAGGGGCACGGAACGGCGCTGGCTCTGGCGCGCAAGGTCGCGGCCGCGGAGCGGGTGAGCGTCCGCATCGTCGAGGATCCCGCCCGCCAGTGGGAGGCGACGTTCGGCACGGACGGCCTCAAGGACCATATCGGCGAGTTTGCCGCCGCCTGCGGCAAGGGGTGAGGCGGCCTGCCGCAGCCGGCGACGCGCAGGGCAGGCGGCGACGGGTTTGCCGCACCGCGTGCCGCTTGCTAGATTGGAACGATGCCAGATTGATGCGCGTCAACGCGCGTCGCCCCCGGATGTCTAGTGTCGGGACATGAGCGAGCCACCTAGGTGGCCGCATCTCGCCCCGAGCCCCTGAAGGAGCGCGCCCCGCTCATGGCTTTCGACTACGAACGAGTGTTCGCCGACGCCGTCGACGGCGTGCGGGAGGAGAAGCGCTACCGCGTCTTCACCGACCTCGCCAGGATCGCCGGCCGGTTTCCCCACGCGGTCCACCACACCGAGACCGGGCCCCGCGACATCGTCGTCTGGTGCTCGAACGACTATCTCGGCATGGGCCAGCACCCTGCCGTGCTGGAGGCTTTCCAGGACACGGCGTCGCGCCTCGGCGTGGGCGCCGGCGGCACGCGCAACATCTCCGGCAACAACCACCCGCTGGTGATGCTCGAGCGCGAGCTCGCCGACCTGCACGGCAAGGAGAACGCCCTCGTCTTCACCTCGGGCTTCGTCTCCAACGAGGCGACGATCTCCACGCTCGCGCGGCTCCTGCCGGACTGCCTGATCCTCTCCGACCAGCTGAACCATGCCTCGATGATCGAGGGCGTGCGCCGCTCGGGCGTCGAGAAGAAGATCTTCCGACACAACGACCTCGAGCACCTCGAGGACCTCCTCAAGGCGCAGGACCGCGAGCGGGCGAAGCTCATCGTCTTCGAGTCGGTCTATTCGATGGACGGCGACGTCGGCCCGGTCGGGCGCATCTGCGACCTCGCCGAGAAATACGGCGCGATGACATATATCGACGAGGTGCACGCCGTCGGGATGTACGGCCCCCGCGGCGCCGGCATCGCCGAGCGCGAGGGCGAGATGGCGAGGCTCGACGTCATCGAGGGCACGCTGGCGAAGGCCTATGGCTGCCTCGGCGGCTACATCGCCGCGTCGAACGACATCGTCGACGCGGTCCGCTGCCACGCGCCGGGCTTCATCTTCACGACCGCCCTGCCCCCGGCGATCGCCGCGGCGGCGACGGCGTCGATCCGGCACCTGAAGGGCTCGGGCGCCGAGCGCGAGGGACAGCAGCGGCAGGCGGCGACGACGAAGCACGTGCTGCGCAGCCGCGGCCTGCCCGTGATGCCGTCCGAGACGCATATCGTCCCGCTCCTCGTCGGCGATCCGGAGCTGTGCAAGGCGGCGAGCGACCGTTTGCTCGACAGGCACGGGCTCTACATCCAGCCGATCAACTTCCCGACGGTGCCGCGCGGGACGGAACGGCTGAGGATAACGCCGACGCCGTTCCACGACGACGAACTGGTCGGGGAGCTTGGCGAGGCGCTGGTCGAAACGTGGTCGGCGCTCGGCATACCCTTCGCGAACGAGCGGATCGGCGTCGCGGCCTGACGGCGGCGCCTCCGGTGACCGCGACGGCCCACGCCTTCCTGAACGCCTCGCACCCGATCGCCTTCGCCCATCGCGGCGCCCACGAGGGGGGCGAGGAGAACACGCCGGCGGCGTTCGCGCGCGCCGTCGAGCTCGGCTACCGCTACATCGAGACGGACGTGCAGGCGAGCCGCGACGGCGTCGCCGTGGTCTTCCACGACGACACGCTCGAGCGCGTGATGGGCGCCGAAGGCCGCATCGGCGACCACGGCTGGGACGAGCTCTCGCGGCTCACCACGCCGGGGGGCGAGCGCCTCATGCGGCTCGACGACCTTCTCGCCGCCTTCCCCGACACCTTCTTCAACCTCGATGCGAAGGTCGAGGCCTCCGTCGAGCCGATGGCGGAGGCGATCAGGCGGTGCGGCGCCGTCGAGCGCGTCTGCATCGGCTCGTTCGACGTCCGGCGCACCCGGCGGGTGCTGGGCCTCCTCGGCGGCCGGGCCTGCTGGTCGCCGAGCCACGGCGGGGTCGCGCGCCTCTGGCTGGCGGGCTTCGGCGTCGGATCGCCGACGCTGCCGTTTCCCGTCGTCCAGGTGCCGACGCACTTCCGGGGCATCCCCGTCGTCACGCGCCGCTTCGTCGAGGCGGCGCATGCGAGCGGCATCCACGTGCACGTCTGGACCGTCGACCGCGAGGAGGAGATGCGCCGCCTGCTCGACCTCGGCGTCGACGGTCTGATGACGGATCGGCCCTCGCTCCTGAGGCAGGTCTTGGAATCGCGAGGCCAGTGGGACGGCCGATAGCGGCCGATGCGACGCCGTCCCGCGTTGATATCCGGGCCCCCTGCCGTCATGTTCGCCACGCCCCGCAAGATCCCTCTCCGGCAGGAGCCTCATGGCCGACCCCTCCACGCCCAGGACTTGGCTCTCCGCGAATGCGGGCCGGGCGGGCTGGTGGCCGTGGATCGCCGCCGCCGCGGGAAGCCTGACGGTCGTCCCGCTTCTCGCCATCGCCTGGTCGGTCGCCACGATCGGCCAGAGCATGGTGATCGAAGGTGCCCCGTTCTCGAGCATCGTGCCGGCGCTCCTCGTCCTGCCGGCGGCCTTTCTCCTGCGCGGCGCCCTTGCCTGGGTGCGCACGGAGACCTCGACGCTCGGCGCGCTGAAGGTGAGGCACGCGGTGCGGCGCGACCTCCTCGAGCGGATCGGCCTGTTGGGCCCCGTCTGGGCGCGCCGCCAGCACAGCGCCGTCCTCGGCAACCGGGTGTGGGATCAGGTCGACGCGCTGCACGGATACTATGCCGGCTACCGGCCGCAGCTCGTGCTCTGCGCGACGATCCCGCTCGTCATCCTTCTCGCCGTCTTCCCGCTGAGCTGGGCCGCCGGCCTCGCGCTCCTCATGACGGCGCCCTTCGTGCCTCTCAACATGGCGATGGTCGGCGCGGGGGCGCGGGAGCGCCAGGAGGAGCAGTTCCGCGAGCTCGGCCGGATGGGCCGCCACTTCCTCGACACGCTGCGCGGCCTGCCGACGCTGAAGCTGTTCGGCGTCGGAGGCCAGAGGGCGGAGGCCGTCCACGAGGCATCCGAGGGCTTCCGCAAGCGCACCATGCACGTGCTGCGCCTCGCCTTCCTCTCCTCCACCGTCCTCGAGTTCTTCAGCTCCGTCGCGATCGCCATCCTCGCTGTCTATATCGGCTTCGTCTATCTGGGTTTCATGTCGTTCGGGACCTGGGGCCAGGGCCTCGACCTCTTTGCCGGGCTGTTCATCCTGATCCTCGCGCCGGACTTCTACCAGCCGCTGCGCGAGCTCGGCACGCACTACCACGCCAAGGCCGAGGCCGAGGCTGCGGCGCAGGATCTGATCGCGATCCTCGAGCACGACCTGCCGGCGCGCGGCGGTGCGGTCGACTGGGGACCGCGCAGCCGCTTGGGGCTTCGGCTCGAGGGGGTGACCTGCCGCTACGGGCCGGGCCAGCCGGCAGCGCTCGACCGGCTGAGCCTCGACATTCGGGCCGGGGAAACCCTGGCGCTCGTCGGCCCCAGCGGGCACGGCAAGTCGACGCTTCTCAACCTTCTCGGAGGCTTTCTCGAGCCCGAGGCCGGGAGCGTCACGACGGACGACGGGACCGCCATCGTCTCGATTGCCCCGGAGGCCTGGCGACGCGCCGTCGCGTGGGTCGGCCAGAACCCCGCGATCCTGTCTGGCACGCTTGCGGAAAACCTGCGCCTCGCGGCACCCGAGGCCGACGACGGAGCGCTTCTGGCCGCGCTCGACAAGGCGGATCTCGGGCCTTGGGCTAGCGCCCTGCCCTCCGGCCTCGCGACACGCATAGGCGGCGGCGGCCGGCCGATCTCCGGCGGCGAGGCGAGGCGGCTCGCCCTCGCCCGGGCCTTCCTGCGCGACGCGCCGCTCGTCCTCCTCGACGAGCCGACCGCGAGCCTCGACCACGAGAGCGAGGAACGGGTCATCCGAGCGCTTGATCGCCTGCGCGTGGGCCGCACCGTCGCGCTGGTCACCCACCGTCTCGACCTCCTGCGGCTGGCCGACCGGATCGCCCGGGTCGAACAGGGGAGGATCGCCTCCATCGTGGCGGGCCCGTCCGCCACGGTGAGGCTGCACGCGGAGGCCGGCCATGGCTGAGACGCCCCCGTCACCCGCCGGCACGAACGGCGGCATCTCCCGCCACCCGCTGCTGCCCTACCTCGCGCGGATGCGGCGGTTTCCGGTCCTCCTCGGCCTCGGGCTCCTCCTGAACCTCGTCACGGTCGCCTCGAGCATCGGCCTGCTCGCCCTGTCCGGCTGGTTCATCAGCGCGGCCGCCGTCGCGGGCCTCGCCGGCGTCGTCTTCAACTACGCCGTCCCGTCCGCCGGCATCCGGCTCTTCGTCGTCACGAGAACCGTCGGCCGCTACTGCGAGCGGCTCGCCTCGCACGAGGGCACGTTCCGCCTGCTGTCTCTCCTGCGGCGGGACGTCTACTGCGCGATCGAGCGGCTGTCGCCGCGGGCCCTCCTGCGCCACGGCAGCGGGGACCTGCTGACACGCCTGACGGCGGATATCGACGCGCTCGATGGGCTCTACCTGCGCATCGTCGCGCCGACGCTCGTGGCGCTCCTCGCGGTCATCGGCTGCGCCGCGCTGATCGGTGTCTTCGCGCCGGCGGCGGGCGTCTTCGCGGGGCTCTGCCTCGCGGCGGCGGGTCTCGTCGGGCCCTGGCTCGCCTGGCGGCTCGGCCGCGGCCCCTCCGCCCGCCGTCATCGCCTCGAAGCGACGCTGCGCGCCCGCCTCGTCGAGCGGCTGGCGAGCCTGCCGGAGCTCCTGCTCTACGAGGGCTGGCGGCGGGAAACCGACGAGCTCCTCGACACGCAGGCATCACGCGACCTCGACGAGCGGAGGCTCGCCCGGCTGACCGGCCTGTCGCAGCTCGTCTCGCAGGGGCTACTGGGGATCGCCGTCACCGGCACGCTCGCATTCGCGGCCGCCGCGGTCGGCGACGGGGCGCTCGATCCCGCGCTGATCGCGCTCATCGCCTTCACCGTGCTCGCAGGGTTCGAGGCCGTTGCGCTGCTGCCGCCGGCCTGGCAGAGCCTCGCGCGGATCACCGCCGCCGCAACCAGGCTCGAGGAGCTCAGCCGCGCCGCGCCGGAGATCGTCTTTCCACCGCAGGACCGCGCGACGCCACGCGACGGCCCGATGGAGATCGACGACCTGCGGGTCGCGCTCGACGGCCGCGAGATCCTGTCGGGCGTATCGCTGACGCTCCGGCTCGACGAGCATCTCGCCCTGCTCGGCCCCTCCGGCGGCGGCAAGACGACCCTCCTCGACGCGGTCGTTCGCTTCGTCGAGCCCGACGGTGGAACGCTGCGGCTCGGCGGCGTCGAGCTTGCCGACCTCGGCGAGACGACGTTACGCCGCGCCTTCACCGTCTCGCGGCAGGAGACCCATCTCCTGGGCGAGACGTACCGCGAGAACCTGCGGATCGCGGCGCCCTGCGCCACCGACGAGGAGATGACGGAGATCCTCGCCGCGCTCGGCCTTGGCCCGTGGCTCACGCACCAGCCCGACGGGCTCGGCTCCTATCCCGACGAGGGCGGCAGCTCGCTGTCGGGCGGCGAGCTCCGCAGGTTCGGCGTGGCGCGGGCGCTCCTCCGCCCGGCTCCGTTCACGCTCCTCGACGAGCCGGCGGAAGGGCTCGACCGCGACACGGCCCGACACGTCATGGCGGAGATCCGCCGCCGCTGCGCCGGCCGCGGCCTGCTCGTCGTCACGCACCGGCCGGAGGGTCTGGAGAGCTTCGATCGCCTGGCGTTCCTCGAGGCCGGCCGCATCGTGGAGGCGGGGCCGCCCGCGGAGCTGGCGCGCGATCCGGAGAGCCGCTACGCGCTGCTCCTGCGGAGCCTGACCGCCTGACAGGAAAACATGCAGTTGAATGTCAACTTTATTGACATGACGTCGCTCCTCGCCTAGCGACGTTTGCGCAGCGGAGCTCTCGCCGGGGTATGGCCGGGCCTTCCGCAGGCACAAGACGCGCAGCGGGGGACGGCATGACGATAGCTTCGCGATTCAAGGCCGAGGGCGAGGTCGCGCTTCGGGCGCCAGACGCCGTGCTCGCCCGGATCGAGGCGCATTTGGCGGAGCACGGGAAGGTGACGCGGTTGCGGGACGCATGCCGGCTCGACCACGAGTTCGGCACCGCGACGGCGCTTGCCGGGCCGCGGACGCTGCGGGTCAGCATCGTGTCGCCGGACCCGACCTCCCTCGCCTACCTGCAGATGGGATTCACGAGCCACCTCCGGGAGTTCGCGCCCGACGAGGCCCACGGCATCGTCTGGAGCGGGGCGAACGAGGCGGGCAAGCGTCCGCCCTATTTCCGCGAGATGCGCGTCGTCTCGGCCCGGGACGTGACGCCCCGGATGCGCCGCGTCCGGCTCGCCGGCGAGAACCTCGAGCGCTTCACCCACGGGGGGCTGCACGTGCGGCTCCTGCTGCCGCCGCGCCGGGACGTGGCGCCGGTCTGGCCGATCCTCGGGGCGGACGGCGACATCGCCTGGCCCGACGAGGGCGAACGGCCCGCGATGCGCGTCTACACGATACGCCACATCGACGCCCGCGCGGGGCTCGTCGACGTCGACTTCGTGCTGCACGAGGGCGATCACATGCCGGGAGCGGCCTGGGCTGCCGAGGCGTCTCCGGGCGACGTCGTGGGCATGACGGGACCGGGCGGCTCGGGCGTCGGCGAGGCCGACTGGTACCTCCTCGCGGGAGACGAGACGGCGCTGCCGGCGATCGGCCGCATCCTCGAGGAGATGCCGGCCGGGCGCCGCGTGGTGGCGCTGGTCGATGTCGCCGACGCCGCCGAGCGGCAGGAGCTGCGGACGCGGGCGGATCTCGACCTGCGATGGCTCGAACGCGGCGGCCGCCCCGCCGGCACGACGGACCTCCTCGCCGAGGCGGTGCGGGGGATCGAGCTGCCGCAGGGGCCCCGAGTCTTCGCCTGGGCCGCCTGCGAGTTCGAGGCCTTCAAGACGATCAGGGGTCACTTCCGGAAGAGCCTGGGCCTCGCCCGCGAGGACCATCTGGCCGTCGCCTACTGGCGGCGGGGCGCGGCGGGCGACGAAGCGCGGTCCGAGGCGCGCGACTGAAGGCGCAGGGCAGGCGGCGCGGGGCACCCGCCCCTCGCTTGCCCGGCACGCCGGGATCGACTAAGGCCTCCCCTGTCCCGCCTCTCCCCGGAGAGCCAACAAGCAAGACGATGGGAGGAACCTCGATGTTCCGATGGAAACAGGCGCTCGCCGTGGTCCTCGGCGGCGCGATCGCGGCCGGCGCGGCCCATGCCGAGACCCGTGTCACCTACAAGTCGGCGAAGGCCGGCACGTCCTACTACCAGATGGGCGTCGAGCTCTCCGAGGCGATCAAGCAGGGCACGGGCGGCGAGGTGATCCTGACGGTCGAGGAGAGCCAGGGCTCCGTCCAGAACGTGATGGAGGCCGCGGTCAGGCCGGGCAACTACATCTTCACGACGCCGCCGGCGCTCGCCGCCCAGGCGCGGGAGGGGTCCGGCCCCTTCGAGAAGCGGCCGAGCGAGCGGTTCGCCGACATTCGCGGCCTGTTCCCGATCCCGTCCCTGACCATGCATATCGTCCTCGCGGGCGAGGCGGGCGCCGTGCCGCTCGAGGCGATCGAGGGCAAGACGGTGCTTCTCGGCAAGGGCTCCTTCGGCGCGACGGAAGGGGAGAAGTATCTCGAGCTCTTCGGCCTCAAGGACAAGCTGCGGGTCGCCGACGCGGAGCTCGGCAACGCGGCCGACGCCCTGAAGAACGGCCAGATCGACGCCTTCGTCACGGCAGGCTCCTTCCCCGCCCCGAACGTGATCGAAGCCTCCGCGAGCGGCGGCGTCAGCCTCGTGACGATGACCGACGAGCAGGTCGAGCAGACCGGGCGCACGCGCGTCGTCATCCCGGCCGGCACCTATGCCGGGATCGGGGAGGACGTCGTCACGACGGCCCTGCCGGTCGTCGCCTACACGACGACCCGGATGGACGATGAGACGGCCTACCTCGTCACGAAGACCTTCTGGGAGAAGAAGGCCGAGATGGCCGACAGCGCCCCCTGGTGGAAGGCCGTCACGCCCGAGCTTCTCGAGACGATGGAGGGCACGCTCCACGAAGGCGCACTCCGCTACTACGAGGAAGCCGGCATCGCGGTGCCGGACGAGCTGAAGTAGGCGGCGCTTCGGCGAACTCTCACGGAGCGATCGGACGTTGGACGAACCGGCGCGTGTCCGGCCGGTGTGGGTGGTGCTCGGGCTCGTCTCCGTCGCCTTCCACATCGGCCTCATCTTCTACGGATTGGCGCCGGCGCTCGTCAGCCGGCCGCTGCACATGGCGCTCCTCCTGCCGTGGATGCTCGTCCTGCCGGCGGTGACCGGCTGGCAGCGCCTCAGCGGCTGGGCGCTGACGGTCGCTGGCGTCTCGGGCTGTCTCTACATCGCGCTCAACGCGGGCGAGATCTCCGACCAGTACGGCTTCGTCGACGGCCCGTTCCAGCTGGCGCTCTGCCTCCTCCTCCTCGCAGTGGCGCTCGAGACGGCGCGCCGCGCGATCGGCTGGCCGCTGCCGGCGGTCGCCCTCGCCGCCCTTCTCTACGGCTTCTTCGGGCAGCATTTGCCGGGCGAGTTCGGCCATCCGGGCCTGCCGGTCGAGAGCTTCCTCGGCACGCTGGTGCTGGCGGAGGGCGGGCTCTGGGGGCAGCTCACGGGCGTCTCCGTCGGCGTCGTCGCGATCTTCGTCATCCTCGGCGCGGTCCTGAACGCCGGCGAGGCCGGCAAGGGCTTCATGAACGTCGCGACCGCGGTGGCCGGGCGTCTCAAGGGCGGGGCCGCCAAGGTCGCCACGCTCTCCTCCGCGCTCTTCGGGTCGATCTCGGGCTCGGCCTCGGCGAACGTCGCCTCCACGGGCGCGATCACCATGCCGGCGATGATCCGCCTCGGCTATCCGCGATCGCTGGCCGGTGCCGTCGAGGCGGTGGCGTCCTCCGGCGGGCAGATCATGCCGCCGCTGATGGGGGCCGGCGCATTCGTGATGGTCGAGCTGACGGGCACGCCATACGCGCAGATCATGGCGGCGGCCTTCCCGCCGGCAATCCTCTACTTCCTGACCGTCTGGGTCGGCATCAACGCCTTCGCGACCCGGCACGACCTCAGGCCGGTCGACCTCGAGGACCGTCCGCACGGCCGCGACGTCGTCGTCACGTCGCTCTTCTTCGCCGTCCCGTTCCTCGCGCTTCTCGGCGCGATCTTCGTCGGCGGCTACACGCCCCAGTTCGCGGCCTCGATCGCGATCCTCGCCGCGGCGATCCTGCTCCTCGTCGATGTCAGGCTCAGCGCCTCGCTCCGCCAGTTCGGGACCCGCCTCGCGGAGGCCGCCGTCTCCTCAGGCAGGCAGATCGCGATGATCGGCTCGATCATCATCTGCGCGTCGATCGTCATCGGCGTTCTCTCGCTCACCGGGCTCGGGGTGAAGGTGACCTCGACGATCCTCTCGGTCGCGGACGATTCCCTGTGGCCGGCGCTCCTCCTGACGGCGCTCGCCTGCCTGATCCTCGGCATGGAGGTGCCGACGACGGCGGCCTACGTGATCTGCATTTCGGTGGCGGGGCCTGCCCTGTCGCAGCTCGGCGTCGAGCCGCTCGTGGCGCATCTCTTCGTCTTCTGGTTCGCGCTCCTGTCGACGATCACGCCGCCCGTCTGCGGCGCGGTGTTCATCGCAGCCGGCATGATCGGCGAGAACTGGCTGAAGGTCGCCGGCAGCGCGATGGTGCTCGGGATCGGGCTCTACATCATCCCGCTCGGCATGATCGCCAACCCCGATCTCCTCGCGCTCGGCCAGGCGCCCATGCTCGCCCTCGTCGCCTTCGTGAAGGTCGGGGTCGGGCTGACGCTCGTCTCCTTCGGCATGATCGCCCGCGGCCGGGCGGTCCTGCGCGCGCTGTCGGTGGCGGCGGGCCTCGCGGCCGTCTTCGTCTCCCTCTGACGCGCGGGCCGGCCTTGCGACCTCAGGAAGCGGGGCTCCGATCCGCCTCGCCCGTCTCGCCGTACGGAAGGCCGCTCGTCTCGCCGGCGCGGCCGGGAAGCCACAGGATCAGCGCGCCCAGCGTGGCGGCGACGACGGAAGCGCCGAGGATCGCCACCTTCGCCGCCTCGAAGTCCTGGGTGGTCGGCAGCGCCTGCCCCGCGATGAAGACCGACATGGTGAAGCCGATCCCCGCCAGCGCGCCGGCACCGGCGAGCTGACGCCAGGAATACTCCTCGGGCTTCGTCGCGAGGCCCATCCGGACCGCCAGGAAGGACGCGCCGAGGAGGCCGATCGGCTTGCCGATGACGAGCCCGGCCCCGATCGCCAGCATCAGCGCCCAGTGGGAGGACAGGACCTCGGTCTCCAGCACGACCCCGGCATTCGCGAGGGCGAAGAGGGGCAGCACGATGTAGCTCGACCGCGCGCCGGCATGGCGGAGCAGGCGGTCGGCCGGCGATTCCAGCCGATCGTGTATCGCGTCGAGCGCCCTGAGCGCCGGCACGGACGGACCGTGATGGAGAACCTCGCCGCCGCGACGCGCCTCCGCGGCGATCAGCGCGCTCGCCTGCGTCGTGAGCGCCCTCAGGTCGGCCGGCGGCCTCGTGGGGATGAAGAGGGCGAGGAGGACGCCCGCGAGCGTGGCATGGAGCCCGCTGCCCAGAACGAGCGCCCACAGGAGCAGCCCGACGAGCGCGTAGGGCGCGACCCGGTAGACGCGCCAGCGGTTGAGCAGGGCAAGCACCACGACCGTCGCCATCGCGCCGGCGACGAAGCCGAGCTGCAGCTCCTCCGAATAGGCCACGGCGACGACGACGATCGCGCCGATGTCGTCCACGATCGCGGCGGCCGTCAGGAAGATGCGGAGCTCGATCGGCACGCGCGAGCCCATCATCACGATCAGCGCGATGGCGAAGGCGGTGTCGGTGGCCATCGGGATGCCCCAGCCGTGAATCCAGGGGCCGTCAGGGATCAGCAGAACGTAGAGCAGCGCCGGCACCGCCATGCCGCCGAGCGCCGCCGCCACGGGAAACGCGGCCGAGCTCCTCTGCGCGAGCCGTCCGACGGTGAACTCGCGCTTGATCTCGAGGCCCACGACCAGAAAGAAGATCGTCAGGAGGCCGTCATTGACCCAGTGGCGCAAAGAGAGCGAGAAGGCGGCGCCGCCGAGCGAGGCGCCGAGGGCCATCTCCCAGAAAGCTTCGTAGGCCTCGGCGAATCCGACATTCGTCAGCGCGATCGCGACGAGCACCGCGCCCAGGAGGAGCAGGCCCGCCGACGGGCCCCATGCCGCGAAGCCGAGGGCCGCGGCGCGGACGCGGTGGCCGAGCGTTCCCTCCATCGCGTCGATGAACGAGCTCTCGTCCCACGGCCCGTCATACCGTCGCCCGTTGATGAAGAAGGTCGGCGTGAACATCACGCCGCTCGCCCTGGCGCTGGCGACGTCGGCGCGCACCCGCTCCTCCGCCGGGACGTCGTGCCCCGCGACGTCGTCGGCCTCCGCGACGGCTATGGAGAGCTCTTCCCCGACGGCCCGCAGGTCGTCCTCCGTCAGCGAGGGCGAGCGCGTCATGAGCGTCAGGTGCGCGTGCCAGAAGCTCTCCTCGTCCGGCGCCCGCTCGGCCAGCACGGCGGCGCGCCAGGCAATCCTGCTGTCCTTTATCGGGAGGTGCCGGAAGACGTAGCGCACCCTGTCGCCGAACCGGTCGCGCACCTCCGAGATGCGCTCGTTCGCCGCCCGGCAGTGCGGGCAGTCATAGCTGCCGTACTCGACGAGCGTGATGGGTGCGCTCAAGGGCCCGAGCACGTGGTCCGAGGCCGGATCGACCGGCCTGTCGAGCCGCCCGACGTCAGGAGGAGAAGTCATCGGGCTCGCACCATCGCTCGGCCACGCCCGAGGGCGCGGCTCGCCACCGGATCACGAACCCACTCTGCCCAATGATTGGCGACCATGCCATCATCCCCTCGCTGGCGGAGGGGCAGCATGGCCGGACGGCCTCGTTTCCCGTGACGGGACCGCTGCCGTTCGACCGGCGGCGGATGGACGCCGTTCACGCCCCGGTCAGGCTGACATGGGCGGCGACGACCCTCCACCCCGAAGCGGTGCGCACCCATGTCTGGCTCTGGCGGCCGACGCGCTCGCTGCCCTCGCGCTCGAAGAGCGTCATGGCGGTCGCGAAGTCGCGGCCATAGGTGGTGATCACCGTCCGCTTCAGCGTCCGCTCGAGGTTCTTGCTGCTCCGGCCGGCCCGGAAGGCCCTGATCTCCTCGTAGCCGTAGAGATTCTCGGTCGCCCCGTAGCGTATCGTCCGGGGGTCGTCCCAGAAGAGCTCGTCGAGCACGTCGACGTCGTTCGTCACGAGCGCCCGCTCGTAGCGCGCGAAGGCCGCCTCGACTTCGGCCCTCACGTCCGGCAGATCGATCTCCATCGCGTTCCTCCCGATCCTCCGACACGGCCCTCAGCCGCCGATCCCCTGGTAGACCTGCGCGGGCAGCCAGAGGCTGACCTGCGGCACGTAAGTGATGACCATCAGCGCCAGGAGCGCCACCAGGATGAAGGGGGCGGAGCCGATGGCCGCCTGCCGGTAGGTGATGCCGAGCGTGCTGGCGACGAAGAGGTTGAGGCCGAAGGGCGGCGTGAACATGCCGATCGCGGCGTTCACCGACAGGACGACGCCGAGATGCACGGGGTCGACGCCGGCCGCGGTCGCGACCGTGAACAGGAACGGCACCAGGATGATGATGATCGAGTTCGGGTCGAGGAACATGCCGGCGATCAGCACGACGACGTTGATGACGAGCAGCACCTTCACCGGATCGTTCCCGATGCCGGAGAGCAGCCCCTGCACCCCGGTCGCGAAGCCCGACGTCGTGAGGTACCACGCGAAGGCCGACGCGGCGGCGACCACGATCATCACCTGCGCCGTCGTCACGGCCGAGTCGAGCAGCACCGTGACGAGGCCCTTCATGTCGAGCTCGCGGTAGACGACCATCGTCACGAAGGCCGCGTAGGCGACCGTCACGGCGGCGGCCTCCGTGGGCGTGAAGAACCCGCCATAAATGCCGCCGAGCACGATGACGGGGATCGCGATGCCCCAGGCCGAGCCCCTGAGGTTGCGCAGGATCTCGGCCCTCGACCATCCGGCCGCCCGCGGCAGCCCGGCGAACTTCGCATAGATCATCGACATGACCATGAAGACGGCGCCGTAGATCAGCCCGGCACCGACGCCGGCGAGGAACAGCGCGCCGATCGACACGCCGGTGACCGAGCCGTAGACGATCATGAAGATCGACGGCGGAATGACGATGCCGAGCGACCCCGAGCTCATGAGGAGGCCGATCGAGAAGGGCTTCGCGTAGCGCGCCTCCGTCATCGCCGGCAGCATGATCTTGCCGACGGCCACGACGGTCGCCGGGCTCGACCCCGAGATCGCGCTGAAGAACATCGAGCTCGAGACCGAGGTCATGGCGAGCCCGCCCGGCAGCGGCCCGACGAGCGAGACGGCGAGGTCGGTGAGCCGACGCGAGAGACCGCCGCTCGCCATCAGGTTGCCCGCGAGGATGAAGAAGGGGATCGCCATCAGCGGGAACTTGTCGACGCCCGAGAAGAGGCGCTGGATGACGAGCATGGGCGGCGTCGAGGTCGTGGCGAGCAGGAACACCAGGACCGGGAGCGACAGTGCCACGAAGATCGGCACGCTGAGTGCCAGGAGGAATGTGAGGGTCGCGGCGAAGCCGAGGGGCATGGGAGGAACCTCGTTACGCCGCCGAGCCGGCATGCCCGGTGGCACGCGGTGCGAAGGCTGCCTGCGCGAAGCGGATCGCCATCAGCGCGAAGCCGATCGGCAGGGCGAGATAGACCCACCACATCGGGATCTCGAGCGACGGCGAGAGCTGGCGGAAGTTCATCATCTGCCGCACGAGAGCCACGCCATACCAGGCGAGGACGGCGCAGGAGAGCGAGGAGACGACGAGGCCCGCCGTGAGGACGAGCCGCGCCGGCCGCTCGGGCAGGAACTCCGGCACCGCGTCGATCGTGATGTGCGCCCCCGTTCGCGCGGCGCGACTGCCGCCGATGAAGACGAGCCAGACGATGGCGTAGCGTGTCGCCTCGGCGGCCCAGGGAAGCGCCACGTTGGCCGCGACCCGCAGGACGATGTCGGCGACGAGGAAGCCGACCGACAGCGCCAGGCTCGCGACCATCAGCGTCGCCTCGGCGGCCGTCACCACCCTGTCGAGGAGGCGGAGGACGCCGAGGGCGCCACCCGTTCGGGCGGCGCCTGCCGGAGCGGCGGCGCTCATTGCGTCGCGCCGAGCTCTTCGATCTTCGCGTAGGTGCGGTCGAGGAGATCCTGGCCGATCCTCTCGGCGAACCGAGCGTGGACGGGCTTCATCGCCTCGGAGAACGCGGCGACCTCGTCTGGGCTCAGCTCCACGATCTCGGTCGTCCCGGCGTCTCGGATCTGCTGGAGATAGTCTTCCTGCAGCTCTGCGGATTGCTCGCGCTGGTAGGCGCCGGCCTCCTTCGCGGCCTCGAGCAGGATCTCCTGCGTTTCGGCGTCGAGAGTGTCGAACCACGTCTTCGAGAAGATGAAGGCGGTGCCGAGATAGCCGTGGTTCGAGACCATCAGGTCGTCCTGCACCTCGTAGAACTTCATCTTGAGGATCGAGACGATCGGGTTCTCCTGGCACTCGACCACGCCCTGCTGGAGAGCGGAGTAGGTCTCGGAGAAGGCGACGGGAATCGCGGTCGCTCCGAGCTCCTCGAACTGCGCGATCAGGAGCGGGCTCTCCATCACGCGCACCTTGCGGCCCTGAAGGTCGCCCGGGCTCTTCACGGGGTGGTTGCAGGTCAGCTGCTTGAAACCCGATTCCCAGAAGGAGGCGCCCACGAAGCCCGAGGCGGAGAGGTCGTCGAGGATCTCCTGGCCCACCTCGGAGTCGAGGAAGCCGTATGTGATCTCGCGGCTCGGAAAGAGGAACGGCAGGTCGATCAGCTGCAGGCTGGCGGAGAAGTTCGACAGCTTCGCCGTCGGGATGGGGGCGGCGTGGACGGCGCCGAACTGCATCTGCTGCGCCACCTCGACGTCGTCTCCGAGCGCGTTGTTCGCGAAGATCTGAATGTCGATCGCCCCGCCGGTGCGCTCCTCGACCAGCTCCTCGAAGCGCTGGGCGCCGAGATGCTGCGCGGAGTCCTCGGGAAGGTCGTGATGGAACTTCAGGACCGACTGCGCCTGCACCGACGTCCCGGCGAGGAGCACGGCGGCGGCGGCCACGCCGGCTGAACGGAACTGGCGGGCGGCGAGACTGATCTGGCGGAACATCATCTCGATCCTCTTCTGGTGTGAGAGCCTGGCATTGCCGGCCGTGACGCCGGCAGGTTGTAAGCGGACGCTTACATGACGCTCAGAAATGGTCAATCGTTCAGCAGCATGAAATTTAGGCAACAGGTGATCGCCGACGCGGCATGAGGGGCGTCAGCCGCGGCAGAGCCCGCTCGGATCGTTGGCCGTCTCGATCTCCAGCTGGCCCGGCCTTTAGGACGCGGCGGTGGCGGTGCCGCCGAGATAGGCGTCCTCGAGGGTGCCGTCCCGGCGGATCTCGGCTGCCGTCCCGCCCGCGACGATGACGCCCGACGAGAGGACGTAGGCCCGGTCCGCGACGGCCAGCGCCATCTCCGCCATCTGGTCGACGAGGAGGATCGTCACCCCCTCGTCCCTCAGCTCAGCGAGGATCGTGTAGAGCTCGTGGATCAGCGTCGGCGCGAGGCCCAGCGAGGGCTCGTCGAGGAGCAGCACCTTCGGGCGCGCGACGAGGCCGCGGGCGATCGCGAGCATCTGCTGCTCGCCGCCCGACAGGAAGCCAGCGCGCTGGCCCTTCCGCTCGCGCAGGCGGGGGAACCGGTCGAGCAGCCGCTCGACCTCGCGGCTGAGGTCGGCCGGCGGCCGGCCATATGCGCCGAGCCGGATGTTCTGCACGACGGTCAGTTCCGGGAAGACCTGCCGCCCCTCGGGCACGAGGACGAGGCCGGCGCGGGCGATCCGGTTCGCCGGCCACGCCGCGACGTCCTCTCCGGCGAAGCCGATCGCGCCGCCGACCGGCCGGTGGAGGCCGGCCAGCGCCCGCATGAGGGTCGACTTGCCCGCGCCGTTGGCGCCGAGGACGGCGACGAGCTCCCCCTCGCCCACCTCGAGGTCGAGCCCCTGCAGCACCTCGCTCGCGCCGTAGGAGGCGGAAAGGCCGCTCACCTTAAGCGCCGTGCGGCCGGCCTCGCCGGCCTGGCGGCCGCGCGCCACGACGGGCGCGCCCTCGCCGAGATAGGCCTTCAGCACGACCGGGTTCTCGCGAACCTCCTCCGGCCTGCCTTCGGCGATCTTCCGGCCGGCATCCAGCACCAGGACGTGGTCGGAGATGCCCATCACGAGGCCCATGTCGTGCTCGATGAGGATGATCGTGACGCCGCTGTCGGCGATGCGCCTGAGAAGGCGGGACAGCGCCGCCGTGTCCTCCTCGCCGAGCCCCGCCGCCGGCTCGTCGAGAAGCATGACGGAGGGGTCGAAGGCGAGCGCGCGCGCGATCTCCACGAGGCGCCTGTCGATATGGGCGAGCTCTCCCGCCCGCGCCTCCGGTCGGCCGCGATACCCCACGAAGCCCAGAAGCGCTTCGGCCCGGCGCCGCCGTTCCCCCGTCTCGAGCCGTCGCACCACGTCGCCGGCGCGGGTGCGCCCGAGGATCATCGCCACCATCACGTTGTCGATGACGCTCATCTGCTGGAAGAGCTGCGTCGTCTGGTAGGTCCGCGAGATGCCGGCCCGCGCGACACGGTGCGAGGCGAGCCCCGTCAGGTCGCGGTCGCCGAGCGATATGCGGCCGGAGCCCGGCCTGTAGAAGCCGGCGACGAGGTTCAGCGCCGTCGTCTTTCCAGCCCCGTTCGGCCCGATGATGCTCGTGACCCGGCCCGGCTCCGCCCGGAAGCCCAGCTCCTGCACGGCCCGCACGCCGCCGAAGGAGATCGAGAGGTTCTCGACCTCGAGCGGCCTCCCCTCGCGGCCGTCGAGCGGCAGCGCGGCGGGCCCGCCTGGTTGGCGCTGTCCCTGCGGCGGCCGTGCGAACCGTGCCGCGAGCCCGCTCAAGCCTCCGACGATGCCGCGCGGCGCGACCCGCAACACGACGAGCAGGAGAAGGCCGACGAAGAGAAGCCGATACTCCGCGAGCGAGGAGAAGAGCTCCGGCAGGAGCACGACGACGATTGCCCCCACCACCGGGCCGAGCAGCGTGTCGGCGCCGCCGATCATCACGACGAGCAGGAACAGGATCGATTCGAAGAACGGGAAGCTCTCCGGGCTGATGAAGCCGCTCATGGCGGCGTAGACGCCGCCGGCCACCCCCGCGAAGACGGCCGACAGCGCGAAGGCGACGCAGCGCAGGAGGACGGGGTTGAGCCCGATCGACTGCGCGGCGACTTCGGAATCCCGCAACGCCCGCAGGGCCTTGCCCCACGGGCTCTCGCTGAAGAGGGCGTAGAAGCCGAGCGCCGCGAGCATCAGGACGAGGACGAGGACGGCGATCTCCTGCGGCCCCAGCATCGTGCCGAAGAGGACGGGCGGCATGATGCCCATGATGCCGTTCCAGCCCCCCGTCAGCCAGCCGAGCTCGGCCGCGCTCTGCTCGACGATGAAACCGAAGGCGATGGTGATCATCGCGAGGTAGGGACCGCGGACCCGCAGCGCCGGGACCGACAGCACGGCACCGGCGATGCCCGCCAGGAGGCCGGCGAGCGGCAGCGCGATCCAGAAGCTCCACCCGTGGCCGACGGTCAGGATGGCGACCGTATAGGCGCCGATGGCGTAGAAGCCGACATGGCCGAGCGAGATCTGACCCGTCATGCCGACGAGAACGTTGAGCCCGATGCCGACGATCGCCGTCAGGCCCATGAGAGAGAGCACGAAGAGCTGGTAGCCGTTGCCGACCGCGATGCCCGCCGCGGCGAGCGCGACGAGGGCCCCGAGGGCGAGGAGGTTGCCGTATCTCATACCTTCTTCACCTCCGCCCGGCCGAAGAGGCCGTCCGGCCTGAGCGCGAGCGCGACGATGACGAGGGTGAAGGCGACGATCTGGGTGTAGGTCGAGCCGAAGCTCGCGGTGATCATCGCCTCCGCCACGCCGTAGAGGAGGCCGGCGAACATCACGCCCCAGGGGTTCGTGATGCCGCCCAGGATCGCCACGGCGAAGGCCTTGATCCCGAAGAGCGTGCCCATGGTCGACGAGATCGTGAAGAGCGGAGCGATCAGGATGCCGGCCACTCCGGCGAAGAACCCCGAGAGCGCGAAGGCGCCGGACACGGCCATGCCGACATTGATGCCCATGAGCCGCGCCGCCGCCTGGTTCTGCACGACCGCCATCATCGCGAGGCCGTGCCGGGTCCGGCGGGAGAAGACGGTGAGGGCTACGGCGAGCCCGAGCCCGACGATCGGTATCAGCACCTGCTGCGGCTGGACCCGCAGGCCCGCGAGATCGAACGTGTCGGTGACGAGCGGCGTCGCCGGCATGCCGCGCGGGTCGCGCCCGAAGGTGAAGAGCACGACGTTGTCGATGACGATGCCCAGCGCGACCGTCGCCATCAGCCAGGCATCCGACCCCCGCCGCACGAACGGCCGCACCGCGACGCGCTCCACCACCACGCCCCACAGCGTGCAGGCGAGGAGCACGACGACGACCGCGATCGGCGCGGGCCACCCGAACGTCACCCAGAAGGTGAAGCAGATGACCGCGCCGAGCATCATCGTGGAGCCCTGCGCGAAGTTGACGGTGTTGGAGACGACGTAGGTGACGTAGAAGCCGAGCGCGAGCAGCCCGTACATGCTGCCGAGCCCGAGGCCCGTGATCAGGGCGGAAACGAAGATCATCGAAGGCTCCGGGGCTTCGAGACGTCGCGCCAGTGGCGCCGGCAGGGGCCGGCGCCCGCTCACATCATTCCGTCGGGACGACCTGATCGCCGTCGTAGTGGACCATGATGTAGTCGCCCGCCCCGAGCGCATCGTGATTCTCGGCCGAGAAGGGCTTGTCGTAGGTCTTGATCAGCCCCTCATAGGGCCCATCGAGGTTCTCGAGCGCCTCGCGTATCGCATCGCCGTCGGTCGACCCGGCCTGCTCGATCGCCAGCGCCACGAGATGCATCGCGTCATAGGCGTTCGCGGTGCCGACCGGCGAGAAGATGTCCTCGGGGCCCTCGATCTCCGAGTACTTCTCCTTGAGCGTGTCGAGGAGCTTCTGCCCCACTGGGCCCTGATCGCCGAAGAAGGAGTAGGTCTGCACGAAATGCGCCTCGCCCGCCGTCGGGCCCGCGAGCTCCGGGAAGCGTCCGCCGGAGATCCCCCAGTGCGACACGACGGGAGCGTCCCATCCCATGCGCTCGCGCGACTTCATCACCTGCGCGCCGGGCGGCGCGTTGACGACGAGAATGATCGCCTCGGCGCCGGCATCGCGCAGGCGCGTGAGCTGCGGCGTCATGTCGACGTCGGCGGCCTCGAACTTCTCGACCCCGACGATCTCGACGGCGTCGTTCTCCTCGTCGGCCGCCTCGAGCCCCTTCTCGTTCGATTCGCCCCAGGGGTTGTTGATCAGCATGAGCCCGACCTTCGCCGCGCCGAACTTCTTGTTCGCGTAGTCGAGAAGCTTCACGTCGACGAGCGCGTCGACCGCGGAGACGCGGAAGACGTAGTTCGGATCGGCCCCGTTCTCGGTGATGCCGGTCGCCGCGGCCCAGACACCCATGAACGGCACCTTGCTCTGGTTCGCCAGCGGGACGATCGCGAGCGACACAGGCGAATCGATGCCTCCGAAGATGGCGGCGACCTCCTCGTTGAAGATCAGCTCGCGTGCCGCGATCAGGCCCTTCGGAGGCGTCGACTGGTCGTCGCGCTGGACGAGCTCGAGCATGCGGCCGTCGAGAAGCCCCCCGGCCTCGTTGATCTCGTCGATCGCCATCTGAATCCCGCGCGTGATCGCCTCGCCGGATTGCGCGGACGCCCCCGACAGCGCGGCGACGTGCCCGATCTTGATCGGATCGGCCGCCTGTGCCGTGGTGAAGGGCGTCGCCACCGCGAGCGCCAGAACGGCGCCCCCCATCGCTCGGGCGAGCGTTCTGAACCTCGAGGTCGTCCCCATGCTGACTCTCCCTATCCGGATGTGCCTGGGGCAGGCGTCGCTCCGCCTGCCGGCAGGAAACGATGCAACGGGCGGGCCAATTCGTGCTCTTGTCTGGAAGGGTGGTACCGGCGGCCCGCCGCGCGGTGATAGGTAAGCAAACTTTGACATACCTGGTCCAGCGACAAATGACGCAAGGTCACTTTTCCTGGACGGCGCGGTTGCTCAAAGCCGTTGCAGGTGCACAAGCAGGAGGCAGGATGACCGAGCAGACGAGTGGCACGGAGAACAGGCGCCGGACCGCGTCACGGAAGCAGACGGGGTCGCGCAATGGGCAAGTCACGCCCCACAAGAGGGATGCGGCGGCGACAAGGCAACGCATTCTCGACGCCGCGCGCGAGGCCTTCGCCCAGCACGGCTTCACGGGCGCGCGCATCGATCAGATCGCCCGCGCATCGCAGGCCAACGTTCAGATGCTCTACCGCTATTTCGGCGGCAAGGAAGAGCTGTACCTGGCGGCGCTCGAGGACACCTACGCGCGTATCCGTGCGCTCGAGCGCCAGCTCGACCTCGGTACCCTGGCCCCGGCGGACGGGATGCGCCGCCTCGTGGAGTTCACCTTCGACTACCTCCGGGACAACCCGGAGTTCGTCGCCATGATCCGCAACGAGAACATGGCCGGCGGCCGCTTCGTCCGCCAGCTGCCGATGGTCTCGGACTCGACGCTGCCGCTGCTCGAAGCGGTCAGCGACCTCCTCACCCGCGGCCGCGAGACCGGCGCCTTCAAGCGGCAGGTCGACCCCGGGCAGCTCTACATCACCGTCCTGTCGCTGTGCATCACCCACCTCGCGCAGCGACACACGCTCTCGGTCATGTTTCGCAACGACCTCGGTGCCGACGACTGGCTGGACGAGCGGCGCGCCCATGCGGTCGAGGTCGTCATGGGCTACCTCACGGCCGGCCCCGCACCGACGCCCCGCGGCTGATGCCGGCGCCTCAGGTCCCGCTCAGGCGGAAGAGCCTCGTCTCGTCCATGCCGTCGCCCATCCAGGCGGAGATCGCCGCTTCCCGCTCGCCGAGGAAGCGCGGGACCCCGCCGTCGAGCACCATCGGCAGGTCATGACCCGGGACGAGGACGGTGCCGGGCCGCCTCGTCCAGAAGTCCCAGATCCTGCCGATCGACGCCGCGCTGACGGCGGGATCGAAGGTCATGTCGGTGTCGCGCGAGACGAGCTCCGCCCGGTTCTTCGCCGCATCGCCCGTGAAGACGACGTCGTGCTCCCGGCCCCGAAGCACGAAGATCAGGTGCCCCGGCGTGTGCCCGGGCGCGTCGTAGGCCGTGATGCCGGGCAGCACCTCGTCGCCCTCCGAGACGCGGGCGAGCGTCGGCCAGGTGCTCAGCTCGCGGACGTAGAGCTCCGGCACGGGCGACTCCCCCCACGGCTCGTTCACCGACCAGTCGAGCTCGTCGCCGCCGATCACGATCCGCGCATGGCTGAAGAGCGTCCAGTTGACGGAATGATCGTAGTGCGAATGGGTGAGGAGGACGTCGGTGACGTCCTTCGGCGTCAGGCCGTAGTCGGCGAGCCGCTTGATCAGCGTCTTGCGGACGCCGAAGGCGCCGACGTCGACGAGGGCGACCCGGCCGTGCCCGCGCAGCAGAACGATAGAGCTCCAGCCGAGGCCGCCATGGCACACCGACTTGCCGGGATACCCCTCCACGACGATGTCGATCTCGTAGCCCTCGAGCTTCCAGTTCCTCATGCCGCGATCTCCTCTCCGTGCCTCGACCTACCGCGCCTTGCCCGCCGCTATCGCCCTTATCTCCTCGAGCGTCTCGCGGTCGAGCGCCACCCCCTCCCGCCGTTGCCTGTGCAGCCGCTGAAGCTCGCGCTCGCCGGGCAGGATGACAGGCGTGTCGGGATCGACCCGCGGGGTGTCGTGGATGATGCCGGCGAAGTCCTGCATCCGCGAGCCGAGCCACTCGGACGTCCCGAGCCTTTTGGCGTCGATGAGGACGAAGGCGTGACCCAGATCCTGGGGAGCCTCGGGCTCGTCGACCCAGGACTTCACGTGGGTGAGGAAGGCGGCACCCGACAAGACGCCGGTGAGCATGTCGACCGCGAGGGACAGGCCGTAGCCCTTGTAGCCGCCGAACGGCATGAGGAAGCCCTTCAGCGCGGCGTTCGGGTCGGTCGTGGGACGGCCGGCCCCGTCGGTCGCCCAGCCCTCCGGGATGGGCTCGCCGGCCTTTGCCGCGTTGCGGATCTTCGCGCGGGCGACGACGCTGATCGCCATGTCGAGGATCATCGGATCTCCGCCGGGGTTCGGGAAGCCGAAGCCCATCGGGTTGTTGCCGAGCCGGGCATCGCTGCCACCGGTCGGCGCGATCGTCGTCGTTGCGTTGCTGGCGATGAGGCTCGCGAAGCCCTGCTCCGCGGCGAGGTAGGCGTAGGGCGCGACGGGTCCGAAGTGGTTCGAGCCCCGGCACAGCGCGACCCCCACACCGGTCTCCGCCGCCGCCGTCATCGCCTCGCGCAGCGCGACCATCCCCACGGCGGGGCCGAGCCCGTTGTCGCCGTCGACCCGGATGATCGCGGGGGCGACATGCTCCGGCGTGATCCGGGCGCCGGCCTTGATGCCGCCGATGCGCAGGCGCTCGCCGTAGGAGATCACGCGCATCACGCCATGGGTGTGGACGCCCATCAGGTCTGCGAGGACGAGGATCTCCGCCGTGTCCTCCGCCTGGGCGGCCGGAACGCCGAGAGCCTCGAGCGCCTCGAGCGCAAGCCCGCGCAGTTCCTGTTCGCCGATCACGTCCTGATTTGGCTTCGGGGTGGTCATGTCAGTCCTTCTCTGGTCAAGAAGAGGCGGGCCAGCGGGCTCGCCTGTAACGAGGAGCAAGAAT
This sequence comes from Lutibaculum baratangense AMV1, assembly GCF_000496075.1. Lineage (GTDB taxonomy): Bacteria > Pseudomonadota > Alphaproteobacteria > Rhizobiales > Tepidamorphaceae > Lutibaculum > Lutibaculum baratangense. Next base: position 90,894 of record NZ_AWXZ01000038.1, read on the forward strand.
GCCGGACACCGTCTTTCCGCCGCCGCGAAGCTGCGACTGCCACGCCCACGTGATCGGGCCGAAATCGCGCTTTCCGCTCGTGAGCCCGCGGGCCTACACGCCGCCTGACGCGCCGGTCGAGGATCTCGAGGCGATGCTCGGCGGGCTCGGGCTCGAGCGCGTCGTGCTGGTGCAGACGAGCATCTTCGGCACGGACAACGGCTGCATGCTGGACGCGATGGCGCGCCTCGGCGGAAGGGCGCGCGGCGTCGCGGTTCCGGGAGACAATGCTACGGGCAGCCTCCTCGACGAGATGCACGGCGCCGGCGTGCGCGGCATCCGCGTCAATCTCGCGACGCTCGGGCTGAACGATCCCGGCGAGGCGCGACGCGGGCTCGGCGCGGTCGCGGACACCTGCGCGCGGAACGGCTGGCATCTGCAGATCTTCACCTCCGCCGCGACGATCGCGGCGCTCAAGGCGGAGTTCGCCGAGCTGCCCGTCCCGATCGTCATCGACCATTTCGGCCTCCTGTCTCCCGCCTCGGACGGTGGCCCGGAGGAGGCGGCGATCCTGCGCCTCCTCGGCAGCGGCAAGGCCTGGGTCAAGCTGTCGGGGACCTACCGTCTCGACCCGCCGGATCTCGACGGCCGCATGGCGGATCTGGCGCGGCGCCTTCACCGGGCGAACCCCGAACGCATCGTGTGGGGGTCGGACTGGCCGCACACGCCGGCCCACCCGGGCGGCGCCAGTGCCGACGACGCGGAGCTGCCGTTCAGGGAGCTCGACGACCGCGCCCTTCTCGGCACGATCCGGGAGTGGTTCGACGAGCCGCGCCGGTGGCAGGAGATCCTGGTCGCCAATCCGGCGCGGCTCTACGATTTCTGAGTGCGGGGCGGGCGGACCGTCGCGGCCGCCCGCCGCCTGCCTCACTGCTCGACGCCGCCGATCCTGCGGAGGGCGTTCATCGCCTCCTCGCCGATCGCGTCCGCGCCGAATCGCTGCCAGACGGGCTGCATCGCCGCGACCCACTTCTCGCGGTCCTCCTCGCTGACCTCGTGGATCGTCTTGCCGAGCTCCTCGACCTTCGCGTAGGCCTCGTCGTTCTCGATCCGGGTGTTCTCCCAGTTCCATTCGGTCGCCACGTCGAGGGCCTCCTGGATGCCCTGGCGCACCTCCTCGGAGAGGCCGTCCCACCACTGCTTGTTCGCCCCGACGATGTAGAACGAGTAGTAGTAGTGGAGCTTCGTGAGCTGATCGATCATCTCGTCGAGGCCGGCGCCGACGAGCGCGTTCGGGGTCGGCTCGACCGCGTCGAGAACGCCCTGCTGCATCGCGGTCGGCACCTCGCTCCACGACATCGCGACGACATGCGCGTTGACCGCCTCGAAGGCGGCGATGTCGATCGGGATCGACTGCACGCGGATCTTAACGCCGGCCATGTCCTCCGGCGTCACGATCGCCTTGGATCCGGTGTAGCCGAGGTCGCGCGGCCCGTTCATCCAGATCGCGACGGGCGTCACGTTCTTGGCCTCCATGTCCTCGAAGATCGCCGCGCGGATCGTCGGGTCCTCCATGGCCTCCTGGATCTGGTCCGGCGTCGACAGGAGGAACGGCAGCGACAGCGCGTTCACGTTCGGCGCGATCGTGGCGTAGTGGCCGGAGGTCGGGGCGATGATATGGGCGCTGCCGAGCTGCAGGCCCTGGATCTGCGTGTTCTGGTCGAAGAGCGCACCGGAATGGTGGAGCTCGACGGCCACCGCGTCGCCGAGGCGCTTCTCGATCTCCTCCTTCAGGAGCTCGAACGTCTTGCCCTTCACGCCGACGGCATTGTTATCGTTCGACATGATGACCGGGGTCTGGGCGGCGGCGCCGCCGACGCCCGCGAGGCCGGCCGCCGCGGCGATCGCCGCCGCCGCCGTGAGGTTGAGCCACTTCGAGGTCTTCATGGGGGGTCCTCCCTTGGTGTGTCGCCGCTTTCCACGGCTTCGGTGTTGAGGCGTCAGCCGAACATGAGGCCCGGCAGGAAGAGGGAAATCCAGGGCACGTAGGTGACGAGGATCAGGACGCTGCCGGTGACGATCATCCACGGCAGCGCGGCCTTGAACACGTCGAAGACCGGCAGTCCCGAGACGCTCGACCCGACGAACAGGTTGAGGCCGACGGGCGGCGTCACGAGCGCCAGCTCGATGTTCACGATGACGATGACGCCGAAATGCACGGGATCGATCCCCATCGCCGTCGCCGCCGGGAAGAGAACCGGCACGAACATCAGGATAACCGGCACGCCTTCGAGGAAGAAGCCGATGATCATCAGCACGACGTTGACGAGGAGCAGGAACGCCCATGGCGGCATGTCCATGGCGATCAGCGCGTTCGAGATCGCCTGCGGCACGCCGAGCTTCGTCAGGAAGAAGGCGAAGAGGAGTGCGTTGGTCGCGATGAAGAAGATCATGCCGACCGCCGGCGCCGTGGCGACGATGGTGCGCACCGCGCCGCGCACGGAGAGCTCGCGGTAGACGAACATGCCGATCAGGAGCGCGAGGCTCGCCGCGACGACGGACGCCTCGGTCGGCGTGAAGATCGCGCCGCCGGAGTGGCTCAGGCCCGCGAAGTCGAAGCGCGGCAGGCCGTAGATGCCGATGATGATGATCAGCGGCAGGCTGAGCGCGGGCCCCGCCCTCTTGAAGGCTCGCCAGCGCTCGCCCCAAGACGCCTTCGGCCGCGGCGGTATGTCCTCGCGGCGGGCGAGGTAGCTCGCCATCAGCATCATGCCCCCGCCGTAGATGAGGCCCGGCACGATGCCGGCGATGAAGAGCCTGGTGATCGAGGTCTCGGTGATGAAGCCGTAGAGGATCATCGGGATCGAGGGCGGGATCAGGATGCCGATCGATCCCGCGGTCGCCAGCGCCCCGATCGAGTATCGGGCGGTGTAGCCCTCGCGCAGGAGCGCGGGATACATGACGCGGCCGACGGCGGCCACCGTTGCGGGGCTCGAGCCGGAGATCGCGGCGAAGAAGATGCAGCTCAGGACGGAGGTGACGCCGAGGCCGCCGCGCCAGTGCCCGACGATCGAGTTCGCGAAGTCGATGAGCCGCCGGACGAGCCCGCCGTTCTCCATGAGGGCTGCCGCAAAGAAGAAGAACGGCACTGCCATCAGGGTGAAGTGGTCGAGATTGGCGAGGACCTTCTGACCGATCACCGCGATCGGGATCGGCGACATCAGGAGCGACGTCACGATGACCGACCCACCGAGCGCCACGGCGATGGGCGCGCCGATCGCGATCAGAAGGAAGAAGAGGACGATCAGGGTCGCGGTGATCATTCGCCGGGCTCCTGAGCGGCGGCGACGCGCGCGGCCTCGGAATGCTCGGGGCGGCCCGTCTCCTCGCCGCCGGCCTCGCGCAGGAGAAGGATCACGTAGCGGGCGCAGAAGAAGCCCATCGTGACCGGGACGATGAGGAAGGTCATCCAGACCGGCAGGTTCGAGGCCGGCGAGACGATTCCCATCGACTTCGTGAAGACGACGTACTGCAGGCCGGCATAGGCGAAGAAGGCGCAGAGGCTCAGGGACACGACGTAGCGGAGGATCCGCAGCACCGTCTGGACCCTCTGCGGCATCAGGAGCGGCAGGATGTCGACCCGCACGTGCCCGTCCTCCCGCACCGCGCGGCTGCCGGCGAACAGCATCGCGGCGACCGTCATGAGGACGAAGACGGCTTCCGACCAGGTGTAGCCCGTGTTGAAGGCGTAGCGCATCACGACCTGCGCCGTCCCGAGTACGAGCGCCGCGACGGACAGGACGGCGATGACGACGAACTCGATCCTCGACAGGATCGTATCGACGAGATTGAGTGCCGTTTTCATTGTTCTCTCCCCCAGGTGGCCGGCGGCCGCCTCACCCCCGCGCCGACCCGATCGCCCCGACCACCGCGCCGGTGAAGGCGTCGGTTCCGAGCGAGCCGCCGATGTCGCGGGTCCGCGTCTCCGGCGCCGAGATCGTCGCCTGCAGGGCCTGCTGGATCATCGATGCGGCCCTCTGGAAGGCGGCATCGCCCCGGCGCGTGCCGAGCCAGTGGAGGAGCATCGCCGCGGACCCGATCAGCGATGCCGGGTTGGCGATCCCGCGGCCGGCGATATCGGGCGCCGAGCCGTGCTGGGCCTGGGCGACCGCATGGTCCCGCCCGGCGTTGAGCGAGGCGGCGAGCCCGAGGCTCCCGGCGATCTCGGAGGCCTGGTCGGACAGGATGTCGCCGAACATGTTCGTCGTGACGATGACGTCGAAGGCGGAGGCGTCGCGAACGAGGAGGGCCGCCATCGCGTCGATGATGCGCTCCTCGTACTCGACCTCGGGATAGCGCTTCGCCACCTCCCTCGTGCATTCGAGATAAAGCCCGTCGGACAGCCGCATGACGTTGCCCTTGTGGACGCTCGTGACCTTCCTGCGGGGGCGCTTCATGGCGAGCTCGAACGCGGCCTCGGCGATCCGCATCGAGCCCTCGCGGGTGATCTTGCGCACGGCGAGAGCGACGTCGGGCGTCGGCATGAACTCGCCGCCGCCCGCGAACATGTTGCGATCGGCGTAGAAGCCCTCGGTGTTCTCGCGCACGATGACGAGATCGACGTCCTTGCCGCAGCGGGGCGGCAGGCCCGGGATCGTCTTCGCGGGCCTGATATTCGCGTAGAGGTCGAGCCTGATCCTCAGCTCGCCCGAGGGGTTCGGCCCGCCTTCGGCCTTGGGCGGATACTCGTTGTGCGAGACCGGGCCGAGCACCGTGCCGTCGGCGGCCTTGCAGATCTGGAAGGTCTCGTCGGGAAAGGTCGTGCCCGTGCGCTTCAGCGCGTCGAAGCCGATATCCGCCTCCTCGTAGGCGAGATCGAGGCCGCAGGCCTCCGCCGCGGCGTCCAGCACGCGCAGGGTCGCGTCGGTGATCTCTGGGCCGATCCCGTCACCTTTCAGGACTGCGAGACGGACGGAACTGTTCGGCATCAGACGGCCTTTCTTGCGGGCTTTGCGTGGGTGGTTCGGTTCAGCATGAACGGCAGGACGCCGCCGTGGCGCAGGAGCTCGCACTCCTGGGCCGTGTCGACGAGGGCGTGAGCGGTGAAGCGTGTCTCGCGGCCGTCCGTCTCGATCAGCACGGGAACGGCGGCGCCCGGTTCGATCGCGGCCGGGTCGGCATCGATCTCGATCCGGCTCGACGGCTCGAGACCGAGGGCCGAGACGTGGACCCCGGCAGGCAGCCGGAGCGGCAGGATCCCCATCCCGATCAGGTTCGAGCGGTGAATCCGCTCGAAGCTCGACGCGAGAACTGCCTCGACGCCGAGGAGCGCCGGCCCCTTCGCCGCCCAGTCGCGCGACGAGCCCGAGCCGTAGCGCTCGCCGGCGACCATGACGAGGCGGTGCCCCGCTTCGCACATCCGTGCGGCCGCCTCGAAGGCCGGGACGGGCACGGGGTCGAGCAGCGTCACGGTCTCGCCCGGCCGGGCCTCAGGGCAAAGCAGGTTCTCCGCGTTGCGGTTCGTGAAGGCGCCGCGCAGCATGACCTCGAAATTGCCGCGCCGGGCGGCGAAGACGTTGAGGTCGCGGGCGTCCTGCCCCTGGCCCTGAAGGTGTCTGCCGGCGCTGCCCTCCGGCGGGATGGCCCCGGCCGGCGAGATGTGGTCGGTCGTGATGTCGTCGCCGAGCACGATCAGCGGCGCCGCGACGAGCGATCCTGGCTGCCTCACCCTGCCCCGCTCGACGAAGGGCGGCCGGCGCAGATAGGTGGAAGCCGGATCCCAGGGAAAGCGCGTCGAACTCGGAGCATCGAGCGCCGCCCAGTCGGGGCTATCCATCGCCTCGCCGTAGCTGCGGCCAATGTCGCCGCTGTCGAGGCCGGCGGTGACCGCGGCGTCGATCTCGGCCTCGCCCGGCCAGATATCCTCGAGCCGGACCTCGCGTCCATCGCCCGAGCGTCCGAGCGGGCGGTGCCCGATATCGCCGCGCAGGGAGCCTGCGAGCGCGAAGGCGACCACCATCGGCGGCGAGCAGAGGAAGCCGTTCTCGATCAGCGGGTGGACGCGTCGCGAGAAATTGCGGTTGCCGGAGAGGACGGCGACGACCTCCGCCCCGCGCTCGCGCACGGCCGCCTCGACCTCGGGCACGAGCGGGCCCGAGTTGCCGATGCATGTCGTGCAGCCGATGCCGACCACGTCGAACCCCACCGCCGCCAGATCCGACAGAAGGCCGGCCCGCTCGAGGTAGCGCGTGGCGACCGTCGAACCCGGCGCGAAGGAGGTCTTCACCCAGGGGGGTGGCTTGAGCCCCAGCCGGCGGGCGTTGCGCGCGAGGAGCCCCGCCGCGACCAGCATGCGCGGATCGGCGCTGTTCGTGCACGAGGTGATGGCGGCGATCGCCACGGCCGCCGGCGGCAGCGCGCCGTCGGTGTCGGGCCGCGTCTCGGCCCAGGCGGCGACCGCGGCCGGAGCTTGCGCGTCCTGCGGGCGGGTCGGCCCGGCGATCGTCGTGGCGAGCCCGTCGAGGTCGATCTCGACCGTCTCGTCGTAGTCGGGCACCGAGTCCGGCTCGGCCCACAGCCCCTGCAGCCGCGCGAACGCCTCCACGAGCGCGACGTGCCCCTCGTCGCGGCCCGTCGTACGGAGGTAGCGGAGCGTGTGGCGGTCGATTGGGAAGAAGCCCGTCGTCGCGCCGTATTCCGGGGCCATGTTCGCCACCGCCGCACGCGCACCCACCGGCAGGTGGCCGAGCCCCTCGCCGAAGAACTCGACGAACGCTCCCACCACCCCGTGCCGGCGCAGCCGCTCCGTCACGACAAGCGCCAGATCCGTCGCCATCACGCCGGGCCGCAGGCGCCCCGTCAGGCGAACCCCGACCACCTTCGGCAACGCCAGGGTGAGCGGCAGGCCGAACATCGCCATCTCCGCCTCCAGTCCGCCGACGCCCCAGGCGAGCATGCCGAGCGCGTTGATCATCGGCGTGTGGCTGTCCGTGCCGACGAGCGTGTCCGGCCGCACGAGACGCGCGTCCCGCGGATCCCGCACCGCGACCTTCGACAGCCACTCGATGTTCACGGTGTGGAGGATGCCGGTGCCCGGCGGGAAGACCGTCAGGTTCTCGAAGGTCCGGTCGGCCCACTTGAGAAAGCGGTAGCGCTCCGCGTTGCGCGCCATCTCCCGCTTCATGTTGAACGAGATCGCGTCACTGCTCGCGAAGCGGTCGACCGCGACCGAGTGGTCGATCATCGCGTGGATCGGCAGGACCGGGTTGAGCGATGCGGGATCGCCTCCCCGTTCGGCCACCGCGTCGCGCAGCGCCGCCACGTCGACGAGCGCGGGGACCGACGTCGTGTCGTGCATCAGGATCCGGCCGGGGCGAAAGGCAATCTCGCCCGCCGGCCGGCCACCTCGCGCCCGCTCGAGAAGGAGCCTCGCGCTCTCATCCGCCTGCTCGTCTCCCGCGGCGGCGAGCGCGTTCTCCAGGAGGATCCGCAGCGTGTGGGGAAGACGAGGGAGAGCGCTGCCGGCAAAGCCCCGGACGTCCACCGCGCGAAGTCGGTGTCCGGCGGCCTCGAACTCGGCAACTGGCGGATGGCCAACCCCCATCACGCGCGCCCCTCTCCCGGATGTCAGCTTTGTTGTTGGCGGCGAGATTGCGCATCTTGCGGCAAAAATGCAATCCCCAATCTGCAGCTACGGCTGAAGGCTGACGCACGGCTGCGCGTGCGGCGCCTCCTCAGGCCTCGGGCTCGAGGAGGCGCCTGATCTTCTTGAGGTTGTTCACGACGCTCTGCAGGTGCACCCGCATCGCCTCGGCCGCCTCCTCCTGGCGACCACGCTCGACGAGGTCGAGGATCTCCAGGTGCTGTGCTGCCTGGCTGTAGTAGCGGGACCGGTCGATCATCGATCGGTAGGACAGAAGGCGCCGCACCCGGTTCACCCGCTTCAGCGCCTCGAGGAAGAAGGGGTTGCCGGAAGCCGTCGCCAGTGCCTCGTGGAAGTCGACGCCCTTGTCGTGCAGCTCGTCGGCCGACAGCGTGTCGATCTCTCCGGCGAGCAGCCGCTCCTCGACCCGCCGCCACTTCGCCGCCTCGCGGCGCGGCAGGTGGAAGCTCGGCTCGAGCAGCGCGTTCGGCTCGAGCGCCATGCGCAGGCGGTATGTCTGGTCGAGCGCCTCGGGCGTCGTCAGGATGGCGGAGAAGGTCCACCCGTAACCACGGCGGCGCTCGGCCCAGCCCTCCCGCGAGATGCGGTTCAGGAGCGTCGCGAGCTCGCCGCGCGTCAGGCCGTAGCGCTCGCGGAGATGCGTTTCGGAGACCTGGTCCTCGAGCGCGCCCCGCAGGCGGTCCTCGGCGATGCGGAAATAGACATCGCGCAGCTCGTCGTGGCCCGAGAGGCCGAGCTCCTTCGGCGAGCCGCCCCTGGCGCCGGTGAGAAAGAAGCCGCGATTCGGCTCGTGGACGACGAGCCCCTTCTCGGAGAGGAGCCGCAGGGCCTGCGTGACCGGCGATCGGGAGACGGAGAGCCGGTCGGCGAGGTGCTGCGCCGACATGTGGGCGCCCGTCGACAGCTGCTCGGCCTCGATGTGGTCGACGATGCGCGCGGCCACCTCCTGCGTGATCTCGCGCCGCCGCCGCCGCTCGCGGGTTCCCTCCTGCTGCCCGTCCATCTCTTTCATCCGTCTGCCGCCCGCCGACGACGCATGCCCGATTTCCGCCGCCCGACCACGGGATGCACGATTTCCGCCGCCCATGGCAATCGCCGCGCCCGCGAGAGGCGCATGCCACGCCACGGCCGGATTGTGCTTCTTGCACATGATATGCAGATTACGCCGCCTCTGTGACATATCGATCCCCCGGGAGGGCATTTTGGACACCATCATGATCACCGGCGCCGCCGGCCGCATCGCCACCGTGGCGCGGCGGGCGCTGCGCGACCATCCGGCGCGGCTTCGGCTCGTCGACCTGCGCGAAGCGGAGGAGTTGGCCGACGACGAGGAGATGATCGTGGGCGACTGCGCCGACCTCGAGACGATGCGCCGGGCGAGCGAGGGCGTCGACTGCGTGATCCACCTCGCAGGCATTCCCACCGAGGCGCCCTGGGAGGAGCTTCTGCCGGCGAACTACGTCTCGACCTACAATGCCTTCGAGGCGGCCCGGCTCGGCGGCGCGAAGCGCTTCATCTTCGCGAGCTCGAACCACGCCGTCGGCTATCACGACGTGCGCGAGGTGCTCGGACCGGAGGCCGAGCCGAGGCCGGACGGCCTCTACGGCGTGGCGAAGGTGTTCGGAGAAGCGCTCGGCCGGCTCTACTCCGACCGCCACGGGCTCGAGGTCTGCTCGCTCAGGATCGGATCGTTCCGCGAGCGTCCCCTCAACCAGCGCGAGCTCGCGACGTGGATCAGCCCGCGAGACATGGGCCAGCTGATCCGCCGCTGCGTCGATGCCCCGCCGTTCCGGTATTTCGCCGCCTACGGCGTCTCGGCCAACCGCCGGCGGCGCTGGACGAATGGTGAGCTGGACGAGTGGCTCGGATACAGGCCCGAGGACGATGCCGAGATCTACGCCGCCGAGCTTTCCGGGCCGGAGCACGAGGAGGGCCCGATCGGCGGGCGCTTCCACGGCGGCCCCTATTGTGACCCCGACTTCAAGGGATCTCCCCGGCCGCGATAGGGAAAGAAGCCGGGCCGCCCTCGGCATGCGAAGGCTCCTCACTCAAGGCGCCTGTTCGGTGCTACACCACGAGCGCGCCCCCTTGCACCGGCACACCCAGCGGGCCCCGTAACCCCTCCCCCACGCTTTCGGCTTTCACGAAAGGGCCCCTTGGACAATCTCGCTCACAGTCTTGCAGGTGCCGCGCTCGGAGAGGCGGGCCTCAAGAAGAAGACAGGCCTGGGGATGGCCACCCTGATCATCGCGGCCAACCTGCCCGATGTCGACGCGTTCGGCCTCCTGTTCGGCGAGAACCTCGCCTGGCGGCGCGGCTGGACGCACGGGCCGGTCGCCATGCTCGTGCTTCCGCCATTGCTCGTCGGCGCCATGGTGCTGTTCGATCGCTGGCAGACGCGGCGGGGCACGCGGCCGGCCGGGCGGCTGCCCCTCCATGTCGGCTGGCTCTTCGCGCTCGCCTATATCGGCTGGGCCTCGCACCCGCTGCTCGACTTCATGAACAGCTACGGCATCCGGCTGCTCATGCCGTTCTCCGAGCGGTGGTTCTACGGCGATACGCTCTTCATCATCGATGTCTGGCTGTGGATCGCCCTGGGCCTCGGCGTCTGGCTGTCGAGGAGATGCTGGCGCAGAGGATCGCCGCATCCCGGCCGCCCGGCGCTCGTCGGCCTCTGCGTCGCCGCGAGCTACGCCACCGCGATGGGGCTCGGCAGCATCGCCGCGGAGCGGCTGACGCGGGAGGCGGCCGAGGCGCGGGAAACCGACCCGATCGAGACCGTGGTGGCGACGCCCGTGCCGATCAACCCGTTCCGGCGCGACGTGATCTTCGGCACCGACGAGGCCTACGGCTTCGGCGTGCTGCGCTTCACGCCGAAGCCGCAGTTGGAGCTCGAGCCGGGCCTCACCCCGACGAATCTGGACGATCCCGCACTCGCGGAGGCGGCGCGGGAGAAGGAGATCGCCGACTTCCTCTACTGGTCCCGCCTGCCCTTCGCGACGATCGAGCGCCGGGCGGACGGGACCTACGTGACCATCGACGACGCGCGCTACAGCAATGGCCCCGCCGCAGGACGCTTCGCCCGGACGCTCCGCCTACCGCCCGCCCTCGTGCCGGACGAGGCGCAAGGCGCGCCCGACGGCCCAGAGGCCGATGACCAGCATGAGGCTCAGCGCGACTAGGTAGACCGGCCCGGCCGCCTTCGCGGGCCCGTGCATCTGGTGGTCGAGGGTCTCGACCAGGAGAACGAGCACCAGGCCGCACAGGGCGCCCCATGATGCGAGGTGCCACAGGGCGCCGTCACGGGCCGACCGCCACCCGGCCCAGGCCAGTGCGCCAGCCACGGCGAGTTCGTCGAGCGCCATCGGAACGAAGCGCTCGCTTCCCCAGAAGCGGGCGATCTCGCCCGCCGCGATGAGGAAGGCGACGCCATAGGCCAGTGCGTTGAGGGCTTTCATGACCCCAGACCTTACGCAGCAGGTCGAGCCCCCGACAACTGCGGCCGCCGGCCGCATCCGCCGGCTGGTGATCGGCCGGCCGGCCGATCGCGTCGATGAGACGGAATAGCTGCCGTCGCGCGCAGGAGCGGCCTACTCCGACGCCGCCGCGCTCTGACGCGCGATGGCCCAGGCATTCCCGACATGGAGCCTGCATGCCGCCTCGGCGGCGTCGGGATCGTGCGCGCCGATGGCGTCGAGCATCGCCTGCATCTCCCCGGGGCCCGTCACGTTCCGGCCAGGCGACCACAGCGTATAGGAGCGCAGCTGGTTGATGCGCGCGTTGAGGTTTCGGAAGACGTCCCAGGCGACAGTCTTGCCGGCAGCCGTGAAGAGCACCTCGTAGAACGCCGACGTGCCCCGCATCACCCTCCGGATGTCGCTCGCCGCGAAGCCGGCGCGGATCTCGTCGAGATGTACCCGGAGGAGATCGACATCCGCCGCGCCTATGCGCTCGGCGCAGGATCGGACGACCATGACTTCGATGACCATCCGCATCTCGTAGATCTGCTCGACCGTCTCCAGGTCGAGCCGCGCGACGATCGGCCCGTGATGCGGCAGGATCTCGACGAGGCCTTCGGCCTCGAGATGGCGCAGGACCTCGCGCACGACGGTCCGCGAGACGCCCAGGAGCTCGCAGAGCTTCCGCTCCACCAGTCGCTCCCCCGGCCGGAACCGCCGCTCCAGGATGGCGTCGCGAAGCTTGTTCAGCGCGAGCTCGCGGAGCGTCACCGTCGGCCGCTCCACCTTCAGGGCGTTGTCCATCGTCCGCAGTGATTCCTCCTGGTCGCTCGTCACCCAAGGTGACGGCTGCGCCCCGCCGCCGCAACATGCGGTTGACAGTCATATTATGGTATACCATCATACTGCATACCATGGCGAGGTGAAGCCGTATGACTGTTCGGAAGCTGGTGCGGTACTCGGAAGACACGCTGATCGAGGGCGGCAGGGCGGCGCCGCGGCCGTTGCGGCTCTTCGGTGTCGCCGCCGTCATCGCCAACCCCTGGGCGGGCCGCGGCTTCGTCGAGGACCTGCAGCCGGAGATCCGGGCAATCGCGCCGCAGCTCGGGGAGCTCCTGACCGATGAGGTGCTGCGCTGGGCCGGCTCCGGCGATGCCGTGGAAGGCTACGGCAAGGCGGCGATCGTCGGCACGGCCGGCGAGGTCGAGCACGCCTCGGCCCTCATCCACACGCTGCGCTTCGGCAACCACTACCGGAAGGCCGTCGGCGCCAAGTCCTATCTCAGCTTCACGAACACGCGCGGCGGCCCCGACACGGCGCTGATGATCCCGCTGATGCACAAGGCGGACGAGGGCATGCGCTCGCACTACCTCACCGTGCACTTCTCGATCCCCGACGCGCCCGCGCCCGACGAGATCGTGGTCGCGCTCGGCGCCTCGATCGGCGGCCGGCCGCACCACCGGATCGGCGACCGCTACCAGGATCTTCAGGAGCTGGGCGCCACGACCAATGTCTGACGCGGATCGCCATTCCGATCTCGGCGGCGGCCGCACCGCCTATCTCGAGCGCGGCAGCGGCGAAGCGATCGTCTTCATCCACGGCGTCGGGCTTCACTCCGCCGTGTGGCGCTCCCAGGTCGACCACTTCGCGACGCGGGCGCGGGTCGTCGCCTACGACACGCTCGGTCACGGCCGGAGCGACCTGCCGCCACGGGACGCGACGCTCGAGGATTATCTCGCCCAGCTCGCGGACCTTCTCGACGTTCTGGAGATTCCCTCCGCGGTTCTCAGCGGCCATTCGATGGGCGCGATGATCGCGACGGCATTCGCCGCCACCCGGCCGGACCGGGTGCACGGGCTCGTCGCCTTCAACACCGTCTACCGCCGCTCGCCGGAAGAGCGGTGCTCGGCACTCGAACGGGCGGAGCTTCTCGCCCGCGAAGGGTCCGCAGCCACCGTGGACGCGGCGATCTCGCGGTGGTTCGGCGAGCCGATCGAGCCGGAGGACCGGGGACGAGCGGAAGATCTCCATCGCTGGCTTCTCGCAGCCGATCCGGAGGGCTATGCCCGCGCCTATCGCGTCTTCGCCACGAGCGACGACGCCTTCGCGGACCAGATGGGGGCTTTGACGGCGCCGGCGCTCTTCGTGACCGGCGAGTTCGACCCCCATTCGACGCCGGCCATGTCGCGCGCGCTCGCGGCGGAGGCGTCGAACGCCCGCGCCGTCATCCTGCCGGGCGAGCGCCACATGTTCGCCTATCGCAGCCCGGGCCGGGCGAGCGACCTCATTTCAGGCTTCCTGGCGGAAACCGGCGGCGCCGCGACGCGTGCCATGCCGAGCGGAGGAGCGAGATGAGCGAAGCCGATCTCCAGCGCGACCTGCGCAGCGCCTTCGGCACCTTCGCCACCGGCGTCACCGTCGTGACCACGCTCGACGCGACCGAGACGCCCCGGGGATTCACGGCGAACTCCTTCGCATCCGTCTCTCTCGACCCGCCGCTCGTCTCGGTGTGCATCGCGCGCAAGGCGGCGAGCTACGAAGCGTTCGCAACCGCACGGAGCTTCGCCGTCAACGTCCTGGCCGATGGCCAGAAGCACGTCTCCGCGGCCTTCGGCTCGCGCAGCGGCACGAAGTTCGACGGGATCGGCTGGCGGCGCGGCGAGACCGGAAGCCCGCTCATCGACGGTGCGGTGGCCCATTTCGACTGCGTGGCGCACGATCAGGTGGAGGCCGGAGATCATCTCATCCTGATCGGCCGCGTCGTCGGCTACGACCACACGGCCGCGAACCCGCTCGGCTACTGCCGCGGTGCCTATGTGAGCTTCGCACTCGCCTCCGAGGCCGTGGCAGCCGCGTCCGCCCCGGGCCGCACGCGGATCGGCGCCATCGTGGAATATGAGGGCTCGCTCTACCTCCCTCTCGTCGAGGGTCAGCCCCTGCCGCCGACCGCGAGCCGGCTCGGCCATTCGGGCGACCCCGACAGCCTCGTCGGCCGCCTCGCCAGGGACGGCCTGACGGCCGAGTTTCCCTTCGTCTTCGCGGTCTTCGAGGAGACCGGGAGCGGCGAGCAGAACGTCTACTACCGCGGACAGGCCAAGAGCGTCTCTGACCAGGCGAGGCGCCATCTCGTGCCGCTCGGCGCCCTCGACCCCTCCCTCATCGAAGGCCGCGCCGTCCGCACGATGATGGAGCGCTATCTGCGCGAGCGGCGGGAGGACGCCTTCGGCGTCTATGTCGGAGACACGGAGGCCGGCGCCGTCAGCCGGCTCGCCAACGCATGACCGGGGCAAGCCGATGAAGTTCTCGCTCTTCGTTCACATGGAGCGCCTCGCGCCGGAGACGCCGCACGCGAGGCTCTTCGACGAGCTGACGGAGCTCGTCCAGATGGCGGAGGACGGCGGATTCCACGCCGCCTGGATCGGCGAGCACCACGGGATGGAGTTCACGATCTCTCCGAACCCGTTCATCAACATCGCCTATCTCGGCGCGCGAACCTCGCGCATCAGGCTCGGGACGGGGACCGTGGTCGCCCCCTTCTGGCACCCGATCAAGCTCGCCGGAGAAGCCGCCCTCGCCGACCTCGCGACCCACGGACGCCTCGATGTCGGCATCGCCCGGGGCGCCTATTCCTTCGAATACGAGCGCATGGTGCCGGGGCTCGACGCGATGGAGGCGGGCCTGCGCATGCGCGAGCTCGTGCCGGCCGTCCAGAAGCTCTGGCAGGGCGACTACGCGCATGACGGCAAGTACTGGCGGTTTCCCGCGACGACCGCCGTCCCGTCGCCGCTGCAGGATCCGCACCCGCCGGTCTGGGTGGCCGCGCGCGATCCGAATTCGCACGCCTTCGCCATAGCGAACGGCTGCAACGTGCAGGTCACGCCGCTGTGGAACGGCGAGGACGAGGTCGTGTCGCTGAAGAGGAAGTTCGACGAGGCCTGCGCCGCGCATCCCGGCGCGAAGCGGCCCCAGATCATGGTGCTCCAGCACGCCTTTGTCGCCGAGGACGCGGCCGACGCCGAGCTCGCGGGGCGCGAGCTCAGCCGCTTCTACAACTATTTCGGCGCCTGGTTCCGCAACGAGCGGCCGATCCGCCGGGGCTTCATCGAGACGCTGAGCGAGGAGGAGATGGCGGCGAACGCCATGTACGCCCCCGAAATCATGATGAAGAACCTCATCATCGGCACACCCGACCTCGTCATCGACCGCGTGAAGCGGATCGAGGCGATGGGCTACGACCAGTTCAGCTTCTGGATCGACAGCGGCATGAGCTTCGAGCGCAAGAAGGCGTCGCTGCGGCGCTTCATCGACCAGGTCCTGCCGGCCTTCGAGACGGCGTGAGGAAGCCATGCCGAGCGAGCCCTTCCGCAACTATATCGACGGCGCTTTCTGCGAGGGCGGCGCGGGGAGCTTCGAGAGCGTCGATCCCGCGACCGGCGAAGCCTGGGCGAACATGCCCGCGGCGAACGCGGCGGATGTCGACCGCGCCGTCCGGGCGGCCGACCGCGCGTTCCACGATCCTTCCTGGTCGCGGCTGACGGCGACCCAGCGGGGCAAGCTCCTCTACCGGCTGGCGGACCTCGTGGCGGAGAACGCGCAGGCGCTCGCCGAGCTCGAGACGCGGGACACCGGCAAGATCATCCGCGAGACCTCCGCCCAGATCGCCTATGTCGCCGACTACTACCGCTACTATGCCGGCCTCGCCGACAAGATCGAAGGCGCCCACCTGCCGATCGACAAGCCGGACATGGAGACCTACCTCCGGCGCGAGCCGATCGGCGTCGTCGCGGCCGTGGTGCCGTGGAACTCGCAGCTCTTCCTCAGCGCCGTGAAGCTCGGACCTGCGCTCGCCGCCGGGTGCACCGTCGTGCTGAAGGCGTCGGAGGACGGGCCGGCGCCGCTCCTCGCCTTCGCGCGCCTCGTCGACCAGGCGGGCTTTCCTCCGGGCGTCGTGAACATCCTCACCGGGTTCGGCGACCAGTGCGGCAGCGCGCTGGCCTCGCATCCCCTCGTCGCCCGCATCGCCTTCACCGGCGGGCCGGCCACCGCCCGGCACATCGTCCGCCACTCCGCCGAGAACCTCGCGGCGGTGACGCTCGAGCTCGGCGGCAAGTCGCCGGTCGTCGTGTTCGAGGACGCCGATCTCGACAGCGTGGCGAACGCCGTCGTCGCCGGCATCTTCGCCGCCACCGGCCAGAGTTGCGTCGCGGGCTCGCGGCTGATCGTCCAGCGCGGCATCAAGGACGCCCTCCTCGAACGGCTCGTTCAGAAGGCGCGGGCGATCCGCATCGGCGACCCGCAGGCGCAAGAGACGGAGATGGGGCCGCTCGCCACCGCCCGCCAGCTCCGCCACATCGAGGACGTGATCGCCCGCAGCCTCGCCGCCGGCGGCCGCCTCGTCACCGGAGGCGGGCGGCCGGACGGCTTCCCGGCGGGCCATTATTTCGAGCCGACGATCATCGACTGCGACGCCACCACGATTCCGAGCGTCGAGGAGGAGCTCTTCGGCCCGGTGCTCAGCGTCCTCGGCTTCGAGGAGGAGACGGAAGCCGTCGAGTTCGCGAACCGCACGCCCTACGGCCTCGCCAGCGGCGTCTTCACCGCCTCCCTCACCCGCGCCCACAGGATGATCCGCGCGATCCGAGCCGGCGTCGTCTGGGTGAACACCTACCGCGCCGTCTCGCCGATCATGCCGTTCGGCGGCTACGGCCTGTCGGGCAGCGGGCGCGAGGGCGGGCTCGACGCCGCGCTCGACTACACGCGCACGAAGGCCGTGTGGATCCGGGTGTCCGACGACCCCATCCCCGATCCCTTCGTGATGCGCTGAGCCTGCCCCTGGGAGGGGAATACCAGAACGGACGGAAAACACGTCCCCTAGAGATGAGGAACAGACGATGAGACAGCTACTGATCGGAAGCGCGATCCTGGCGGCCGCACTCGCGGCGGTGCCCGCGAAGGCTCAGGACATGGTGTTCACGAGCTGGGGCGGCACCACCCAGGACGCGCAGAAGCAGGCCTGGGCCGTTCCCTTCACGGAGGAGAGCGGCGTCAACGTCCTGATGGACGGCCCGACCGACTACGGCAAGCTGAAGGCCATGGTCGAGAGTGGCAATGTCGGCTGGGACGTCGTCGACGTGGAGTACGACTTCGCGATCAAGGCCGCGCAGGACGGGCTTCTCGAGGCGATCGACTTCGCCGTCGTCGACCGCGACGCGATCGACCCGCGCTTCGTCACCGACCACGCCGTCGGCAGCTTCTACTACTCCTTCGTGATCGGCTACAACGCCGACACCTACGCCGACACGACGCCCTCGAGCTGGGCCGATCTCTTCGACCTCGAGGCGTTCCCGGGCAAGCGCACCTTCTACAAGTGGTCGGCGCCGGGCGTCTTGGAGATCGCGCTCCTCGCCGACGGCGTCGCGCCGGAGGAGCTCTATCCGCTGGACCTCGACCGCGCCTTCGCGAAGCTCGACACGATCAAGAGCGAGATCATCTGGTGGGATTCGGGCGCCCAGTCGCAGCAGCTTCTCGCCTCGGGCGAGGCGCCTCTGGGGCAGTTCTGGAACGGCCGCGTCGCCGCCGTCGCGCAGTCCGGCGCGAATGTCGGCATCTCCTGGGAGCAGAACCTGACGGCGGCAGACGTGCTGGTCGTTCCGAAGGGCGCGCCGAACAAGGATGCGGCGATGAAGTTCCTCGCGGTCGCCACGGCGGCCGAGCCGCAGGCCGAGTTCGCGAAGGCGAGCGCCTACGCCCCGATCAACGTCGACTCCAAGGACCTGATGGACGCGGAGACCGTCGAGACGCTGCCGGATTCCCACACCGAGAGCCAGATCGACCTCGACATGCAGTACTGGGCGGAGAACCGCGACGAGATCGCCGACCGCTGGTACGCCTGGCAGGCGCAGTGACGCGGGAACCGGCCGCGCCATAGTCGTGGCGCGGCCATCCTCCTCTCCGGGACAGAGCGCGAGATGACGAACCCTGCAGGAGCCGCGCGGACGGGTCTGGGACCGGCCGTGCCGGCGTTCGCCCTCCTCCTGCTGTTCTTCGTGGTGCCGGTCGTGATGCTGCTCCTGCGCAGCGTCACGGAGCCCGAGTTCGGCCTGCAGAACTACGCGGCCCTCTTCGGGAGCGGCACCTACGCGCGCGTCCTCTTCAACACCTTCCTCGTCGCGGCGCTCGTCACGGTCTTCACCCTCGTCCTCGCCTTTCCCGTGGCGTGGTTCATGACGGTGCTGCCGGGCCGCTGGGCGACGATCGTCTTCGCGATCGTCCTCCTGTCCATGTGGACGAACCTCCTCGCCCGCACCTATGCCTGGCTCGTCCTCCTCCAGCGCACCGGGGTCATCAACAAGACGCTGATCTCGCTCGGCGTGATCGACCAGCCGCTGCCGCTCGTGAACAACCTGACCGGGGTCACGATCGGCATGGTCTACATCATGCTGCCCTTCATGATCCTGCCGCTGCACGCGACGCTCCGGACGATCGACCCCGCCATTCTCCGGGCCGCAGCCCTATGCGGCGCGAACCGATGGCAGGCGTTCCGGCGCGTGCTCGTGCCCCTCGTGATGCCGGGCATCATGGCCGGCGGCCTCATGGTCTTCGTCATGTCGCTCGGCTACTTCGTCACCCCCGCCCTCCTCGGCGGCACGTCCAACATGATGCTCGCGCAGCTGATCGCGCAGCTCGTCCAGTCGCTCCTGAACTGGGGCCTCGGCGGCGCGGCGGCCTTCGTGCTGCTCGTCGTGACGCTCGCGATCTACGCGCTGCAGATCCGCCTGCTCGACACCCGCCGGCTCGCGACGCAGGGGGCCGTGTGATGCTGCTCGACTTCGACCGGCTCGGCGGCTTCAGGTGGGTGCTCGTCGGCCTCACCGCGCTCGTCGCCCTGTTCCTTCTCCTGCCGATCGTCTTCATCGCCGCTTTGTCCTTCGGGTCCTCGCAGTGGCTCGTCTTCCCGCCCCCGTCCTGGACGACGAGGTGGTACGGCGAGCTCCTGGCCGACCCGCGCTGGCTCGCGGCCGCCTGGACGAGCGCGAAGGTCGCGTTCGCGACCATGATCCTCGCGGTTCTCCTCGGCCTTCTGTGCTCCTTCGCCCTCGTGCGCGGCCGGTTCAGGGGGCGCGAGGTCCTGCGCGCCTTCTTCCTGACGCCGATGGTCCTGCCGGTCATCGTCTTCGCCGTCGCGATCTACGCCTTCTTCCTGCGCGTCGGCCTGAACGGCACCTTCGTCGGCTTCGTGATCGCCCACACGATCCTCGCCCTTCCCTTCGCGGTGATCTCCATCTCGAACGCGCTCGAGGGCTTCGACAAGTCGATCGAGGACGCCGCGATCCTCTGCGGCGCCCATCCGCTCGAGGCGAAGCTGCGGATCACGCTCCCCGCCATCAGGCTCGGCATCTTCGCCGCGGCGATCTTCTCGTTCCTGATCTCCTGGGACGAGGTGGTCGTGGCGATCTTCATGGCGAGCCCGACGCTCCAGACGCTGCCGGTCAGGATCTGGGGCACGCTCCGCCAGGACCTCACTCCCGTCATCGCCGCCGCCTCGACGCTGCTCGTCGCCTTCACGATCGCGCTGATGCTGCTGGCCGCCCTCACGCGCAGGATCTTCGCCCGATGAGCGACGCCTTTCTCTCAATCCGCGGCCTCAGGAAGGAGTTCGGCTCGTTCGTCGCCGTCGAGGAGGTGAACATCGACATCGCCAGGGGCGAGTTCCTGACCTTCCTCGGCCCCTCGGGATCGGGCAAGTCGACGACCCTCTACGCGCTCGCCGGTTTCCAGCAGCCGACCTCGGGCGACATCCTCCTCGAGGGCCGGTCCGTCCTCCCGACCCCGTCGCACAAACGCAACATCGGCATGGTCTTCCAGCGCTACACGCTGTTTCCGCACCTGACGGTCGCGGAAAACGTCGCCTTTCCGCTGCGCGTGCGCCGCCTGCCGGACGCGCGGGTCAAGGCGCGGGTGAAGGAGATGCTGGCGCTCGTGCGGCTCGACGGCTTCGGCGACCGGCTCCCGCCGGCGCTGTCTGGCGGGCAGCAGCAGCGCGTGGCGCTCGCCCGCGCGCTCGCCTACGACCCGCCGGTGCTGCTCATGGACGAGCCGCTGTCGGCGCTCGACAAGAAGCTGCGCGAGGAGATCCAGATCGAGATCAAGCGGATCCACAACGATACGGGCGTCACGATCCTCTACGTCACGCACGATCAGGAAGAGGCGCTGAGGCTGTCGGACCGCATCGCCCTCTTCAACTCGGGCCGGATCGAGCAGATCGGCAGCGGCGAGACGCTCTATCGCAACCCCGCCTCCCGCTTCGTCGCGGGCTTCATCGGCAACTCGAACTTCCTCACTGCCGAGGTCGCCGGCGAAGAGGCGGGTAGCGTGACGGCCCGGTTCCCCGACGGGTCCGTCGCCAGCGGCATCCGTCCGCACGCGGGCGTGGGCACGGGCACGAGGGGCCACCTCATGGTCCGCCCGGAGGACCTCCACGTCGCCCCCCACGACGGCGTCGGGTTCAAGACGACGGTTGAGCAGGTGACCTTCCTCGGCGAGATGCTGCACCTCGCGGTCCGGACGGCGTGGGGAGAGGAACTCTCCGTGCGCACCAGCCCACGGCGCGGCAACCCGGCGACGCTCGTCGCGGGGGCTCCCGTCACCCTGAGTTGGGACGGCGGCGACGCCCACTTCTTCGCCGGGGCAGCGCCCCACCCGCAGTAGGGTCGGGCGTCTACCAGGTCAGGCCGAAGCGGACGGCGTCATAGATGCCCGCGTGCACGTTGCGCGAGGCCACCGCGTCGCCGATGCGGTAGAGGAGGAAGCCCCCGGCGCTCTCCGCCTCCGGGAACGGCGGCCGGCCGTCGAGAAGCGCCGCATAGTCGACCGCGCCGCCGTTTCGCGAGCGCGGCTTCAGCGCGTGGTAGAGCTCGTCGAGCGGAGCCGTCCCGTGCTCGACGACCACGTGGCCGACCCGCCGCTCGGCGCTCCAGCCCGGTGCATAGTCGGAGCCGAGGACGGCGCAGAGCCCGTTGCCCTCGCGGCGGACCGAGACGAGCCGCGTGGCGATCGTCACCGTCACGCCCCCTTCCTGGAAAGCGCGCATATAGGGGACGAGGTTCATGCCCCCCACGTCGGGCGCGAACATGCGCTCGGGCGACACGAGCTCGACCTCGCAGCCGGAGGCCGCGAGGATCTCGGCCGCGCTCATCGCGGGATGGCCGCCATTGTCGTCATAGACGAGCACCTTCCCCTGCGGCCGGACCTCGCCCGAGATCACCTCCCAGCTCGAGACGACGAGCTCGCCGCCCGCTTCGAGCGGCGGGGTCTGCGGCAGACCACCCGTCGCGACCACCACCACCTCCGGCTCGAGCGCCAGGACGTCGTGTTCGTCCGCATAGAGGCCGGTGCGGATCTCCACGCCGAGGCGAGCGAGCTCCGACAGCCGCCAGTCGACGATGCCGATCATCTCGCGCCGCCGCTTGTTCTGCGCCATGAGGCGCACCTGCCCGCCCGGCTGCGGCGCGGCCTCGAGAACAGTGACGCCGTGGCCGCGCTCGGCCGCGACCCGCGCGGCTTCGAGGCCCGCCGGACCGGCACCCACGACGACGGCCCGCCGTCTCGGTCCGTCGGTGGGCCGGATCACGTGCGGGATCCGCGCTTCCCGTCCCGTCGCGGCGTTGTGGATGCACAGCGCCTCGCCGCCCTCGTAGATCCGGTCGAGGCAGTAGGTCGCGCCGACGCAGGGGCGGATGCGGTGCTCCTCCCCCGCCTCGACCTTCGCGACGATGTGGGGGTCCGCGATGTGGGCGCGCGTCATGCCGACCATGTCGAGCTTGCCCTCGGCCACGGCGTGCCGGGCCGTGGCGACGTCGGCGATGCGGGAGGCGTGGAAGACCGGGAACCTCGTCTCGGCCCTGACCTCGCCGGCGAAGTCGAGATGCGGCGCCGATCGCATGCCCTGGATCGGGATGACACCCGTCAGTGCGGCGTCGGTGTCGATGTGGCCGCGGATCAGGTTGATGAAGTCGAACTGGCCCGAACCGGCGATCCGCCGGGCAATCTCGACGCCCTCCTCGCGGCTGAGGCCCTTCTCCCAGTCCTCGTCCGCCACCATGCGGATGCCGACGATGAAGCCAGGGCCGACGGCGTCACGGATCGCGTCGATCACGCGCCAGGTGAAGCGCAGCCGGTTGTCGAGCGAGCCGTTGTACTCGTCCGCCCGCCGGTTGGTGGCGGGCGACCAGAACCCATCCATCAGGTGGCCGTACGCTTCGAGCTCGATCCCGTCGAGGCCTGCCGCCTGCATGCGCTGGGCGGCGGCCGCGTAGTCGCCGACGATGCGGTCGAGGTCCCACTCCTCGGCCTCCTTCGGGAAGGCGCGGTGGGCGGCCTCCCGCACGGGCGACGGCGCGAGCACCGGCAGCCAGTGCGCCTTGCTCCAGCCGGTGCGGCGACCGAGATGGGTGAGCTGGATCATCACCGCCGCGCCGTGTGCGTGGCACGCCTCCGTCAGCTCGCCCATCCAGCGGACGATCTCGTCGTCATAGGCATGCAGGTTGCCGAAGGCCGGAGGGCTGTCCGGCGAGACGATGGCCGAGCCCGCCGTCATCGTCAGGGCGATGCCGCCCTTCGCCTTCTCCTCGTGATAGAGCCGGTAGCGCGCCTTCGGCATGCCGTCCTCGGAATAGGCCGGCTCGTGCGCCGTCGACATGATCCGGTTCTTCAGCGTGAGGTGCTTCAGGCGGTAGGGTTGAAGCAGCGGGTCGCTTGCCAAGCCGTCAGGCCTCCACGCCGAGTTCGCGCTTCCGCCGCGCAATGAAGTCCTCGAGCCCGTCTTCGATGCCCTCGTCGAGCGGCGGCGCCTCGTACTCGGCGAGCGTCTTCTTCCAGAGCCGGTTCGCGCGCGTCGCCGCATCCTCCGAGCCGTTCTCGCTCCACGTCTCGAAGGGGTCGTTGTCGGCGGTCCCGCTGTCCCAGAACGCGGACTGGTAGTTCTTCAGCGTGTGGCCGCAGCCGAGGAAGTGCTGTCCCGGCGCGACCTCGCCGTAGGCCTCGAGCGCCAGGGCGTTGTCGTCGACCGCGACGCCGTCGAGATAGGTGTGGAGCGCGCCGCAGAGATCGGCGTCGAGCATGAACTTCTCGTAGGACATCGAGAGGAGACCGTCGAGGAAGCCGGCCGCGTGCAGGATGAAGTTCGCGCCGCAATGGACCGCCGAGAGCATCGACATCGTGCCCTCCGTCATCGCCTGCGCGTCCGGCAGCTTCGACGTCGTGAAGTTGCCCGCGCATCTGAGCGGCAGGTTCAGACGCCGCGCGAGCTGGCCGACGACGAGCGAGCCGATCGCAGGCTCGGGCGTGCCGAAGGTCGGCGAGCCGGAGCGGAGCGACATGGACGAGAGGAAATTGCCGAAGATCACGGGCGCCCCCGGCCGCTCGAGCTGCGTCAGCGCGCATCCCGCCATCGTCTCGGCAAGCGCCTGGGCGATCGCGCCGGCCGTGGTCACCGGCCCCATCGCGCCGCCGAGGATGAAGGGCACGATGACCGCCGCCTGGTTCGCCCGGGCATAGGCGCGCAGCACCTTCGTCATCGTGCCGTCCCAGACGAGCGGCGAGTTGACGTTCACGTTGCCGAGGATCACGCAGTTCCGCTCGACCGTGTCCGCGCCGAACAGGATGCGGCAGAGCTCGATCGAATCCTCCGCACGGCTTTCCGCCGTCACCGATCCCATGAAGGCACGGTCCGAGTAGCGGATATGGGCGAGCACCATGTCCAGGTGGCGCGTCTCGACCGGCAGGTCGACCGGCTCGCAGATCGTGCCGCCCGAATGATGCAGCCAGGGCGAGGACTGGGCGAGCCTGATGAAGTTGCGGAAATCCTCGATCTCGCCGTAGCGGCGCCCACGGTCCAGGTCCATGACGAAGGGCGAGCCGTAGGCAGGCGCGAAGACGACACTGCTCCCGCCGATCGTCACGCTGTTGGCCCGGTTGCGCGCGAGCTGGTCGAAGGCGGCCGGCGCGGACCTCAGTATCTCGCGCAGCATCCCCTTGGGGAAGCGCACGCGCACCCCCTGGACCTCCGCTCCGGCTGCCCGCCAGAGCTCGAGCGTGTCGGGATCGTCGCGGAACTCGATCCCCGTCTCGGCGAGGATCGTGTCGGCCGCCGCCTCGATCCGCCGGAGGCCTTCCTCCGACAGCGGGTCGAAGGTCGGGATGCCGCGTATGATGAAGGGGCGCCCGAGCCCGCGCCCTGCGGTTTCGCGTGCCTGTCGGCGGCCTGCGCGCCCGCCGCCGCGGCGCCGGCTCTCGGTCGGCTCGACGAGGATCCCGCCGGTTGCCATGGCACGACCTCCCTATAAACGGTCATCCGACACTAGACCCGCCGAAAGCCGCCGTGATGCTGGAAAATCTTCATCATGTCGATAAGCTGTCTCTATGGACAATCTCCGCCGCATCCTGCCTTCGGCCGGCGCGCTCGTGGTGTTCGAGGCGGCGGGGCGCCTCGGCGGGTTCACGGCCGCAGCGCGCGAGCTCGGCATGAGCCAGGCGGCCGTGTCCTACGCGGTGCGCGGCCTGGAGGAGCAGCTCGGCGTGCCGCTGTTCCGCCGGGCGCACCGCAGGGTCGTGCTGACGGATGCGGGAGCGCGGTTCTTCGCCGACGTCACGCAGGGCCTGTCGCAGATACGCCGTTCGGCGGAGGAGCTGCGCGCGCAGGTTCAGGGCCGCCACGTGACGCTCGCCGCCTCCACCGCCTTCGCCTCGCTCTGGATGACGCCGCGCCTGCAGAGGCTGCGCGAGGACCTGCCGGGGGTCGATCTCAGGATCCAGACCTCGGACCGTGATCTCGACCTGAGAACCGAGCGGATCCAGCTCGGCATTCGCGGCGGCACGCCGGGAGAGTGGCCCGACTGCGACGCGAGCCCCTTCGCGGTCGAGGAGATCGATGCCGTCGCCAGTCCCGCCTATCTCAGGTCGAACGGCCATCCGGAGACGCCGGAGGAACTGGTGCGCCACCGCCTGATCCATCTCGACGAGCCTCACAGGCCCGCTGCAACCTGGACGGAGTGGTTCAGGAGCGCCGGGGTCGATCCGAGACACACGCCGCGCGGGCTCGTCGTCAACGACTACGCGCTGGTGATACAGGCGGTGATGGAGGGCCAGGGCGTCGCCCTCGGCTGGCGCCACCTGACGGCCCGCCTGGTGGAGACGGGCCTCCTCGTCCGCGTCGGCGCGCACAGCCTGAAGACCGGCCGCGCCTTCTACGTGGTCTGGAACACCGCCCACGACCTGCCGCGAACGGCGCTCGAGGTGCGCGACTGGCTTCTGCGCCAGTCGGAGGCGCCATAGGCGCGCGTCCCGCGGCCTGTCCGGTGGTCTTGCGTGTCAGGTTCGACGGAGACGGAGCGCCCCCGAGGCTTCGCGGCCCGAAAGCGGGCCGAGGGCGGTGGGAGGTCCCGGTTGAGCTATCGATCCTCGGCTCCGGCGCGGGCAGGCTTTCCTCCCTCCCCCGCGAGGTCCGACAGGAAGGTCCGGAGATGGCCGAGGGCTTCGTCCCGCTGGCCGCTGTCGAAGGCGAGCGTCGAGAAGAGCGCCTTCTCCTGCTGGTCGAAGCCATGGTTCGCGCCGGGAATGGTCGCGACGTCGACCCGGGCGCCGCCCGCTCGCAAGGCGCGGGCGCGCGCGACGCAGTCATCCCCGACGATGCTGTCCGCTTCGGCGAGGATCATCAACGTGGGCGGAGCGCTCCGCCAGCTCTCGGCATCGGCGCCGTTCAGGATCCCGCAATAGGGGTAGAGAAGCGCGAGCCCCGAGACGCGGGCGAGGAGCTCGTGCGGCGGCTCCGGCCACCGGATGAGCTCCGACAGCTCTCCCCGGTCGCCGGCGCGCGCCACGAACTCCATCGCTGCCCAGCCGCCGTGAGACGCACCGAGGATCACGAGGTCGCCGGTCACCCCCTCGCTCTCGGACAGAGCGTGCAGCGCCACCGCGAGATCTCCGGAGCGCTCGCCGCCGTCGAGCAGCTGTCCTGCACAGACGAGCCTCCACAGCTCCATCCGGTCGAGGTCTCGCGGCCTGTGGCTGTCCAGGATGAGCGCGACGCGGCCCTGGCGCACGAACTCCTCCGCCCAGAACCGCATGTTGTCGTGCACGCCGTCGCATCCCGAAAGCAGGATGGCGCCGTTGCCGGAGGCCGTACCGTCGGGCCGCAGGATCGTCCAGTGAGGCGCGAGGCGCGCCAGCCGTGCCTCCGGCGTCTCCGGCGCGAATGACACGCCAGCCGTGCGCCGGCCCATGTTGGCGAGGACGAGCATCGAGAGAACCGCCATCGCGACGAGGCTCCAGGCGATCAGTTTCGGCACCCGAGACCCCATTGGAGGCCGCACCAGGCCTTGAGCCGCGCGATGTCCGTCTCGGCCCAGCCCTCGGGGCTTGTGACCGCGATCCACGCGTCGATGTAGTCCTCGGCCAGGTAATTGTGGCCGAAGCCCTCAGGCACCGCCTTCGACAGCGCCATGTCCATCGCCAGCTGGAACTGCGTCACGACCGGCAGGAACTCGATCTCGGGCGACACGTCGGGAGCGGTCGGCTCGCGCATCCACGCCGGGGCGCGCCACAGCGATGCGGGATCGTAGAACACGATCGGGTCGGAGGCGTACTGCATGAAGACGATGCGCCGTCCGTTCGGGCATCACGCGGTAGAGCCGCCGCCGGAGCACGTCGAACGCCAGTTGAACGAGCCAGCCGAGAACGAAGCAGATGCCGAAGAGCACCGCCGCGAGGGTGAGCACCCGCAGCGTGTAGATCTCGCCCGCCGGCTCCATGCCGACGCGCGTCCGCACCGTGTCCTGCCAATGGGCAGCCCGCACGACGGCGAGCAGCCACATGCTGAGGACCGGCACCGCCACGACGGCATGCGCGATCCGCGCGGCTCGCCCCGACAGCCGCGGCAGCTCGATCGCCCGCCACAGGGACAGAAGGAATTGCCCCAGCATGTAGCCGATCGCGGTGACGAGCCCTGCGAACACCCCTTGGACGACCCAGTCGCGCGGGATCAGGGACGGTGTCAGCGAGGCCGAGAAGAAGAAGATGCCCAAGAGGAGCGGCAGGATCGCCATGCCGAGGACGCGAGGTGCACGCGCCGGCGCCGATCGAGGCATCGAAGTTCCGAGCACCGCCTGTTCCACCTCGTGCTCCCAAGGAGACGGCCGCAGCCTACCACCCTTTCGCGTCCAGGCCCTCGAGTGGGACAGAGTGCCTCGTTCACTCGCCTCCACGTGTCAACTCGATGCACGATGTCGCGTCTCCAGCCGATCGCGCCGCGACGGCGATGCGGGCCTTTGGTGACAGGATAGGGATCGAGGGCTCTCCGGGTGAAGACCGGCCGCGCCATGTTCTCGTGGAGGACGAGAGGGCATGACGACGTCTTCTCCTCGGCAGTAAGTTCAGAAAGGCGGGCAAGTCAGCGGGCCGCGCCCCCGCTTTTGCCGCCGCGCGCGAGGCGGCGTAGACTGGACCTGCCCTTGCTCCCCCGCCTCCCCTGCGGCCGGCTCCGCCCGGCCGATCCTCCCTACCGACGGATGATCCCGTGCTGACAGACTGGCTCTGGGTGGTCTTCACCCTGATCGCCTCCGCCGCGCAGACGGCGCGCAACTCCATGCAGAAGGAGCTGACGACGACGCTCGGCACGGCCGGCGCCACGCATGTCCGCTTCCTCTACGGGCTGCCCTTCTCGATCCTGTTCCTGATGGGCATCTCCCTCGTCGAGGGCAGCCCCGCGAACGTCCTCGACTGGACGTATCTGGGGTGGACGGCGGGCGGGGGGCTCGCGCAGATCCTCGCGACCGGCCTGATGCTCGCGGCGATGCGCACGCACTCCTTCGTCGTGACGATCACCTACACCAAGATCGAGCCGGTGCTCGTGCTCATGTTCGCGGCGATCTTCCTGAACGAGCTGCCGACGCCGGTGGCCATGGCGGGCGTCTTCATCACCACGGCGGGCGTCATGCTGATGTCGTGGCCCTCGAAGGGCTCCGGAAACGGCTGGCTCGTGACGACGTGTCTGGGGCTCGGAGCCGGCGCCGGCTTCGCGGTCTCCGCCACCTTCTATCGCGGCGGCATCCTGTCGCTGCCGGAGGGCAGCTTCGTCCTCAACGCCTCGACGACCCTGGCCGTGGCACTCGCCATCCAGAGCGCCGTGATCCTGCTCTATCTCGTCGTCTTCGACCGTCGCGTGCTCGTGGAGCTCGCGCGGTCGTGGCGCGCCTCTCTGCCTGCCGGCTTCCTCGGCGCGCTCGCGTCGCAGTTCTGGTTCTTCGCCTTCGCGATCCAGAGCGCCTCGCTGGTGCGGGCCCTGGCCCTGGTCGAGATCCTGTTCGCACAGGTCGTCTCCCGCCGCATCTTCAGGCAGATCAGCACGAAGCGAGAGGTCGCCGGCACCCTGCTGGTCGTGGGGGGCGTGCTGATCATCCTCCTCGCCGCGACCTGAACATTCGGTCTCGGGTGTGCTGGCGCGGATCCATGCGGTTCGACAGGGAAGGAGGATGCACTGTCGCAGGTCCGTCGGCTGATCGCACCACTCCCGGCCGGAGCGCTGGCCAGCGGCCGCGGCGGTTTCCGCCCTTCCGCGGGGATGATCGCCCGTCCCCACCTGAGCAGAACGCGAGGCCGAGGCAAGACGATATGATCGAGAACAACCGCATGACGCGGCCCTGCTGAAGAAGAGGAGGCGACGATGCCGATCAAGCGCATCTGGCACGGCTGGACCACCCCTGAAAACGCGGACGCATATCAGGCGCTCCTGCGTCGCGAAGTCTTCCCCGGCATCGAGGTTAAGGGCATCGCAGGTTATCGCGGGATCACGCTCCTCAGGCGCGATCTGCCCGAGGAGGTCGAGTTCGTCACCGTCATGGAGTTCGACGGAATAACGGACGTGATCGCATTTCAGGGGGAAGACCACGAGCGGGCTTACGTCCCCGAGCCGGCGCGGCTCGTGCTCAAGCGCTGGGACGAGCGGTCGGCACATTACGAGGTAATCGAGACCCGCGAGGCTGGCTCACCGCTGACGGTGCAATATGCCGGCGTCACCGGCGTCCAGCGTTCTTGGCCCAGACGCGGTCAGGCACCCTGCAACGATCGCTCCCGCGACCAGCTCGCAAGAGTTCGTCGTGGCGGGGAGACGAGAGAAGCCTCCCATTCCCTCAGCATGACGGCGGCACCCCGATCCCGGCTGCCGAAGCGCCGTCATGAAGCGCCGCGCGCCGACCCCATCTCCCGCACTCGTCTTCCCTCGGCGCCCCCCGGAGCGGCCGGACTCAGAACGTGCCGGGGTAGCTTCCGCCGTCGATCAGCAGGTTCTGCCCCGTGGAGCCAGGCTTCGCGGCAGGCGAAGGCGTCCCCGCCGGTCTCCCACTTCTTCGAGATCACGGCCATCTCGCGCGGAATGATGTTGCCGGTCATGTTCGCCGTGCCGTGGCCGCCGAGCGCCATGGTGGGGATGACGAGGCCGAGATTGGGCGAGCAGCAGCACATGATCGCCATGTCGGGCTTCGCGGCGCAGACCTGCGCGACCTGCCCGACCCGCGTCGTCGACTCCTTGAGCACGACCATGTTCGGATGCTTCGCGAGGCGGAGAATATCGCTCCAGTGAAGGTCGGTCTTCACGCGCGGCGGGTTGTTGTAGAAGCCTACGGGGAAGTCGACCGCGTCACACACTTCGAGCGCGTATTCGGTGATCGCCTCGTTGTCGGCGCAGATATAGGCGGGCGCCGCGATGATGGCGCCGTCGCCGCCCTCGGCCTTGGCGTAGCGGACATAGTCGATCGTCGTCTGCGTGTTGTTGCCGGTGCAGCCGTAGTAGAACAGCACGTTCCCGGTCTTCATCTTCGCCGTGCGCGTGATGATCTCGCGGCGCTCCTCCGGCGACAGCATCGAGACCTCGCCGGTCGAGCCCATGATGAGGACGGCTTCGGTGCCGTTCTCCTCGTGCCACGAGAGCAGCGTGCGAAAGCCCTCATAGTCGATCGATCCGTCCTCGTTCATCGGGGTGACGAGGGCGACGAAGGATCCCTTCGGTTTGACGTGAGCCATGTTCAAGCACCTTCTTTCAGAAGAACTGGGGGACGAGGAGCCGTGGCAGGCCGAGCACGATGCCGGGAAAGACCAGCGACAGGCAGGCCACGAGGACGGTGAGGAGGCAGATCGGCGCGACCGCGAGCATCGCGCGCCCCAGGCGAACCTCGCCGATCTGCGCGGCGATCTCAGCCGCGGTTCGATACCCGCAGCCGCAAGATCAACTCCTTCGAGGCGCTCGTCCGGTGGCAGCATCCACGCCGCGGCGTCGTTAGTCCGATCGAGTTCATCCGGCTGGCTGAAGAGACGGGCCTGATTGCTCCCCTTGGAGAGTGGGTCATGCTCGAGGCGTGTCGGACGGCATCACGCTGGGACGGGATCGGCGTGTCGGTCAACGTCTCGCCCGCGCAGTTCCGGACGGGCGAGTTCCTTCCTCTGGTCCGCCGCGCTCTTCAGACTTCGGGACTTCCGGCAAGGCTACTCGAGCTGGAACTCACGGAGGGAGTGCTCCTCGAGGACACGGATCGGGCGCGCGAGACGATGCGGGGATTGAAGGCGCTGGGCGTGCGCCTGTCGATCGACGACTTCGGAACAGGCTACTCCTCCCTCGGCTATCTCCGGACGTTTCCCTTCGACACGATCAAGATCGACCGCCAGTTCATCGCGGACCTCCATCCCGCCGGCGACGCTCGCGCCATCGTGCAGGCTATCCTGGGGCTCGGACACGCCCTCGGCATGTCGGTGACGGCGGAAGGCGTCGAGACCGACGAGCAACTGCTCCTGCTTCAGTCGGATCAGTGCGAGGAGGTCCAGGGATATCTCATGTCGAGACCGCTCTCGACCCAGGATGCCGACTTGATCGTCAGCACGCAGAAGACGCGACAGGCGGAGCTTGCGCCCGCGGTGGGACGAGCTGGTCAGGGCGGCTGAAGCCCCAGATGTCCGGCGTCCCCGACACGCTCGGGGATGATCGACGCCCATCTTGCAGGCGCTGCCCGGGCGCCCATCCGTCCCAGGGCTATCCGTCCTGCCAGCTCCAGGACCGGCGAAACCCTCGTCAGCACACCCTATTCAGCGCCCGACAGCCGGGGGCCGCCAGTGTACGGTCTGCCGCCTACAATAGAGGCTTGTGAGATGTCACCAAAAGCTTCTAGGCTCTCACAATGCTCGATCAGACCTCTCCATTCCTGCCGGGATCGGCGCCTCCGAGGCCGGACGCCAAGCGCGCCTACGCGGAGAGCCGCCTTCGCGACGCGATCATCTGGTGCGAGCTCGAGCCTGGCGGAAAGGTCTCCGAGCTGCAGCTGATGCAGCTCTTCAGCCTGAAGCGCGCCGGCGTCCGCGCCGCGCTCCTGCGGCTCGAGGGCGAGGGGCTCGTCGAGGCCGTGCCGCGGCACGGCTGGCGTGTACGGCCCATCTCCGGCGCCTATCTCGGCGAGGTGGTGGCGGCGCGCCGGGCGCTCGAGGCGGCGATCCCGTTCGACCGGCTCGGTGAGGCCGACCTCCTCCGACTTGAGGACCTCGCCGAGCTGACCACGGTCCTGGCGGGGCGGCGGGAGCCCGGCTCGCGCGCGAGCCACAGGAACTGCGACCGCGAGCTGATGGACGTCCTTGCCGGTGCCGTCGGGGACATACGGCGGCGCTGGCTCAACGAGATCTGGGACCATTCCGAGCGCCTGATCCGCTTCTTCGAGAAAGGCGGGCGCCACGGCTTCGAGCCGCCGGACCGCCGCCCGCTCGCCGCCGCCTGCCGGGCTCGCGACCACGAGGCCGCGGCGGCGGCGCTGCGCGGGGCGGTCGATGCCTTCGAGGCCTTCGTGATCCAGGCGCTCTGCGCCCAGGATGTCGAGATCGTGCCGAAGGGCACGAAGAAGCCCGCACGCGGGCCGCGTGCGGAGACTGCCCCGCGGAAGACCGGCAGACCGGCACCGGGAGCAATCCAGCAGAGGGGGATGATCGAATGGTCTGGAAAGCAGGACTCATAGGCGCCATCGCCGTCGCCGCGGCGTTCGCGGCGCCCGTGGATGCGCAGGCGAAGGACGTGCTCACCATCGACCTCGTGAACGAGCCTTCGTCGCTCGATCCGCACGGCCAGTGGAACCCGGACAGCTACTACGTCTACCGCAACGTCTTCGACAACATGGTCACCCGCGACAATGACGGCGAGATCGTGCCGCAGGTCGCGGAATCGTGGGAGCGGCTCTCCGACACGGAGGTGCAGTTCAACCTGCGCGACGACATCACCTTCCACGACGGCGAGCCGCTCACGGCGGAGGACGTCGTCTACTCTGTCGAGCGCATCACCGATCCCGAGTTCGCGAGCCCGCAGCTCGGGCAGTTCGACAAGATCGTGAAGGCCGAGGCGAAGGACGACCAAACGGTCGTGCTGACGACCGACGGCCCCTACCCCGTGCTCCTGCCGCAGCTCGTGAAGCTGTCGATCGTGCCGAAGCACGTCGTCGAGGAAGTCGGCGCCGAAGAGTTCAACCTGAAGCCCGTCGGCAGCGGGCCGTACGTGTTCGAGGAGTGGCGGCGCGGCGTCCAGGTGACGCTGACGCGCAACGAGGACTACTGGGGCGACAAGGGCGCCTTCGCGACCGCCGTCTTCCGCGCCGTGCCCGACGCGGCGACCCGCCTCGCCGACCTGCAGTCCGGGGCGGCCGACCTCGTCGTGACGCTCGATTCCGACCAGGCGCGCCAGCTCGAGACCTACCCGAACGCGAAGCCCCTGATCGTCCAGACCGAGCGTGTCGGCTATTTCGCGATGAACTCGACGAAGGCGCCGCTCGACGACGTGCGGATACGCCGGGCGATCGCGCTGGCGATCGACAAGGAGGGCATCGTCGAGGGCATCCTCGCCGGCGGCGAGCAGGTCGTCGGCGAACTCGTGTCGCCGGCGCATTTCGGATGGGTCGGGGACATCGAGCCTTTCTCCTACGATCCTGAGGAGGCCAAGTCCCTGATCGCCGAGGTGGGAGAGGCCGCCAAGACCCCGATGAAGCTCGCGACCTCGCCGGTCTTCGACCAGAAGATCGTCCAGGCGATCCAGCAGATGCTGACCGAGGTCGGCCTGAACGTCGAGATCGAGATGACCGACATGGCGACCTGGCTCAGGAACCAGCAGGTTTCCAACGAGGAGGCGCCCATGCTGACCTTCTCGCGCTGGTCCTGCGCCTGCCAGGATGCCGATGGCATCATGTTCCCGCTCCTGCGCTCCGGGCAGTCCTGGTCGCGCTGGTCGAGCGACGAGGTGGACGCGCTGCTCGACCGGGGACGTTCCTCGCTCGACGAGGCGGAGCGGCTCGAAGCCTATGGCGCGCTGCACGAGCTCGTGAAGGAAGAGGTGCCGCTCATCCCGCTCTACCAGGCGGCGATCATCTACGGTGGCAACGAGGCGCTCGAATGGATGCCCACGGCCAACGAGAGCATGTTCCTCAACCGGATGGGATGGTCCGAATAGATCGGCCGATGCCGCGCCATACGCGCCGGGACGGGGCACGGTGCCCCGCCCACCTTTCACGGGAGCAGGAAGACAGATGACACGACCCCGTACGCGCCTCGCAACCCTCGTCCTGGGCGCCGCCGTCGCCACGGCTGCCTTCGCGCCCGAGATGGCTTTCGCGCAGGCGAAGCCGGAGATCACGATCGACCTCGTGAACGAGCCGTCCTCGCTCGACCCGCACGGCCAGTGGAATCCCGACAGCTACTACGTCTACCGCAACGTCTTCGACAACGTCGTCACGCGCGACAACGAGGGCAACGTCGTCCCCGAGATCGCGACGGAGTGGACACGGCTCTCCGACACCGAGGTCGAGTTCACGCTCCGCGACGACATCACCTTCCACGACGGCGAGCCCCTGACGGCCGAGGACGTCGTCTATTCCATCGAGCGCATCACGGATCCCGAATTCGGCAGTCCGCAGCTCGGCCAGTTCGACAAGATCACGGGCGCCGAGGCGACCGGCGATCACACCGTCGTCCTGACGACGGACGGGCCCTATCCCGTCCTCCTCGCGCAGCTCGTGAAGCTCTCCGTGGTGCCGAAGCACGTCGTCGAGGAGGTCGGTGCCGAGGCCTTCAACCTGAACCCGGTCGGTTCGGGTCCCTACAGGTTCGAGGAGTGGCAGCGCGGCGTCTCCGTCACCCTGTCCCGCTATGACGACTACTGGGGTGAGAAGGGGCCGTTCGAGACCGCCGTCTTCCGCGCGGTGCCAGACGCCTCGACGCGCATGGCCGATCTGCAGGCCGGGACGGCGGATCTCGTCGTCACGCTCGATTCCGACCAGGCGCGCCAGCTCGAGACGTCGCCGGGCGTGAAGCCGCTCATCGTGCAGACCGAGCGCGTCGCCTTCCTCGGCCTCAACACGACCAAGCCGCCCTTCGACGATCCGCAGGCCCGCAAGGCGGTGGCGCTGGCGATCGACAAGGAAGGCATCGTCGAGGGTCTGCTCGCGGGCGGCGAACAGGTCGTGGGCGAGCTCGCCTCCCCCGCCCATTTCGGCTGGGTCGACGGTATCGAGGCCTACCCTTACGACCCCGAGCAGGCGAAGGAGTTGATCGAACAGGCTGGCGCCGGAGGCACGGAGATCCGGTTCGCCACCTCGCCGGTCTTCGACCAGCGCATCGTGCAGGCGGTGCAGCAGATGCTGTCGGAGGTCGGGCTGAACGTCTCGATCGACCTCACCGACATGGCGACCTACCTGCAAAAGGCGCAGGGGCCGCTCGCGGATCGGCCGCAGATCAGCTTCGGCCGCTGGTCGTGCGCCTGCCAGGATGCGGACGGCATCATGTATCCGCTGCTGCACTCCTCCTCCAACTGGTCGCGCTACCAGAACACGGAGATGGACGCGCTGCTCGAGGAGGGCCGCTCCTCGCTCGACGAGGCGACGCGGCTCGCCGCTTACGAGAAGGCGCACCGGATCGTGAGGGACGACGTCGCCATCCTGCCGCTCTACCAGGCCGCGATCATCTACGGTGCGCGCGACGGGCTGCAATGGACGCCGACCGCCAATGAGAGCCTCTTCCTCAACCGGATGAGCTGGCAGGGCGAATGATCGGACAAGGGCCTGGCTGAGCGATGGTTCTCTTCATTCTCCGCAGGCTCGGCCAGGCCCTGATCGCGATCTTCGGGGTGATGACGCTGGTGTTCTTCATCCAGCGTCTCACCGGCGATCCGACCTATCTGCTCGTGCCGGAGACGGCGACCCAGGCCGACATCGAGGCGATGCGCCGCTCGCTCGGGCTCGATCAGCCGATCATCGTCCAGTACATGAGCTTCCTCAGGGACATCGCGCAGTTCGACTTCGGCCGCTCCTACGTGCAGCGCATCCCCGTCACGACGATCATCGCCTCGCGGCTGCCCTACACGCTGCAGCTCGCCGGCGGCGCGCTCCTCGTCTCCTTCGGCCTCGGGGTTCCGCTGGGCGTCGTGATGGCGTTGTGGCGCGACCGGCCGGCGACGAAGCTCCTGACCGGCTTCGTCTTCGCATCCCAGTCGATGCCGACCTTCTGGAGCGGCATCCTCTTCATCCTGTTCTTTGCCGTCTGGCTCGGCTGGCTGCCTCCCTCGGGCGCCGGGGGCATCGAGAACCTGATCCTGCCGTCCTTCGCGCTCGGGCTCCTGTCGATGGCGACCTTCGCCCGCGTCACGCGCACGGCGATGCTCGACGAGCTGTCGAAGGACTACGTGCGCTCCGCCCGTGCGCGGGGCGTCGCGACCCCGCGGCTCTTCTGGCGCCACCTCGCGCGGAACGCCGCCATTCCCGTCATATCCGTGGCGGCGCTCGAGATCTCGCAGCTCCTCGCCGGCGCGGTCATCGTCGAGACCGTCTTCGCCTGGCCGGGACTCGGCCTCCTGACCGTTCAGTCGATCGTCAGCCGCGATTTCCTCGTCGTCCAGGGCATCGTGCTCATCGGTGCCTTCGTCACGATCGCGCTGAACTTCACCGCCGACATCCTCTACAGCGTGGTCGATCCGCGCATCCGGCTCGACGGGAGCCGGCCATGAGCGCGGCCGAGCCCGTGGTGGCGACGAAGCCGCGCCGGCGGAAGGTGCGTGTCGGGGTCTGGCCGTTCGTCGCGATCTTCCTGGCCTTCGTCGTGGTCGCGGTCTTCGCGCCGTGGATCGCGCCCCACGACCCGAACACCCAGAACCTGCTCGGCCGCCTGAAGCCCCCGGGCACCGAGGCACGCAACGTCCTTTACCTCCTCGGCTCGGACGAGCTCGGCCGCGACCTTCTGAGCCGCATCATCTACGGCGCCCGCATCTCGCTGTCGGTGGCGCTCCTCTCCGTCGTCCTGTCGAGCGTCGTGGGCAGCGTGCTCGGCATGGCGGCCGGCTATTTCCGGGGCTGGTTCGAGACGATCGTCATGCGCGTCGTCGACATCTTCCTGTCGGTGCCGGCCATCCTGCTCGCGATCATCACGGTGGCGGTGCTCGGGCCCGGTTTCATCAACGTCGTCATCGTCCTCGCGCTGACGCGCTGGCCGCGCTACGCCCGCGTCGCCTACGGCCAGACCCTGTCGGTCGCGAACATGCCCTATGTCCGCATCGCGAAGTTCATGGGCGCGGGGCCCGGCCGCATCCTGTTCCTGCACATTTTGCCCAACATTATCGGCCCGCTCACCGTCGTGGCGACGCTCGAATTCGGCCTGATGGTGCTGTTCGAGGCCGGGCTCTCCTTCCTCGGGCTCGGCGTCCAGCCGCCGACGGCGAGCTGGGGGGCGATGCTGAGCGTCGGTCGCAACTACGTCGCGACCGCCTTCTGGATCGCGACCTTCCCCGGCCTGTGCCTGTTCCTTCTGATCCTGTCGGTCAATCTCATCGGCGACGCGCTGCGTGACCGGCTGGACCCCAAGTCGAGGTGATGCGTGATGAATTTCGAGGGTGAGTTCCGCGGCAAGTCGGTCGTCGTGACCGGCGCGGCCGGCCTCTACGGCAGGCGGTTCGCGGAGGCCTTCGCGGCCGAGGGCGCCAAGGTCTGCCTGACCGACCGCGACCAGGGCGAGCTAGAAGGCCTCTTGGGCGAGATGGAGCTGCCCGAGGGCAGCTTCGCCCATGCCGCCGACCTGACGGACGACGCCTCGATGAAGGCGCTGATCGACGCCGTGGGCGAGCGCTTCGGCGCGGCCGACGTCGTCGTCAACAATGCGGGCATCTACCCCAGCGGCTTCCTGCTCGACATCGACGTCGCCGACTGGGACCGCATTTTCGACGTGAATCTGCGCGCGCCCTTCGTGCTGTCTGTCGGCTTCGCGAAGCAGATGATCGCGAAGGGCGTGAAGGGCTCGATCGTCAACATCTCGTCGGGCGCCTCGCGCAAGATGCGCCGCACGGTGGTGCCCTATTGCACGTCGAAGACGGCGCTCGACCGGCTGACGAAGGGGCTCGCGATCGAGCTCGCCGAGTTCGGCATCCGCGTGAACGCGCTGGAGCCCGGCTTCGGCGCGGGCTCGACCGTGAGCCAGCTCGCCGAGGAGCACGTGAAGCGCGTGACGGCGGCGGTCCCGCTCGGGCGCGAGTCGAAGGCGTCGGATCTCGGCCCGGCGGTTCTGTACCTCGCCTCCAGCGCAGCCGAGTACGTTACCGGTGCGACGCTGACGGTGGACGGTGGCAACTCGATCGGCTCGCTCGAGGTCTACCAGGACAAGAAGCACCCGCTCTGAAGGAGGCCCCCGCGATGGCACATGACAGCTACACCTGGCCGGAAGAGTTCAAGAGCGCGGCCTGCCTGACGGTCGATCTCGACGCGCACAGCCCGCATTTCTGGATCAACCGGAAGGGCATGCCGCAGCTCATGTCGCATCTCGAGCAGCGGCGCTTCGGCCCGCGCGTCGGCATCTACCGGATCCTCGACCTCTACGATCGCTTCGGCATCAAGGGCACATTCTTCGTCCCCGGCAAGGTCGCGGAGGACTATCCCGAGCTCCTGCCGCTCCTGACCGAGAAGGGCCACGAGGTCGGCCTGCACGGCTATTTCCACGAGCTCGCGAACGACCTCTCCGACGAAGGCTTCACCCATGCGCTCGAAGCCTCGATCGCGCTCTTCGAAAAACAGACCGGCCGGCGGCCGAAGGGCTTCCGCTCGCCCGCCTGGGAGATGACGCCGCATATGCTTCAGGAGGTGAAGCGTCTCGGCTTCTACGATTCCTCGCTCATGGGCTACGACCACCCCTACACCGTCGACGGCGTCACCGAGGTGCCGGTGCAGTGGACGCTCGACGACGCCATCTACTTCAAGTTCCTCGGCGGCGGGGTCGACCTCGCGCCACCTGCCGCGCCGGGGCCGCTGCTCGACGGCTGGCTCGACGAGTGGGAGGTCATCCACCGCTACGGCTCGCTCTTCATGCTGACGATCCACGACTGGATCTCCGGCCGCGCCCAGCGCATCGCCATGCTCGAGAAGCTTCTGACCCGGATCACGGCGGAGAAGAGCGTCTGGTGGGCGACCGTGTCCGAAGTGGCCGAGCATCACGAGCGGACGCAGAAGGAGAAATTCGTCGTCGACCCGACCGTGCCGCAGGGGCTCGAAGGCCACCCCGCCTGGATCGGATGATGCAGACCTGGACGATCCATCGCGGCGAGGTCTCCTCCGAACACGGCCTCGTCGCCGCCCAGAACATGGAGGCGGCCACGGCCGGCGCGGAGGTTCTCGCCGCAGGCGGCAACGCGACGGACGCGGCCGTCGTCACCGCCCTAGTTCTCGCCACCGTCGAGCCGTGGTTGTCGGGCATCGGCGGCGGCGGGTTCCTGCTTCATGCCGACGGCGGGACAGGCGCGGTCGAGGCGCTCGACTTCAACGTCCGCGCGCCCGCGGCTCTCGACCCGGAGGACTATCCTCTGGCCGGCGGAAAGGACGGTGACTGGTTCGACTGGCCGGCCGTCGAGGGCGACCGCAACATCTCCGGCTATTCCTCGATCTGCATCCCCGGCACGATCGACGGCCTGGCGCAGGCGCTCGACCGCCACGGCACGATCTCCTGGGGTGAAGCGTGCGAGCCCGCCATCCGCTTCGCCGAGCGCGGCATGGTGATCGACTGGTTCTCCTCGCTCTGCATCGCGATCGAGGCGCGCGGCCTGAAGCGCTTCCCCGCGTCGGCAGGGCTCTTCCTTGCGAACGGCGAGCCGCCGCTCTCGGCCGGGGCGGGAGAAAGCCACCTGCCGATGCCCGGCCAGGCGGCGCTGCTGAGCAGGCTGCAGGAGCACGGCGCACGCGACTTCTACGAGGGCGAGACGGCCGAGATCCTCGTCCGCGAGCTTCGCGACGGCGGCTCGACCGCGAGCCTCGATGATCTCGCTTCGTATTCTGCCAGGTGGGACACGGCACTCTACGGCACGTATCGCGGGCGCGACGTCGCCGTGATGCCGGGCCTGAGCGGTGGCCCGAGCCTGCTTCGCGCCTTGGAAATGATGGAGAAGGGCTGGCAGCCGGGCGAGACGCCCGATGCCGACGCGGCGCTCGCCTACGCCTCGGCGTGTCGCGCCTCCTATCGCGAGCGCCTGAACCAGATGGGCCATGCCGGCGCCGGCGGCGACTGCACGAGCCATCTCTCCGTCGTCGACCGCGACGGGAACATGGTGGCGCTGACGAACACGCTCCTGTCGCGCTTCGGCTCGAAGGTCGTGCTGCCGCAGTCGGGCATACTCATGAACAACGGCATGATGTGGTTCGATCCACGCCGCAACATGCCGAACTCGATCTCGCCCGCCGCGCAACCCCTCGCCAATATGTGCCCGGCGATCCTGATGGAGGAAGGCCGGCCGCAAGTCGCGCTCGGCGCCGCGGGGGGACGGATGATCTTCCCGACCGTCCTGCAGATCCTGTCTTACGTGATCGACTTCGGCATGAGCCTCGAAGAGGCCTTCCTGACGCCGCGCCTCGACGCGAGCAGTCCGACGATCAAGGTCAACCGCGACGCCCCGCCCGATTTCGGCGCGAGGATCGCGCAGGAGTTTCCCGTGGAGCTCGTCGCCGACACGCTCTACCCCGTGAACTTCGCGGTGCCCTCGGCCGTCCGGCGCGACGGCACCTCGGGGCTGAACTCCGGCATGGCGCACCA
Organism: Lutibaculum baratangense AMV1; assembly: GCF_000496075.1. Lineage (GTDB taxonomy): Bacteria > Pseudomonadota > Alphaproteobacteria > Rhizobiales > Tepidamorphaceae > Lutibaculum > Lutibaculum baratangense. The sequence continues at coordinate 131,106 of NZ_AWXZ01000038.1, forward strand.
GACGAACCCCTGGGCCGGCGTCGCGATCGGAGCGCCGGCCGATGGCTGAGGTCGAAGACCGGCGCCCCGTCCTGTCCGTCCGCGACCTCGTCACCGAGATCGGCGGCCGGGCGGTGGTCGACCGCGTTTCGCTCGACGTCATGCCGGGCGAGGTTGTGGCGCTCGTAGGGGAATCGGGATCCGGCAAGAGCCTCACCGCCCTGTCGATCATGGGGCTCCTGCCCGGCGCCGCCAGAGCCACCGGGGGCGAAGTCCTGCTCGACGGAGAGGACCTGCTGGGCAAGAGCGAGCGGCAGATGCGCGCCATTCGCGGCGAGCGCCTGTCGATGATCTTCCAGGAGCCCGTCGCCTCGCTGAACCCGCTCGTGCCGGTCGGCGACCAGGTGGCGGAGAGCCTGATCGTGCACGGCCACGCCTCGCGCGGAGACGCGTCACGGCAAGCGGTCGAGATGCTCGCCCATGTCGGCATCCCGCAGCCCGACCAAAGGGCGAGGCAGCTGCCGGCGGAATTGTCGGGCGGCATGTGCCAGCGCGTGATGATCGCCTCGGCGCTGATCTCGAACCCGCGCCTCCTGATCGCCGACGAGCCGACGACCGCGCTCGACGTCACGATCCAGGCGCAGATCCTGCGGCTCATGAAGGCGCTGCGGCAGGAGCGCGACACGGCGATCCTCATCATTACCCATGACATGGGGGTCGTCGCCGACATCGCCGACCGCGTCTGCGTCATGTATGGCGGCCGGATCGTCGAGACGGCGCCGGTCTTCGAGCTCTTCGAGCGGCCGAGCCACCCCTACACGAAGCTTCTGCTCCAGACGATCCCGCGCATGACGGGCGCGCGGAAGGAGGAGCTGAAGGCGATCGAGGGCACGGTGCCCGACGTCTCGCAGTGGCCGTCGGGCTGCCGCTTCCGCACCCGCTGCCCGCTGGCGCGCGAGGACTGTGCCGAGATGCCGCCGCTCATTCCCGTGACCGAGGGGCATCGCTCGGCATGCTGGCACATGGACGAACTGGAGCGGATCGGATGAGCGAGCCCCTCCTCAAGGTCGAGGGCCTGAAGGTCCACTTCCCGGTGCGCGGCGGCTGGCTCGGCGGCCAGACCGGCACCGTCAAGGCGGTCGACGGCTTCGACATCGAGATCGGCCGCGGCGAGACCGTCGCGCTCGTCGGCGAGTCCGGCTGCGGCAAGTCGACCGCCGGCAACGCGATCCTCGGTCTCGTCGAGGCGAGCGGCGGCCGCATCGTCTTCGAGGGGCAGGACCTCCTGTCGCTCGACAGAAGCGAGCGCGCGCGCCTGCGCCGCGACATGCAGGTGATCTTCCAGGACCCCGTCTCGGCGCTGAACCCGAAGCTCACGATCGAGCATTCCGTCGGTGAGCCGCTGATCATCCAGGGCGTCGAGAGGAAGACGCGGAAGGCGCGCGTCGCAGAGCTTCTCCGGATCGTCGGGCTGAACCCGGAGCAGGCCCGCCGCTACCCCAACGAGCTCTCGGGCGGCCAGCGCCAGCGCGTCGTCATCGCCCGCTCGCTCGCGACCTCGCCGAAGCTCATCGTCTGCGACGAGGCGGTGTCGGCGCTCGACGTGTCGATCCGCTCGCAGATCCTCAACCTCCTGATGCGCCTGCAGACCGAGTTCGGCTTCTCCTATCTCTTCATCTCGCACGACCTGTCCGTCGTGAGGCACATCGCCGACCGCGTCGTCGTCATGTATCTCGGCACGATAGCCGAGGACGGGCCGGCCGACGCCGTCTTCGACCGGCCGGTGCACCCGTATACGGAGGCGCTCCTGAGCGCCATTCCGCTGCCCGATCCGAAGGCGCAGCGGGCGCGCGAGCCGATGGTCCTGCAGGGCGACCTGCCGAGCCCGATCGACCCGCCGAAGGGCTGCCCCTTCGTGACGCGCTGCCCGATCTCGGAGGTCCGCTGCAAGGACGTGCGCCCGGTCCTCGCGCCGACGGGAGAGGGAACGCGCGCCGCCTGCTTCGTGAGAAACCCCGCCGCCCGGCCGAAGGACGTGCCCGCATGACGATCGAGAAGAAGAACCCCGGCAACCTCGCGCCCCCGATCGGGCGCTACAGGCACCTGAGCGTCATTCCCGCCGGCCACGACATCCTCGCGATCGCCGGGCAGGTCGGCGTCGACCTCGACGGCAATCTTCCGGCAACCGTCGAGGAGCAGCTGGAGAACGCCCTGAAGAACATCGAGCGCATCCTCGAGAGCGAGGGGCTCGACGTCTCGTCAGTCTTCAAGATCAACATCTGGCTCGCCGAAGAGATCGACATGGACCGCTACGTCGCGGCGTGGCGGGCCTTCCACAACGACGATCCGCCGGCCACCATGTTCGCCTATGTCGCCCGCCTCATCAGGCCCGAATATCTCTGCGAGATCGAGGCCTGGGCGGCGCGGCCCGCGACGGGCTGAGCCGGATCGTCAGGCCTCGGCGACCGCGTCGCCCCAAGGCGACATGATCTCGGTCGCGCCCATGTTGAGGCCGCCCTCGCGCATCACGGCCGCCGGGCACGCGAAGGCGTAGGGGAAGACGGTGCGCCTCGTCGTCACCACCTCGCGCTGCGCCCGGAGGGCCTCGATCACGGATGGGGCCAGCGTCTCGTCGGCGATCACGGTCGCACCGCCGCTCATGTCGATGCGCGGGTGGTGGAACGCGTCCTCGAGGCTCATGTCGAAATCGAGCAGGAAGGACGAGAGCTGCGTCACCGCCGGCAGGATCTTGCGGCCGCCGGACGCGCCGACCGCGAAGCGGCGATCGCCCTTCTCGCCGATCGCCGGGCAGACATTCATCAGGCAGCGCTTGTCCGGCGCGAGCGAGTTCGGCTTGCCGGGCTCGGGGTCGAACCACATGACGCCGTTGTTGAGGAGCAGCCCCGTCGAGGGCGAGACGACGCGGGAGCCGAAGCTCGACAACAGCGTCTGCGTCACCGCCGCCATGTTGCCGTGCCGGTCGATCACCGAGAAGTGGGTCGTCGAGGCGGGCGCCTTCCCGCTCTCGTTCTCGTCGCCCATGCCCGAAAGCCGCCGCTCATAGGCGGCCGACAGCGCGTCGGCATAGGCCGCGAAGGCGCCTTCTTCAGGTCGCCCCCCCGGTTCGAAGAGCGCCTCCATGCCGGCCAGCGCGTCGGCAAGGGTCGGCCCGGCCGTCAGCGCCGGCGGCACGTGCACCTGCGCGTCGCGATAGGAGATGCTCAGCGGCGTCTGGATCTCGGCGCGGTAGGCGTTGAGGTCGGCGAAGGCGAGCGAGCCGCCCTTCGCCTGCACGTCGCCGGCCAGCGCCTCGCCGATCTCGCCGTCATAGAGCTCGCGGTGCCCGCGCTCGGCCAGGACGGCGAGCGTGTCGGCCATGCGAGACATGTCGAGGCGCTTCTCGGCGAGCGCCGTCCAGCCGGCGATCGTCGGCCACTGGCCGTCCTCGAGGAACAGCGCCGCCGCGTCGCGGTCCTTCGCCAGGATGCGGGTCGCCGAGGCGATCAAGAGCGCCGCGTACCAGTCGACATGCAGGCCCCGCTTCGCCAGCGCCACCGCCGGCTGAAGCAGCTCGCGCCACGGCATCCGGCCCCAGCGCCCGTGGGCGATGCCGATGCCGTCGACGAGGCCCGGCACCGCGACCGCCGTCGCGCCGTGCACGTTGCGGTCGTCGACCACGGCCTTCCAGGGGAAGAGGTCGGAGGCCTGGCCCTGGCCGGAGAGAGGGAAATCGCGCGGGTCGAGGCCCGAGGGCGACCGCATGCCGTAGAACACGGCGTGCGGCTTCGCCTCGTCGGCCCGCCAGACCATCATCGCGCCGCCGCCCGCCGGACCACTCATCCACGGCTCGACCACGCCCATCGCGAACGACACCGCCACCGCCGCGTCGACCGCGTCGCCGCCCTCGTGAAGCACCCTGGCGCCGATCTCGGCGGCCTGCACGTGCTGTGCGGCGACGACGCCGCCGCGTGTCACGGCCACGGGTTTGCGCACGATCTGCGATCGGGAAAAGCTGCTCATCTGATGGCCTGAATCGAATTTCGGGGGGACGTGCCGGCGAGGCCTCCGACGACCTCCCGCGTCAGGGTAGATGCTGCGCCACCCATTGCAAGCCTCGCCGGTCCAACCGTCGGCTGCACTGGCGCGTTCCGCGCCGGATCCGGCCCCAGCAGGAAAGGCGACCACCGCTGAACCGGCGCAAGACGGGTGAAACCCACTGCGAGGGAGCCACAAAGTCCAGGATATGCCGGGATCGCTCGACAGCCACTGGCATGCCTTGGGGAAATCGCCGAGGCTGGGTGGCTGGGGCGGCAGTCTGCTGCGAACCGCTCTCCGTTTTCCCTGTTCTGAGGGAAATCTGCAGGGAAAAACGTGCCAGGTAGGCCGTCCAGCGGAACGACGGCGCCTTGAAGAAGCTGGTTGACTTCCCCGGCGAAGCATGATCTTGGTCCCCAATCGTCACGCAGCAGCACCTTTGGGAGCATTTGCAGACGACCTTCCCGAGCCTGGTGGCTCGGGCTCCGCCGGAACAGTTTCCGGCTGTGTGGTCATCTCATGCTCAAGGTACTGTCATGCCCAAGAAGCGCGATACCTCCCTCTCCCCTTCCACCGAAGCCGCCTTCGCGCTTTATCGCGATCTGCAGATCGTCATCGAGTATGTGCCGATCGGCGAACTGAAGGCGTACGAGCGCAATCCGCGCTCACACTCGAAGCGCCAGATCCAGCAGATCGCGGAGTCGATCCGCGCCTTCGGCATGGTCAGCCCGCTCGTCGTCGACGAGCAGGGCGAGCTGATTGCCGGACACGGCAGGCTCGCGGCAGCCCGGCTTCTGGAGATGCCAACGGTCCCGGTCGTCCAGATCGAGCACCTGGACGACGCGCAGAAGCGCGCTTTGCGGATCGCCGACAACCGACTCGCCGAGCTCGCTGGTTGGGACCGCGAGATGCTCGCTCTGGAGTTCCGGGACCTGCTCGAGCTCGACCTGAAGCTCGACCTCTCCTTCGATCTCACGATCACCGGCTTCGAATCCCCCGAGATTGACCAGCTGAGCGACGGTGGCGCGGCAGCCCTGGCCGTCGGCGACGGAGATGCTGACCATGACGCACCGGTGGCCGATGAAGCGAGTCCGACCGTGTCGCGCATCGGCGACGTCTGGGTGCTCGGCGCACACCGCATCGTCTGCGGCGATGCCCGCAGCAGGAGCGTCCATGCCGCCCTGCTAGGGGACGAGCGAGCGGCAATGGGCATCCACGACGCGCCCTACAACGTGTCGGTGACGAAGCACGTCTCGAAGAGCGGGTGGCACGGGGAGTTCGTGATGGGAGTCGGCGAGTGGAGCGAGGAAGAGTTCACCGCCTTCAACACCGACTGGATGAAGCAGGCGGCTGTCTCCTCCCTCCCCGGCGCCATACAGTTCGCCTTCATGGACTGGCGTCACATGAACGAGATGCTCGCGGCCGGCAGAACGACCGCTCTGGAGCTCAAGAACCTGGTCGTTTGGGACAAGGGCGCAGGCGCGATGGGCTCGCTCCTGAGAAGCCAGCACGAGCTCGGCTTCGTGTTCAAGGTGCCGGGCGCACCGCACATCAACAACGTCCAGCTCGGCAAGTTCGGCCGCAACCGCACCAATGTCTGGAAGTACCCAGGGGCGAGGAGCCTCAGGAAGGAGCTGAAGCTCCACCCGACGCCGAAGCCGGTCGCCCTCGTCGCGGACGCGATCCGCGACGTCTCGAACCGCAACGACATCGTCCTCGACTGCTTCTCCGGCTCCGGCACGACGATCATCGCCTGCGCGAAGACGGGCCGCCGGGCCAGAGTGATCGAACTCGACCCGCATTATGTCGACGTCCCCATCCGCCGCTGGGAGAGCTGGTCGGGCGAGACCGCACGCCACGAGGCGACCGAACAGAGCTTCGCCGAGGTCGCCGCGCAGCGCCAGGGCGAGGAGCCGAAGCCATCGTCCGATGCGTCACCGCCGGTCGACGCCACTGCTCCGAGGATCCGCATGCGGCAGCGCATGCGTGCTGCGGCCTGACGGAGTGACTGATCATGGCGCAGAAGAAGAAGACGACCTCGCCCGACTATGATGTCGGGCGGGGCCGTCCGCCGAAGCATACCCGCTTCAGGCCCGGTCAGAGCGGCAATCCCGGCGGTCGCAGGAAGGACGCCAAGAACTTCAAGACGCTGATCACCGAGGTCCTCGCGAGCGAGATCGAGCTGACCGAGAACGGACGTCAGCGCAGTGTCACCCTCGTGGAGGCTCTGCTCAAGAAGCAGGTGCAGGAAGGGCTGCGCGGCGACCTGCGGGCAATCCGCGATCTCCTCGACCGCTACGAACGGTACAGCGGGGTCGGTGAGGAGCGGGGCGAGGAACTGCCGGACGAGGATGTCGAGCTCCTGGAGCGGGTGATGTCCGGCCGGCGGCGTGGACCAGGCCGTGGCACCGTCGTCGGTGACGGGCCGGACCGGCCGGAGGAGGAGCGGCTCGATGAGTGACCGCGCCCGCCTGCTGCGAGCCCTCCTGCGGCAGGACCTCTCCGTGTTCGTCGAGAAGGCGTTCCGGACGCTCGAGCCCGGAACGCCCTATCGCCACAACTGGCACATCGACCATCTGTGCTGGCAGCTCCAGCGCGTCGAGCGGGGCGAGATCCGCAGGCTGATCATCAACGTTCCGCCGCGCTCGATGAAGTCGATCACCGTCGCGGTCGGCTTCACCGCCTGGCTCATGGGCAGAGATCCGGCGAAGCGGATGATCTGCGTCTCCTATGCCGACGATCTCGCCCGGAAACTCTCCATCGACTGCCGCACGCTGATCGACAGCCCATGGTACCGCGAGCTGTTCCCGCGCCTGCAGCTCGCCTCGCGCCCGCGCAACATGGAACTCGTCACGACGCAGTACGGCTATCGCTTTGCCGCCGGCATGCAGGGCTCGATCCTCGGGCGCGGCGCTGACCTCATCGTCATCGACGACCCGATCAAGGCGACCGACGCGCTGTCGCTCGCCGAGCGTCGCCGGGTCAACGAGGCCTACGACAACACGCTCTACACCCGCCTCAACGACAAGACCATGGGTGCGATCGTCATCATCATGCAACGCCTGCACGAGGATGACCTCGTGGGCCACGTCATGGAGAAGGACGACTGGGAAGTGGTGTCGATCCCGGCGATCGAGACCGAGGACAAGGTCTACCGGCTGAGCGATGATCCAGACGACTTCTACCTCCGGCGGGCCGGCGAGGTGCTGCAGGAGGAGCGTGAGCCGCTCGACATCCTCGAAGGCATCCGCCGCGCGCAGGGAAGCCTGCTCTTCTCATCGCAGTATCAGCAGGCGCCGGTGCCGCCGGAAGGAAACGTCATCCGCCGCGAGTGGCTGCGCAGCTACGACACCGCCCCCACCTCGTTCGACTTCAGGATCGCGAGCTGGGACACCGCCTCGACCCTCTCCGATGATGCCGACTACTCCGTCGGCACCGTCTGGGGTGCCAAGGGGCTCGACTTCTACCTGCTCGACCGCATCCGCGGTCGCTTCGAAGCACCCGACCTCCGGCGCAGGATCAACGAGATCCATCACCGCTGGCAGCTCGACCAGACGATCATCGAGGACGCCGATATCGGTCGCGCGATCGGCCAGGACCTGAGGCGGTCACGCGACTGCCGCCCGGTCCTCGTGCGGCCCCGCCTCGACAAGGAGGCGCGCTTCCTCGCGCAGTCCGCCCGCTTCGAATCCGGCCAGGTTCACGTGCCGAAGGACGCACCGTGGCTCGCCGAATGGTTGAACGAGCTTCTGGCGTTCCCGAACGGCCGCCATGATGACCAGGTCGACTCCACCAGCCAGGCCCTCGACTACCTCTCCCGCCGCGCATTCATGCGCCAGACAATCGTCGAACCGCGGCAGAGGCCGAAGAACAAACCGCGCCCCGCGGGGTATCGGCAACCCGAAGCCGGCTGAGCGGAGGACAGTCTTCACAGAAGCCGTAAGGCCTCCTCCAGTTCTGATGATTGTCAGGAAGCGGCTGTCCAATTTCCACTAGAATTGGCGGACGCGCCGGACCTCGAAAGGAGTAGCAGAGAGACAACTATCTTGAGGGCGGTTTTCCCGCTGCCCACTCGCCGCCGGCGCGCGGGCGGGCCGATGCAGCATTAGGTGCCGTCTAGATAGCAGCCCCTCGTTTGCGGCGTAGTTGGCTGCGACCTCGAGACCGTCATGGAAGGTCTGGCGAGACAGGCAGGCACCAAGCGAGGTCGAGCGGCTAGGCTGGCATGGTGGAGAGTATGGAGCCCCGATCCCCCACCGCTGCAAGTTCGGGCGCGTACTCCCGCCATTCGTGCCGGAACCGGAAGTCCACATATTGCAGCGCCGTCGCGACGGTGACCTCGGCGAGGCCGATCCTGTCGGGGAAGAGCTCGCCGCCAGTCTTCACCATCCGCTCCATGGCCGCGAGGGTGCGGGCGACCCGCTCCTCCTCGCGAGCCATGCGGTCGGCGCTTCTGAGCTCGGGCGGACGGCGAAGCTCGAGCAGCCGCGCGACCACCGCATCGATGACGCCGTGGCCGAGCGCATGCCACCGCATCGCCTCGTCGCGCTCGTCGCCCGCGCGCAGGAGGCCCAGCCCGTGGCAACGGTCGAGATGCTCGAGGATCGTGAAGGAATCGAAGAGCGGCTCGAGCCCATCGATCTCGAGCACCGGGACCCTGCCGAGCGGATTGAGCCGCTCGATCCCGTTGTCTGGCGCCCACACGTCGGTCACCACAAAGTGGCAATCGAGCCCTGTCTCGGCGATCACGATTCTCACCTTGCGCACATAGGGCGAGGTCAGGGAGCCGTGGAGCCGCATGTCGGCCATCAGGGTCGCGCCTCCCCCTCGCGGGAGAGCCCGAACACCATCTGCAGGGTCGCCGACGCAGTTACCGTGGCGCCGAGCTGCGCGGCCGCCTCGCTCTCGCTCGCGCGCCAGGACGCGCGGGCCGCCTCCTCGGTCGTCGCCTCGAAGAGCAGGGCGCGCTCGAAGGATGAGTCACCGGAGCGCAGGTGGTTGTTGCGCGACACGCCTTCCGCCGCGACGGCGCGCGACAGGTAAGACGCCGCGACCATTCGCGGCCGCTGAACCTCACCCGGCAGCAGTGCACCGGCAATCCAATCGTCCAGCTCCGCCGCACGATCGGCGTCGAGCGCGAGCGTGACGAGACGCAGGAAGCCTCCTTCGCCCTCGCCGGCAGCGGCCATCACCTCCGCGACAACGCGCATCGTGTTGTGGAAGCGCGGAATGAAGCGCCGGCTGGATGGATCGGGCTCCTTGACGATCGCGAGATAGGCCTCAGAGGACAGGACCGCGGTTGACGCCGTCAGGTAGACGGCGAGGTATCGCGGGCCCGGATCGAGCGCCACGAAGCGTCTGGCCCGACGGAAGCCCGGCACGCGCAGGACGCGGTCGCGGACATGCTCGCGGTTGTACCATTCGTTGAAGTCGTCTTCGTCCTCACCGGGAATGTCGGTCCAGACGAAGAGAACGCCCGGCCGCGACGTCGCGGAGCCCGTGAGCTCCGCGAGTTCGCCGGGGGCGGGTGGTGTGCCGCCCTGGCATTTTCCGGTCATTTCACTGCCCAGAGATCCTCGACCACCGCCTTCTCGCTCGTGACCATGTCACGCATCTCGCCGGCAGCGTGGAAATAAGGGACCATGCCGATGTTCCTCAGCGTCGCCAGGAGCTCGGGGTCCTGCGTCACGGCCTCGAGCGCCTCGCTCCATTCCGACACCACCTCGTCGGGAAGGCCGGCCGGGCCGGAGATGGCGAACCAGAACAGGATCTCCACGCCGGGGAAGCCGGATTCCGCCGTCGTCGGCGCATCGGGAAGGCCCGGGTGCCGCTCAGGCGCCGCCACCGCCAGGACGCGCAGATTGCCCGCCGACTCGAGCGGGGCGATCGCGCTCCAGGAGCCTGCGCCCAGCATGACGTTCCCGCCCGCCGTCATGGTAACCGCCTCGGAGCCGCCTTTCGAGGCGACGGGACGGGTGTTGGCGACATCGACGCCGACCGACTTGAAGAGCTGCCGGAAGGTGTAGTCCTGCGCGCCCGCGCCGCCGAGCGACGTCCAGGAGAAGCTCGAGGGATCCTCCTTAAGCGCGTCGACCGCCTGCTCGAGCGTCTCGAAGGGTGAGTTGGACGGCACGACGAAGATCATCGGCGTCTGGGCGATCATCCCAAGGAACGAGCGCTCCAGCACCTCGAAGGGCAGGGTCGGGACGACGACCTCGAGCATCGAGGCCGAGGCCGGAGAGTCCGCGAGGACGGTGTAGCCGTCGGGATTGGCCTGCATGACCTCCTGCACGGCCGGCACGGTGTTGCCGCCCGGCTTGTTCACTACCCGCACGGGATTGTCCCAGTGCTTCTCGAGAGCGGTCCCGACCGCCCGGGCGGTGAGCCCGGTCGAGCCGCCGGGCGAGAACGGCACGATGATCTCGATCGGACGGCTCGGATAGTCGCGCTGGGCGAACGCGGCGCCTGGCACCGCGACGGCCAGAACGGCTCCGACCGACAATATCCAACGTTTGAACATATGATCCTCCCCTTGTTGTCGCGGCCGGTCTGTCGGTCCGCGGGTGTGGCGGAGGCCCGGGGCCCTTGATGGCCCCTTAGACCTCCGCGTTGCTCTCCTCGATCAGCTTCGCCACCTGGAGCGAGCGCGACTTGAAGTAGGTGATCAGCGCCAGCAGCAGGCAGGCGGCGAGGAGAAAGCCGAAGGCGACGGAACGCTCGAAGAAGATCGAGAGCGAGCCGCCCGATATCGACAGCGACTGCCGGAGCGACTGCTCGAGCAGCGGCCCGAGCAGGAACCCCAGGATCAGCGGCGCGGCGGGCCAGTCGCCTTTGCGCATGGCATAGCCGATGAGCCCGAAGCCGAGCGCCGTCCACACGTCGAACATGGAGTTGCGCGGGGCGAAGGCGCCGACGAGGCAAACCGCCAGGATGATGGGGCCGAGGATCCGGTAGGGCACCAGGCTCAGCCGCGCCCAGAGGCCGACCAGCGGCAGGTTGAGGAACAGGAGCACCGCGTTGGCGATGAGCATGCTGGCGATGACCGTCCAGGTCATCAGCGCGTGCTGGCCGAACAGGGCGGGGCCGGGCTGGACGCCGTTGATCATCAGCGCGCCGAGCATGATCGCGAGCGCTGGGCTCGTGGGCACGCCGAGGGAGAGGAGCGGGATGAAGCCGCCCATCGCTGTCGCGTTGTTGGCGGCTTCGGGAGCGGCGACGCCCTCGATCGCGCCGTTGCCGAAGCGCTCCGGCGTGCGGGAGATGCGCCGCTCCAGGTCGTAGGCGAGGTAGGCCGTGAGTGCCGGCAGCATACCGGGCAGGATGCCGAGGACGAAGCCCGACAGCGTGCCGCGCAGGCTGGCGGTCATGCCGCGAGCGAGCTCCTTGCCACGCGGCAGCATGCTCCACCACCGCCCGAGCTTGCCAGTGTAGATCTGCTTGATCTCCTCCTGCGCGGTGAGGAAGACCTCGGCGACGCCGAAGAGGCCAACCAGCACGGGCACGAGATCGAAGCCGCGCATCAGGTCGATCGACCCGAAGTTCATGCGTTGGGCGCCCGTCAGCGGGTCGGTGCCGAGCGAGGCGAGCCACATGCCCGCGAGCCCCATGGCGATGCCCTTGACGAGGGAGTTGCCGCTGAAGCTGACGAGCGCAATCATGCTGAACGTGACGAGGCCGAAATATTCGGGCGGCCCGAAGGCGAGCGCCAGCCCTGCCACGGCCGGCCCGATCAGCGCGATCGCCACGGTGCCGCCGATCCCGGCGATGAACGATCCGACCGCCGAGATGGCGAGCGCCTGCCCGGCGCGCCCGTCCTTCGTCATCGCGAAGCCGTCGATCGTGGTGACGACGGAGGCGACCTCGCCTGGGATGTTCATTAGGATCGCGGTGGTCGACCCGCCATACATCGCGCCGTAATAGATCGCCGCGAGGACGATGATCGAGCCCTCGGGCGGCAGGTAGATCGCGGACGGCAGGAGGATCGCCATCGCCGAGGACGGCCCCAGCCCCGGCAGGACCCCGACCATCGTGCCGAGAAGGCAGCCGGCGAGCGCGTAGCCGAGATTGGTCAGCGTCAGCGCGGCTGCCAGCCCCTCGAGAAATCCGACTTCCATCATGCGCTGGGCATCCCTGCCTGCCGGCGTTCGCGCCCGCGGAGCGCGGGCGCGCCGCATCCCGACGGCACAGGCCCGGCGAGCTGCGGCACCCTCGTCGGCACACTCATCGCCCTGCCGTCGCCGATCGAGCGGACAAGCGTCATCAGTCTTTCCTCCCCCGGCCTCGTGGGACCGTCGCGACCGTCCGTTGCTTCAGGCTTCGCCAGCATTCAGGTGTCAGCAAGGCTCGTGCCAGCGGCTCATGCCAGAGGCTCCTGCCTCACCTAGCGCGGCCGGCTGCCTTCGCCGCGCACACACGGCGTCCGCCCGGGCTACAGGCCGGGCAGTCGCAGGGGCCCCATCGGCAGCGGCATGTCCGCGAAGACGATGAAGACGAGCTGAAGCGCGACGAAGGAGAGGAAGGCCGCGAGGAGGACCCGGTGCCACGGGCGCACGCCCGTCACCGCATAGGCCACCATGAAGAAGGCGAATGTCGCGACCGGGTAGCCGCCCGTCGTCATGAGCACGCCGTAGAGCGCGAAGGCCGCCGCGAGCACCGGCATCCGCCAGCGCAGGCCCGGCTCGGCCTGCCTCGCCTCGCCTATGCCGTAGCGCCACTCAACGAGGATCGCCGCGAGACCGGCGAGGACGAGGCCGAGACTGATCCCAATGAGATAGCCGCCCGGCCCCACCTGGTCGAACGAGACCGTCGTGCGTAGCGCGGTGGCGAGACGGTATCCGTCCCAGAGACCGATTACGCCGAGCGCGACGAACACGAGACCCGTCCAGGAGCGGCTGCGGCGAAGGATGTTGTCCATCTGATACCACCTTGCTGCGGGGCTGGCGCCGGTCAGGCCGGGATGAGGCGGCGTTCGCGGAACACGTCGAAGAGCCGGAAGAACTCCGCCTCGGTGTCGAGGGACTCGGTGAAGCCGTGCCCCCTCGCCTTGTTCATCGACGACATGATGTCCCAGCCACAGCGGAACACGTAGTCGCCGTAGCCCCAGACCAACAGATCCTCGAACGGAGGCGACACCAGGTTGTGGCGGCGCACGATCTCGTCCCAGACGGGTCCTTTGTTGGCCATCGCCTCGGACAGCCGGACCGTCTTCACCGGCCCGGGCTCCAGGCCGAAATGCTCCGCCAGGAGCGGCCACAGATTGCTCCAGCGGATGAAGTCGCCATTGACCATGTTGAAGGACTGGCTGGCGCAGGCGGGCGTCTCCGAAGCCCACAGCATGCCGGACACGAGGAGCCCGGTGCTCGAGCACTGGAACAGCGCGTCGTAGCTCTCGGGGGTGCCGGGGAAGGTTAGCGGCAGGCCGAGCTCCTTGCATATGAGGGCATAGACGGCGGTCAGCAGGACGAGGTTTCGAGGCTCCTGCGGCACGGCGTGGCAGATGCCGTGGGGCCGGCTCGTCGACCAGGCCCAGTCCTTGCCGCACTGACGCTCGACGATGTAATCCTCCTGGGCGTAGTAGAAGACATCCTGGATGCAGCGCGGGTCGGTCTCCTTGGCGGGCGTCCTGAAGGCACCGAGATGCGATCCGTAATATTTCGTGCCCTGGACGATGTGGACATGGGCGAGGTTTCTCGCGACGGGCTCGACGGACTCCACCACGTTTCTCAGCATGACCAGGTTGCGCTCGACCGGCTCCGGCTGGTTCGGCGTGTGGTCGAAGCGCGCGGTGTAGAAGATGTGGGTGACCTCCTCCAGCTGACCGAGCTTTGCGCGGCTGTCGGCCTCGTCGGTCAGGTCGACGGAGACAAAGCGGGCGCCGGGCAGCTCGGCCGGCTTGCGCGCGAGCGCGATCGCCTGCCATTCCGGATCCCGGGCGAGCCGCTCGGCCAGGTCCCGTCCCGTCGCTCCCGTCGCTCCCGCGATCAGCGCCGTCTTCATTGCCTCTTCCCTCCCCTTCGCGGCAGGCATGTCGATCGTCCGCCTACGTCGCGAGGCGCTCATCGAAAATGAAATACGTCCGGTTCTGCTGGAATCGGCGCATGCGCCTCATCCAGGGCGTCTTGTTGGCCGCCAGCCAGACCGGGCTCGCGTAGCGGGCCGCATCGTCGAGGTGGTAGATGGAGACGTATTTCGGCGCGCCCCGGCTCGCCCGGAAGCGCCGCGCCGTCAGCACGCCCTCGACCTGCCGCAGCAGCGGGATGTGCTCGGTCGTGTACCAGTCGTTGAACTCGTCCTCGACGGCCGGGTCGACGTCCATCGAGACGATGACGAGGCCCCGCGCGTCGTGGGGCGACGGCTCGTCGGAGGGCACAATCTGCTCTAGGTCCCAGCTGGCCAGGGCCGCCCGCGGCGCCTCCTGGTCGTCCCTTCCGGCCGGGACAGGTAGGTCAACGAGCGTCATGGCGCAGACCGAGCCCGCGCGCGCCGCGCGCGTCGCTCGGTCAACGACGCCTCCCCGCCAGCACTGCACGATCGCGTCGCTCGAGCCCGCTCCGCCGCTCGCCGGCGGCTCGCTTCCCTCGACAACGTCCATCAGCAATCCACGCGCAGCCATCTCGTCTCCTCATGGGGGCCCGGCGGCATGGCCGCGGGGCAAGGGTTCAACGGGTCGAGGGTTCAGCGGAACAAGGCGGTCGTTGCCGGCATGTAGCTCACGATGATCAGAACCACGAACATCGAGAGGATGAACCACTTGCCGTATCTCAGGACCTGCTCGATCCGTAGGTTCGCGATGGAGCAGACGGTGAGGAGGATCGATGCCACCGGCGGCGTCTGCTGCCCGATCGCCAGGTTGAGACAGACGATCACCCCGAAATGGACGGGGTCGATGCCCATCTGCGGCACCAGCGGCATGAGCACCGGCACCACGATGATGATCGCAGCCGTCGCGTGCAGGAACATGCCAAGGACGAGCAGGAAGATGTTGACCAGCAGGAGGAGCAGGTAGGGATTATCGGTGATCGCCCCGATACCCGCCGCGACGGCCTGCGGGATCTGCTCGTTGGCGAGGTACTGCCCGAGCACGGCCGAGCCCGCGACCAGCATCATCACGACGGAGGACTGGATGGCCGTCGCCCTGAGCGCGCCCCAGAGCACCCGCGGCGTCAGGGCGCGCGAGACGATGACCCCGAAGAACAGGGCGACAAGCACGCCCACCGCGGAGGCTTCAGTCGGCGTGAAGATGCCGAGGATCATGCCTCCCACCACGAGCACCGGGATGAAGAGCGGGATGATCGCGCCCTTCAGCGCGGTGAGCAGGTAGGACAGCTCGAAGCGCCGTTCCCGCGGGAAGTTCTCCCGGCGCGCGAAGATGTGATTGACGATCATGAACGCGGCCCCGAGAATCACCCCCGGCACGATCCCGGCGATGAAGAGGTCACGGATCGAGACGTTGCTCGTGACGCCGAACAGGACCATCGGGATGGATGGCGGGATGATGATCCCGAGTGCCGCGCTCGTCGCCGTGATGGCGGCCGCGTAGCTGCGCGGGTAGCCCTTGCGCTCCATCTCCGGCACGAAGATCTTGCTGCTCATGGCGGCGTCTGCCACGCCAGACCCGCTCATCTCCGCCATGAACATGCTGTTGACGACGTTCACGTGGCCGAGGCCGCCGCGCATCCAGCCGACAAGGGCGTAGGCGAGATCGATCAGCCGCGCGGCGACGAGCGTCACCCCCATGAGCTCGCCCATCAGGATGAACAGCGGGATCGCGAGAAGCGGAAAGCTGTTCGTCCCGAAGAACATCTGGATCGGGAACATCATGAGCGGCATGCCGGAGGCGAGCATCGCCACGAGTGCCGAGACCATCAGGGCGATCCCGATGGGCATGTTGAGCGCGATCAGCAGGAGGAGCGTTCCGACGACGAGCCACTCGGTCATGGCTCGCGCTCCGGGGGCGGTTCGAACCGGTAGACGACGAGGTGTATCAGCCCGCCGACGCTGAAGATGAGGAGCGACACCATGAAGATACCCTGGGGCAGTCCGGAGGCCATAAGGCGCTCGCCGCCGAGCAGTGAGAGCATGCGGTAGCTGTAGACCGTCATGAAGACGAGGAGCGCCGCCAGGATCAGGTCGTTGAAGAGCCCGACCACCCGCTGCGCACGTTCCGGCATCTTCTCGACCAGCAGGCTGAAGCTGATATGGGCGCGCTGCCTGAAGGCCAAGTATCCGCCGCTGAAGGTCAGCCACACCAGGAGATAGCCCGCCACCTCTTCCGGCCAGGGAAGCGCCGCGTTCATCACGTAGCGGTAGAAGACCGCGAGCACGGTGATCACCGCCGTCCCGCCGACGACGATCGCGGCCAGAGCCGCGATCGCCTCGTCGATCAGGCGCAGGGCCCGGAGGACATGCGTCATTCCGTTTCGGCGGCCCTGATCAGCTCGACCCACTCGTCGCCCTCGCTATCGGCGTATTTCTCGTAGAGCGGCTGCACCTTGGCCTGGAGCGCCTCGATATCGACGTCGTTGACCTCCATCGTCTTCTCGAGCTCAGCGAGAGAGCTGTTGCTGATCTCCTGCGACTTGGCGAAGGCCTCGTCGGACATCTCGCGTGCGATCTCGCGGAACGCGGTCTGCTGCTCTTCCGTCAACTGGCCGAACGCGGCCTTGGACATCAGCAGGAAGGTCGGGCCGAAGACGTGGTTGGTCTTGCTGAGGTAGTTGGCGGCCTCGAAGAGATTCTCCTCGTAGAAGCCCGCATAGGTCGACTCAGCCGCGTCGGCGACGCCGGTCTGCAGGGCGGTGAAGACCTCCGACCACGACACCGGCACCGGGTTGGCGCCGAGCAGGCTGAAGGCTTCGGTGCGGTACTCGCTGCCGATGACGCGCAGCTTCATGCCCTCGAAGTCGACGGGCACGGCGAGCGGGCGCGGCTTGCTCACCACGTGGCGGAAGTCGAGGCCGTAGATCCCGAGAACGACCATGTTCTGGTTTTCCTCGAGGAGCTGCGCGGCCTCCTTGCCGAACTCGCCGGTCAGGGCGCGCTGAGCGTGGCCCCAGCTCTTGAACAGGAACGGCAGGTCGAAGACGCCGAGCTTGCCTTCGAGCGCGAGCGGGCCAGAGCCGATCGCCGCCATCTCGAGGGAGCCGACCTTGATGTTGCTGATGATGGCCCGCTCGTCGCCGAGCTGGGCGCTCGGATAGAGGCGGAAGTCGAATTCGCCGGGGAAGCGCTCCTCGACCTTGCGCGCGAAGATCTGCGCGTGGGCGAGCGGCTGCCCCGTCATCGACATCTGGCTCGCGATCCGAAGATTGGCGGCGGTCGCCGGAAGCGAGGCGGCGAGCAGCAGGGTGGCGGCAAGAAGCCCCCGTGGCAATGTCCAACGCATGTTTCTCTCCCATCTGGATCCGCATTCGCCGGCGGCTTGCGGTCTTGTTCTGCAGGGACCCAAAAGCAAGGAGCGCGCCAGTCAGTCCCGGCGCGGCCGGTCGGGCCCAGTAGGAGCGGGTCCGGACATTTCGTGTCCGTCTCGACGACACTGTTTCCGCAGCAGTCAATCCGGAGCCCGCCCCGGCGCCCGGCGCCTGCAGGCCCCTCCCCCCGCGCCGCAGGGCGGCCGATGGCACGCTTCCTGCTCGGCCGGACGGCAACCAGAAAAGATGGAGGGGCGCGTGGAGATGAGGACGGCCGTGGTCACCGGTATCACTGGCGTGGTCGGTCGCCGGCTCGGCGAGACGCTCGTCGCGTCGGGCGACTTCGAGCAGATCGTGGGGCTATCGAGGCGCGCCTCCGACGGGCCGCCCGGGATCACGATGATATCGGCCGACCTGCAGGACGCCGACGCCTGCCGGGCGGTTTTCTCGGGGCTGCGAGACGTCACGCATGTCTACAACGCCGCCCGCTTCGACCATTCGACCGAGCGGCCGGAGCCGGTCGACGTGAACACGGCGATCGTCGCCCACGTCCTCGACGCCGCGCTCGAGACCGGACAGAAGCTGGAGCACATCCACCTCGTCCAGGGCTCCAAATACTACGGCTCGCAGCTCGGAGCCTACCCGACGCCCGCGCGGGAGGACGACCACCGCGCGCTGCAGCGCAACTTCTACTACGACCAGGAAGACCTTGCGATCGACTACGGCGCCCGCCACGGCTTCACCTGGAGCGCCAGCCGGCCGCACGGCGTCTGCGACCCGGACCTGCGCATCGCACGCAGCATGTCGCTTCTCATCGCCGTCTACGCGACGATCAACCGGCGCCTCGGCCTGCCACTCTGCTTCCCCGGCACACCGCAGAACTTCCACGCCGTCTACCAGTGCACGGATGCGGGCCTCCTCGCCCGCGCCATACACTGGATGTCGACGACGCCGGCCTGCCGCAACCAGGCCTTCAACGTCACGAATGGCGACCTCATTCGCTGGGAGCGCGAATGGCCGATCTTCGCGCGGTTCTTCGAGATGGAGACGGGGCCCGTGCGCACGATCAGCCTGGCCCAGACGATGCCGCAAATGGAGGAGATCTGGGACTCGCTGGCACGCGAGCACGGCCTCGCCACCCGCCCCTATTCCGATCTCGTCGTCTGGTCCTACGGCGACTTCCTGTTCCGCCCGGCATGGGACATCATGTCGGACACGAGCAAGCTCCGGCGTTTCGGCTTCTACGAGACGATCGACACGCGCGCGATGTTCCTTAAGCTGTTCAACCACTTCCGCGGGTCACGCATCATTCCGTGAGCGGAACGAGACGCGGCCGGCGGCGCTGATCGCCCGGCCGGTCGCATGCGCTCAGAGATCGCCGAAGCCCCGGCCCTCGCGGACCAGCCGCTCGAGCAGTGGCGCCGGCCTGAAATCCTCGCCCTGCGTCGCCTCGAAACGGCGCATAGTCTCCAGCACCTCATCGAGCCCGATCCGGTCGCCATAATACATCGGGCCGCCGCGATGGGCTGGCCACCCGTAGCCATTGATCCACACGACGTCGATGTCGGACGCGCGGATCGCCTTGCCCTCATCGAGGATCTTCGCGCCCTCGTTGATCATCGGATAGATGCAGCGCTTCAGGATCTCCTCGTCCGCGATCTCCCGGCGCGCCATGCCGCGGCGCTCGGCGAGGTCGAGGATCACCGTCTCCGTGACCTTCGAGGGGACCGCCTTGCGGTTCTCGTCGTAATCGTAGAACCCTGCGCCGGTCTTCTGGCCGCGGCGATCCATCTCGCACAGGATCTCCTTGACCGTCTCGCCTTTCGACGTCTCGCGCGACCATCCAAGGTCGAGGCCGGCGAGGTCGGACATGGCGAAGGGGCCCATAGGCAGGCCGAAATCGTAGAGCACGCGGTCGACATCCCAGGGCATCGCGCCCTCAAGGATCAGCTTGGTCGCCTCGCGCTGGCGCTGCGCCAGCATGCGGTTGCCGACGAAGCCGAAACAGACGCCGACCATCACGCCGACTTTCCCGATGCGCCGGGCGAGCTGCATCGTCGTTGCGAGGACCGGCTTCGACGTCTTTTCCGCACGCACCACCTCGAGCAGACGCATGATGTTGGCGGGGGAGAAGAAGTGCAGGCCCAGCACGCGCTCTGGGCGGCTCGTCGCGCGGGCGATCTCGTCGACGTCGAGATAGGAGGTGTTGGAGGCGAGGATCGCATCCGGCCGGACGATCGCGTCGAGCCTGCCGAAGATCTCCTTCTTCACCTCCATGTTCTCGAAGACGGCCTCGATAACGAGGTCGCAGGAGGCGAGATCCTCGAGCGCCAGAGTGCCGGTCAGGAGACGCATGCGCACCTCGACGTCGTCCTGCGACATGCGGCCCTTCCTGGCCGAGCCGTCGTAGTTGCGCCGGATCACCGAAACGCCGCGGTCGAGCGCCTCCTGCCGTGTCTCGACGATCGTCACCGGGAGCCCGGTGTTCAGGAAGTTCATCGCGATGCCGCCGCCCATCGTGCCGGCGCCGACGATGCCGACGCGCTCGACCGGCAGCGTCTCGGTCTCGGCCGGGATGTCCGGGATGCGCCACGTTTCGCGCTCAGCCCGGGCCACGTGGCGCCGCGCCGACGCCTCCGCGCCTCGCGCGAGCTCGAGGGAGAGCTCCGTCTCGGTCGCCAGCCCCTCATCGAACGGCGTCTCCGCCGCTACTCTGAGGGCTGAAAGTGTGAGCTCGAGCTGCCTCGTCCCGCGCAGCTTCCGCCCGTGCGTCCTGATCGCCCCGGACAGGATGTCCTGCTTCTCGTCGCGATCCGGGACGTCGAGATCGCCTGCCCGTCGTGACGCCTGCTCCCCCTCGGCTATGCAGTGGGCGAAGGCCGAGGCGGCGGCCGTGAGATCGTCCTCCACGACCCAGTCGACGATGCCGGCCTCTTCCGCCGCCGCCGCATCGATCGCCGTCCCTGACAGGACCATGTCGAGCGTGACCCGGATTCCCGCCAGCCGCGACAGGCGCTGGATCGCGCCACCGAGAGGCATCATCCCGAACTTCGCATGAGGTAATCCAAGGCGCGCCGTCTTCGAGGCGACACGGCCGTGGCAGGCGAGCGCGAACTCGAAGCCCGCTCCGAGGACGCTGCCCGAGAGGGCGGCCACGACCGGCTTGGCCGCATCCTCGACCTCCGCCTGCAGGTCCATCAGCGTCGGCGCCTTGCAGGCCTCCTCGATCTCCCCCTCGTCCGCCCCCATCATGGCGCTGCCTTCGGGGATCGCCAGGACGATCGCGCGCACGTCCGGCCGCAGGAGCGCCGCGCGCAGCCCGCCGATCAGCGCGGCGCGGACGTCCGCTCCGAAGACGGGCGCGGCGCCACCGGCCGCCCGCAAAACCGCCACATCCCCGTCGACGGCCAGATTCACGCCGCTACTCTGGTCCATGTCCGATCCTTCCCGACAAAGCCCCGCGACGCGAAGGACCTCAGCTCCCGACCTGCAGGATGATCTTGCCCTGTGCCTTCCCGTCCCTCAGGGCGCGCAGCGCGTCCTTGAAGTCCGCAAGCGGCAGGACGGCGCTGACATACGGGTCGATCTTGCCCGCCTGCTTCAGCGCGAAGATCTCGGCCTGCGCCTCGCCCATCTTCGCGGGGTCACGGTCGCGGTAGTCCGACCATTGCAGCCCGCTCGCGGCGATGTTCTTGACGAGGAGGTAGTTCGCCTTGATCGCCGGAACCTCGCCGCTGGCGAAGCCAATGACGACAAGCCGCCCGCACCATGCCATGGCGCGCAGGGCCGCCGTCGTCACCTCGCCGCCAACCGGGTCGATGACGATGTCGGCCCCGTGGCCATCGGTTGCTTTCTGAACCTCGTCGCGCAGCGTGTCGCGCAGGTTCTCTGCCCCGAGGTCGATCACCGCGTCGGCCCCGGCATTGCGAGCGACCTCCGCATTGGCCTCGCCGAGCGTGCCGGCGATCACTCTGCCTGCGCCGAGCGCCTTGGCGAGCTGGACGCTGGCGACGCCGATGCCGCCCGAGGCGCCGAGAACGAGGACGGTCTCGCCTTGCTTGAAGCCGGCCCGCTCCTTCAGGGCGAACCAGGCCGTCTGGTAGACGAGGCCGAGCGCCGCGGCCGTCTCGAAGGCGAGACCTTGGGGCAGTGGGAAGACGTGCTCGGCCTTCACTTTCAGCTTTTCAGCATAGGCGCCGTACTCGACCTGCGCCGCCACGGCGTCACCCGGCGCGAGGCCCGAAACGCCTTCGCCCACGGCGGAGATTCGGCCCGCTGCGCACTTGCCTGGAGAGAACGGCCTGGGCGGCTTGATCTGGTAGCGCCCTTCGATGGCGAGAATGTCGGGATAGTTCGCCTCGGCCGCGGCCACGTCGATGACGACCTCGCCCGGCCCCGGGACCGGGTCTTCCATCTCGCCGACCTCGATCTCCTCGAACGGAGCGAATTCCCGGACGACCACGGCCTTCATCAAAAATACTCCACATTATGCGCCCCCAGAGCGGGCGCCTCGATCTCGGTCCCGGGCGGCGCCCGGAAGGCGTTCGCCACGGGGACCGGCAGCGCCGCGATCCTTGCCCCCGCCTCGCCCGCGAGAACGTGGGAGAACAGGCCGCGCGCCCGGAAATGCGGGTCGCAGAGCGCCTCTTCCACATCCGCCACGATGGAGCAGCAGCAATCGGCGATCCTGAACCGCTCCCGCCAGTGTTCGGCCGGCTTCTCCGCCACGCGCTCGACGATCGCGGCCGTCGTCGCGGCCGGGTCGACCGCGTCGTCGCGCAAGCCCTCGGGCAGGCCAACCACCTCGCAGAACGCCTCCCAAAATTTCTGCTCGATCGGCGCGGCGGCGAGCATCTTGGCGTCGGCGGTGGCATAGAGCCGGTAGCGCGGCGTGCCGCCGGTCACGAGATCGGTGCCATTGCCGGGCCACTCGCCGGCCGCGAGCCCGTTGCCCAGCGCCCAGTACATGAAGGTGAAGAGGTTGTCCGACATCGCCACGTCGATATGGGTGCCGCTGCCGGTGCGGTCGCGATCCCTGAGCGCGAGG
This sequence comes from Lutibaculum baratangense AMV1, assembly GCF_000496075.1. Lineage (GTDB taxonomy): Bacteria > Pseudomonadota > Alphaproteobacteria > Rhizobiales > Tepidamorphaceae > Lutibaculum > Lutibaculum baratangense. The sequence goes on from NZ_AWXZ01000038.1 coordinate 153,576, forward strand.
AGGATGTTCATCACCGCGGGATAGGCGCCCCCGGCTATGTCGGCGATCAATGCCGGCGGGACCACGGGATGCCCGAGTTCCCCCATCGACAGAGAGAGAAGCCCCGTGTCGCCGATGAAGTTGAGATCGTGCCCGGCCGCGTCGCGCTTCGGGCCGCTCTGGCCGTATCCGGTGATCGAGCAGTAGATCGCGCGCGGGTTGATCTTCCGGACCTCATCGTAGGACAGGCCGAGGCGCGCCATGACGCCGGGGCGAAACTGCTCGACCACGACGTCCGCGCGCTCGACCAGCGGACGCAGCCTCTCGCGCTCCGGCGGGTCCTTGAGGTCGACCGCGATGCTCTTCTTACCGCGATTGAGGAGCGCGAAGTTGACGCTGTCGCGGCCCCATTTCGGCGCGTAGGTCCGCATTTCCTCGCCGCGTCCCGGCCGCTCGACCTTGACGACCTCGGCGCCGGCCTCGGCCAGCATCAGCGTCGCCATAGGCCCCGGCAGGAGCGTCGATAAGTCGAGGACGAAGACGCCTTCGAGCGGCCGCATCAGTCCTTCCCCCCGTCGCGCCTCGCCGCCGCGACGACGGCCGCCCGCGCCGGGGCGTAGGCGGGCGTGCCGTAGACCTCAAAGAGCGCGCTCGTGACGTCGAAATGCCGGGTCAGACCGCCGCGCATCACCCGCTCCACCGGCCCGTCCCTGTAGCCGAGCCCGAGCTTGCAGGTGAGGTCGAGGTCCTTCTGCGTCGCGAGCCCCTCGTCGAGGAAGCGCAGGGCGGCGTTGTATTTCGGGCGCACGAGGCGATCGACGATGCGGCCCGCCTGGTCGCCGCACACAACGACGGTGAGGCCCGCGGCCTCGAACATGTCCCTGGCCGCCGCGACGGCCTTGTCGTTCGTCTCGGGCCGCCGCACGAGCTCGACGAGCGGCGAGGGGTCGTCCTGCCCGTTGCGGTAGCGGGCAAAGCCGACGACGGTCTCCAAGCCCGGTTCGACGGGCTCGCCGGTGTGGACGCCGAGACATTCCGTCCCGAGCTCGACGAGCACCGCCGCCTTGTCCGGCCGGGCCGAGACCAGCTCGCCGAGGAACACGACGATGTCGGCCTCCTCCTCGCCGACGGCCGCCTGCCGAAATCCGTCGCCTGTTGGAAACGACCGGCTCTCGCCGGGCCCGATGATCGCGTACTTCATCCGATCAGCCTCCGAACATCGCGTCGCGGTCGTAGGTGTAGAAGCCCTTGCCGGCCTTGCGACCGAGCAGCCCCGCCGCCACCATGCGGCGCAGGAGCGGCGGCGTCGCCGCGCGCGGATCGAGCGTGATGGGGTAGAACGCCTCGCAGAGCCGCAGCTGGGTGTCGAGCCCGACGAGGTCGACGAGCTCGAGCGGCCCCATCTTGTAGCCGAGGCCGGTCTTGATCGCCGCGTCGATGGCCGTCGGTTCCGCGACGCCGGCCTCGACGGCCCGGATCGCGTCGTTGTTGAACGGCACGAGGAGCGCGTTGAGGATGAAGCCCGGCTTGTCCTGCGTCTCGACCGGCACCTGATCGCAGGTCTCGGTCCACGCCCACGCCGCCTGGAAGGTCTCCGGCGAGGTCAGGAGGCCCGGCGACATCTCGATCAGCTTCATGAGCTGGGCCGGCAGGCAGAAATGCATGCCGACGACCTTGTCCGGCCGCTGGCTGCCCGCCGCGATTTCGGTGATCGACAGGGTCGAGGTGTTGGAGGCGAAGATCGTGTCGTGCCCGCAGATCCCGTCGAGCAGACCGAGAAGCTCACGCTTGGCCTGCAGGTCCTCGTAGATCGCCTCGATCACCAGGTCGCAGCCGGACAGCTCCTCCAGGCGCGTCGTGTGGCTCAAGCCCGCGAGCGCCTGGTCCCGGTCAGCCTCGCTCATCTTCCCGCGGTCGACGGACTTGCCGAAGAAACCTTCCGTCTGTTTACGCGCCCGCGCGAGCGAATCTTCCGAGACGTCGCAGGCGACGGTGCGGAAGCCGGCGCGCGCCGCGACGATGGCGATGCCGGCGCCCATGGTGCCGCCGGCGCCGCAGACGCCGACTGTCTCGATCTTCCCGGTCATTTTGCGATGAAGCTCCTGCCGATGAGCTGGCGGTGGATCTGGTTCGCACCCTCCCATATCTGCGTGATCTTGGCGTCGCGCATCAGCCGCTCGACGCGGTAGTCGCCGCAATAGCCGTAGCCGCCGAACAACTGCACGGCCTCCGACGAGATCTTCATCGCCAGGTCGGATGCGCGCAGCTTGGCGACCGACGCCTCGAGGCCGAAATCGTCGGCGCCGTCGTCGACGAGGCCCCCGACATAATCGAGCCAGAGCTCGGCCAACGCGAGTTCCGCCGCCATGTCGGCGATGGCGAACTGGTTGCCCTGGAAGTCGATGATGCGCCGCCCGCCCTGCTGGCGCTCGTTGGTGTATTCGACCATGTCTGTGAAAGCGGCGCGCGCAATGCCGAGCGCATGCGCGGCGATCGAGGGGCGCGACTTGTTGAGCGAGGAGAGCAGGATTTTCAGGCCCTCGCCCGGCTCGCCGATCAGATTCGCGCGCGGGACGCGGCAGCCGGTGAAGGCCAGAGCAGCCGTCGACGAGGCGCGGTGCCCCATCTTCTCCTCCAGCCGCACCACCTCGAGGCCTGGCGTCCCCTTCTCCAATACGAGGACCGAAATCGCCTTCTTCGGATCCTCGATCCCGCTCCACTTGCCGAACAGCAGGATGCGATCGGCCACGTCGCCGTTCGTGATGAAGATCTTGCCGCCGTCGACCACGATCTCGTCGCCGTCGAGCGTGAAGCGCGTCTTCATGCCGGTGGCGTCGGAGCCGGCATCCGGCTCAGTGATGGCGAGCGAGCCGAGTCCGCCCTCCGCGATGCACGGCAGGAGCCGCTGCTTCTGCTCCTCCGTGCCCAGGTCGATGAGCGGCTTCATGCTGTGGAAGTTCGTGGCGTAGATGATGCCGGTCGAGGCGCAGGCGGCGGAGATCACCTTCACCACCTCGAGATAGAGGCGGTAGGACATCCTCGCCCCGCCATACTCCTCCGGCACGAAGATCGCATTGAGGCCGAGCTCGTTGATCGCGTGGACGTTGTCCCACGGGAAGGCGTGCTCACGGTCGAAGCGCTCGGCATTGGGCTCGATGACCTCCGCGGCGCAGCGGCGCACCTGGTCGAGCACCATCTGCTCGTCCTCGCTCCAGCCGCGCCGGCGCTCGAGCTGCTCGAAGATCCGCATCAGTGGTTCATCCCCTGTCCGCCGTCCATGTAGATCGTCTCGCCCGTGAGGAAGCCGATATCCTCGGAATAGAGCGTGCCGACGAGGCGAGCGACCTCTTCGGCCGAGCCCGGCCGTTTCACGGGCACGCGCCTTTCGAGCCAGCGCCGCACATTGTCCCGGGCGAGGAACTCGTGGTTGAGGTCCGTGTCGATATAGCCCGGCGCCACGTCGAGCACCCTGATCCCCGCATCCGCCCACTCGACGGCGAGGCAGCGGGTGATCGCGCCGACCGCAGCCTTCGACGCGCAGTAAGCGACGTTCTGGGCAACGCCCAGCTTGTCGAAGAACGAGCCGATATTGATGATCAGCCCGCCGCCATTCGCCCTGATATGCGGATAGGCCTCGCGGCACGCGACGACGACGGCCGTCGCATTGAGCCTGACGCTGCGCTCGAACTCCTCCGCCGTAAGACTCTCGCTCGGCGTGGCGACATGATGGCCCGCATTGTTCACGAGCCCCGCGATCGGCCCCTTCGCCGCGATGGCGGCGATGGCCTCGGCGACCTTGGCCTCGTCCGTCATGTCGCAGGCGAGCCCGTAACCGACCGGCGCCTCGCCCGAGCGCGACAGGCAGGCGATCCGCCGGCCGCGCCGGTCGAGCTCGACGGCGATGGCGGCCCCGATCCCTCGGCTGCCGCCCGTGACGACGATCTGGCCCTCAGACATCTCGGAAATCCGGCTTCCGCTTCTCCGCGAAGGCGGCCATGCCCTCCTCCGCGTCCTCGGTGCGATAGGCGAGCGTGGCGAGATCGGCCTCCGTGCGCAGGCCCTCGTGGACCGGCAGGTCGAGCGCCCGCGTCACCGCCTCTAGCGCCATCTCGAGCACCGGCAGGCTGTAGCGGGTGAACTCGCCGGTGAACTGGAGCGCGGCCGCGAGGGGATCGCCTTCGAGGATACGGTTGACGAGGCCGATCCTCACCGCCTCTTCGGCGTCGACCGAGCGACCCGTCATGATCAGCTCGAGCGCGCGCGCCTCACCCACGACCCGCGGTAGACGCTGGGTGCCGCCATAGCCTGGGATGAGGCCAAGCTTGATCTCGGGAAGCCCCATCTTCGCGTTCGGGGTCGCGAGCCTGAAGGTGCAGGCCAGCGCCATCTCGAGACCGCCGCCGAACGCATAGCCGTTGATGAGCGCAACCGAGGCCATCGGCAGGCGCGGGATCCTGGCGAAGACGTGCTGGCCCTTCTCGATGCCGCGGCGCTGCGTCACGAGGTCTCGGTGGCGCAACTCGGGGATGTCGGCGCCCGCGCAGAACGCTTTCTCGCCCCGGCCCGTAACAACGAGCGCGCGGACCTTCATCGCCGCCACCTCATCGAGAGTGTCGCCGATCTCGTCGAGCATCGAGAAGCTCAGCGCGTTGAGGGCCTCGGGTCGATCGAGCGTCACGACTGCGACGCCCTCGACCTCCGTCAGCTCGACGCTCATGCGTCCATCCTGGGCTTGGCGACATAGCGCACGGGGACGGGAGCGAGTTCGCCGCGCTTCAGCATTTCGCCGAGCTCGCGCTTCAGGATCTTGCCGCTCGGCGTCAGCGGGAAGCTTTCCATGCGCAGGAAGAATTCCGGCATGTCGAACTTCGACAGGCCCTCCGCCGCGAGGTGATCGAGCACCTCGTCCGGAAGAACCGTGCCGACGACCGCGATGCAGACGCGCTCGCCGAGCCGCTCGTCGGGCACGGCGAAGCAGGCGACGCGGTCGACAGCCGCGTGGCGCAGCGCCAGCGCCTCGATATTGGCCGGATAGATGTTGTGGCCGCCGCGGATGATGAGGTCCTTGAGCCGCCCGACGATTTTCAGGTTGCCCCCCTCGTCGACCACCCCGAGATCGCCGGAGAGGAACCAGCCGTCCCGGTTGAAGCTCTGTTCGGTCGGCCCCTGCGCGTCGAAATAGCCGAGCATCAGGGCACCGCCCCGCCCGGTAATGTGGCCGACCTCGCCCGTCGCGACCTCCCGGTCGGCATCCTCGGGCGCGAAGAGCCTCACCTCGTAGGCCTTGCCGCCCCGCCCGCAGGTCGTCGTCACGATGTCGGTCGGATCGTCCGGGTGGGTGTACTGGTGCGAGGAGTTCTCGGTCATGCCGTAGATGTTCTGCGGCTTGATGCCCTGCCCGACGAAGGCTTCCGCCGTGGTCGGGGGAATGGGCGAGCCCGCCATGTAGAACACCGAGACGGAGCCCATGCGCGCGATGCCGCGCTGCCGCTGCTCGGCGAGCACATCCATCGCGTGCGTCGGCACGCCCATCACGTAGGTCGCGCCCGATTCGATGATCCAGTCGAGCCGGCTCATGCCGGCGGGCGGCGCGTCGAGGACGAGCCGGCAACCGGCCACGAGCCACTGCGCCACTGCGACCCAGGCGATATGGTGCGACAGGGGCGACAGCGTCAGGAGCACCGTGTCGTGGCCGTGCGCCCAGTCGGCGACGAGATCGCGCGCATTGGCGAGCAGCGAGTTGTCGGAGTGCATGACGCATTTGGGCGCGCCGGTCGTGCCCGAGGTGAAGGCAAGATAGACGACCTTGTCGGGATCGCCGACCGGCGGCGTCGCGTTCGGCGCGGCCTTCGGAAAGGTGTCGGGCGTGTAGACGACCTTGAGGCTCGAGATGCCGGCCAGCACCCTGTCGAGGTCGCTGTCGGCCCGGTCGGCACCCCAGCCGGGCTCGGTCAGCAGCGCCCGCGCCGAGAGCCGCGAGAGGAGCGTACCGATGTCGCCGCAGGTGTAGGTGCGGTGCAGGGAGGGGTTGCAGGCAAAGCCCTCGCGCGAGCAGGCGAGGAGCATCGCGACCACCTCCATCCGGTTCGACATCCAGACCGAGACCCGGTCGCCACCCTCGAGTCCGTAGATCCTGAGGTCGGCCGCGATGCCATCGACCCAGGCGCGCAGTTCGCTCCAGCTGAGCGTGCCGTCGCCGCTGGTCAGCGCCGGCGCGTCCGGCCGCGCCTCTGCATGGCTCACGAGCAGGTCATAGAGCGTCTCGTCCCGCCACACGCCCGCTTCGTAGAACCGGCGGGCGCTCTCAGGATGGTGGAGGGTCAGGAAGGGTCGCATGACGCCTACCTGCCGAACCTGGTCGGGTCGGGCTTGCGCTTTTCGCGGAAGGACTCGGAGAGCTCGTGGCTCTCCTCGGTCTCCAGATACGCCCGCAGCAGGAGGTCGTGCGCCATGCGCGAGAGACCGCCGACGCCGCCGTGCCGGGCGTTGAAGGCCGCCTTGATCGAGGCGAGCGCGAAGGCGCCGCGGTCGGCGATCTCGAGGGCGAAGATCTTCGTCTCCTCCTGCAGGCGATCGTCTGGCACCACCTTGTTGACGAGCCCGAGCGACAGCGCCTCGGCGGCGCTGATCTTCGGGTTGCGGTACCAGATCTCCTTGGCCTTCTTCTTGCCGACGAGATCCTCGAGATACCAGGTGCCGTAGCCGGCGTCGTAGGAGCCCATCATCGGGCCGACCTGGCGGAAGACGGCGCTTTCCTTCGCGATGGTGCAGTCGCAGACCATCTGCAGGACATTGCCGCCCCCGACCGCGAAGCCGTTGACCGACGCGATCACGGGCTTCTGCAGCTTGTCGATCGCCTCGTACATCTCGAGCGTCGGCAGCGTGCCGGCATAGAGGATCGTGTCCTCCATCCCGTCCTTGCGCCCGCCGATGCAGAAGAACCTGTCCCCCGCCCCAGTCAGCACGATCACGCGGGTGCGCGTCTCGCGCCGGATCGTTTCGATGCAATCGCGTATCTCGTGGCACATGGTCAGGTTGAACATGTTGCCGTCGTCGGGCCGGTTCAGCGTGATCGTGCCGACGGGGCCGTCTTCTTCGTAGAGGATCGTCTCGTAGCTCATCGAACTTCCTTCAGATCGTCCCGGCGCTTCGGAGCGCCTCGAGCTTGTCCGCGTCATATCCCAGGAGATCCGCCAGGATCTCGTCCGTGTGCTGGCCGAGCCCGGGCGGCGCGGCCCGCGGCACGTTGGCCGCGCCGTCGAAGCGGATGCCGGTGCCGACCTGCGGAATGGATCGGTCACCGTCGGCGAGGTTGTAGAGCACGCCACGACGGCGCAACTCCTCGTCCTGCGCGACCTCGTCGACCCGGTTGATCGGGCCGACGGGCACTCGTGCCTCGCGAAGGACCTCGAGCCAGTGCTCGCGCGGCGCACCGGACAGGTGATGCTGGATGCGCTCCACGATCTCCGGCCGCCGGCCTCTGCGGCGCGCATTGTCGGCGTAGTCCGGCCTGGCGCCGAACTCGGGGTCGCCCACGGCCGCCCAGAAGCGACGCCAGATCCCGTCATTGCCGAGGCCGAGCGTAATCGGCAGGTCGGCCGTGTCGAAGGCTTGGTAGATGGCGATCACGCTGTCGGTGCCGCCGGAGCGGATCGGAACCTCGCCGGAGCCGAGATACGGCACGATGCGGCAGGACATGAACCTGGTCATCGAATCGACCAGAGCGACGTCGACGATGCGGCCCCGGCCGGTCGCCTGGCGCGAAAACAGCGCGGCCATTGTCGCCATCGCCGCATCCTGTCCCGCCAGCATGTCTGCTGCCGGGGCGCCGACCTTCTGCGGCCCGCCCTCCGGGCTGCCGGTCACGTCCATGACCCCGGAATAGCCCTCGGCGATCAGGTCGTAGCAGCCCCAATCCGCGCGCTCGCCGTCCATGCCGAAGCCCGTGATCGAGACGTAGACGATGTCGGGACGGATCGTGCGAATGGTGTCGGCGTCGATCCTGAGCTTGCCCGTGACGCGCGGCAACTGGTTGACGAGGACGACATCTGCCTTCCCCATCAGCCCATGCAGCGCCTCGAGCCCCTCGGGCGAGGATGGATCGAGCGTGACGCTCTTCTTGTTGCGGTTGACGCTCATGAACCAAAGCGACTGGCCATGAAGGAAGGGCGGCCCCCACGCGCGGGCATCGTCGCCGGTCCCGGGACGCTCGATCTTGATGACCTCAGCCCCGAAGTCAGAGAGCAGCATCGAGGCCGTCGGGCCCGCGATCGAGCTGCTGAGATCGATGACGCGCACCCCCGCCAGCAGGTCGAAGCCGCGTCCGATCTGCAAGTCCGGGAGATCCTGCGCCGGCAGCCGGGAGGGAGTGGCGTCGTTCATGCTGACCTGTTCGTTCCTGCCGTTTCTTTTCCATCCGTGGTGCAACGGCCGTGCCATCCCGGAGTTGGGCGCGACGGCGCAGCCGTTCGGCGAGATTGGTGTCCTTGCTTGCAACAGCCGGGGAATAATGTGTCCACTGCACGGACACGCCCGGACAGAGGCGGAAAGCACAGGGAGAGATCGATTGGACGACACATGCGCGGAGCTTCAGGGCCTGTTGGTGGCCGATCTCGAGGGCCGGATCTTCTGCGCCGTCGGCTGCGCCGCGTCGCAGGAGTTCCGCACGCTCGCTTCCGACCGCCGCTGGCTTTCGGAGACGCGCGGGAAGCGGATCCGCCCGGTCACGATCGACGGGACCGACCACATCGTGCTGGCCGCGCCATTGCCCGGGGCCGACGCCCTCATCGTCCGCAGCGCGCCGTCGAACGCCACCATCGACTTCGTCACCAGCGTCGACTTCGCCTACGACATCATCGAGCACATGGTCACGAACCCGTTCGAGGCGATGACCGTCGTCGATGCGGAAGGCAGAATCGTCTACGTGTCTCCCGTGCACGAGCGCTTCTTCGGCATCTCGCTCGGCGAAGCGCGGGGCAAGCCGGTCCGCCAGGTGATCGAGAACACGCGCCTCGACAAGGTGGTGAAGTCCGGCCGGGCCGAGATCGGCGACATCCAGCGCATGAACGGCGAGGGCAGGGTCGTGTCGCGGGTGCCGATCCGGCGCGACGGCGAGGTCGTGGGCGCGGTCGGCCGGGTGATGTTCAAGGGCCCCGAGCAGCTCCAGGCATTGTCGCGGCGCATCAGCGACCTCGAGAGCGAGGTCGAGTTCTACCGGCGCGCCGCGTCGACGGTCGAGCGGCGCAGCTACGGGCTCGACGACATACTCGGCGAGAGCGCGGCGATGCGCCGGCTGCGCGAGGAAATCATCAAGGTTGCCCCGCTCGAGATCTCGGTCCTGATCAGCGGCGAGAGCGGCACCGGCAAGGAGCTCGTCGCCCAGGCGATCCACCGCCTGAGCCCGCGCCGGGACGCCCACATCGTTATGGTCAACGCGGCGACGCTGCCCGAGACGCTCGTCGAGGCGGAGCTCTTCGGCTACGAGCCCGGCGCCTTCACAGGCGCCGACCGCAAGGGCCGCAAGGGCAAGTTCGAGCAGGCCGACGAGGGCACGATCTTCCTCGACGAGATCGGCGACATGCCGCTCGAGGTGCAGGCCAAGCTCCTGCGCGTGCTGCAGGACAGGATCGTCGAGCCGATCGGCGGCAACCGGCCTCGCGAGGTGGATTTCCGCCTCGTCACAGCGACGAACCGGGACCTGCAGGCGCAGGTCGCGGAGGGCCGCTTCCGGCTCGACCTCTATTATCGCATCTCCCCGATCGTCATCGAGGTGCCACCTCTGCGCAGCCGGACCGCCGACATTCCGCTGCTCGCCTCGCACTTCCTGCACCGCGTCGCCGATCAGAACCGCCGCCGGCCGCCGGAGATCACGGATCAGGCCCTCGACTATCTCCAGGAACAGGCCTGGCCCGGCAATGTCCGGCAGCTGCGCCACGAGATCGAGCGTGCCTTCGTGTTCGCCGAGAACGACCGGATCACCGCCGACCTCTTCGCCCGCTACGGCGACAGGCCCACCGAAACGCCCGCACCCCCGATGCGCGACCTCCCGACCCCGCGCCCGCAAGGGACGACCATGAAGGAGATTTTGGCACAGGCGGAGCGGGAGCACATCCGCGAGGCACTCGCCCGCTACAACGGCAACAAGAAGAAGGTCGCCGAGGAGCTCGGGATCTCCCGCTCCTACCTCTACAAGCTGCTCGGCGAAGGTGTGATCTGATCGCCCTTGGGGGCGCCGTCGCCCCCCGGCCCCGCGCACGTCGCGTGCGTCTTTGTCGGCGGGGCGGACATGTAGTCCGCACTGGCTGTTGCCGCCACGGACATGAAGCGCCGGTTCCCCGGCGTTGTGCGGGCGCGCCGCGGCTGGCCCGCGTCTTGCGACCGCCGATGCAATCTTGCCATGGGCGAAACGTGCGCCTAGGCTGGATACAGGATACATGATCTATCGACGCTGGAGTCGCCGCTTGAAGCCCATGGCTAAAGCTCTCGTTCCGAGCGCTCAGACGAGATACGTGTCGGCGGGCACGGGCGAAACCTATGGGGTGGACGGGGCGATGTGGCGGGCGCCCGACGGCTCGCACTTGAACCTCACGCCGGGACACGGCCTCTCGCCGGGCGACATCGACCGCGAGGAGAACTCGATCTGGCGCTACGCGAGCGCGATCCGGGTCGACCGCGCGACCGCCATCACACTCGGCGAGGGCTGGACGCCGTTCCTGAAGAGCCAATGGCTCGGGCGCGAGACATGGTTCAAGCTCGAGTATCTCGCGCCGACCGGCTCGTTCAAGGACCGCGGCACCTCCGTCCTCCTGAGCTACCTGCGCAGCGTCGGGATCGACAGCATCCTCGAAGATTCCTCCGGCAATGCCGGCGCCTCGATGTGCGCGTACGCCGCCGCTGGCGGGCTGCGCTGCAAGGTGCTCGTTCCAGCCGCCATCCCGCAAGGCAAGGCCGTTCAGATGGTCGGCATGGGTGCCGACGTGACATATGTGGAGGGCACCCGCCAGGACGTCGCCGATGCGGCACTCCGGCTCGCTCAGGACATGTTCTACGCCAGCCACAACTGGCAGCCCTACTTCCTCGAGGGGACGAAGACGCTCGCCTTCGAGCTTTGGGAGCAATTCGGCTTCTCCGTCCCCGACGACGTCGTCGTGCCTCTCGGATACGGCAGCAACGTGCTCGGCCTGTGGCTCGGCTTCAACGAGCTCCTGTCTTGCGGCGCCATCGACAGGCTGCCGCGTATTCATGGCGTGCAGGCTGAAAACTGCGCAGCCTTCGGCACGGCATGGGCCGCCGGTACCGACGAGTGGACGCGGTTCGAGCCCCGGCCGACCGTCGCCGACGGCATCGCCTCCGTCCGCCCGGTGCGGATGAAGGAGGTAATGTCCGCCGTGCGGCTGAGCGGCGGCAGCATCGTCACCGTCTCCGAGGAGGAGATCGCGACGGCGCTGAAGGCCCTGATGGCGCAGGGGTTCTTCGTCGAGCCGACCTCGGCGACCGCCGGCGCCGCGCTGACGCGCCTGCAGGCCTCGCCCGAGGCGGCTCTCGGCTCGAAGACGGCCGCCATCCTCACCGGGAGCGGGCTGAAGGCGACGCAGTGCATCGCAGATATTCTCGGTTCTCCCAACCCATCGGCTCCTGCCTGAGGACATCGCACGCCATGAACATCCAGACCGGCGCCCACGCAGCCATTGCCGCAAACAACGACGGCCTCGAAGGCATCAGCCGTCGCTTATGCGAAGCGGTGGGCGACCTGCGATACGAGGACGTTCCCGACGACGTCCTCCGGACCGTCAAGCTCTTCGCGCTCGACACGCTGGGCGTCATCGGCGGCGCGTCCCGCGCGCCGGGACTGGCCGAGATCACCGGCAGGCTCAGGCGCTGGGAGACGGGCGGCTCGGCCACGAGCCTCGTCGACGGCGCGCGGCTTTCCCCGCCCCACGCCGCCATGGCGAATGGTGCGGCGGCCCATGCGCTCGACTTCGACGATATGCACGACCCCGCCCGCATCCATAGCTTCTGCGTCGTCCTGCCGACGATGCTCGCGGTGGCGGAGGAGATCGGCGGCATCGATGGCCGGCGCTTCCTCCTCGCCCTGACTGTCGCCGCGGAGACGCACGCCCGGCTCGGCTTCACATGCTACAACTCGCTCGGCAAGGGCTGGCACCCGACGATGACGCTCGGCGTGCTGGCCGGCGCGATGGGGGCCGGGCGTCTGCTCGATCTCGACGACGACGGCCTTCTCAACACCCTCGGCCTCGCGTCGCACCAGGCCTGCGGCAGCGCCCAGAGCATGCTTGACGGCGTCCTCGCCAAGCGGCTCGGCGCAGGCTTCGCCGCGCGAGGCGCCGTGACGGCGGCCTTTCTCGCCGCCGACGGGGTGACCGGGCCGTTCCGACCGCTCGAGGGCAATGCCGGCCTGTTCAAGCTGCAGGAGCGCGGCGAGGTGCGGCCGGGCGAGCTTCTCACCGACTTCGGCGAGGTCTGGCAGACGCGTGGCTACTCCTTCAAGCCCTTCCCCTGCTGCCGCTGCAAACACACCACGATCGCGCTGGCTTTCGCGCTGCGCGAGGACGGGCTGAAGCCAGGCGACGTCGAGAAGGTCGAGATCTGGCTGCCGCAGGTGAACTACCAAACCGTGGGCCAGCCCTACGAGGCCTCCCGCGACTCCATCGTCCACGCCCAGTTCAGCGTCGGCTACGGCTTCGCCCGCGCGCTGCTCGACGGTGTCGTGGACCTGAACTCCTATACCAAGCCCCGCATCACGGATCCGGAGGTGGCGGCGCTCGCCGAGAGAGTGGTCGCGGCGCCGGACCCCGATGAGGAGCCGACCGCCATGGGACCCTCGAAGATCCGCGTCACGCTGAAGGACGGCGGGACTATCGAGACGCGCGGCCGGCTCGTACCGGGCTCTCCGGAGGCGCCGATGGGGGAGGATGCGGTGATTGCGAAGTTCGGGAGCGCCATGGCGTTCGGTCTCGGGCCCGATGCCGCGGGCGTCGAGGACTATGCGGCGACGATCATGGGCCTCGAAGAGCTGAAGGACGTGTCGGTGCTGACCTCGCGCTTCCCGACGCGGCGGAGCTGAACCACCGCGCCCGCCCTTCCGGGCGGGCGCCGGGATCAACGGCCAGCGAGGCGCGGCCCCGCGATGGCAAGCCAACTCGAAGGAGAACGACATGTACGGATGGCGAGGCAGGATCGGGCTTCTGGTGCCCTCGATCAACACGACGATGGAGACCGAGTTCTGGCACATGGCGCCGGAGGGCGTCTCCGTCCACACCGCCCGCATCGCCGGCGGCCGGCACGGCACGCCGGAAGAGCTGCGCAACATGGAGAAGGAGGCGCGTCTGGCGGCCGAGCGGATCGCCAATGTCGAGCCCGACGTCGTCGTCTACGGCTGCACCTCGGGAAGCTTCTTCGAGGGCCCCGAGTGGAACCGGATGATCTGCGAGGAGCTCACCAAAATCACCGGCGCACCCACGGTCACGACCGCCGGTGCCATGGCCGAGTGCATGACGCGCAACAGCCACCGGAAGGTCGACGTGGTCACCCCTTACGTCGAGCTTACGAACGAGCGACTGAAGCAGTTCCTGCGCGGCTTCGGCGTCGAGGTCGGCACGCTCGCCACCTTCGACATGCTCGACATGTTCGACCACGCCAAGATCCAGCCCGAGGAGATCTACCGGCGCGTGAAGGAGACCACGACGCCGGATTCGAGCGCGGTGTTCGTCGCCTGCACCCAGCTGCGCGCCCTGGAGGTGCTCGACCTGCTCGAGCGCGACCTCGGCAAGCCCGTCTACTCAGCCATCCAGGCCACGGCCTGGCTGACCTACGAGGCGATGAAGGTCGACCCCAAGATCGAGAACTGCGGCAGCCTGCTGCAGTCGCTCGGCGACAACGAGACGAACCGGATCAGCTCGATCCGCAAGACCGTCTGAGGCCCGAACGAGAAGCCCATCAAGGGCTCGCGCAAAGAGCCTTCCGAACCAGAGGAGAACGACAATGAACAAGATGATCGCCAGAACCGCGCTGGCAGCGGGCGTCCTCGCCTGCACGGCGGCACCAGGCTGGACGCAGACCCGCATGAGCATCGCCACCGGCTCGTCCGGCGGCGTCTACTATCTGTGGGGCGGCGCCCTCGCGAAGATGTGGTCGGAAGGCATTCCCGACACCCTCTTCAACATCGAGGCGACGACCGGTCAGGTGCCGAACGTCAAGCTCTTCGAGGCCGGCAATCTCGAGGTGTCGATGGTCAACATCGCCACCGCGTACGAGTCGTGGGAGGGCATCGGCGACTACAACGACCGGAAGTACCAGCATCAGCGCGCACTCTTCGCGATGTATCCGAGCTACTACGTCATGGTGTCGCTGGCCGACAGCGACATCGACAACATCGAGGACTGGGAAGGCAAGCGCGTCGCCGTCGGCACCGCCGGCGGCACGGTCGACGTTATCGGACGCAATATCGCCTCCACGCTGGGCGTGGAGCCCGCGCAGTACGTCAACAGCGGCTGGCCCGACGTTCCGGGCCAGATCCGCGACGGGCTCGTGGACACGATCGCCGCCATCGGCGGGCAGCCCTGGCCGCCGATCCGCGACCTCGAGACTACCCACGACCTCAAGTTCTACGCCCTGACAGACGAGCAGCTCGGCACGCTGAAAGAGGCCTATCCCTACTTCATCCAGGAGCCGCTGCCGGAAGGCGCCTACGAGGACCAGCCCGCCGACTACAACTCGCTCGCCTTCTGGAACATGACGATCGTTCGCGACGACGTTTCCGAGGAGGTGGCCTACCAGATGATCAAGATCGCGGCCGAGAACGTCGAGGCGCTGAAGGTCACGCATCCGAGCACGGCCGAGTTCTTCGACGTCAAGAACGTGCTGCGCGTCTCGCCCGTCCCCCTCCACCCGGGCGCGGTCCGTTACTTCGAGGAGATCGGCGCGGAGATCCCCGAGCGGCTCCTGCCGCCGGAAGGCTGACGCCTGTGCTGGGAGCCCCCTCCCGGCTCCCGGCACACCACCAGTAAAGAGTAAGGGGTCGAGGAGCGGACCATGGACGAGACGATCAGCCGGCCCGAAGCGAAAGGGCCGCTCGAGTTCGTGCTGCAGCCGGCCGCCAGGCTGATCGCGGCGCTCATGTCGCTCTATCACGTCTGGGCGCTCGGCCTGACGGTCCTCGATCCCTGGCACCTGACCGCGATCCACATCCTGTTCGCGACGGTCCTGGTCTTCCTGTTCCAGCCGCTGAAGCCCGAGAGCATTCCGTTGCGGCTTCTCGACGTGGCATGCGCCCTGCTCGCGGCCGCCACCTACCTCTACATCTTCTACGATTTCCGCGCCCTGCTCATGCGCGCCGGGTCCTTCCCGACGACCGGCGACCTCGTCTTCGGCACCTCCGCCATCCTCCTCACACTGGAGGCGACGCGCCGCATGACCGGCATCGCGATGCCGATCGTGGCGGGTACCGCCCTCCTCTACGGCTATTTCGGCGACCTGTTGCCAGGGGCGTTCGGCCATCGCGGGTACGGCTTCGAGCGCCTCGTGAGCTTCACCTACAGCCTCGACGGAATCTTCTCCTCGGCGCTGCAGGTCTCGGCGACTTACATCTTCCTCTTCATTCTGTTCGGCGCCTTCCTGCAGGCTTCGGGCGCGAGCGAGTTCTTCCTCCGCCTCGCCACCTCGGCCGTCGGCGCGATACGTGGCGGGCCGGCGCAGGTCGCCGTCTTCGCCAGCGCGCTCTTCGGCACGATCTCGGGCAGCGCCGTCGCGAACACGGCGGGCACCGGCGCCGTGACGATCCCGATGATGAAGCGGGTCGGATACAGGCCCCACTTCGCGGCCGCCGTCGAGGCGGTGGCCTCCACCGGCGGACAGATCATGCCGCCGATCATGGGTGCCGGCGCCTTCATCATCGCCGACATCGTGGGCATCAGCTACTGGGCCGTCGCCCTCGCGGCGCTCATCCCCGCCCTCCTCTACTTCGCCACCGTCGTCATCGGCATCGACCTCGAGGCCCAGAAGACGGGGCTGCGCGGCGTCCCGCGTGCCGAGCTGCCCAGGACGCGCTCGGTGCTGCGGTCGGACGGCCACCTCCTGCTGCCGATCTTCGTCCTGCTCTACTCGCTCACCGTCCTGCTCGTCAGCCCGATCCGCGCCGCGCTCTTCGCGCTGATCGCCGTCTTCCTCGTCTCCTTCGTGCGCAAGCACACCCGCTTCGGGCCGCGGCGGCTCTACGAGGCTCTGGTCGCCGGCGCGCGCGGCTCGCTTGAGGTCGCTACCGCCTGCGCGGCGGCGGGCATCGTCGTCGGAGTCCTCAACCTAACCGGCCTCGGCCAGACGATGGCGTCGATTGTCATCTCGCTGTCGGGCGGCGTGGTGCTCATCGCACTGATCCTGTCGATGTGCGTGAGCATCGTGCTCGGCATGGGGCTGCCGACCACGCCGGCCTACATCATCGCGGCTTCGGTGATCGCGCCGGTCCTCATCACGCTGGGCGTCGCACCGCTCCAGGCCCACCTCTTCGTCTTCTACTTCGCCTGCGTCGCGGTCATCACGCCGCCCGTCGCGCTCGCCTCCTTCACCGCCGCCGGCATCGCCGGGGCGCCGCCGATGAAGGTCGCTTTCACCGGCGTGAAGCTTGGCATCGCGGCGTTCCTCGTGCCCTATTTCCTAGTCTACAACCCCGCGCTGATCGGCCAGGGCACCGCCCTCCAGGTGGCGGTCGCGATGGGGACCGCCCTCCTCGGGGTCTATTTCCTCGCCGGCGGCGTGCACGGCTACTTCCTCGGCCGCATCAACATTGCGATCCGCGCGGCGCTCGTCATCGGCTCCTGCATGCTGATCAAGCCCGGCCTCGTCACCGATGCCGGCGGCATCGGCCTCCTGATCCTCGGCGCCGGCGCCGCCTATCTCACCCGCCGCCGTGGCGGCAGCGGGCCGGAGGCGGCCGGCGCTCTCCACGAACTGAAAAGCACCGACAAGGGAACGGCATGACCGACGTGACAGCGGACGTGGTGGTGGTCGGCGGCGGCGGCGCTGGCCTCGCGGCAGCCATCGAGGCGGCTCGCTTCGGCGCGCAGGTGGTTCTGCTCGAGAAGAACGAATCTCTCGGCGGCAGCACCGCTTGGTCGGTAGGCTCTATCTCCGTCTCGAACTCGCCCCATCAGCGCCGCGAGGGGATCAAGGACACGCCCGACGAGCATTTCGAGGACCTCGAAATCCTCGCGGGCTCCTACGCCAACCGCGACAACCGGGCGCTACGGCGCATTCTCGTCGACAACACGACCGAGATGTTCGACTGGCTCGAGGACATGGGCCTCGTCTTCGTCGGCCCGAACCCGGAGCCGCCGCACCGCCATCCGCGCATGCACAACGTGCTCCCGAACTCGCGCGCCTTCCCGTTCCATCTCGGCCGCCGCGCCCGCACCCTGGGCGTCGACATCCACACGGGCATGGCGGCTAGATCCTTCGTCACCGAGCGCGACCACGTGGTGGGCGTCGAGGCGGCCGGTCCGGACGGCAAAGCGATCGTCTTTCGCGGCCGCTCGGGCGTGGTGCTTGCCAGCGGCGACTACAGCGCCAATGCGGAGATGAAGCGCGAGCTCGCCTCGCCCGAGGTCGCCGCGTTCAGCGCGATAAACGAGACAGCCACTGGCGAAGGCCACCGCATGGCGACCGAGATCGGCGCGGAGATCCTCAACGGTGACATCGTCCGCGGCCCCATCATGCGCTTCGTGCCGCCGGCGGCGAAGTCGCTCGTGCACAAGCTGCCGCCCTCGACGTTCGTCTCGCGGATGATCCGGTGGGGCTACGAGACCCTGCCGCAATCGCTTCTCCGCCCGTTCGTCATGAGCTTCCTCACCACCGCGCTGGGCCCGAGCGGCGATCTGCTCAAGGGCGGCGCGCTCCTAATCAACAAGACCGGACATCGTTTCTCTGACGAAATGAAGGGGCCCGCCGCCGAAGTGGCCAAACAGCCCGACGGCGTGGCCTACGTCCTCATGGACGGAGAGCTCATGTCGAAATTCTCGGCTTGGCCCAATTTCGTTTCGACCGCGCCCGGGATCGCCTATGCCTATGTCGAGGACTACCGCCGCACGCGCAGGGACATCTTCCACGAGGGCGACACGATCGCGGCGCTCGCGACCAAGCTGGGCGTCCCAGCCGACGCGCTGCAGGATACGATCCAGAGCTACAACGACTCCGCCGAGCGCGGCGTGCGACCGAAGCTGGAGACCGGCCCCTACCTCGCCCTCGGCCCGGTCCGCAGCTATGTCGTCTTCACCGATGGCGGCCTGAAGGTGACGGAGCGCCTCGAGGTCCTGCGCACGGACGGCTCGATCATTCCAGGCCTCTACGCGGCGGGCTCCGCCGGCCAGGGCGGACTGCTGCTCGAAGGCCACGGGCACCATCTCGGATGGGCGTTCATCTCCGGACGCATCGCCGGGCGCCATGCTGCGCTCGACCGCCGGCGCCTCGCAGGCGCCGCCGCCATGGCCGCGCAATAGACGGCCCGTCCGGCTTCGGGAGGCTTCGAGGCCGGTCGGGCCTCATCGGCACGCCGTAGAGCACACCGCAAGCCGCGGCACGGCGGACAACCCGCCTGCCCTATCCGGCCTCGCGCTGCTGGATCTCGTGCCGCAGGCCACGGGTCCCGCCACGAGGCGCCGTCTCGCTGCGCCATGCCCTGGCGAGGGAAATCACCTCGTCGACGTCGTCGTCGTTGTTGTAGACATGCAGCGAGAACCGCATCATGCCCCGCCTGATCGTCAGGCGGACGCGATTGCGCGTGAGGAAGTCGTGCAGGGCCACGAGCTCGCTGTCCTCCGTGCGGTCGTGCTCGTCGCTGAGCTTGCGTCCCATCGAGACGATGTGCGCCCGGTCGTCGGCTGCTGCTCCTCCGAACACGGGAAGCCCGACCTCCTCGAGCCCTTCCGCCAGCCTGCGCGCGAGCCCACAGGCATGCGCCTCGACCCGGGGCATCCCCAATGCCCGCAGATCCTCGATCGACCGGCCAACCGCGAGAACCGCGCAGAAATTGTGGTTGCCCACGTCGAAGCGGCGGGCGCCGTCCGCGAAGTCGAAGGCATCGAGATCGCCGCTCGACGCCTCGTGCACGCCACCGCCGACGCCCGCGCGGGAGAGATAGAGGGGCTGCAGCGTCTGCGCGACTTCGTTGCGGACGTAGAGGAAGCCGGCGCCGTAGAGGCCCAGGAGCCCCTTCTGGGTCGATACCGCGACGGCGTCGGCATGGAGCTTCGACACGTCGGTGTCGAGAATGCCGAGCGACTGGGCCGCGTCGACCAGGAGAAGCACGCCCCGCTCACGGCAGATCGCGCCGAGCTCGGCGACGGGAAAGCGGAAACCGGGCGAGAACGACACGCTCGAGACCGTGACGACGCGCGTGCGCGCGTCGATCGCCTCGATCACCCGCTCGAGCGGCACCCGCCCCTCATGCGCGTGAACCTGCTTCACCCGAATGCCGCGCCGCCGCGCGAGGTTGCGCCAGGGGAAGATGTTGGCGGGATGCTCGAGCGCCTCGCAGATCACCACGTTGTCGCCCTCGACCCAGTCGATGGCGTGGGCGAAGGCGTTGATCCCGTCGGACACGTTCTTGGTGAAAGCCACCTCCTCCGGCGAGGCCCCGATCAGCCCGGCGAGGGAGTCGCGCGCAGCCTCCGCGCCCGCGAACATCTGCGCCTTGTCGCCGCCCTCGAACATGCGGTGGTCGAGATACTCGTCGATCACCCCACGCACGCCGCGGGAGATCAATCCTCGCGCCGCGACGTCGAGATAGATCGTCTCCTCCGTGCCGGGAAACTCGGTGCGGAGCGCTGCAATCGGATCGCTCATCGGAATCGTCACTCCGCTGCCGAAGCGGCTCGCGGCCGCGCCAGGCTCTCGGGAATTCGCCCCTCTCGCACGTCTCGCTCAAGAAGGTCTGGATCGCGCTTCTGGAGCGTCCCGTAGGCCCCGCTGCCGGGGGTGCGGATCGACAGAACGTGGTTCCGGGCGAGCGCGATGTCCGCCTCAGCCGACTTCAGGACCCGCTCCTCGTCTGTTCCGGGATCCAGCACGAATCTGCCTCGCTCGCCGTCCCCGCCACCGGCGAGGCCCAGCGCCGGCACGTGCTGACGCTCCGACGACAGGCTCACCGTGATGCCGTCGGCAAGCGCCCGATAGTCACGAACGACGCCCGTGCCACCCCGGAACTGTCCGTAGCCGCCCGATCCGTCGCGCAGCGCGTAGCGCTCGAGCCGCAGGGGATAGGCGTGCTCGAGCGCCTCGATCGGCAGGTTCGCGGCGCCTGAGGCGTGCACGCGCACCGCGTCCATCCCGTCGCGATAGGCGCGCGCACCCATGCCGCCGGCGATCGTCTCGTAGTTCACGAAATACTCGCCGCTGCGCGGATCGGGCCCGGCGAAGACGGCCAGGTGATGCGGCCCGCTGCCGGCGATCGCCTTCTCGGGCATCGCCTGCGACAGTGCGGCGGCGATCGCGTCGCCGAGCACACCGCAGGAGATCGAGCGGCAGCCGACCGGCGCCGGCGCCTGCGGCTGGACGACCGAGCCCTTCGGGGCGAGGATCTCGATCGCGTCGAAGTAGCCGGCATTCGCCGGCACGTCGGGATCGAGCAGGCTCTTGGCGACTGTGTAGACCGTGGCGATCAGCGCCTGGTTCGGAATGTTGCGGGCCCATGTGAGCTGCGGCGCCGAGCCCTCGAAATCGAGGATCATGCGGCCGTCGCCGATCGTCACCTTCAGCGCGATTCGCGCGCGCTCGCCCTCCGCCTCGCCGTCGAGGAAGTCTTCGGCGTGATACGTGCCGGGCGCGACACCGCGGATCGCCGTTTCGAAGCGGCGCCTGGTGAACTCCAGATAGGCGTCGATCGCCGCGTCCGTCGTGTCGCCGTAGCGCGCGAACAGCGCCTCGACGCCGCGGATGCCGGTGTGGTTCGAGGCGAACTGCGCGTTGAGATCGCCGACCCGCTCGTCGGGCGTGCGCGAGTTCAAGAGGATGATGTCGAGGACGTCCTTCAGGACCTTGTTGCCGCGCATGATCCGCACGGGCGGGATGCGCAGGCCCTCCTGGAAGATCGAGCGGCAGACCGCCGCCTCGCTGCCCGCGACCATTCCGCCGACATCGGCGTGATGGGCGATGTTGGCGACATAGGCGACGATCTCCCCGTTCCGGAAGACGGGAGCGATCACGTTGATGTCGGGCAGGTGCGAGCCGCCACCGCTGTACGGGTCGTTCGCGACGAACATGTCGCCCGGCTGGATGTCCTCCAGCGGGAAGCGCGAGCGGATCGCGTCGACGGCGCCGATCATCGAGCCGAGATGGACAGGTACGCGCTGGGCCTGGGCGATCACCCGGCCGCGACTGTCGAACAGGGCGGTGGAGCAGTCCGCCCGCTCCTTGATGTTCGGCGAGAAGGAGGTCCGGATTAGCGTGGCGCCCATCTCCTCGGCGATCGACAGGAGATGGCGCGAGACGACCTCGGCGGTGATGGGATCGACGGCCGGCGCGGTCATGACTGTCCTTCCGGGTTCGCTTCAATCGAGATGTGGATCATGAGGTTGCCGAAACGGTCGATCAAGACGCGTGCATCGGGCGGGATGACAGTTGTCGCGTCCATCTGCTCCACGACCGCCGGGCCCTCGAAGCTCGTCTCGAGCGGCAGCGACGTCCGGCGGTAGATCGGCGTGTCAGTGAAGTCCGTATCTGGATACCACACCGGCCGGACCTCGATCAGCGCTTCGTCGAGGGTGCCGCGCGCGGCCTTGGCCTGATCCGGCGGGGGCACGGGACGGACCACGCCGACGCCGAGGCGTATATTGACGATCTCGACCGGCCGATCGCCCATCCGGTACCCGTAGGCCTGCTCGTGGGCCGTATGGAACTGCTCGACGAGGCCGTCGATCGTCGCCTCGTCGAGGCGGTCGGAGGGAAGCGCCGCTGCGAGCTCGAAGTTCTGCCCGACGTATCGCATGTCGGCTGCCCACTCATAGACAGCGTCCTGCGCGGGCAGGCGCTCGGTGCGCAGCCAGGCCTTCGCCTTTTCGCCGAGCTGCGCGATGCCGTCCTGCAGGACGGCCAGCGAGGAGGCCTCGGCGGTCGCGAGCCTGGTCAGGCTGAAGTCGCCGCGCGTGTCGGCGTGGAGCAAGCCGAGCGCCGACAGGATGCCAGGGCGCTGCGGCACGAAGATGTGGGGGATCCCGATGATGCGGGCGATGTCGCAGGCGTGCAGCGGCCCCGCTCCGCCGAACGGCATGAGCGCGAAGCGGCGGGGATCCTCGCCCTGCTCGACCGAGATGACCCGGACGGCCCCCATCATGTTGACGTTGATGATCTCGACGACGCCCGCCGCCGCCCGGACCGCGTCGAGGCCGAGCGGGCCGCAGAGACGCGTCTCGATCGCCTTCAGGCCCTTCTCTGGGAACACCTGCATGCGGCCGTCGAGCAGCGCCGACTGGTTTAGCCGGCCGAGCACCATGTTCGCGTCCGTCACCGTCGGCAGCTCCCCGCCGCGGCCGTAGGAGGCTGGGCCCGGCATGGCGCCCGCGCTCTTCGGCCCGACCTTGAGCAGGCCGCCCGGATCGATCCAGGCGAGGCTGCCGCCGCCGGCACCGATCGTGTGCAGGTCGAGTGTGCGTGTCCTCACCGGGAATCCCGCCATGTCGCGCGCGCCCTTCTTGCCGGGGATGCCGTCGCGGATGAGCGCGACGTCCGTCGACGTGCCGCCCATGTCGAGGGTCACGACATTCGGGAAGCCGGCTTCGGTGCCGAGGCCGGCCGCGCCTATCACCCCGCCCGCCGGGCCGGAGAAGAAGGTGTTGACCGGCATCGCCCGGACCGCGGCCGGCGACACCGCGCCGCCGTTCGACTGCATGATGAGCGGCTCCCGCTCGACGCCGAGATCGTTCACGCCGCGCTCGAAGCGCTCCAGATAGGTGTCGATGACCGGCAGAAGACTCGCATTGACGGAGGTTGTGGCGAAGCGCTCGTACTCGCGGAACTCGGCCAGCACGCCCGACGACGTGCAGAGATAGACGTCCGGCCAGACCTCGCGCACGATCTCTGCCGCCCGCGCCTCGTGGGCCTGGTTGGCGTAGGAATGCAGGAAGCAGATGGCGACCGCGGTGCAGCCGCGCGCCTTCAGGCGCGCGGCTGCCTCCCTCACGGCCTCCTCGTCGAGCGGCACGATGACGCTGCCGTCATGCGCGACCCGCTCCGTCACCTCCTCCCGGAGATCGCGGGACGCCGGCGGCGTCGGCTTGGGCACGTCGAGATTGAAGAAGTTCGGGCGCCGCTGCCGCGCAAGCTCGATCACGTCGCGGAAACCCGCGGTGGTGATCATGCCGGTTCGCGCCCACTTGCCTTCGAGGATGGCGTTCGTGGCGAGCGTGGTGCCGTGGCAGACGAAGCCGATCTCGCCGGGATCGATCTCCGCGATCTCCAGAAGCTCCCGCATGCCCTGGAGAATGCCTCTCGAGGCATCGTCAGGCGTGGTCGGTGTCTTGTGGAACCAGTAGCTGCCGCTCGCCACGTTCGCGAGCGTGAGGTCGGTGAACGTCCCCCCGGTGTCGATGCCGATCCACGCGTTGCCCACCCGATGCCTCCATATGTGTATCCTGTATACAGGATACACATATGGAGGCATCGAGGCAAGCCTGCCTCAGGGCCGCCGAAGCCCGACCGCCAATTGCGCCATGTCGTCACCGGTGGAGAAGAGGTGGCGCTCCATCCGGGCAGCCGCCGCGTCCGCGTCGCGCGCCACGATGGCTTCGAGGATCTCACGATGGTCGTTCTGGACGCGGTTCAGGTGATCCTTGTAGGCCGGTCCGAGCTGGCGGTCGCGCGCCGCGATCATCAGCGAGGAGCGCGCGAACAGGATCATCCTCCGGAGATCGCTCAGGAGCCTCTCGAGATATACGTTTCCGCAGGCCTGAAGGATCATGTTGTGGAACGCGGTGTTGAGCTCGAACAGGCGGTCGAGATCGTCGCTCTCCAGCACCGTCTGCGCGTCGTCCACGAGGCTCCTGAGCCTGCCGATGTCGCGCTCGCCGAGCCTGGTCGCCGCGTCGCGGACCGCCAGCGCCTCGAGGGCCGCCCGGCAGCGATAAAGGTTGAGGAGGTCGCCCGCCTCCATGCGGCGCACCTCATAGCCGCCGCGGTCGAGCGGCAGCAGGATGCCGTCCTGCTGCAGCTTGCGCATCGCCTCGCGCACGGGGGTGCGGCTGACGTCGAGCTTTTTCGACCACTCGAGGTCGCTCACCCGCGTCCCGTGGCCGATCTCGCCTGAGAGGATGCGGCTCCACAAAATGTCGTAGATCTGGTCGAACAGCGGACCGGTCCGGCTCGGCAAGTCCATCTTTATGCCGCTCTCCTTCGGCTCGGCGGATGATCTGATCGGGCGGCGCGCCTTGCGCCGCCGCCGCTTGCTTGCTTCGGGTCCCTCCTTACAGCGAAAGGGGGCGCTTGTACTTGTCGGAAATCGTGCCGTCCTGAATCATCCCCCCCGCCAGCATGATCTGCCAGTAGCCGATATCCGCCATGTGCACGATGGTGTTCTCGAGGCTGCGGATCATGAGCTCACCCTCGCCCGAGTGGCCGGCTGCGATGTGGGCCACCTCCTCCGGCAGGCCGACTATCAGGCAGATATGGGCGCCATAGGTCGGATGGCGCAGCGAGGGCAGGCCGTGGCGGGCGCGGTCGCCCTTCCAGCGGCGGCGATTCTCCGGGTCGAACTCCCAGGGCTTGCCGACATCGTGGCAGATGCCGCCAGCGACGAGTATGTCCCGGTCGATCGGCAGGTCGGGGGCCGACGACGCCATCTCGTCGGCGATAACGATCGAGAGGCGCGTCACGCCGCGGATGTGATCGGTCTGGTCGCCGCTCTTCTGGATCATCTTCTCGGGATTGCCGGCCGGCGGAATGTCGGCGATCGAGCCGTAGCTCGAATTGGCGATCGCCACCGCCCAGGCCTCGATGCAGCCCGCCTTGAGCTCCGCGTCGCGGATCTCGCCGAGCTCCGGAAGCTCGGCTGCGATCCTCTCCCGCAGTGGATCGTCCACCCGGGCCAACATCTCCTCATAGGACGAAAGCTTCATCGCGACATCGCTCCTTGCTGCTTCATCTGAATCCCCGACGGTTACCAGCCACCGAAGCGGCGCCACTCGGCCCGGACGGCGCCGTCCGCGTCGAGGGCATGGTAGCGGTCGTGCTGCGCGGCCGTGGCGCAGGCGTGGTTCGGCAGGATGCGCAGCTTCGTCCCGACCGGGAGCTCCGGCAGGACGGCCCCGCTCCCCGGGCGGACGGTGACGATGCCCTGCTCCTGGTTCGTCTGGCTCACGATCAGGTCCGGGTAGGGGCGACCGTCGACATCAGCGACCAGGCCATAGCCCTGGTCGACCGCCTGCCCCGCCGTGCCGCGATCGCGCGACATCGCCATCCAGCCGGCGTCGACGAGGATCCAGCCGCGCTCGCGCTGATGGCCGACTACCGATGCGAGGACGCTGATCGCGATGTCGTCGATCCCGCAGACGCCGATCCCGGCCATGACGAGGTCGAAGAAGACGTAGACGCCCGCCCGGACCTCGGTGACGCCCGTGAGGTCCCTGGCGAAATGCGCCGTCGGCGTCGATCCCACGCTGACCGCCGGGCACGGAAGCCCTGCGTCCCGGATGAGTGAAGCGCTGCCGACCGCCGCCGCACGCTCCTGCTCGGCCATGGCCACGATGGCATCAGGATCGGCGAGCCCGTAGGAGCTGCCGGCATGCGCCATGACTCCAGCGAGGCCCGCGCCGCTGTCGTGTAGGATCCGGCCGATGGCGACGAGGCGCTCCCCGTCAGTCGGATGGACGCCCGCGCGATGACCGTCCGAATCGATCTCGATCATGCAGGGGATCTCGATGCCCTCACCGCGCGCCCGCGCTGCCACGGCCTCGGCGGCCTCCTCGTTGTCGACCGCGAGCTTCAGGTCGATGCCCTGCCTCCGCAGCACGACGGCACGGTCGAGCTTGTTCGGCACGATCGAGACGGCGTAGAGCAGGTCGCGCACCCCCTCGGCGGCAAACACCTCCGCCTCCTTCAGCGTCGACACCGTGGCCGGCCCCTCGGGCGAGGCCATCATCAGCCGGGCGATCTCGATCGATTTGGGCGTCTTGAGGTGAGGGCGCAGGCTGATGCCGAGCGCCGCCATCCGCTCACGCAGTCGCTCGATGTTGCGCAGCATCGCCTCCTCCCGAAGAAGTAGGCACGGGGTTTGCAGAACAGTTGCGTGCATGGGTCCTCGCGCGGGTTAAAGCCGCCGCCGACCTTGTATACGGAATACAAGGGCGCCGGAACCGGGTTGAGGCGGCGTGGCACGGTCGAGATCGCACCGACCAGGCCCAAGAGCCTGCCGGGCCGCGGCTGCCTCGCCACCGGCACCCTCTCGCGTATCCTGGATAGATAACAAAAGGCGAGCACCTCAATGCGTTCAAGGTATCTTGTGGCACTTGCGGCGGCGCTGTCGCTGGCAACCACGGCTTTCGCCGCCAATCCTGCCTCCGCCGACACGCCCGAGGCCATCAAGGAGCACGGCAGCGTCATCATCGGCGTCAGGGGCGCTGCTTCAGAAGGTTCGGCTGGCGGAGAAGGAGGCGGCGTATCCAGGCGAATTGTCAGGCGGCCAGCAGCAGCGCGTGGCGATCACGCGATCTCTAGCTATGAACCCGGACGTCATGCTGTTCGACGAAGTGACCGCCGCGCTCGACCCGGAGACGGTGAAGGAGGTGCTGGTCACGATCCGCCAGCTCCCCGAGGAGGAAGGCATGACCTGAATCATTGTCACGCACGAGATGGGCTTCGCCCGCGAGCTCGCAAACAATATCTACTTCACCGATGGCGGACGAATCGTCGAGCAGGGCCCGCCGGCCTTCCCTCCGCAGCCCTATTGCGCTTCGGCGTCGTCCGGGCGTGCGCAGTGCGAGATCGACTCGAAGATCGTCTCCTGGATCTTCGGCTCGCCGAGCATCTGCGGGCGCGGATCGTCGGCCTTCAGCAGCCGCAGGCCCAGGATCGGCGAGTGCTGGTCGAGGAGCCCCACGGCGCGCAGCCACGTCATGCCGGGCCGATCGCCCTCCACCCTCGCCAGCACGGCCTCGGCCTCCTCGCTCGACAGATCCTCGAACGAGATGAGGTACAGCGCGTCGCCCTCCCCGGCGGCGAACATCGTGCTCGGGTCGCCCGCGGGGGGCCCGTACAGATCGCGGTTCCAGTCGGTGATGTAGGGGGCCCACTCGAAGAAGCCCCAGTCCGAGGTGTACTCCTCGGTCTCGAAGGCCTTCGGCGAATCCACCGTCCAGAGGGCGAGATATTGCCGCGCCGTGTTGAGGCCGGTCGCCTTGAAGCGCTGGCCCGAGAGGAAGAGCGGCTTTCGCAGCATCTGGGCGAGCTTCGGCCCGCTGTACCAGTCGTTCCAATCCGCCTCGCGGCCGGGATCATTGAAATTGCATCGCACGCAGTAGACGAACGCCATCTCTCTCACACCTCTTCATCGGGATGCCGATCTCATTCAGTCGATCGGATCGCGCTCCCAACGCCGCGCGGGTGGGCGGCCGCTCGCCGCCCTCCTTCCCCTGCTCGCGCTGCAACTTCCGCGCCATCGTGGCCGACCGCACCACGCGGCGCCGCGCCGAGCATGAGGCATGTCCTCGACGCACACACTGCTCTCCGCAAAGACAACCAGTCGCAGTGAGCAGAAGTGGTGGAAAGACGAAAATCGGCTCGGGGGATCACGGTCGAGTAGCTAGAGCACTTTCCCATCAGAACGCATCATAGCCTGCCGCGGCGAAGTAGTTGCGGCACTCGGTGGGCGTGAAGCGGTCGATGGCGTCGGCAACGGCATCCCAGAGTTCGGTGATGGTTCGCTTGGCGGCACCGTTCAGCAGCGCCTTGAGCTTGGCGAAGACCATCTCGATGGGGTTGAAATCCGGGCTGTAGGGCGGGAGGTAGCGGACGGTCGCGCCTGCCGCCTCGATCGCCTCCCGGATGCCGGCGACCTTGTGGGCGGGCAGGTTGTCCATCACGACGATGTCGCCGGGCTTGAGCGTCGGGGCGAGGACCTGCTCGACGTAGGCCTTGAAGGCAGGCCCGCCCATCGGGCCGTCGAGCAGCATCGGCGCCGTGAAGCCGCCGAGACGGAGGCCGGCAGTGAAGGTCGTGGTCTTCCAGTGCCCGTGAGGCACT